>CAYTFJ010000109.1:0-13103 GCA_964437075.1 uncultured Nannocystaceae bacterium
CACTTCACGGGTGTCCGTGAAAACGGATCATACTCAGTCTGCGTCTTAGGCTGTTCCTTGATGGCGGGCCTGACGGGCCGGTGCTGCCGCTTTTTTTGCATCCTGTGGCCGCTTCGAGGGCTCGTTGAGCATGGCGGACAGTGGTCGAAAGACGCCGGGGTCCTTTCGTCCAGCACGTGTAAAGTCGGCGCGGAGGCTGCGGTCGATGAGCGCTGCGTCGCCGTCTCGATGTTCGATCAAAAAGGCCATGAGATAGCGCCCCAGCCGAATTAGCGCGATGCTGTGCACACGGCCGACATGTTTGAAGAGCCAGTCGCTAAAGGCCAAGAACGCATGAAAGGGCGACTTCCCTTCCCAGATCTGTGGGGCGGTGTCGTGAAAGTTTCCGCGGTTGACGAGTGAGTTCCAACATTGAGCGAACCGCTTGAGCCGCTGCATGGTTGGAAAATCAATGGCTCCGGTCTGGAGAACTTCATAGGGCGGATGCGCCGAATAGCGCATGTTCCACGCTTCGGTGTGTCGGGAGATCGGCACACCACGGAGGCGCTTGAGAACCCCGACTTGAATCTCCTCAACCTGCATGGCGACGAGCTTGTCAAAGCCCGTGGCGAAGCCGTCTGCGGTCTCACCAGGCAGGCCGATGATGAGATCCGTGTGAAGATGTACATGCGTATAGTCGCGAATATAGTCGAGGTTTTTACGCAGCTTGTCGAAGTTTTGACGGCGACTGATCCGTTTTCCGACCTCGGGATCGAAGCTTTGAATGCCGACCTCAAACTGCAGGGTTCCGGGGGGAAAACGGGTGATGCGTTCGCGTAGGAGCTCAGGGAAACGGTCTGGGATCATCTCGAAGTGCAAGAAGAGTCCCGGACGCATTCGTTCGAGGAAAAAATCGAGGATGGCGGATCCGCTTGTTAGATCGAGGTTGAAGGTTCGATCGACGAACTTAAAGTGAAGGACACCTCGGTCCAAGAGCGTCTCCATTTGCGCGAGAAATTGTCCCATCGGAAAAGGACGAACTTTCTTGTCCAACGAGGAAAGACAAAATTCGCAACGAAAAGGGCAACCTCGAGAAGCCTCGACGTAGATCACTCGGTGCGCGATGTCCTGTTCGTCGTAGAGGGCGTACGGAAACACCAGGGCATCGAGATCTCCGGTGTCGCCGGGATGAATCTTGGTGAGGGAAGGACGACCCTCTAAAATTGAGGTGCAGAGTCGACGAAAGCTATGTTCGCCTTCACCGGTAACGACGTAGTCCGCGTGGTGGACGATCTCTTGTTCTTCGTATTCGTGGCTGACCTCCGGGCCCCCAAGAATAATCTTGAGCTTCGGCGCGACCTTGGTAAGGATCGATACGAGCTCGAGAGATTGCACGGCGTTCCAGATGTACACGCCAAGTCCCACGATCCGCGGCTGTAGGCTCAGGATGGCCTCGGCCATGTCCGCCGGTCGCTGCTCGGCGGTAAACTCTAGGATCTTTGAGTCCGCACGGAGCGGCCCAAGGTTCGCGGCGAGATAGCGAAGTCCGAAGGCGGCGTGGATGTACTTGGCGTTGATGGTCGCCAGGACAATCTGCGGCATCGCTTATCCTTACACGATGCCGCAGGGCGGGTCTCGAAAATCCGAGGTCTTGATGAGGTCTTGGCTAGGTTGATGTTGTGGGCGAGCGAGGCCGCTTGAACCGCGAATAAAGCGCAAGCAGGGCCATGAGGTTCAGCAGCGCCATGGGCAGCATGAGGCCGTCGACGGTCTTCAACAGAGGATCGAGGGTGAGGGCGCCGCCGGCGACGGCGACCACGAGGAAGAGCACGCGTGTCGGGATCGCGGCACGCGGACCGAACAAGTGGCGAGCGAGTTGCTCGGCGCGGAGCGACCAGCCCATCATGGTGGTGACCGCCAGGAAGAGGACCAGGATGCCAGCGAGCGGCCGCGCTTTGCCCAGAGATTTCTGAAAAAGATCTGCGATCTGTGCGCTTCCGTGCCGGACTCGAAAGGGTCCGCGCATACCGATGCGAGTGACCGATGCCGGGTGCGGGTGAAAGAGTTCGCCTTCTCCGCCCTTTGGTTCCGTAAAGGGATGAATCGGGACCAAGGATTTTCGGTTTGCCAAGGGGCCACGCTGTTGGTTGCGTTTCTCAGCCTCAAGGTTACGGGGGTCCGGGGCACGCAGGGCGCTGTGCACCTCCACGTCAAAGACGTAGTCCGGGACGCTCAGATAGGGACCGGTGAACTGCTTCATCTCTCGAGCGTGACGGAAGTCGAGAATGTCCGGTCGCGTGCTCTCGAATTGGAGAAAACTATCGACGAGCTTTGAGCTCACGGGGATGTGAAGATCTTGGCTGGGGTCGTCGTTGTGACGCAAAATCGCCGTTGTTGTGTCGGCAAGAAAATCCCACGCGGGCGTGCGTAGGACTCCGTCTTTCTCAATCAGCTGGCCGATAGCGAGACCGCGGGCAGGGGATTGCATCTGTAGGGTGATGCGCTCGCCGATCTCGGCATCGAGCTGCTCTTGCGCCAGCAGGGCAACGGGGGGGCGAGGCTTGTCGTTGTCGAAATAGGGCCCGCGAAATCCGAGCGAGAGGATGGTCCGTAGCTGGGGGTTAAGGGGCGCATCTTCGGCACGATTTTCGAACATGGCCAGGTGTTGACCGATCTTGTTGTCGGGGCTAAAAGCCGCGCCGATCGTACCTTGGAAGTGGAAGTCCTCAAGCACCAGGTACGGGCCTGTTCGATGGGTACGGAGTTTCTTGAGGTCGTATTTGGGATCTGCGGGTGTGAGGGCCAGAAGCTCCCCACCGTTTGGGAGCGCATGCAGCTCGGAGGTGACGGCGATTCGGAGATCGTAGGAAGCGTCGTGGCGTCGTAGCTTGTGCGCGTCGCGAAAGACGACCGTGTCGATGTTCTTGGCGATCGCAAAATTGCTGATGACCACCGCATTTTTGTCTTCGAGGGGGCTTACTTTGCCGAAAAGGTGCCCCCGTGGGTTGGCACGGAAGACCATTGGATAGGCCATGCCGGCTTTGAGAGGGGTGTCGACCGGCATGACGAGGGTTTGGCCCCATTTCATGCTCGCTTTGGAGCCGCGGCTGTGGGCGCGTTCAAGCGCCCGATAGTCGGCGGGTACATCTTTGTCGGACGGTGTGTCGGATTGGGCAGTCCGTTGGGGATCGTCGATCCGCTGGGCCGCATTCACGCCGTGAGTCATGAGCGCCAGCGCCGTCAGTGTCGTGATCACGCCGCCCGCGAGCAGTGGAGCCAGCATAGAGGAAGCGGCGAGTTTGTGCGCGGTACCGTGGTCGAGTGGATCGTCGGACGTCGTGCCCGGGTCCGCAGAAATTGCGGCGCTGCCTAGCCCGGATCCCGATGCAAGTGTCGCTCGGGTCACACCCCAAGAGAGCACGACAAGCAGCCCGCCGCTCGCGATTCCAGCGCCGCCGGTCGTGGAGGAGAACATTGCATCTGTGATGGTCTGAAGATGGTCTGAGAGCGCCGTGGAGCCCTGGGCGATCACCGTCACCAGCAGGAGCAGGTACGCGGCGACCATGGCTGGTGCGAGTGTCACCAGCACCGCGCGAATCTTCCCTTTGGGCATGAGCACCGCCGGTGCCGCAATGAGGGCCACAGCCAGCTGTATTTTTAGACTGGAGACAGCGAACAGACCTCCGAGCATGGCGCCACTTTGCTGGCTTTGCAGCGCGGAACCCGCGGATAGCGCGAAGGCGAGGGCGACGAGGGCGTAGAGGCTGCCGAGCGCGGGCCCGAGTTTTCCGGCGCAGTGGCGAAGATAGGTCGTAGGGCCAGATCCACCCGAATCGCGGGTGCGCAGAGCGAGGAAAGTTTCGGCGTAGGTGAGGGCCATGCCGAGGATCGTTGCTACCCACATCCATCCGATCGCGCCCGGTCCACCGAACTCAAGCGCGAGGGCACCGCCACAGAGGCTGCCCATGCCGAGGGTCGTAGCGAGCAACCCTCGGCGGAACTGGCGGGTGTCGCGAGTTCCGGAGAGGGCGGCAGGCAATCCGCGCACCTGAATCAGCCCGAGAAGCAAGGTGAATAGAATACCCGCACCGAGTACGAGGTAGACGAGTGCCGTACGACTGAGCTCGACCATAGACGCGACAGGCTGACAGACCCGGTGGGTGATCGCCAGAGCGGAAATCCCGGGAAGAGAGATCGGTCTCGGTTCGGCCCAAGATCGGCTGGAATGGCTTCGCACTGCCACGTTATCCCGAGAGCACAACGAGAAAAGAGAGGGCCGTCAACACCAGGAAGCGCCAGGAAGCGCCAGGAGCGAGGCGCAAAGGCCATGCGGGTGCCCCCAGACCCGGGGTGAAGCAGAGTCCTTAGGCCTCGTGGACCTGGTTATGCCGTCACGCTGCGGGGTTCCACCAGTTCCCAGAGATGAGCAGCATATTGAGAAGCGAGATCGTGTCGGGGTAGTAGCCGGACCACCCTTCGGTCTCGCTGTGATCTCCAAGAAAGTGGGTGCTCATGAACTCCCATCCCGAATTTAGATAGTCTTGATTTTGCGCATCGACGATCAGGGCCGAGACCATCGGGGCGGTGAACGCTAGCGACCAGCTCCAGTCGTCCCCAGGGTTGAGTTTCTCGCCGTCCAAGGTGTAGCCATGCCAGATCGACCCTGGCCAGGCTCGTGAATCTTTGGAAAGAGACGTGGACCATCGATTGAGGCGTCGGAGGGCATCGCCAGTTCCTGGTCGGCCATAGTGGGCGTAGTCGGTGGCCAACCGCCAGGGCACGCGACATGCGTTCCACCCATAGTCGTCATCGGCGTCGCTTTCGAGGTACTTGTATCGGGTCTGTCCGGCCTCGTCGGTGTAGGGGATGTCGGTGAGGACCTTTTGAGGGGTGCCGTTCAGATCTTCCACAAAATCTGGATACAACCCCGTATTGGGGTCCTGTACTGCGGCAAAGAGCTTCTCAGTCTCTGCGATGATGGCCGCCCAACGGGGGTTGGGATACGCCTTGTCAAAGGCTCGCAGGTGGTCGAGCACCCAGTCCGAGGGTCTCGTGCTCGTTTCGTTGTATCGGTCGATGGGGTGGCGACCGGGGCCTCCCGATTTGCCTTTGCCCCAATCTCCCAGGAGGACACGGTTTGTACGCTCGCTGATATCAAACTCCAGGATCCCGTTTGAGAGCATTTTCTTTGCCAGGCCTTGGTAGTCTAAGCCCGGGGCCGTGGACCCCCATTGTTTGTCCGCGAGCAAGAGGGCATAGGCGATGTCGAAATCGCCGTCCGAGGCGCTTGCCGCCTTCTCGAGCGAAGGATCGTACTTCTCGGGAATGACCCACGACATGTTCGCATTGTTGTATTGGCTTTGATTTGCAAGATAGAGTTTCACCAGTCCGTCGAAATACGCCCGCGCATGGGGGTCGTGGCCGGCCATGAGGGCAAAGATGATCATCCCGTAACCGGTCGCTTCGGATTGACTGACGCTCCGTATCCCTCTGGGCCATGACGGAGGGACGTCTCCGGTGATGTCGCCCGCGATGTAGGTGATGTCCGTGCCGAGGTAGTCCTTGAGATAGTCAGATTTCCATTGCTCGTAGAAACCAACCACGTCGTGGTCCAGTGATTGTTGAGACTTGTGGTTTGGATGGATGCCTGATGCCAATCCGCCATGGTGGGGAAAGGGGAGGTGGGTCGTGGTCGGAGCCAAATCACCAACGAAATCAATCAGCCCGTTTGAAGCGCTTGGACCGGGTAGTGAGCTGCACGAACCTGAGCAGGCCACGACCACGAGGGAGGAGAGAGCTGCGGAGCGCAGAGTCACGGGGACTGGGGAAAAAGGCAGGGAGGACATGCCCCGTGATGCTAGCGGTTTGGGTCGCGGAGGATCCACAAATAGTGAGAGAGAGGTCTGAGGGTCGTGCATGCTGTGAAAATTTTGTCGTATTTACACGTCTTTGCCATCGACAACACAAATCTGTGTGACGTACCGCTTTGGCTGTCCTCGAAAGATCATCCCTGGTCCTTTCAAATAGATCTCTCGGGGAGGATGAGTTTTTTCTTCGCATGAAAAGCCCGCAGCAGTGGCTGCCGCGATAGCGACTGCCCAGGCTGGACCACTCTCGGTGTAGGGCCCCACATGAATTACACAGATTGCACGGCTCATGGGCAGTACCCGGCAGACCAGATCTTTTCCCTTCGTTTCCCGCTGTACCGGAAATCCAGCCTCAAAATCAGCGACCTCGCAGTATTCGGCATCGTAGAACAGCGCCATAGGCGGTCCGGCGATATGCCGTCCAGCGGCACGCCCACAGGCTTTGAAGAGACTGCCCATTGTTTCGTAGCGCCCTTGAACTCGGCGACTGATAAAGAGCTGCTCGGGAAGCACACACTCTTTGACTTCAAGTTCGTCAGCCGCCTGCCGTTTTTTGCGTTCCTGTGCGAGACGCAGCACGCTGTCGAGTTGTCCTATGCGTGCCTGCATACGGTTCATTTCATCGACAATCGAGTTTCGTCGGGTTTCCAAGATGTCGATGATGTCCTGATCCTCGCTGCACTCGTGGAGGATTTCGGTAATTGTCTCAAGTCCAAAACCAAGATCCTTTAGGCCGAGAATTGCCTGGGCACGCTCAAGCTGTTCAGGTTGATAGAAACGATACCCACTGGAGCGATCAATCCGTTTTGGGACCAGCAGGCCAAGGGCATGGTAGTGACGCAAGGTTTTGATCGACAGTTGACTGACACGAGAAAACTGCCCGATGCTTAGTTCGGAAGGGTTCTTCGCTATCACACGGGACTCCGTAGGTGGTTTTTCGGGGAGCGAGTCGAGACCACTCCCAGGCTGATACTCATCATGGGGATGATGAGATAACCCAGACCGGTGTTGCAAAACCACTCCGTCGGTGTTTCGCCGGAGAGTGGCAGCAATACTAGGAGATCCAGTCCCCAGTTGATCGCTAGCCATGTACCGCCAACGACAAGTCCGGCCAGGATCGGCGACCGATCGACCCGAGCGAACCAACGCAGCATCCAAAATGCGCCATTGGCACTGGCGATGATCAGGAGAATGCTCTTTGTAAACATGATATCCAACACCGGTTTGCCTTCGGGAGAAAATAAGGCAAAGGACGCGAGTAAGGGGACGAACCACGTTAAAAACCCCAAGAGAAGGGTCCGTTTGAAAGTTGGCATACAGGGACTTTGGGGGCTCCCCTTAGGGGAGGGTCAAGGTCACAGAAACATCTGTTGGCGGCCTGCTGGACCGCTTTGTGCAGTGTAAGCTCGCGGTGCATTGATCGAAGGCCATGACAATCGTTGAGCAAGGGACGATTTTGGAAGGGTGGAGATGGTTGCAGCCTTCAGACGGGTTCGATGGCTTGGGCGCTGCAGATGGCCAGGCGGTCATCCTCTGCGATCGAAGGCCAGCAACTTATGTCGGCACGATTGCACAGGGGACATCCGCGCAGAGCATCCGATTCGTATCGCGCCCCTCTATCGCGTGCTACAGCGTTTCTCCATCGAGCACCGCGCGTAGGCGTTCAAACTCCACTTTGTTTTGTTCTTCGAGAACGAGCAAGGCGCTGTTTGCTCCAGCACGGACGGCAATGGGTACACCGCCTCCGTATTCTGCCCAATGACTGGCAAGAAGAAGGTTCTTGATGGGCGTTCGATAGCCGGCCACGCCGTTGTGAATGTTTCCGCGGGTTGGCTTCGCGGCCATGATCGAGCCGTCGCGGTTTCCGGTGTAGCGAAGATGTGTGACGGGGGTGGCGATCTCCAACAGCTCGATCTGTTCGCGGAGCCCGGGGGCGAGGGTCGCTTGCACCCGTTCGATGAGAACGTCGGCGTAGGCCCGCTTGAAAGACTTGTAGGCGTCGCCCCGCTCGTCATCGGGGCCGGTCTTCCAGCGGTCCCCGTAGCGAATATTGGCCGTGGTCGAAAAAGTGAGGGTGCCTTTGCCCGCGGGTGCCATCGTCGGATCGCGTAACGACGGTGCGAGGACACTGATGGCGGAGGTGTGTGGATTCCCGTCATTGTGGGCCTCGATGGCGATGTTGTCGCGGGTCAAGAAGGTGAGTTCTTCTCCGAAGCCGAGTTCTTGCGGGGGGACTTTGAGTCCCATCGAGAGGGTGACGGTCGAGTCGTAGATTTCTGCCTTGCGCAGTTTGTCGAGCACGCCGGCGGGAACGGAGCCTGCGGGCAGCATTTTCTCGTAGAGGGTGGAGAGGTCGCACGCGGCCAGCACATATTTGCACTTGACCGATCCTGGCTGCGGATTGCGGCGTCCCTTTACGTAACGAAGGCCTGCAACGGCACCGTTTTCGATGACGATCTCTTCTACGCGCGAGCGAAAGGACACGGTGCCCCCGCGCCTTTTGATGCCTTCCACGAGGAATTTCGGATAGGCTTGGCTGCCCCCCGCGGGAGGGGCTTGATAGTCGTGATCGTAGGCCCATGCGATGGGGGCGAGGCACGAGATGAGGCGTTGATCGGTACAAAATATGCGCCGCAAGCTCGGGCTTTGAAAGACCTTTTGAAAGGCTTTTTCGGCGGAGAAACGAGCCCACCGCATCATTGGAAATGCCGTCCTCCCCATGCGCAGTCCGGTGCGAGCCTTTTCGAAAGCGCCCATGGACTCACGGGTGCGCATGAGAAAAGAGAGTTCTCGAAAACTGGTGCCCAGTTTCTCGCCGCTTTCGAAGAAGCGGGTGATGGCGTCCCCTTCTTGAGGTGTCTCGTGAACTAAACGATCGCGGAGTTCATCGGGGTTGGAGGTGAGCAGGTAGTCATGGGACTCGCCACGGAAACGCCGAATGTGCGTGAGCGACGGCGCATGGGGGCAGCCTTCATCAACATGCTCAAAGATCGTGGTTACGATCCCCTTCGGACCGCACTGGTTAAGCCAGTGGATCGCGGTGTCAAAAATAAAGGGGCCGCGACGGAACCCTGCAAGGTAGCCCCCGGGGCGCGCGTCCATCTCGAGCACACAGACCTTTAGGCCAGATTTGGCAAGCAACGCGGCGGCGGTAAGCCCTCCGATGCCTGCACCGATGATTGCGACGTCGGCCTCGCTGCTTGGATCGTCCACCATGGCGGTGCGAGAATACGCGGGAAGACGGGTGCTGGATAGCCACCGAGAGCAGATTCGCTTCGATAGGCCCGTTCTCCGAGACCGTTGCGAGCCGCGCTTGGCCTCGCTTACCGTGAGGGATTTTACGCAACGAATTCACGACGTCCAGTCGATAACGGACATCAGTCTGTGAATTAAACGAAGGAATCCCTGGAAATCTTCTTTTGAGTTGAATAGGTCTTCGGTTTTTTCGTTTAGTCTTCTGCGAGGATGTGGAAGGTGTCTTTTTTTGGGACGAAAGAAAATAGTCGCGCGCGAACACAGTTCGAAATGGGACGCCGATGGAACTGATGTTGTTGACGGGGTCCGCGCGACCGACGGCTGGGCGACGGAGGAAAAATTGTCGTTCAAGTGACCTCTTTTTTCTGTGTGGGATGGGGCGTAGCGATGAACCTGGCCTGTGCACAGAACGGTGCGGGATGCTGAAGCCTATGAACCGCGATGTTGACGTTAGCGTCCTTGAATACGAATTTCTGAAATGGATGGAGTCATGTGAGAACACTTACTAACTTTGTGCTACATATGTTCATAAGAATGGGTCGTGAGAACATCGCACCAATCCTTTCATGTCTCTGGGAGGCTGTGACGGTTTTAACAACGAGGCACGCAGAAAAAATTGTGAAGAAGTTACAGTGTTGACTGATCGTCCTTGTAAACTTTGAAGATCGAGTTTTCAATGAAAAATGGACATGTACTCGCAGTTCTCATAGTCGTGGCCGGCTCTTCTTGCAGGGACGAAAAGGACAATGATTCCGAAAATTTAAGCGCGCCAACAGCACCCAAACTCGATGAACTCGACCTCGATGGTCCATGTCTTCTCGAGGAACGTTCTGGAACATTTGTGATCGAACGTTACGGTGAGTTCCTGATCGTTGGTGGGTCTCTTTCGGATGGGCCGCCGCCATCGACATATTTCGAAGTGGTGGGTACGGAGGGGAGCTGTAAACTGTACCAACGTATTAATCCTTTTTGCGATCCAGCATGTTCGTCAGGGGAGATCTGCGGGCTGACACAGGAGTGTGTCGCCTATCCGGAGCCGCAAGATCTAGGTGTGGTTTCGATACTCGGACTGAGCGAAGCTGTGCAGATGGCCGCTGTCGAGCCTTCATACAAGTACGCTGACGCTTCTTTGCCGCAGTCGGCCCTCGTTGCAGGGAGCCCTCTTCTGCTCACGACCGAAGGCGGAAAAATCGAAGATCTCGAACTGCATGGCATTGGCGTCGAAGCGCTTGTTCTCACCGATGAGAACAAGTGGGTCGTTACCCCGCAAAAAGGATTCTCTCTTCACTGGGACACCACAGAGCACCGAGATGCTGAAATCGTATTTCGGCTTCAAATCGATCAACACGGAATTTCCCCGACCAGCCTCCTGTGTGACTTCGAGGACAATGGCGAAGCCGAGGTTCCTTCCGCGATTCTTCAACAGCTGGTCAACTCTGGTGTGTCCGGATTCCCCAACGCGACCTTGACTCGGCGGAGCTCGGATCATGCCAAGACGGCCTTTGGCTGCGTCGAGCTCATGGTCGTTTCATCAATGCCTGGAGACATCGACATTGCTGGCTACGTACCCTGTGTGGATGATGATGACTGCGAAGAAAATCAAGTTTGTGATTTGGCCTTGGAACTGTGCGTATGAAGATGAATTGAAAACCATGGATAAATATAGAGACAAAATTGCGATTGTAACATCGATCTTCGTTGCGGCACTCATGACCGCCTGCCCTCAAAGTACGAGTCAAGGGACTGAGACCGAGACCGAGACCGAGACCGAGACCGGTACGGACATAAAATCGATCGAAGGCACAGACACGGCCGGCGCCAGTGGCGAAGGTTCGGATACGGAGTCGGTGGCCGAAACACCTGTGGATTGCGAGAACCTTGATGCGATTCCGACTTCGTACACAACGATCAGCGGGCCGGGTCGCAGCGAAGATTTCGCTTTCGATAGCGAGGGCAACATGATCTCGATTGCAGACGGCCATCTACTTTCGTTTAGCCATGACGGAACCATGTCGATCGTGGTTCCGAACGTGATCGAGGAAAATTTTCACGGCGACGCAACGAGCCATGGTCTGGCGGCCTTGCCAGGCGGAGACATCGTATTCGCCGACTCAGGACAAGGCGCGATCGTTCGAGTGAGCGAGAGCAAGAACATCACAACGATTCTGGCAGGGCTGCCTTTTCCCAACGGAGTGACGGTAGACCAGGAAGGCGCGATCTATGTCACGGTCGTGGCGGGTGCACCGGGGGATCCGATTCCCGAGGATCTCGATGAAGTGATGGGCAAGGGCGTCGTCATTCGTGTTGATGCGGACTCTGGTGAGTATGCGATTGTCGCAAAAGATCTCACGTTGCCCAATGGATTGGCATTTTCTCCTGACTATAAGACGCTCTATATCGGGAGTCACAACGAGGGGGGCTACATATTTGCTCTCGATATCGAATCGGGAGAACAAAGTAATTTGGTGGCCGGAGTCGGCCAAGCGGAAGGCAATCTCGATGGTTTGACGGTGGACGTTTGCGGAAATGTGTATGCCACCGAAATCGGGAGCGGTACCGTGTGGAGGATTTCTCCCGACGGTGCCGAGATTGATCTGGTGGTCGATCTCTCGGAGTCCGGTGACTGGATCCCGAACCATCATTTTGGCTCGGGCCACGGTGGCTGGGCTGAACAGAACCTTTACGTGGTCAACTATCAGAAGGCAGAGGTCTACGAGATCAACCTCGGTGTTGGGGGGGTTCAGCCGCCCAACCTCGAATAGCCCTCGCGGTGACCCGTCGAGAAGAGGCGGGGCCGGGGGGTGAGAGGCTGCCTGTCGATCGTAAGGTCCCGATAGGCAGTCTTCCCCTAGCAAGTCGCATCTCACGGAAGGCCGGCCTGGAGGATCTTCTCCCGTGTTGAATCGCGGCATGCGGCATGAGAGAGACGTGCGGCAACGCTTCTGGGAAGGCTCACGAGGCTCACGAGACAGCCCGCAGAAAATTCAGCACGATGCGGCGGATGACGACGAGGTTCTCCGCGGCATTTTCGGCGTAGACGCGGAAGCGGTCTTCTCGGAATGTGACATCGAGTTGCCGGTGGAGCCGATTCTCGACGGCCCGATGCTTTCGGGTCCACTTCAGCGAGCCGGTTCAGCGAGCCGGCCACATCGGGTGGGTCCTACCGTGTGGCCGCTGCTGTGATGGGTGAGCACCCTCGTTCAGGCGGCCCTGCTCGATTTTCCCGGAGAGAAGTGGGCAGCCGCGGTCGCTGCCGCCTTGGCGATTGCGGTGACCTCTGGGTTCCACAAGGCCGTGCTGCGCCCACAAGTTTGATCTTCGGCGACCGAAGGCGTGGTTGATGGCCTGACCGCTGCCGTCGTTCGTGGCACTTCGTTTTCCTCGGCGACTCCTCGCGCTCTTCGCATCGCAGCTGGGCTTGGCCCTCGCGATGTATCAAGCGATCATCACAACCTATGCCTCACAGCTCGTGATGCGCGGCGTCCGTCTCACCGAGGTCAAGGAGTTGCTTGGTCACGCCTCGAGCACGAGGGGGTACGGGCACCTTTCACCGGACGCGCGAAGGTCAGCGATCGCACTCCTTGACGATGCACCGCAGGGGTATAAGGTCCGCCTGAATTGAAGAGACGGTCACCGACGGGAACGTAGGTGACCGTCTCTTAGCGGAAATGCACAGGAAGGGAAAAAATTTTGGTTTCGTCTCGGTCATCAATCTGTGTGAGATTTGTGTCGCTACTTATCAGCTCCAGCCTTAGAGACCATCTCAACCAACGCCTTCATTGTGGGAGGCTCCGCTGTAACCGACTTGCCGTAGCCTGTGGGTTGCGGGCCGAAGATGCAGTGGGCCGCATGTGAGAGGATGATGTCTCTCGCACTCCGATTGCTCGCCGCATCAGCGAGGGCCGTAAATGTTTTCAGCGCGTTTAGACGATGCTTGTTCAGGACGGCGTTGTGTCGATGTGACTGATAGTTCTTGGCAGCCAGACCGAGGAGGAAGGAGAG
>CAYTFJ010000110.1:161-13043 GCA_964437075.1 uncultured Nannocystaceae bacterium
AAACAGACATCGGCACCGAAACAGACATCGGCACCGAAACAGACATCGGCACCGAAACAGACATCGGCACCGACACCGACACCGGCACCGGCACCGACACCGACACCGACACCGACACCGACACCGATTCCCTCACGGGACACTTCTCCGGCCTCGGTCGCCTCTATTGACAAACGAATTGATCAGAATTCTCGCGGGATGAGGTCCCCCCGATCACCCCGTCCGAGCCGCGCCCGGCGAGCGAGCCAAAACATTCATCAAGCCAGGATCCCGATACTTCTCCCGCCTGGGCTCGACAGCGTCATAGGACCCACTCCCTTGGCCGGGCGCATTCGCCCGGCCGCCAACCTTACACTGCAAGTCGAATTCACCATCCGCGCTTTCTTCCGTTGACCCCGCCATCGCCCGACCGGATAGTAGTCAGGATCGATGTTTTCATTGGACGAACCTGGCCTACGCGGCCGCAAAATCCTCGTCGTCGACGACCACGCGGAGACGCGTCAACTGCTCGTCACTTTCCTGAGTACTCTAAAATGTGAGGTCGAAGCGGCTTCCGGTGGCTACGAGGCACTGCAAAAAATGGCCGCGCGACGGCCCGACTTGGTCCTCTTAGACCTCCGGATGGACGACATGGACGGCCTCGAGGTGCTCAGGCGCGCCCGGGCCGACAATCTCGCTAAAAATTATACGATGATGTCTGGCGAAGGCACCGTCCCCTTGGCGGTCGAGGCCATCCGCCTTGGTGCCTCGGATTTCCTCGTAAAACCCTTCGAACTCGAGACCTTGCTCAAGATATTGAGACGAGTCCTCGAAGCCGAAGGCAAAACTGGCGCACAAGATCACCGCTCCAAGTGGCGCGACAAGTACGCACCTGCAATACGCGGTGATCACGAGAGTCTGCTCGACGTATTTCTGATCCTGGAACGAATCTCCGATACCGACTGTACGGTACTCATTCTCGGGGACAGCGGCACCGGTAAAGAGCTGGTGGCTCGCGCGATTCACAATGCATCGAGCCGGCGAAAGACGACCATGGTTCCGGTCAACTGCGGCGCAATCCCCGAGACATTGATCGAGAGCGAGCTCTTTGGCCACACCAAGGGTGCATTTTCGGGGGCTACGCAAAACCGCGAAGGGCGATTTGCTGCCGCCAACAACGGCACGCTCTTTCTTGACGAAATCGGTGAGATGTCGCTCGCCGTCCAGGTCAAATTGCTGCGCGTGCTCCAGGAAGGTGAGTACGTCCCCGTCGGCGAGACCCGTCCTCGCATGGTCGATGTCCGGATCATCGCCGCGACGAACAAAAACCTTGAGCTCATGGCAGCACAGGGAAATTTCCGCGAGGACCTCTTCTACCGACTCAACTTGATCCCGATCATGCTTCCCGCCCTGCGTGAGCGGAAGTCCGACATTCCCAATCTTGCGAAACATTTTTTGCGTGTCTTCAACGAGCGTCGTTCTCGCCACCTTGAGGGATTTACTGACGAGGCGCTCGACTTGATCAGTCAATATCCTTGGCCAGGCAACATCCGCGAGCTTGAAAATACCGTCGAGCGCATGTCGCTCCTGCACACAGGAAGAGGCGTTCTCGGAGCCGACGATCTCCCAGGGAAATTTCGGTCGCCGCAACCTCGGTTCATCGGCCGCGCCCAGCCCCCCATGGCACCAGCCCTGCCCGGGCATCAACCTCCGATTCCGGCCAGCAGCATCCATTATTCTCCGCTCGCCGCGGGTATCCCCTCAATCGTTGAGCCCACAGTCTCAGGAATCGGTGAAGGCGTGGTCACCATGGCGAACGACGGCCCGGCCGCCAACTCCACCGCGGGTATCCCCCACGGTCTTCCCGCTCACGGTGCCGTCGAAGTCATGGGAAATGCGGTCTCCGAGCGCCATGCCCCCATTCCGCCCGCTCTTCCCAACGAAGCGAATGCTCGGCCACGAGCCGATTCTCCCGTGGATTTTGTGCTTCCCGAGTCAGGCATCAACTTACGACAAGCGGTCGAATTGTTTGAAGCCAACCTCATTGATCAGGCCCTCGAACGCACCCATGGGAACAAGCAAAAGGCGTCGGAGCTCCTACAGCTCAACCGCACAACCTTGGTCGAGAAGCTGCGTAAGCGTGAGCGCGTTCGGAAACGCAAAGAAGCCGAAGATCGCGCGGGCTGACGGCCCATCTTTCTTCGACTTCCTTGGTGAACCCGAAGCCTGAGATTCTATCCGCCACGAGGTTACCCACGGGTGACCTCGTTGGGCTTGAGCACGCATCATACGCTGCACACCCGGCGCCAGGTTTCTGACGCCGGGTGTGGCACGACTGTTGCTGACATCCCTGGAGTGCTTCCTCGTCTTTTTGCGCTGACGGTCCTTCTCGTGGCCACACTGGCAGCCTCACCTGCCGGAGCCGCGATACCCTGGAGGCCGCTCGATGGTGTCGAGCGCGAGGTCCGATTGGAGTTTCCTATTGCCCGGGGTTCGACACGCAGCCATGTTCGGCAGCTTCCAGGAGAGCGGACGCTCCAAATCGACCTCACTGGTGATCCGGCAAAGATCGAGCAGGCAGCGAGACAAATTCCTGACGAGTTTGTTCTGAGACTCACGCCCCTTGAACATGGCCTACGTGTTCGAATCTCTCACTCCTCACGCCCCTTGAGTGTCCAAGAGCCACGCCGTCACCCCCAAGGACTCCATCGACTGTCCTTTGGCGCGCTATCCGAGGAGACACGTCTGCGTAACCTTGCCGAGCGAGTTCGATATCCGATCCCCCCGCCTAAAAACCTCGGTGCCCGCCTTGAGCTGTGGCAAGAAGCCGAGCAGGCCACGTATGAAGGCCGACTTGAACAAGCAAAGCGACTGTGGACGAAGATCGCCGAAGAACGAGACCTCCGTGACCTCGCTCAGTGTCGGATGGCCGAACTCTATGTCATGAGCGGCCACATCAACGAGGCAAAGTCCCGGCTGCGAGAGGTTGCGCGCAACAACCCACGAAGTTCGGGCGCCGCCCTCGCGCGCCTCACTGCCCTCAATATCGATACCATTATTGGTGAAGGTGACCCAACCTACGACCAAGTGATGATCGCTGCGGCGGCCGGAAATCGGGCGCGCTACGGAGCGTTCGCGTGGCTGCGGGCGACTCACGTGCTCTCAGATCTCGGGGCCCCAGATCTCGCTCTGCACCACTTCCCACGAATCGAGCAACTCCCCCCACGGTGGCAAGAGGCCGCGAAAATCGAACGAGACAGAATCGTATCGGCCTCAATCGGCTGGCCAGGATCAACCTCTCGTCCGCTCGATACGGCGGTTCGCTACGCCGCATGGGAATCCCTGACATCCGACCATGTCGAACGGGACTCCCTGCGTGACCTCGTCGCCGACGCCTACATCCAGCTCGGCCTCTACGAACTTGCGATTCCGCTCCTGCGCGACCAACTCACCAGAATTCCGGCGGCCCAGGAGGAAGCCCGAATCGTCGCTCTACTCGCCATTGCCTATCACGGAGAAGAAAAGTCCGATCACGAACGAGAAGTGCTTCACTTTCTCGTCGCCAAACATCCTGACGTCCCTGGACTCCATCGCTCTCTCAAAGAATTTGCTCTGAGCAACCTGCTCGACAGTGGAATTGACCATGCCCGTCACCAGCTCGCCGAGCTGCGCGCCTCCGCCAACAACAAGACAACGCTCCGAACGCTCTTCAGCATCGAAATCGAACTTGCTCAGGGCTGGGGAACAACGGCACAGCAAGTGCAAGCACTGGAACAGATGCAGAAAATCGGCTTCGATGACCCCAACATTCGGTCCCCCGCCCTGGCAATCGCCCTGGCGGAGTCCGGTCGATATGCCGATGCAGCGCCTCGACTGCGCGCCTGGATCTCACGTACCACCGACCCTGAGAGACGCGACAAGATGGGCTACCTACTCGCCCAGGCCGAGTTCTCTCTAAAAAATGACGCGGATGGGCAACGGATTCTTGACGAACTGGCGACGCATGGAACTCAGTGGGGCCTCGTCGCCCGCGCCCGAATCCGAGAGCGAGCGCTCCGGCAGGTCATCGAGTCTCTCGAGCCCTCCGCCACGAACACGGGCCGTGAACCTAGCTAGGACACACTCGATGACCATCACAAAAACAATTGCCATCGATCGCACACCCTTTTCTGGCCTCGACCGACTCGGCGGGCACCTCGGTTATCACGCGAACCGACAAGAACTGATCGCCGCCAACCTCGCCAACATCGACACTCCTGGCTATCGCTCGCGAGACATCAGCTTCCGGGAAACCTTCTCAGCTCAGCTCGACACCCATGGGACGCTGAGACGAAAAATGACGCAGGGCGAGTCTGGGTACATTCGCGATGACGAGACTCCAGACCAAGATGGAAACTCGGTCTCGCTCGAAACCCAAATGGCACGAACCACCGCGAACACTCTCCGATATCAAATGATCTCCGAACTGCTCTCGCGGAAGCTCGGCATGCTCAAATACGCCGCTCAGGACGGACGATAGGACCACAAACAATCATGAGCCTCTTTACAGCCCTCGAAATCGCCTCCAGCGGAATGTCCGCCCAACGTACGCGTATGAATGTCGCGTCCATGAACCTCGCCAACAAGAGCACCACACGAACTGCGGAGGGAGGGCCCTATAAACGCCGGGATGTGGTGCTTGAGGCCGTTCCGATCGATGAACGGGGATTCTCGAGGAATCTCGATGCGGCGATCCAAAGAGGCGATGGAAAGGCCTTTGGCGTTCAGGTTCAACAAATCTCCCAAGATCAAGGTGAGGGACAGCTTACCTACGATCCAGGCCACCCTGATGCCGATGCCGATGGATATGTCCGATACCCCGACGTCAGTGCGGTCAAGGAGATGGTCAACATGATGGGCTCAGCACGGGCCTACGAGGCTGGCATCTCCGTGATGAAGACCGTCAAACAAATGGCTGAGCGAGCCATGAGGATCGGCAAGTGAGCATCGGTCTCGAACGTGGACTCCCCCTTCGGAAGTTCGCTCTCGATGCGCCTGGCAGCCAGACTCGTCCCGAAAAATCTGTTGGGAGCTCGGATTTCGGCACAAGCATGGGTAAGGCAGTCGTCCAGATTCAGGACTCTGCTCGCGTCGCCGACCAGGCCTCAGACGACCTCGTTCTCGGAAAAATTGACTTGCACGAGGCCATGGTGAAAATGGAAAAGGCCGACCTCATGTTGAAGTTGGGCTCGACTGTGCGTACAAAATTAGTTGATGCCTACCAGAAGCTGATGTCCGCCGGAGCTGGATAGGTCCAGTGACATCCGTCACATCATCTTGCTCGCAATGAACCCCAGTTGTCATCGTTCCCGAACTCGACGGGTGCACACTGATGCCCACCACGGGCATCGATGATCCTTCGCGCAGACGTCTCTCAACCCCGTCCTTATGGATGAGATAACAAAGATACTCACGCAAGTCCGCGACATGTGGTCCAAGTTGGATCCGTGGGTCAGGATCGCTGTCGGTGGCGGAGTCCTCGCTACCGCACTGGTGATGGCCACAATGTTTGCCACATCGCATACGACATTCGGCATTCTGTACAAGCTCGATGATCCATCAGAGGCCGCCGAAATCGCTGCGGCGCTCGATGGCGCGAAGATCGAATACAAGACCTCCGGTGGTGGGACGATTATCGAGGTGCCCGTAGAAAAGATTGAAAGTGCTCGGATGTTGCTCGCCGGCCAACGCCTACCTGCAGGCGGATCGGTCGGATTTTCGCAGATCTACGACGACCCCGACCCTGCGACCACCAAGGAGACAGAACGGGTCAACTTTTTAAGGGCCCTCCAAGGCGAACTCGAACGCACCATCAATTCGCTCTCCGCTGTCTCCAGCTCCCGCGTGCACTTAACCCTTCCCAAAGCCACAGTATTCCGCAGGGACCAATCGACGCCAAGCGCGTCGATCATCGTCGATCTTCGCGGCCGACTTCTTAGCCGCACAAACGTTGCAGCCATTCAACATCTCGTCGCAGCTGGAGTCGAGCGCCTCGAAGCTCGTGATGTCGTGGTCGTCACAACCGAGGGCGAACGACTTCGTGGCGTGGGAGAGACCGAGGCTGAAGGCCTCGACTACAAAACCCAGCTACAGAACGAACTCGAAACAAAACTTCTCAAGCAACTCGAAGGGCTCGTTGGCGTCGGAGGCGTGTCCGTCTCCGTTGAGGCCGAGGTCGATTTCTCAAAAGTATCAACACTCGAAGAGACCTACGATCCCGAGCAAATTTCGATTCGCTCTCAGACCACCGAGGAAGCCGCCGAAGGGCGCGGTGCCGCCCGCCCCCAAGGACTGGCGGGAGCGATGGCAAATGAGCCCGGCGCAAAAGGTGGGGGCCTCGCTGCCGGCAAAGGGTCCAGCAATCGGAAGGCGGTGACCACAGTTTATGAGGTCAACAAGACCATTGTAGAGACCCAGTCTCCCGGTGCCAATCTTCGAAAACTAACCGTCGCGGTGGTCGTCGATGGCACGTACACTGATTCCGAAGGCGGGGGAGATCCTGTCTTCAATCCGCGTACCGCTGAGGAACTGGCAAAATTTCAACAACTCGTCGAGACCGCCGTCGGTTACAGCGCCGCCCGAGGCGACCGAATTTTTGTTACCAGCAGTCAGTTTGTGGCTCGTCCTCGGACAGACGCAGCGGGGCTCTCCGCCGCCAATGATGCGAAGCCATGGCTCCCCTATGCGATCGGAGGCGGGCTTCTCCTGCTCGTTGGTGGAGCATTCATCGCGTTACGTAAACGCGGTGCAAAGGCCATCGATGCAGAAATTATACAGTTTCCAACACGGGTCGACGAAGCCCAACGGGCACTCGAGGCCGCTGAAAACATTCAGGCTCGAGCATCCCTCGCCGCAGCTCAGCAGCTCGTCTCCGAGCCCGAGATGGAACAACTCAGAGCCGACGTCTTCACCGCTACGGAGCAAGATCCAGAACGCGCGGCCGAGGTTGTGAAAGCATGGATGAACGAGAAGGACAGCGCTTGAACACACTCATTCACGCCCCCCACGCCCCAATTTTCCCACTGGTGGTTCAATGTGGCTGATGAAGATACAGATCTAGCAGGCCCCGAAAAGGCGATCACGCTTCTCCTTAGTATCGGCGAGGAACGAGCCAAGAGTATCATCGCGCACCTCGACGAGACAGATATCCGGCTGCTCACTGACACGCTTGAGGGAATGGACGCGATATCGTCCAAACAGATAGAGTCGGTCTACCGAAATTTCGGCAAAACAAGCGAAAGTTACGCGCTCGCCCTGGGCACCGGGGCGACCATGTTGCACCGCATCGCAACCCAGGTCATCGGTCAAGAGAAGGCCAATGACCTGCTGGCCAAGCAAATTGAAGCGCCAGAGCCCCTGCATATACTCAATCGCATCGAGGCCGAGACGCTCGCTGGCCTGCTTGGAAAGGAACACCCACAGTGCCTGGCTGCGCTTCTAGCACATGCAGACATCACCAAAGCCGCAGCGGTCCTTGATTACCTCTCACCGGACATGCAACGCGACGTAGTCCAGAGAATGGCAGCGCTAGAGTCCATCCCTCACACGACAATTCAGGAGGCGGAGCGCGTCCTTCGCGAAGAATTGGCTCTGGTCAGCGAAGCAAAAGTCGCCCCCATCGACGGCGTCAAACGAGCCGCCGAACTGGTCGGAAAACTCGGAAGTGAAGTCACTGAGCGGCTCCTTGAGGAGATCGACGAGGACAATGAGGAGCTCTGTCTCGCTATCAAGCGAGCAATGTTCACATTCGAAGACCTCATCAACGTCGACAATCGAGACATGCAAAATCTGCTGCGTGAAGTATCGAGTGAGCAGCTCAAATTTGCGCTTAAGACTGCATCTTCTGAACTACGAGACCACGTCTTGGGCGCAATGAGCCGACGTGCATCGGAAATGTTGCTTGATGACCTTGACGGAATGGGCCCAGTAAAACTCTCCATGGTTGAGGAATCGCAGGCCGCTGTCGTCGAGATTGCCATGAAAATGCAAAACGAAGGAAAAATCACCATGTCGGGAGGCGGCGCGGAAGAGATGGTCTAGATGGCACAAACAAGGTTTATCCCTCCTCGACTCGAAACCGAGCACACGACCGTTTCGACTCCGCCCTTTCCGGTGGCCCGCGAGGACCGTCCGCGAAGTTTTCGGCGCGCCTTTATCGGTGGTCTTCCCACTGGTGCTTCTCCCGCTCCCCGCGGCCAAGACAGCTCTGCCAACGGTGATGGAAGTGACATCCCTCCTCCGCGCTTCGAAGACACGATCGCAGAATCGAACGAGACCTCACGAATTGAGGCGATCGAGCACGGCCACAAAGAAGGACGAGCCCTCGCTCAGGCCGAAACATCCTCGCTACTTGAAAGACTTCAAGCTACCGTCGACGAGCTTCAACGACTTCGAGGGAACCTCTTCGAAGGCTACCGAAGCGAGATGGTAGAAATCGCCATTCAGGTCGCACAGTCGATCACCCGCTCCCGTACCGCGGCGGGCGAGGCGATCGCTCGCCCGCTCGTCGAGGAAGCCATCGCAGAACTTGGGCTTGAGGAGCCACTCCGTCTCACTCTCGGCGAACACGACGCCGAATCCCTAGAGCCCTGGCTCGCAAAACTTCGCGCGGGAGGCGAACCGATCGTTGTTCAAACCGATCCCGGCCTTCAAGAGGGGGACATCCGGCTTCAGTGTGAATCCGGAACGGTTGAGAGCCTCGTTGAGGACCGACTAAAACGTGTCCGTGAATTGATCCTCGGGCGGGAACTCGAGCCTTCAAACGATGAATAACATGCTCCCTCCACTCTCCGCATGCTCGTACGGCGAGCTCGATGCTGCCCTTCGTCCCGTAATCGATGGTCGAGTCGTCAAGGTCGTCGGGCTGCTGATCGAGGGCTACTGCAGTGGAGCTGCGGTCGGTGATCTGGTGTCGATCGGCGACTCCGGCCAAGAGTCGACGCCCGCCGAGGTCATCGGCCTGAGGGACGGACGTGTGGCAATGGTCGCTCTCGGAGACACCCGAGGTCTCGCTCTTGGCACTCGGCTCCGGCACATGGGCGTGAGCGCATCACTGCAATGCAGCAACGGAATGCTCGGCCGAGTGATCGACGCCCGAGGTATGCCCCTCGACTCCGGGCCGATACCGGGTCCCTTCGTGCGTCGAGCGCTCTACGCATCGCCGCCATCTCCGCTCTCGCGTAGCCTGATCACCGAAGCCTTGCATGTCGGCGTTCGAGCCGTCGACGGTCCATTGGCCCTCGGCAGAGGTCAAAGAATCGGAATCATGGCAGGTGCCGGAGTCGGGAAAAGCACCTTGCTCGGGACCTTGCTTCGCCAGTGCGACGCTGATGTGGTCGTCCTCGCGCTGATCGGCGAACGGGGACGTGAGGTCGGTGAATTCATCCATCGTATTTTGACGCCAGAATCGCGACGAAAGACTGTCCTTGTGGTGGCAACCTCAGATCAATCCCCGCTTGAACGTATGAGGGGCGCATTTGTGGCTACCGCCGTGGCCGAACATTTTGCTGACCAAGGAAAGGATGTCCTCTTGATGATGGACAGTTTGACCCGTTTTGCCATGGCTCAGCGCGAACTTGGTCTCAGCATGGGCGAACCCCCTGCGACCCGCGGCTACACGCCGTCCGTCTTTTCTCTGTTGCCAAAACTATTGGAACGCGCGGGTCGGTTTTCCAATGGGTCTTCGATTACAGGAATCTACACAGTTTTGGTTGAAGGCGACGATCTCGCCGATCCCATCGGAGATGCGTCCCGGTCGATCCTTGACGGTCATATCGTACTCAGCCGCGATCTTGCTTCGCAAGGCCACTTCCCTGCCATCGATGTTCTGCAGTCGGTATCGAGAGTGATCGACTCCGTCGCATCTCCGGAACACCAACAGGCGGCGAGGTCATTTCGACGAATGCTCGCGCAACTTAGAGATGCCGAAGAGTTGGCCCAAATCGGAGCCTATGTTGCTGGCGCCGATCCCGAGTTGGATCGGGCCCTGCAGAGAAAGCCTGACATCCTACGCTTCCTCCAACAATCCGGTGACGGACCAACCCCAGTCGAACAAACTGTCAAGGTCATGACACGAATCTCCGCCGCCCAGTGATGTCTCGACGCCGAAAACAGCTCTCGCGACTTGTCCGACTTCGGTCGCGTATACGCGACCGCGCCGCCCTCGCTCACTCAGCCGATCGTCTCACCGAGGATGAAGCAAAATGCAAGCATGAGGCGGCAAGCGACCTCGTCGCGTCGCTGCCTGCGGGCACTGAAATCTCGGCCCACGAGCTGACACGAATCTCCCTCGTGGTCATTCATGAACGCGACATTTTTCTTGAGGCGGGCCGGAGAAAAGAGAAGAGCCGCTCCCATCTAAGATTCCAGGCAAACAAGCTGCGCAGCGCTGAAATCCTGCAGGAACGCCATCGTGAATTCGAACGGAATGAGGCGAACAAGACCGAGCAGCGCCAAAATGATGAAATCGCATCCCGCCCCAAGGAGAAGCGCTAGTGGCTACGAGACAGCTCCACAAATGGGCTCCTCTCGCGGCATTTTGCATGTGCCTCCCTGGCTGCGACGACGACATTCCGCTCGCCAGATCCACTCCCGACATCTCTGAATCATCGGATACTGACGACGGAACGGACACCAGCTCGTCAAGTAGCGTCACGCAAAAGTCCGACGATTTTGACATCGACGAAGAACGGACCAATGCGGTGCCAAAAGAGGTCGAGGAGGCGAAGAAACAGCTCGTCGGTGACCTCCGCAAGCGAAGTGCAAACCTAGAAGACAAGAAAATCGCGCTGGCTCAACGTAGCGCTGAACTGGTATCGCTCCAAGATGAGCTTAATCACCGCCTCCATAACATCACGGAGCTCGAGGCGCGCCTTCAGGCCCAACTCGGAATCGGAAAAGCCGCGCGAGCGCGGCGCGAGGAGCGGATTGCCTCTCTCGCAGTGCTCATCTCGACAATGCCCCCCCAGTCCGGCGCCGACCTTCTCGCCCAGATGAGTGACGACGATGCTCAGGCTCTCCTGCTGGCGATTGCACTCACGAGCGAACGCAAAGCAGCAAAGGTCCTCGCTATGATGCCCTCAGAGCGAGCGGCTCAGTTAGGTCAGATTTACCTCGACAACGAACGGCCGCCTCCAGGGTCCGAGAGGCTCGGTCCGGTCTCGCCGACGGCGGCTCCGATCCCCACACCACCTCAGCCCCAACAACCGGCAAACAAAGCTCAGAACAAGAACCCCTCAGGTCCCACAAACGGAACCTCCGCAACACCGGAGAACAGCGCCGAGCAGACAAAGGATGACAAGACCCCATGAGTCTACAGTTTTTCTCAGCCTTCGGGTCACAGTCCCAAAATGCGGGAGGCGTTATCGAACTGGATGAATCGACAGCGATTCAAGGTTCGAGGCGGAGCAATGGTGCCTTTGATGTTCAGCTCACCGAACTGATGAATGAAGCGTCCGGCTCCGGAAGTTCTACGAAGAGTACCGATGCTTCCAGCGCTTCCAACCGTGGAGCTTTGGTTCCATCGGCGGACGATGTCGAAGCCGAGGCCGAATCCAACATCGAGAACAATAGCCTTGCCGCGCTCGCCATCCCTCTCCCCCTCCCTCCTTCCGTGTCTTCCGAGCAACACACCGCAGCCGTCGCTCCTGATCTTCACGTCCCGTCCGTGTTCTCCGAGGGGACGATGAGCATCGATCTCGCTGGGCCCACCACGCATCGTCGATATGAGGACTCTGTACCCACAGGCGAGCCCACACCCTCGGAAGAACCTCATTTTCGAGCCGCTTCGGATACGCATCTCTCGGTCGACGACTGCCACCCCGCCACCGTCGGACTACCTTCATCTCAGAACGATCGCCTTGATCTCGTGCCACGTGCGATCGATAGTAGCGAGATCGCTAGATCGTCAAACACCTTCCCCTTGCTCACAACTCCCAGACCCACAAGTCCAACCGACCTCGACAGTTCGGAGCTCACTCCACGGGGCGATGCTCCGACTTTCTCAGCCCGATCGGTGGCGAATACCAACCCCCTGAACCTTACGGTTGATGCTGACGCCGACAACGCAACCGCCCTCGCCCCCCCGACCTTGGACTCTCGGGATGCCGGATCCGAGGATGCTCCCCCCCCTCAGGGAGCACAGGACCGTGGCCAAACGGATGTCTCCCTACCTTTGCAGGGGTCCGTGGCCAGCCGTTCACGTCAACGAAATTGGACCGTAGCGGTCCCTCTCTCTATTTCCAGGCAGTCTAGGCTGATGGCCAGCCAGGGCGACACCCGCGTCACGGAAGGGCCTTTTCGTGGCGCGGGCGGTCTCCCAGACTTGGCTCGGGTCCCCGCAGCGTACGAGCTTCGTCACTCGTACGCTGCGGAGGCTCGGGGCAATTCACCTTCGTCCCAGTCGCTTCAGACCCTTTCTCCCGAGTCAGCGACCGCCCCCCCCGTGCTTGCGGCCGCCGATTCCCCCCCCCCTGACCCCAGGGTTCTTCTTCCAACATCCTCTCCGCCCGACAGGAGGGTCGCGCCCTCGATACCTCCTCGAGCGCAGTGGAACCCCGTTTCGAAGTTTGGCCTGGTATTTCAGGGGAACCATCCCAACACAACCGAGCAACCTCAACCTCCGACACACAACGAGAGACACCCACCCACGCCAAGTTTGATCACTAACGATGGAAAATCTGTCCACCACGGCCCTTCGGCTGCCGACACACAACGAGCCAGCTCGAAGGACAGTTCTTCAGTCCGAATCCCCCGCCTTCGGTCACCATCCCCCTCTCGCAAAGAGCATCATCGTTATGGAGAACGTCATCTGCAGGGCGAAATTCAGGTTCCCACCGCGATAGATATAGATATAGATATAGATAT
>CAYTFJ010000111.1:0-3243 GCA_964437075.1 uncultured Nannocystaceae bacterium
GAGCAAATCGTCCGCGAACAGAACGTGTTTCTGGGGATCTTTGGTATCGTCTAAAAATGAGGGGATAGCTCAGGATTAGAGGCTGTCGATGACAAGAGGGTGACAGACGTGAGGCAAGGTCGACACGTGTTGATGACTCTCTGTGTTCATTTCTATGACAGAAATGTGTCTGGTGGGTGTCAAAAATAGTTGGATGTAATTTTGAATTGTCGCGTATGGTTTGATCCGGTCGGTCGAATAAAATTCAGAAGTTCGACGTGAGAGAGAGAAGTTGAATGCCAGGTAGGGTCCAAAGATGAACTCCACGACCTTGTGCTTGGCGGTTCGAAAACTCGGAAACGTTGTGAAAAATGGTTTTGTTGTGCCGGTCGCTCGGCTGTGCATGTGGAGAAGGGATGTGTGCAGGAGTGACGGCGGGCGCGGCGGGCGCGGCGGGCGCCGTCAGACATTCACCTACACGATGTTCCCCTGTGTCATCGATCTGTGATTCGAGCAGGAGGTGAAGTCGCGAATGTGAGGACTGCGTGACCGATCGAATGGCCCCGTATGGAAAATAAGAGATGGTGTGATGGTGCATTTTACCGTTACGATCTCGAGTATGATGCGTAATTTATCATTGGAATATACTTTATTGTTGCTCGTAGCGGCGGGTTGCGGAGACGGCGCCAATCAAAGCGCTGTCGATGACCCAGGCAGCATCGAGGGATCTGGGGGTGCAAAAGGTTCGGAGGGTAACGAGAGCGAGGACGAGAGCGAGGGCAACCAGAGCGAGGACGAGGACGAGAGCGGGGGGCCAAAATTCGACGTCGGCTCTGAAACTTCGGGGGAGACCGGCGATGGTGGAACTGACGATGACTGCGAGGTACCCGAACACGTTGCTTGCGATGGATCGGGTGATGTAGCGAATGCTCTCGGCCTCAACTGCCCAGGGGAGCTTCAATTCACCGTCACTCAGGGTCCCGCGCAGGAAGGATGGGGGACCGCGTCGTCTTTTGGAACGACCAACGCCTTCGATCCTCGTGAGGGTTCTGAATACGTTACGATCGGTTCGGGGCATCTTTCTGGACTCGACCCACTTGGTGATTGTGTCGGTTCAGACATACCAGGTGCGGAGGTTGGGCATGCTCTTCCAGCACCGATTGTTCTCATGGATATTGCCTCAGGATCGTGCAGTGACGATGCGAGCCTGATCGGAACGGGTGATTGCTCTAACACTTTACAAGAAGAATTTTCGCAGACCACAGCGGGAGCCTTCGATTATACAGAGATTCGTATTGAGGCGACTGTACCGGCGGGCGCGACATCTTTTAGTTTCGACTTTGCGTATCTTTCACGGGAGTATCCAAGCTTCTGGGAGAGTCGGTACAACGATATTTTCTTCGGCTGGCTGGAGTCCGAGACTTGGACCGGCAATATTTCTTTCGATGCGATTGGCGCGGCGATCTCGGTCAACGCGGGCTTTATGAACTACCTCGATGCAGACACCGGGAATAAGAGTAGCACGGGTCTCAGTCACCCCGATTGTCCGACAGGAACGAACTGCAGCGCCCCCGAACTTCACGAAACCTGTCTAGAAGGTCATGGCGCAACCGCATGGCTCACGACGGAGGCCGAAGTCGTTCCTGGCGAAAATATGGTGTTGGTGATCGCGGTTATGGACCTCGGCGACCCGTACCTCGATAGTTACGCCCTTCTTGACAACTTCGCATGGGGTTGTACCGAAGGTCCGCCACGTACAGCTCCGGCGGGCTAGAAGCTCCGATGTCCGCCTCGTTGTCGTGTGAACGAGGTGGAGGACATTGCGCGGGAGGCCGTGGCTTACGGCACGAGAACATAGTTGGACAATGACTTTTCTGAGTTGCACCAATCACTCTGACGTTCGCCATTTGCACACATGTCTTGCTTAATTCGGGCTTCGTTGGGCCAAGGGAATAGAGGCTCTGAAGTTTTTACGCGATCTTGATATCGTGTTGTCAAGTCGGCGCCAGTGCATGTGATGTCGGGGGACTCTTCGTTGACATTAACACGGGCGCAGTCCGTGATTTGGAACTGATAGACGGACTTGATGACAAAGTCAGCAGCCACATCTCTCATGTAGAAATCACGGATCACACCTCCAGGGATGGTCGTGCCACCGCTGCTGTCGGCGCGAAATGCTCGGTTGTTTTGCGTGTTCTCGGAATGATTGACCACGATGTTGCCCAGCCAATGATTGTCGTGGTTGAGTTGGGGGTACACGTCAATGTTGTGTGGGCTGTAGAAATCTCCACCGTATTCCATGGGGGTTTCGGGCTCGCCATAGTCGAGGCTGATGTTGTTTTCGATCGTGATATCCGAACAGTTGTAGATCGAGAAAGCGGCGTTTGGTTCGTTGGGTCGATTGGGTGTCGTGGAATCCCATCGGGCGACATTTCGTCTGAAGGTAATGTGGTCGCCAACGAAACACTGGACAACGTAGCGTCCTTCTCCGAAGAACCACGAGTCTTCGATGAGGTGGCCCGACCCCGCCGCAAGCAACGGGATCACATGCTTGTAGGTGCCGCCATGGGAACACGTCGTGTTTCTCATCGTGTTGTTGGTTCCGCGGATTGAACAGGCGTTTGATGTTGTGTTTTCCGGATGGTGAACTCTTAGTCCATCGACGGTCGCGCCATCCCCCGTCATTGTAAGCACGGATGACCAAGCGATGTCGCCACCGCGAAACTCAGCGCCACCTCGATGGACGGCTTTTACGGTGAGACCGCTAGGTACGGAAATGCCTTGACTGTAGAGCCCGTCATCGAGACAGAGGGTTTCGCCAGAATTCATACTGTCGAGTGTTTCGGTGACAGATTCGTTGGAGTTGATCGTTCGCGTACATCCTGTAGCAGTCTCGCTGGGAACTACCGTAATCGCTACGGTATCGGATGCTTGCAAACCGTCGTTATCGGTGACTGTAATCGTAAAATCGTAGATGTCGGAGGCGCCAGAGATGGAAACACTTGGCGCAATGAAGTGGATTTCGGATGCATCTGTGTTCGATAAGTTGATTGGAGTGCCGCCTGTCTGAGACCACACGTAGCTCGAAATGCTGCCATCTTCGTCTGCAGATTCGCTCGTCAGGACGACGGTTGTTTGGTCGAAAACGGTTTGGTCTGTTCCCGCGGTTACCGTTGGCGGGGACATGTTTTTCTCTGCTTCGTCGGTTTCGTTCAAGGTCTCATTTTTATGGTCCCCGTCCCCGTCCCCGTCCCCGTCCCCGTC
>CAYTFJ010000111.1:3343-12487 GCA_964437075.1 uncultured Nannocystaceae bacterium
GTCCCCGTCCCCGTCCCCGTCCCCGTCCCCGTCGCCGTTGCCATTGCCGTTGTCGTCGCCGTCGCTGCACGCAAAAACCAGAACCGATAAGGCTATCGCTAAAGAACGACAAAAAGACGGTGAGTCGGTCATCGATCGAGGGCAGGGTTCCAGACGTTGATTGTTCGAGGGGAGGTGTTTCATGGTTTTATCATTGTGTGGAGTATGATGAGTGTGTGTCCACTTTTTCAATCGCCGCGGACCCCGCCCCCCCCGCATGCGGTCCATGGGACGCACAAGGCAGAGCGAAAACGCCCATGGGCTGGCCTCATCGATACGGCCAAAGAAATGGATTCACAATCGAATCCCAAGCTGTTCGCGATCTTTGTCGCGCAGTCCCACAAGGACCAGCTCTCCATCTTCAGAAACGACCAATTCGCCAAAGTGTGCCGTCTCATAGATTTTGGCGCTTCCCTCCTCGAAATAGAAAGCCTCGGCCCCCAGACGCAGGCACCCTTGTTGTTCACAGCGGACGCGGTATTCGAGCTTGAGTTGTGTAGGGTTGAGTGGGGACCCATTGTCCATTCGTACGAAGTGTCCCACTTGGTTGTCTCGCCTGTCGACAACGAGATGGCCGTGGCGCGGGATTTTGGCGAAATCAATCTTTGCGAGCGCCATTTCATCTTCGATAAAGTAGCGCAGGACCATGTAGTCCCCCTGCATCAAGGACCGTGGATCCTTGGGTGCCAGGCGCAGCAATAACGTTTCACCTGTAGCGAGCACGTTTTCTTTTTTCAAAACCGAGAAGACCAAGAGTCCGCTCGTGAGGGCGACCAAGGCGGATGCGGAGACGAGGCGCCTGGGACCTCCGAATTTCGAGATGGGTTGCCAGACGACGGCTGTGCGCAATAAAAACGTTGCGCAGAGGATGACCGTGCCCGCCAAGAGCATCCCGATGGACTTGTGAAGGAGCGGTGTGGCTAGTTGGTAGTAGTGGAGCCACAAGAATGCGGAGAGCTGGGTGAGGGCGATTGCATGCAAGGCACGACTGCCACGTAAGTGGGCGATCAAGAGCCACAAAAATGCAAGGGTCAAGCCGGGGGTGTTTCGCCCGACGATGGCCAGGGCCATGGCCAGGGGGACGAGCGCGTAGGCGCAGGGAGGGACCGGTTGCTGTCGTGCGAGGAGCTCGTTTTTTGTACTGAACAGCACCCACACGATCAAGACGAATATCGCCGCGGTAGCGATCGGAGCGACAATGCCCGGAGCGACAATGCCCGGGGCAGCAAAGTCGTCCATGACGAGGATGAGAGGGACAGCCATGCCCACGGGGAGTCCGTACGCGAGCGCCAGCCAACCGGTTCCGAGCCGTCGGGCGGATTTCGCCTCAAAAATCCAAATCCATGCTGCGAGGACCGAAGCGGGAATGGCAACCCACAGACCCGCGAAGGGGAGCGCCAGGGAATGGGCGAGCCACGTTGCCGCGCAGACCAAGGCGATCGTTGCGGCCAGTTGGAGGCTGGAAACCCGAACCCAAGCGATGGTTAACATGTTGAGAAGACAAAACATACCGGCGACAGCGCTGCGGTTGTCGTCGACGTCCGCCTCGCTCACTGCGCTCACAAGTAGGGCTTGTGCCGCGACAGTGAACGCCCAGATGAGTTGTGTCTTCACGAGCGAGCGCGCGCTGTCGCGGCTGAGTTTGATGCTCCAGAGCATGAACGCAGCGCCCAGAAACAGAGACAGGGGCACGATCTTGTGCACAGCAAACGACCCGACAATCGCGCTCACCATGAGCGCTCCTACCCAGGTGCCTAGGGCCGTAAAAATTTGAACTGCAAGGGGTCCGTGGGTGCCCTCGGCCTCCCGGAAGTCTTCGTGCTGCGCGTTTTTTGTTATCCCTTCGAGGGCGGCCGGTGCGATCTCGGCCAGGAGCTCACGCAAGGTCATGAGAGTGCCTCTTTTGTTTCACCCTTCGAAAGCCGGGTCAACCAGCGGGAGAAGGCTCCCACTTGAAGGATGATGAAGGCGCCGAGCAGTGCCGTGCCAAACAAGTCGGCGTTTAGACGGTCAAAAATGATCTTCGAGATGGCTGAACTTGATACGACCGTGATGGCGCCGGCGAAGGCCGCCAACATCACGTGATCTACGATGCGGCGTCGGTATGTCCAGCCAAGGCCGACGATGGCGGAAAAAAAGGCCACCACACCGGGTGTTGACCCTTTCGCAAGCTCGCCCGTTGCGAGAAGTACGCCGAAGGGAAGCAGCATGAGCAGCCCTGAGATCCCCACGGTGCGGGCGAGGAGTCGGCGCTTGTTGGGGACGCGCTGCTCGATGGTGAGGACGAGCCCGGCATCCACGGCCGCGAGTAACCCTACGACCCACGCACCCGCGCCGTAAGGATCGAGGCCGAGCTGTTGATCGACCCACGTGAACACCGAGAGGTGCAAGAGAAGAAATGTGAAGATCCAGATTCCAGAGAAACGAAGGGCGGTGGCGTAGGCCGCTAAGACCATGGTCCATGCGGCGAACAGCTGCCATGGGTCTGCGCCCGTTTGGTAGTGCTGCCCGTAGATGGCCATGAGGGGCCCGAAAAGAAGGCCGCCGAAGAGTCCCGAGCTTCGGCCTGCGAGGCTGTCTCCCAGTAGTCCGTAGAGGAGAGTCGAGCCCACCATGACGCCGCCGACAAGGATGAGGCGGGTGAACACGGAAAGCGTTCCCCAGTTGGCAGCCACGAACAAGAGTATGCCCATGGCCACCAGCAAGGCACCGACAATGAGACCATGGAGATAAAGGTAGCGCGCCCAACTTTGGGTATCGGGACGCTTGCCAAGCGCTATCAATGCACGGTCGAGCGCGGTGTCGTCGAGCACGCCGAGGCGCGTCAACGTGTGGAGTCGAGTTCGGTTGGCATCCCTGTCCAGAAGCGGGAGCTCGGATGTTTTTGCTTCGTGGATTGTCCGAGACTACCAGGTCGGTGAATAAAGTTGCGCGGTCACGGCCTCGGGGTTCGGATCGAACGCCGCGGTGGGGCCGTTAGGACCCGTGCGACTCAACCGTCACGGCTTGGATGTACGGGGAGCCGGGGGAGCGCGTGGGCCAACTCGCCCTGGTAGAGAAATGCCGTCAGAAGACGACCAAGGTCGTCGAGCACCCTCGGGTGGTCCGCGGCGACATTCGTCTTTTCATTGGGGTCGATCTCAAGGTCGAAGAGCATCGCTGTGTCGGTCTTGCGGTTGAGAATCAGCTTCCAGTGGTCCAACAGAACTGCGTGCAGGTCGGTGCTGAGGCGGCCACGTTTGAAACGATGAAGCTCCGTAAAAACAGGTGAGCGAACGAGGTCTTTGCCATCCGCCAGAGGGAGCAGATTTGTGCCATCAACGTCTTTGAGATTCGCCTCGGCGAGGGCCAACATTGTGGCCACCGCATCCAACGTTGAGGTGGGGCGGTCGATACGTTGGGGCACAACCCCCGGAATCTTGATCAAAAGAGGCACTCGCGTTTGCTCCCAATAGAGGGACGAGGCATGTCGGCGTTGCCGATGCTCACCGAAGCCTTCTCCATGATCCGCGCTGATCACGACAACGGTGTTGTCGAGCAAACGTCGTTTCTTGAGTCCCACGATGAGATGTTGGATCCCCCGGTCAATTTTGTGTGCCTGACGATCGTATGTTGAGCGTTTTTTACCCCACTCGTGTGTGTCGTAGAGATGAATCCACTGAAACCATTTTCGGGTTTCAGATTCATCGTTTGAGTCGTCGATTTGGGCCAACGCAATGTCGATGGTGGTCCTGGCCGGGTTGCGTACCGCGCCTTTGAAACCGTGAAAGCGATCGAATCCAAGCTCAAATCCCCCCTTGGAAAACCACGTGCTTGCCCGCGGTCCCCCATAGGGGACGGCCATGGTTCGGTACCCCGCATCTCGCATCCGCTGGGCCAGGGTCGGTGAATCGGACCAGCGCGGGAAGGTCGTGTAGCCGCGAACGCGAATCGTTTGGGCCTCAAGCTCGCTCGCCGTCATGGTGCCCGGGGCGTGAATGGCATAGTCCTGGTCGCCGTGGCCGCTGACCAGCCAGAGGTCCCAGGTGAGGTTGGCGCTGTACCTGCATGCCATGACACAGCCCATGCCGATTGCGGTACGGGTTCCGGTGGCGCTTGTATTGACGAAGTTTAGCGACTCACTGGCAAATTTTGCGAGAAAGGGAGCACGTGTCGCGTGGGTGTGGGTCGGTTCAGGTGCGATGTAGTCGGCACGTAGGGCATCTACGGTCACGAACAAGATGTTGAAGTCGTTGAAGTCGTTGTCGTCGCGTTTGTAGTCGTGGTGTTTGGGTACGTGCAAAAGGTCGTGGTCTTGGGCACATGGGACAGCGTTCCCGGAGCACTGCTGCCAGGCATCGTGGGCGAGCAGGGACGCATAGGGCCCTGCCGCAAGGGCTGGTCGTGTCGGCTTGAAGACCGATGGCTGGATGAATCCCACGAGCGCAGAAACGAGAATCACGAGCGACGCGAGGGCCCCTCCCCAGGGCATGCACCGCCGCGTTCGAAACCAGCGCGAGCGGCCGAGACTCAGCGACAGACCCGCGTCGAGACTCAGCGTACCGACGATGATCATCCATACGTGCAGGTCTTCGTGCAGACCCACCAGATAGCTCCGATTCGCATACAGGAGCGCGATGCCGGTCGCAAAAGGGATGGCGGACCCGACGAGCGCAGAGGGAGTGGACACACGTGGGCCGCGGCGCAGCCAGATCCAATGGCTCCATGGAATCCACAGGAAAACCGAGAGGCCCCATGTCCCGAGGTACGCAAGCTCCCGCTCTCGTCCGGTTCCTGGGTTTACAAGCGAGTAGGTCGCTTCACCCACATGCGCGATGAGAAGAAGTGCGGTCAGCTGAACTGCGGCGAGACAGGCTGCGAACCAAAATGTCGCCTCCTCGGGAAGCCCTAGCCTGTTTCGACCGAAGCGGCGGACGACGACGACCACCATGGCCGCGCCGACGAACATAAGCGGCACGGCTTCGGGAATCGCATCCAAGGTCGAGGGCAACAGATGGTAGGCGGCATAGGCAGTAGGGAGTCCAACCAGGACGAAGAGCGCGAGGCCTTGGAGCGCTCGCCACTCGAGTTTTTTGTGGGGCACATAGGCCGCCACGCTATTCATGACGAGAGAGGGGGCGATGGCCAGGGTCACCAGACAGACCAGCGCCAAGGTCTCAAACGGGCCTGGTCGCGCCAGCGCGACTGCGATCAGAACCGCCGTCAAGCTATGGAGACCGCGACTTAACGCAGATCGTGTATGAGACTCAGTGTCGAGCAAAGCATGTCACTACATCATAGCCATCGAAATTTGTCGATCGTGATGGGCGGGGATCTTGCCGTTGGTGAGCCTGAAGCATGGAGGGGAGGGGGTGTTCGTGGATGTTTGACGTTATTCCCCTCACCGCGTGGGTGAGGGGCAGGATCTGCAGATATCAGGATCTGCATATATATTATGATCGTCGACCTGGTGATTGGATGACTTGCACGTATGCGAGTTCTCTTAGGTGTGCCTTTCTTGTTGGGGTGTACAACGATATGCATGTATGGTTTCGTATTTCGGCGATCGATCGCATCGATAGATGCGGTCCAGGTCTGGATTTGGCGAATCATGTTCACGAGGGTGTCGATGAGTCGTGTGGCTGGAGAGGATCCAACAATTTTGGGTCCTCGTGAAAGATGGTTGTGTGTAAGAAACTCCAAGTGCGAGACGACTGAATGGTGGGGTGTGAAGGGAGCTTCGCCTCCAGGAGAAAATCGGTTGAGATGCGAAGGCGAGGTCGCGCAGAATCGCCAGGCTCAAACAGTGAAACGAGTTCTCAGGATCTTCGGTTACCGTCGTCTGCAATCTGCGAAATCACCGCCGTCTGCAATCTGCGAAATCACCGCCGTCTGCAATCTGCGAAATCACCGCCGTCTGCAATCTGCGAAATCACCGCCAGATGGGCAGCGAGAAATAGAATGGTGGCGGATCTCGCGAACCTGAGTAAGATTTGCGCAGCGAGCGACTCGTATATTCCAGTCCGGTTTCAAAAATGGAAATGTCAGACTTCGCTGCTAGAGTAGGATAATCAGCCCGTCAGCGACTCGGAGGCGGGGGGAGAGATGGCTATGCGAACATGACGCCTTAGAGCGAATCGGTAGACCCTTGATCTTCGGACAAAGTGACGGCCACGCAACGACTTTAGCCTACCTTAGGCTCGAAGCATGGCGGTCTGGCCGCTTGCTTGTCGTGTGTAAGATATGCACATACTTGGGCACCGACGTAGTCCAATCCGGAGATCTGTCTCTGTACCGAAAATCGGGTGAGGTCACTTGACAAACTTTCCAGTGAGACTGTAGAACTCTGATGTGACACAGCGAGTGGCGACAGGTCCCAAGAAGTGTCCGAAAATGCAACTCGGCTATAACCACAATATAAGGCATCGGAACTTATTGTGTCACATTCAGACTGAGGATTACGGGTTTTCTCGTGGCTATGTATGCACACACATATTCGTCGGTGGCGTGGTCATCGCTTTCTTGAAAACCGCCTACCCTGCTGACATCCGGGCAACCATCAACATCGTGGGGCTTCGAAAACTCATGCAGGAGTCCCATAAACAGGTGATTCGCGCGCTCTGCTCCAACCACTTTAACCTCAAACTGGAGCGTGTCGGTCTCTTAGACCGCTCGCCGGAGGAATCAAAGCACGAGCCCGAATTAAACCACGAACCCAACAACGAAATCGGCCTGGACATCATCAGGCGCATCCACCAACTGAAAAGCAAACTGAACATGGCAGACATCAACAAAACCATCAAACAATTACATAGCCAAATTGCGGGTTGCCTCGGCGTTGCCCTGGTCGACCACGACTCGGGCATGGCTCTGGCCACCATGGGGTCGGGAATCAACATGGAGATCGCGGCTGCTGGCAACATGGAGGTTGTCCGTGCCAAAATGCGTGTGATGGAATCCCTGGGCATCGATGGTGGGATCGAAGACATCCTCATCACCCTGTCTAGCCAATATCACATCATCCGTCCGGTAGGCAGCAACCTCTTTCTCTACCTCGCCATCAACAGTAAGACGGGAAACTTGGCCATGGCTCGGCATCAGCTGACCGCGGCGGCCAAAGACCTGAAGGTCTAGCTCTCGACGGAGTTTGGCCGTCGCGCTTCCACTCGGAAGAAGACGAGGGGGCCTGTATAAGAGCCTACGCAGGATTGATCGATCCTGCGTAGGCTCTTTTCATTTTGATGGTGAAACCCCGTTGGGGCTGAATCCAGCGAGATTTTGAGTATGTTCGTTGATTATATATGAAATCATTTTCAGGAATTATGATTCATTATATCTATTCTGAGGATCAGTATTTGTTGTTCGCCCACCCGTTCTGGATTCATGAGGAGAGTCGAGGCTTTGTCACACTTTGGGTGACGAGTTCGATTTGTCATTCGAGCCGGCGTCACAATCGCGGAGAGCTTGTGCTGAACGTTCTCTTGCACTTCGCATTTTCGATAGAGTCGAGCCGCGAACAGGCAAGTTGCGTCCTGAAGTTGAAGCGGTGGAGGTGGTTTGAAACCGCTCATGCCCCACGCTTTTTTTCTTCGGGACGATGACGGTGGCGCCCTCTCTCGTGCGGAGTTCAGGAAGGGAGGCCGGGGCGCAGTAAAAATTTGGGTCCAGTCGTGAAAATTGGTGAGCGTGAGTACGTGTTGGCGGTCGGATCGATGACGAGTTTTTTATGAAATATGTGACCGCATTTGTCACGGGAGTCCATACGGGAAGTACACAGGGGGGATCTGAGGTGGCAAATTGCGAACTTGCAGAGAAGCCCCATGACCGAGTCGGAGGACTCTTGAAGGTGCGAGGAGCTTTTGCCTAGTCCTTGAGCCCCAGAGCGATGAAAATCGTAGAGCAACCCATCGACTGGTATTCGAAATCCATGGTGCGAGGGGGGGGCGTGAACTCGAATGTTGGATAAAATCGCCTCGTTGGCTTGTCTGCAGCGAGTGACGTGAGAGTGGCAGTGCAAGACAGAACTCTGAACTCCAAGGTGTTGGCGCGGATCGAGAAGGAAAGGCTGGCGGCGTGCTCCGAATGCTGGCTGTCGCCGATTTCGTTGCAGTGGAAGATCGCCTGTCACCCCAGGGCAAACGCACCGATTCTCACGTAATTTCAGGCACTTCTGCTGCGGGAGGATTAAGAGTCGAAGCGAGTATGCGGGTGTTGTAGCCGGCCTTCTTCCGTTTGCGAGCGATGCCTCCAGCAACATGGTCCGCGGCGTGCCGGGCGACGGCGAGATTCTCCGCGGCATTGTTTGCGCGAACACGAGGTTGGTCATCATTGAACACGACGTCGAGTGACCAGTGAAGGCCGTTTTCTACGCCCCACAGTGCGCGCACCGAGGCCAGTGCAGTCTCGGTATCGAGGCCACTTCTCGAGCTAATGTGCCAGCGGCCGACGACACTTCTGTGCTCATCTGTTTCTCGCTCGGCTTGGATATGGACCCGCGTTTTGATGCTTTGCCAGTCGTTACTTCGCGCGAAATTATAAGGCACTGGAAGTGTCCAACATCTTCGTGTTTCACGTCGACCATGTCCGCGGTTCTTCGTCTCGTGATACGTCGATTCACGAGGCTTGCGGGACCCCGAAAATCGTTAATCGAAGTGCTCCGACACTGCCGCTAGAAGTGTCGCCTGGTTGTCGTTCACGGGGATGATGTTGTCCGCTCCCTTCTCGTCGTTCTTCGCCACAATCGCCTTCTGGCAGCCCACTGCGTCGATGGTGACGATGCAGCCGCGAATATGAAGTAAGTCGAGGAGCCTGGGAATTGCCGTAATCTCGTTGGATTTCTCGGCGGTCTTGACCTGGGCAAGGACGACCCGGTTCGCGCTGGCCCACGTGCTGACCATATGTACGAACTCATGGCCGTCGCTTTTATTACGCGCGCGCCGAAGCAGGGGAATCGCATCTTATTTGAGAGAGGCGCAAAGTACCCTCTCGCGGACGCTATCGGTCCATGCAGCCTCTTGTCGCGTCGAGGCGATGCCGTCGCTCATGCCTTCGACAGAGCGTAGGAGGTTGACCGCGAGATGCCTGACCACGACGAGGTTTTCGGCAGCGTTCGCTGCATAAACACGA
>CAYTFJ010000112.1:0-12051 GCA_964437075.1 uncultured Nannocystaceae bacterium
TTCGTCGAGGCTCACAGCCCTCTCCTCCTGAAGGAGGGGGACCATGGCGAGTCGAATTTTCGGGTGGCCATGTCGCGGACTTCGGTGCCCATGAGATTGACCGTGACCGCCTGCTGCGCGCAGACAAGGGAGGGGGCGGCAGAGCAATAAAAACCACAAAAATTGAACTGCGTTTTTGGGCGGCGAGAAATTGCGAATACGACGGTTCACATCTTTTTTTGTCCCAGATAAAAAGATCGGCGCCATCTCGGGTAGGCGAACAGAGCTATGGAGATGGGTCGTATGCGAAGGAAGCGCGACGGCTCTTCCTGGCGTCCGAGCCCCCTGCATGGATGCCCGAAACCGTCGATGAGCCTCCGACAGCGGGTCAAGACAGGTCATCGGGATCGCCCTGCTGCCACGCACTGGGAGCGAGACCAGAGATGATCCGTGCGCGACGAATGGCCTCGTTCGCTGTACCGGCATCGGGCGACATTCCACTGCCCGCCACCTGAACGACTTGTAGCCGTTCATCGCCCAAGCAGAGGCGAGCCGGACCGAGCAGCTCCGGCCTGTCGAGCTTCGAGATCCGCAGGATCGTACGGCGGGAGCATCTACACAGGAGTGCGAGTTGGTCGAGGTTCCTCCAACCATGCCAGAGCGCCAGGAGCACGAAGGCGATTCGGGTGGGACCACTGGAGCGGATTCCCGTTGCTATCGAACGAGTCGCACCCGCAGCGGCATTCACCACCGAGTTAAACGAGCGCGACGGAAACAGCGAAGCCGTCATGGCCCTCGGATATGGCGTTCCACCGTGTACCGCCGAAAGATCGTCGCTGACATGCTCGTGAAACCCGACGGAAAAATCGGCGTCGTCGATCTCCAGCGCCGCCGCCAACCTTGCCGCCGAGACCCACGGATCAACGACAGCGCCGACGAGATCTCGATGCGTCGAAAATGGCCACGCGAGCGGACACAGTGCCAGCCCTGCGCGACACGGGAGCAAGTGGACCTCGCGTACCCAGTGGCAAAGGTCATCCAGCGTCGGGACCTCCTGGGGGTTCATCGCTGTCGCGGCTCCGACATGGAGGTCGAATTTGCGCGTGAACTGGCCGACAAGACGGCAGATCCTCGGCCGGACATCGATCGCTTCGTCGAAACCGACGAGATTGGTTACTAGGTGGATCTCGTGATGCACGAAGCAGACGGCGTAGGTGCCCGGAAACGCTCCGCGCAGAGTTCTCCACAGCCACGAGCCAATCTCCGGGTCACAAAACGATGGGCACCTGGGTCCCGCCAACACCTTGAGCAGCAGCGCTGCTCGCTGAGATTCCTGAGTTCGGTGCGTCGGCATCGGTGCGGCCCTTGGCTCCGACTAGCGCTGACGCGTCGGATGCGGGACCGGCACAATCGCAAATTAGATGTATTACGTCTAATTCAAAGATCATGAGGGATGAGAATCGCTGTTTCACGACGTTCTATGGCACCGCACAGCCCGGTACCGTAGCCGTGCATGAGCGAGACGCGTCGCAGGCAGTTCGGGCGGAGCCTGGCAGAGCTGCGGAAGATCGCCGGTCACACGCAAGGCGAAGTCGCGGGCAAGCTCGGTGCGGCCGGGGATACGATCAGCCGGCTGGAGCGTGGCCAGCAGTTTGCATCGTGGGAGATGTTGGTGGGGATGGCGGAACTGTATGGAGTGGATATTGTGGAGCTTTTTCGGGTTCCGATGGAGGATCGGGGCGAGGGGGCGGAGGTGTTGGAGGAGATCGTTGGGATGTTGGATGGGCGGTCGGGTGTGGATTTGGAGAGGGTGCGGGAGGCGTTGCGGTTGTTGTTGGGAGAGAAATGAGAGAAAGATTCATCCAAGTTCCCACACCCTGACGATCGTTTGGCGCCAACACATGGATCTTTGGATCCACATGTATAAAGTCTTCGAGATGGTACAAGACGACACCGGCGATCGTCGCATCGCGGCGTATTGAAGTTCAATCCACCATGCATATTCGAGCTATCTCTATCTCCGGTTTTCGGTGCTTCGGCCCCGAGCCAACACGCATCAGCCTCTCTCCGGACCTCACCGTAATCGTCGGGCCAAACGCCTCCGGTAAAACAGCCCTTCTACAGTCACTTGCCAGAATTTTCGGAACTTCACGGATAGAGCGGACAGTCCAGAGGTCGGACTTCCACCGACCGCCCGAAATAGACCCTGATGATCGATCGGCACGGGAACTCGTTATCGAGGTCGAGATCGGATTGCCTGAGCTTCTCGACGGCTCCGCGACGTCAGAAACCGTCGCGCCGTGCTTCCGCAATCTACGCATCGAACACGCGGGGGAAGAGCCCGCCTGTCGTTTGCGTCTTGAAGCTCGCTGGGAGGACGACGGGACGATCGAAGGCGACATCACCCAAAACCTATACTGGGTCGATACTCTTGATCCGACGGTGACAGAAGATCAAAAAAACCCCGTTTCCTCGTCGGATCGTGGCCTGATCCAACTGCACTATGTACCGGCAAGTCGCGACGCAACGGCCCAGATTCGGGCGACGACAGGAGCACTGGCAGCTCGTCTTCTCCGAGCCATTGAGTGGTCCCCTGCAACTCGAAAAGCGATCGAAGGAGCGAGTCAGAGCATCGGTTCAGCGTTCGAGGCGGAGACAGCAATCAAGGCGATCAGCAGTTCCTTGGCTAGTCGATGGTCGAATATTCATGACGAGGCAACCGACATCAGGCCGGGGTTTAGCCTCGTCAGCCGCCGATTCGAAGAAGTGATTCGTCGAATAACAGTACTCTTTCAGCAAGGACCCGATGGACAAGAAAGGGACCTAACATCGCTAAGTGACGGTCAACAATCGCTGTTTTATTTCGCGCTCGCCGCGGCCGTCTTTGATCTCGAACGTAGCGTCGTTGCGGGAGATGTCGCGGGTTTTCGAGCGGATGAGATGAATATACCGCCAATGACCATTTTTGCACTTGAGGAGCCGGAGAACCATCTCTCTCCGTACTATCTCGCAAGAATTATTCAGCAAGTACTGACGCTTGTCGCTGGAGGAAATTCACAGGCACTCCTGACAAGTCATTCTCCGTCGGTACTGAGCCGAGTTCAGCCGACAAACGTCCGCTACTGTAGGCGCTCGGTCCGAACGGGTATCTCCAGTGTGCGACCGATTGAGCTGCCCGAGGGCCATGAGGAGGCCGAAAAATTCGTTCGCAACGCGATGCTAGCGTTCCCAGAACTCTATTTCGCCCGGTTTGTTCTTCTCGTCGAGGGCGACTCCGAACGTCTGGTATTGCCAAAACTTGCGGAGGCTCTCGATATCGTGATCGATCCCGCGTTCGTCGCTATCGTGCCTCTCGGCGGTAGACATGTTCAGCATTTCTGGCGCCTTCTTGATCAACTCGATATCCCCTTCGCAACTCTCCTCGACCTCGACCTTGGCCGCCACGGAGGGGGCTTCGGGCGAGTAAAGACGGCCATCCAGAACCTGATCGAACTCGGCGTATCCAAATCGGATTTACTACAATTACCGAACGAGACACTGACTTCCGATAAAGATCTGGAAGACATGCACACTTGGCAGGATGCGTCCAAGATAGGCATCCTGATGCGATGGGTCGACAATCTTCGGAAGCATAATGTCTTCTTTTCCACGCCTCTCGATCTTGACCTCGCAATGCTTAGGGCGTTTCCCGCCGCCTACGAAGCGATCATCCCTACGAAGGGCGGTCCCCGTACGAGCGGCAAAGAAGCAGCGAAAGCTGTGCTCGGGGTCAAAGGACCTGGGCTGGCCCTTTATGCCGGAGAGCTTTCGGATTGCATCGACTTGTTTCCTGCCTACCGCTACCATTTTATGACACACAGCAAGCCGGCTACCCATCTCGCCGCCCTCACCCATCTCTCGCGTGAGGCGATCCAAGCCGAGATTCCCGAGCCGTTGCGGTCGGTGTTGAACCACCTTGCCGCCAAGATGCGACGAGATTGATCATGTCACCATCGTCCAGCCGTATCCTTCCCAGCAACTGGAATCCTGTCGGAGTCGAACAACTTGAGCCAAATGCGCTAGACATCGTTCATTCTGATTCCCATCGTTCTGTCATTGCCGGGCCCGGTTCTGGGAAGACCGAACTTCTTGCCCAACGAGCATCCTATCTCTTGCAGACCGGACTGTCGCCGTTTCCGCGCCGCATCCTGGCTATCAGTTTCAAGACAGACGCTGCGACGAATCTCGCTGGCCGCGTGCGTGAGAGATGCCATCCTAACGACGCGAATCGATTCGATTCTCTCACTTTCGATGCGTTCGCCAAGAGTCTGCTCGACCGTTTCGGTCAGATCTTGCCAACAATCTGGCGACCGAGGCCGAAATACGAGATCTTGCTGACGAACTTCAGATTGTACGAACGATTTCTTAACACTCTCGGCCCGCCACCGACTGCGATAGGGATTCGGGCAGACATAGAGGCACTTACAGTCAAAGCCTTCGAACGCACACACTTGCTCGGTGCCCCGCTAGCGAACGATCCTCCAACGAACATGACCCCGCCACAATGGGCTGCGAACCGATTTTGGACGATTGCACTGCATGAACAATCGCTCACCTACCTCAGTTTTCCAATGATCGGGCGTCTTGTTGAACTTTTGCTACGCCTCAACCCAGTGATCAGGAGAGCCGTTGGGCTAACTTATTCTCACCTATTCATGGATGAGTTCCAGGACACGACGCAAGTCCAGTACGATCTCGTCCGAACGATATTCTCAACTTCTGATACGCAAATCACCGCCGTAGGTGACAACAAACAGAAGATCATGCGCTGGGCACTGGCGATGGATGAACCTTTCAGCGCCATCGAAATCGATTTCGGTGCAATCCGTTCTTCGCTACTCAACAACTATCGTTCTTCACCTGATCTCGTGCGAATACAGCACGTCCTCGCACAAGCCCTTGATGCTCGGGCGGTCGAGCCAGTGTCAAAGGCCATCGCTACGGTAAGCGGTGATAGCTGCGCTCTTTGGGAGTTCTCCTCGGTGTCGCAGGAAGCGGATAGGCTCGCAGGATTCATTGAGGCCGAGATGAAAAAGGACGGCCTATCTCCACGAGATTTTGTAATATTGGTCCGCCAACTACCGGCGAATTACAGTCAGGTGCTGGAACCGGCGTTCTCGAAGCATGGTCTTTCGCTACGCAATGAAGCTGCTCGGATTGGATCGTTGTCGCTCCAGGATCTTCTGTCAGAGAAGTTGTCGAAAGTCCTTGTCAGCCTCTTCAGGCTAGCGATCAGTTCAAGAGCGGGGCATCATTGGACTACTTGCCAGGCGACCCTCTCCTCGTTGAGAGGGATTTCTCCTCATGATGAACGAGCCCAAAGACGGCTCGCATGTGAACTCGACGAGTTTGCAAAGAATCTGCGAGGCGTCTGTCTTCGGCCCGTGCGCGACGAAGCGGAGGCTCGTTCAGTGATTGATATCACCATCGCTTTCGTTGGTCGCCAAGCCCTGTCGACAGCCCATCCCGCGTATCGACAGGGTGAATGGCTGGATAAGGTAGTCGAATCGATGGTGACACACCTCGCCGCCAGTTCGTCTGGAGTCAACACATGGCAGGAAGCGCTCGACACGTACGAGGGTTTTCGTGCGGTCCCTCTCATGACCATTCACAAGAGCAAAGGTCATGAATATCATACCGTCATCTTCGTCGGGCTCGATGATGGCGCGTGGTGGAGCTTTGAGGAAGATGAGATCGAGGGCACTTCGGGATTTTTTGTTGCATTCACACGAGCGAAGCAACGTGTCATGTTCACGTACTGTGCGAAGCGAGGTGCAAGAGTGAAGGTCGCCACACTATATCACTTGTTAGAAAAAGCGAACGTTGACATCACAACTCACTAATTGCGTATACCACTGTGAGATTTCGCTGTCGATTCGTGCTCGGCGACGGGCCGGCCGACTGCAACATTCGCTGTTTGTCCGCCGAATGTCGCCTTGCAGGCCCGCTCACCGCAGCTTAGCCGTCTGCCATTTTCGGGAGTCCAAGAGCAAACGTCTCCATGTGATGGAACAGCGAAAGTTTCTTCGCGTAACCAAGTCCGGGGTTTCGCTGCTCACGATGGCATTCGAGAAATTTTTCGACTCCATCAGTTCGTAGAATCAGGCTTCCGCTTTTCTCAACTTCGCGAGACAACTTCGCTACGGCTTCGGCGAATTTTCCAGCAGGGTCCGCCTGTGTGAGATTGCTATCGGAAATGAAATGAGCGACGTACATGTTATCATGCTGCTTCGGATCGAAGTACGTAAGATGAATTGCGACCGCATATGGGAGCCCTCCGCCCTTTGGGAAGTAGTCTCCTTGTGTCAGGAAATCGCCAAACCCGGTTACCCCCTCCGCTCGGTAGGTCGTATGCAAATCAGAGAACATCTCTGAAGCGCCATAGTCCGCGTTGTTGCAACGATTAAAGCCGTCGCGGAGGAGCACCATGCGCTCGCTTTGAAAGAGATCTCGATACCGTCTCCCGCATTTTCGGTCCACGAACACGTGCCTCATTGCCTGAGCAGCGTCGCCAAGCGAGGAACTCAGCTGTGTTGCATCTGTGAGCCCAGCGTGAACGAGTGTGATTTCTTCTGGTTCTCGATCAAGAGATTCGTAAAACCGAACAGTCTCTGCAACCGTCATCTCCGCCGACAAATGAATCCCTACCGATATCCCTGGCCAATCGTCAAGGTGTGCATCGAGAAGATTCTCTACCGACGATCCATCGTTACTCAACTCCCCGACAAAGGGATTCACTATCAGAACGGCCTTCCCCTTCGCTTTCGAGACCTCATCAAGCGTACGTTTGATGGGACCCAGGTCCTTCTTTACCGGTTCGATGACCGGTACAAAGTTGTGTTTCGCCAACAGCGGTGCGGCTTCGCGGATCGCCTTCAGCTCAAATTGTTTCCCTCGAAAGTACGGGTGGTACATGCTCTTATCTCCAACACAGCGCGTCTCCAAGGTCTGTTGACAACGCTTTCATGATGTTCTGATGGTCCCGGACTCTAACATGAGAACCTAGCGCAACAGCCGAAAGCGATGTAGGTATTTTTCCCAAGATCGCGCCTATCCGCTCGTGCCCACGAGACCTCTTCAAGACGGCAACAGTTGCGTCATGTACCAACCTAGCCGGCTGCTGGACGAACAGAGCCTTGAGAACTCGATACGCGAGAGTATTGGGTACATCGGGAATTTCCACCCCCAGCCTCACAAGCACACTCCTCGATTCCACGAGTTGAAGGGAATCAAACAAGATCTCGGGGCAAATTCGCCCTGGGTCGACGTCGGCTTTCCGTATGACCGATATCGACCCGCGTCGCAGGCACAGAACCCCGACAGGCTTGGGCGCAAGAGCCAAGATCGCATCCAGATGGCGATGTCCCGCCACTACATTTACAGAAGCGAATGCCTGAAGGTAGGTGGTGAGTTGGTTTTCAAGACGGCCGAGATTATCCAAGTCTGACTTGATCTCGTAGGCGGTCGACGAGCCGTTCAGGACAACGATGTCGGCTTTGCATCGACCGACTCGAAGTTCGGTGAGCATCGTTGCGGTCCGTATCGAATGCCTCCCTAGGACGATTCTCCGGGCAACGATGTTCTTGTAGACGTATTCGTCACGGTACTCCTTCGTCAACGCGCGCAGCGCAATGTCAAAGTGCTCGGCGACAGTCCGAGCACCGTCCACAGGAACGCTCCCTACGGCCTCGGACGCAAAATGTGCAAAACGAGGCGATTGCGCATCGCGTGCCATCTCGGAGAAGACAACGGAAGAGAACATGCGGGCCGCCGCCGCGAATCCCTTCTTACCGATCGCTGAGGTGCCTAGATCCTGCATGCAGACTCCTTGAACACGGTCGAGGGCGACAATACATCAGCGTGAGTGGAGGTCCAATACCGTGAAGAAAGGGAGGTCCTCTCCCTCGGCGGTGACCTGCTGGACGCAATCTCGCTGAAATCATGGGAACCTGGGGCACAGCGCCACGACCGGACCTGGCATCAACGGATGGCGAGAGCACCTGCCTGATTGTCGATGCCACCGGCCTCAAGGTCTTCGGACAAGGCGAGTGGGTACGTGCAGGCGGGACCGAGTGTCAGTCCACGCTCGAACGTCAGCGGTTCACCGATTCTTGTCCGAGAGCCGTCTCTTGGAGACAACCGGCGCGAATCAGGATCGAGATGACTCTGGACCTCAGCCAATCCGGCGCGCAGGAACGCCTCCGCCGCTTCAATCTCACCGCGATTCAGTGCGGCCAACGCCTGCTCAACCGCGCCGACTACCTTGCGACATCGAAAACCCACCCGCTCCGCGCCATCGCCCTCCTTTCCCAAACGTCCGCCGAGCAAGTAGCCCCTCGTCCCCTCCCAAATTTCACGATCCATCACCAAACCCAACCCCTCCACCCCTCCACCTCCTGGATTCGATTCCCGGCGCCTCCACTGTCTAAGCCGCGAATTCGCGAACGTATGAGGATCCCGTGGTGAGCCCACCGCGGGGTTCTTGTTTTCGGGGTTAGCGACGGCTCCGGGAGTGCGGTCCCCGGTGCCGGGGACGCTCCGCTGGGTGGCGCCGTGCTCAGCACGCGCCGTGGATTGGCGAGGTCGCGTTCCGCCTCGGTGATCCGGCCTCGGCGGGTCCCCGCTCCCGTGGGGGCTGCAAGCGCGACGGGCGCATATTCGCCCGTCGCGACGCCGGACCGCGGGCGCCCGTTGCGGAGGGCATCGGCTCCTGCCAGGGTTGTCCGTATGCCCCCCGAGAACTCCGAGCCTGGGTCCACGCCAGATGGCTCTAGACGAAGACTGGATTCCTTCGTCGTCGATGGTTTGTTCGGCGTCTTTCGCCACTCCCTTGAGCTAAAGACGGAGGACCACATCACCATCAGCCACGGCCCAAACGGGGTTGGCAAGACGACAGTTTTGCGACTAATCGAGGCCCTGTTCAAACCTCGATCCCGGATTTGGCGCACGACCGAGTTCAGTAGCGTGGTGGCGAAATTCCTGCCGTCAGGAACACTGGAAGTCAAACCGTTGATCCCCTCCGGACACTCCGAAAATTTGACGCCGATCCCGGTGCATGCGACCACTACTTCGCAACTGCATTACGACGGTTCATCCGTCGTCGGCGTTCGTGAAAGTCCGGGGATTTTTGCTGGCAAGCTAAGGGGTCCCCGGCCTTGTTAATTGTGCTTGTCCACTTCGGTCTACGCCCGCGTCGTCATCAGCTCGCGCACGGGATCACGCGGATGTCAGCGATCGCTGACAAGTGAGAAGGGAGAACCTTGCTTATGGGGTGCCAGCGCCCCCGGGGTCAGGCCAAAGGACGGTCTCCCGAAGACCGCAGCCCAGTTTGAGTTCGATCGAGCGATCCTCCCTGACATATTCTCCGCGCTGGACCGGCTGGCAAACAGAGGAACACATCGCGTTTCAACACCACAGCAAAACAACTATCAGTTGGTCCCGACAGAGCAGGGGAAGACCACGTGGGGAATAGAGGTGAACAAAGGTCGTCGCTTCGAACTCGTGTGCAGCGTCTTTATGGATGAAGATCGCAAATGGCACATCGGCCCACTCAACGAACAGGGGCGGACTGAATGGCTAAAGCCTGGGTCGTCGGTTCTGCATGGGACTCGGGAAGAGGCGGCGCGCGCATTCTACAACCTCTACAGCTTGGGCCGCGAGGTAGATACGCAGGCCGTACCGGATTTGGTCCGAATAGTCCTGTACACCTCAATCGCTCGCTGGATATTCAAGAACTGTCCTCTGTCCCATCGGTCGGTACTCAAGGAAGAGTTGAACGTTTCAGACCTCATGGGAAAGCAGGACGGATCCTTCGAAATTCAGTTGCCCTCGCTCGCTGGCCTCGCTGTTTCTCTCCCCGTTTTCGAGAACGACGTGCCTCGAATTCGATTGAGCCTCGGTGATGGGATCTGGTCCGCTGACATGGCCAGCGGCACGGTCATCACCAGGGAGAAGTTTATCCCGGAGCGATTGGCACAGTCCATGTCATAGCCTCGTTCTTCCATTCACCATCCGGCCAGCATGTTGGAGGCATAGTACGATCAGATCCGACATCCATCGAAAACCCGTGGAGTCGCTAAATGCTTCAAACGGCGCCCAGATGAGTTCTTGAAGCATCGCCATCACTCACAAGTCGATTTGAACTAGCCGCGATGGACTATTTGACCCCTTCCCGGGGTCCATGTCTTGAACCATCCGCTGCAAGCTCGAAGAATGGATATCAACCCCCACCCCTCCGCCCAGCAGATCCTTGGCTCCATCGTCAGAGCCATGCGCCTCAGTAGCAAGCTGTCCCCCAAGCTCAGCAAGACAACGCGCAAGACCTTCGACAAGGGCGAGCGCGTCTCCAACGGCACCCGACATGAATACGTCACGGAACTCGCCGCGCTTCTCGTCGAACTCGGGTTCCCAGTCCCTTTGGATCAAGTCCATGAAGTCCGCCCTGATCACCTACGGGAGTTCGTTGCGGGAGGCATCGGCACCTATGCATTGATGTGGGATCGGTGTCAGAGCTACTTTGGGTCCTACGGGCCCCGTGACAGCGACCCACTGCTCACCTGCCTCCCCATGCTGCGCCTGGCACTCCAGGATCTCGCCGTTCGTCTCTGTCTGCTCGGCATTCACAGGCATCACAAGCACGTCTCGGCCCTCGTCGAACACGGACCCTCCGCTTTAACCGAAAAACGTGCCTTCCTGTGCTTCCTCCGCTTCCAAATGAACCTGAGCGACATTCGCAGGACCGACATTGTCGGCGTCGGCATTGGCGAGAGCACCTTTGAGGAGTGGGAGGCAGGTGCCCTACCGCAGAGCGCGAGCCTGGAATCCCTCGCTTGCTTCCTGGAGAACGAACCTCAGAAGCAGAAAACGCTTGAACTGGAGCTGCGCATCGTCGTTGCCCTCGACGAACTTTGGCGCTGGCTCGCCGATGTCGGACTTCCGGATAGCCACCGCCGCGAGTTGGCGACGAGCTTTCTGACATGGATGGCGCACTACGGCCTTGGGTTCGTCCAGGGCCACGAGGGAAACGACCAGGAGAAGGAAACCGCCCGCATCAATGGCATCGTGTGCGGCGCTCGGGAGCCGTCGATCGGGCACGGTGTCGCAGGGCTAAGCCGCATGGCATCCGATCATGGTGTGAGGGTGGATTTTCACGCCCTCGGTGGAAAATGGAACCCCGCGATCAAACGCTGGTACGGATTCCTCAACCTGGAAACCGGGTCGGAGGACACGCGCCGAGACTACCCCGAGCTTCCGGAAGACTGGACTGACCGAGAAATCGTCGCCTGGGGATTCGTCTCGTTTCGTCTTCTCTCCGACCCCTCCGGTGTGAAAAGAACCGTCGTCGACAATGACTGCGTGAAGGCAGAAGGCCTCGGCGCGACCGCTCGTCAAGCAGGAGATCCCGTCACCGCAGAGCGCATCCTCAAAGACGCGATCACGCTCGACCCCACTGAACCCTGGCTCCACATCGAACTGGCCCAGGCTCTTGAGTACCAGTTTCGCCTCCCCGAGGCCCTGCAAGCCGTGGACGAAGCGATATCCCGTGACCCGGAGATCTTCGACGCACACATGCTCAGGTCACGTATTCTCTTCACCGCCCATCACGGCGATGAAGCTCTTGTCAGCCTCGCCACGGCCGGGGCCATGCGCCCGGGTGATCCCGTTGTCGACGAATGGTGCGGATATGCGTACAAGGTGCTCGGAAGAAGGGGTGATGCTCTGACCGCCTTCCGGAGGTCGCGTAGAAAGAGCCCCCAGCATTCCCCTGCATGGGAGAACGAGGCAAAGCTCCTTCTGGAAGAAGGGGACTACACAGGCGCGATGAGGGCAGCCAAGGAAGCTGAGTACCTGGGCGGAACCTCCTTGATCGCTCTGGTACAGGACGCCAAGAAGAAGGTGGGAAGAAAGTGACCGTGTACTGGCTTTGCCTCAAAAAGCCCTAAATCGAGCGGATTTCGAGTCGGCTCCTAGCATTTTGAGTCGTAATAGCCTTATCGACCGCCTCCCCCACAACACGCCCGACTTGATGCAAGC
>CAYTFJ010000113.1:0-11935 GCA_964437075.1 uncultured Nannocystaceae bacterium
CAGTATTCTTAGTTTCCCGCGACCGTCTCTCTCTCTCATGTCGTACGCGCTGATCTTTGGGTGCTCCATCAAACCCACACAGGTCGATCGCAAAGCCAAGCATGACACGGCAGAAGACACCGCAGAAGACACCGCAGAAGATACCGCCAGGAGCTATCAACGAGTCCCCGCCACAATCTCGCCGATCGGTGCCGCGCTCCGAGGCCCGTTCACGACGGGCCACGACGCCATTCTTGCCGACCAACGTTCACCCTATTCCCATCTTCGTGTACGCCAGGAAGGCGAGATGCGTTCGCTGAAGTTCGTCTCAAAAAGCGGACAAGAGCGCCATCAGACCAGCATGAACACACAAACGCCCTTCGTCTTGCAGAGCGCCTACGCGCGGACAATGTTCGCTAGCTTACTGTACAAATCAGAATCGGAACATTCTCGTCTGCTGGTCGTAGGCCTTGGCGGTGGCGCCATGCTCCAATTCATCCGTCACGCCCTCCCCAACGCCGAAGTTCACGCAGTGGAGATCGATGCCCAAGTCGCGCAGGTGGCCCGCGAGTGGTTTGGCGTTCACGACGATGCCAAGACGAAGATCGTCGTCGCCGACGGACTCGAATATATCGCCTCGACCCCAACTCGCTGGGACGTCATCTACATGGACACCTTCCTCGACCCGGCCGCAAAACTCACCGACAGCGCCGGCATCCCGCGGCCGCTCAAAACCCAGGCATTTCTTCAACAGCTAAAATCTCGAATCACTGACCGCGGTCTGGTTGTATTCAATCTTCATTTTCGATCCGACTTTCATGCCCACAAACGATCGATCGAAGAGGTGTTCGGGTATGTTCGTGTGATCAAGACCGCAACAACGAGCAATCGAATCTTGATCGCGTCGGACAGCCCTCCCCCGAGCGACGAGAGTCTTCGAGAAAAAGCTGGAAAGTACGATGCTCAAGGCCGATTTAGTTTTTCGTTCCAAACGATCCTCGAAGGACTCAGTCGCACTATGCCTTCGAAAAATCGGGCAAACGTTTCTCCAAAAAGGCGGAGAAGGCCTCTTGTGCCTCGGCCGATCGTAGGCACTCCATAAAGACCTCGCCCTCCCTCTGAAGTGCCTCCTCCACCCGTCTTGCGGTAGCCTCTCGCAGCAATAATTTTGTCTTTGCTAGACAATTTTCTGGTTTGTGGGCCAAGGTACGCGCGACTCTCTGCGCGTGTTCGATGACATCATCCGCGTTCATCACCTCGCTGACAATGCCCGCCCTGAGCGCTTTCTCGGCCGAGAAAGGCTCGCCGAGCATCAAGAGCTCCCGGGCCAGACGATCGCCAGCAAGGCGTGGCAACAAAAAAGTCGACGCGCCTTCAGGTGTCAATCCAAGATTGACAAAAGGTAGTTGAAACCGACACCCCTCGGCCGCAAAGACAAAATCGCAGTGCAGAAGCATCGTCGTGCCAATGCCAATGGCTGGGCCCTGGACGGCCGCGATCACCGGTTTTTCGCAATTCGCTAGTGCCAGAAGCATTCCAAACACAGGGCTATCCGCGCTCTTCGGCGGATTCTCAAGAAAGTCATTCAAGTCGTTTCCCGCGCTAAACACCCCGGAAGATCCTTGGATTACGATGGCTCGTACCGCCTTCGCGCCGCGGGCCTCATGCAGCGCATCGGCCACATCCTGGTACATCGCAAAGGTAAATGCGTTCTTTTTTTCTGAACGATTGAAGGTGATCGTGTAGATCCCATCGGCGGTGCAGCGGCCGATGAACGACTGAACTGAACGGGGAGATTTCGTGGTCATGGGGTCCCTCTCCCCTTTACACGAAAAAATGCCAGTGCGCTGAAGCTCTTGTCTCTATCCCCCCTTAGTTCTGGCTCTCCGTACTGTAATCCTCAGGTTGTAGACTCTCAAGGATCTTCAGAATTGCCATCAGGTTGTGCTGAACGTTGTCGACACGAATTTCATTGCGATAAACAGTGGTCCGCATCCCGCCGAGCACAGCATCGCGGCTCCTCACGTAAAACATGTCTACAGCATCGACATATTGAAGCTGCATCACGCTTCTCAGGCCGCGAACCATGGCCAATCTGTACCTTTCAGCCCGGTTCTTGTCTCCCACCGCACGGGCCATCCGATAGACATCGATCAAACTTTCAAGATAGACGCCGGTCGCAGACGCATGGGGTCCCCCGAACATCGGACGAGTTATTCTACCGGCATCATCTTTCTGCGCTCGATGACGCTTCGGATCGTAAAATCGCCCCTTCGTGTCACGAAAAGGTAGGTCATCCCACTGTTGCATGTCGAGCAACCAGTCATTCATCCTAAAATTGAAAGCCTGCAACTCCGGGTCTTTCGTAATTTTCCAGACCATGTGGTTCGCCTGCGTGTGCCAGGGGATGAAGGACGGTTTGCGGTGGACCGGCTCAAGATGCCAACGTCTGTACCGACGAAAACTTTTCATGAATTTTTCCAACCGAACCGGGTCCTCTTGTTTGTCCATCATCGTCGCCCACAGCAACAGACACTCACCCGGGTAAAAATTCTGATTGTTGTTCTTCTCGTTTCGGGGGCTACCGTAGTGAGTATTGAGATAGCCGTCTTCCGACCACATCGAATCGATCGCATTCGTCAGGCCCTGCTCGTACACCGCCCATTTCTCACGTTTGGGGTGAATCACCAGGGCCATCGCCGCCAGGGCCATCGCGCCAAGCTTCTTCCCCCGGCTCTTGTATTCGATCACACCATGACCGTCTCCGATCTTTTTATAGTAGTGGGCTAGATTAAAATCGATGTTCTTTTCGACCTTGTCCCAAATCTTCGGATCGTTCCGGGCCTCGGCAACGCGTTCGAGTGCGACCGTCGCCATCCATTGACGAATCATATTGTTGTCGCTTCCGCCAGCATCGGACGCCTCGGCGTCTTGGGCGGGATCAAAGTTGTAGAGCATTCGACCGTCCTCAGCGACCTGTCGCACCAACCAATTGGATGCCAGTTCGGCAAGTTTGTGGGTGCTCGACGAACTGACCTCTTGGGGCGCGACATAGGTATTGCCCCGCTCCATGCGGTGAACCGTAGGCTCCCCACCATCCAACACAACAAGATACTGGTAGGCCGAAAATTTTCGTACTTTGACCTGCTCTCTGAAGCCCTCCTTTTTCAGTCGGTGAAGCTCTTGAAACGCACGAATCTCGCCCTGCAAGTTACGATTCGCCGCGATCGTCTGTGTGGGGGCGCGACGCAGAACCGCGCCCTCATGATGAAACTCGATGCCAACGACCCCCGAGAGAATATTTGAGAACTCCCGACCCGTACGTTTGCTGTCGACATCCTTGTAATCAAAGGTCACGTCAATCTCGACCCCATCGATCTTCTTGCTGTGGCTCCCCGACTCACCTGCGACGCCCCGCGCCTTTGCTAGCGCCCCCTTCAAGCTCGCGGTCAGCGACGATTTCTCGCCCCATCCCTCTCCCACAAGGCTGCCTTTCACCCGCAGCGCGACGTAAACAGCCACACTTCCGGCCCCTATCTCGGGAGAATCGACCGACCGACCTGCGAGAATCTCGCGCACCAGCGCTCCAAGCCGCGGGAGCTCATCGTCTCTTAGCTCTCGAACCGTCGGCTTCGCCACCCCACGTTCGGCAGGATGTGATCTCGATTCACATGACGGCGTGGTGAACAACAGGCTCAGCCCCAAGAGGCTTGAGGCCAGGCTACGAAGACACAAACGATGACGCATGACGGCGCCGATAGTTCCACGACGGATAGAGAATTGCATCCACCTGGCTGAGCATTTGAGAGCACATGTGTACTCTCAAAATTCGAGAGCTCTCACCTCGCTCCCCGGGGTGTTAGATTGGCCGGCGATGGCGGGCAATCGAGCCGAGCAAAAGCAACGAACCAGACGGGCGATCATTGACGCTGCCTTGCGGCTCAGTGCGGAGATCGGTTTTGGTGCCGTCAGTCTCCGGCAGGTTGCACGAGCCGCGGGCATCGCTCCAAACTCGTTCTACCGTCACTTTCGCGACATGGATGCGCTCGCCTTGACTCTCATCGACGAGGTCGGAACGTCGTTTCGTCAGCTGATGCGCGCGGCTCGACGGCGTCGAGAAGATGGCGACAGTGTGGTCGAATCTTCGGTCGCAGCCTTCATGGACTTCCAGAAAGACCACGGAAATTTATTCCGGCTTCTGCTCGAAGGGCGTGCAGGGGGATCGGTCGTCCTTCGAAGTGCACTCCAAAATCTGACCACGCAGTTCGTTGAAGAACTCACCGTCGACCTCGAATCCGAGGGCATCCGCCGTCGCCTCCCCTTGGCTCATACGAAACTGGTCGCAGAGGCCATGGTGACCCTCGTACTCAACCTTGGGGCCGCCGCTCTCGAGAACGAAGCGTCGCCAACAAGTGAGATCGCCGATCGGATGATTCTTCACCTGCGAATTATCCTACGTGGGGCACAGGCCTTCGCGGCCGACTGGCAACCAGAAGACCACGCCCCCTAGACCTTCACGAAAAAATCAACGCCGGATCGACTGAAGATCTATCGATGCTCACCAAGCATTGTTCGATAGAGCAGCTCCGTCGCACGATGCAACCGCTCGGGCGCGTAGTTTTCGAGCACAAATCGACGTCCGGCGGCCCCATGTTTTCGACCTTTCTCGGGCTCTCGAAGGTAGGATGCTATCGCCACACGAAGCGCCTCACTGGACCGTGGCGGCACCAAAACCCCCGTTTCCCCATCGACGACGGCATCGATACAACCGGTCACACGGGTCGCCACGACGGGCGTCGACATTGCAGAAGCTTCGAGTGGCACATTAGGAAGCCCTTCGCGATAGCTTGGAAGTGCCACGACGTTCATTGCACCATAGTAGGGGGCGACTTCTTCAACACTACCGATAAGATGCACTCTCGAGTCGTGTCGAAGTGTCTCCAGAACTTCTGGATCCAGGGCATCACGAACTTCTTCAGGCCCGACGATCAACCAATGAAGACGGGGGAACTCGATACGAAGGCTGTTCCAGGCTTCGCATAGCTCGTGCACCCCCTTGTCGCCAACGAGACGGCCGACAAACCCAAGTACAGGCACCTCTGGACTGATTCCCAGCTGGGCCCGCAACGTCAAGGCCTTTTCACGCCAACGATCAGGTTCAAATCGATGTGTGGCGTCCGTCCCGTTGCCGCCTCGTCCCAAGACGCAAGCGTGATCCGCCCCAACAATACCCTCATCGATTGCGCTTTGTCGTAGCGACGGACTCTGGCACACGACACGATGGGCCAATCGGGATGCGACCCGTTCCGCGGCAAGAAAGGCGAGTCGTCGCGGGCCGGTGGCGGTCTCCGTCAGAAGTCCTCGCATCGTATAGAGCCGCGTCTGCACTCCAGCGACAGACGCGGAAATCATGCCCAGGAGACCGGCCTTCGGTGTGTGTGCGTGAACGAGGTCGGGCGAGACCCGTCGAATCACGGCAATCAACTCGGCCACCGCCCGCAGATCTGCGAATGGACTCACCGCCCGTGTCATCTCAACGGCATGGACCCGCACACCGTGACGCCGCCCAAAACTCCAAAGTGCCTCACCCGAGGAAGAAATCGCGTCAAAGCTAAATCCGCGTTCCTTGAGCGCTCCAACCTGCCCGTCGAGAAACCCCAGAGAACACGGGACCGTCGTGATGTGAAGTATTTTTGCCATGAGCCGTCGAGTTGGACACTCGACACTAGCAGACCTCATGCCGCGCCATCGGCGGGACATCGGCGGGACATCGGAGTCACGCAATCGTAACAAGACCGAAACCCAAATGACGAGGGCCGAGGCTAGGGTTCAAATCATGAGCAAAGCACTCTTCTCGACGCCTCTTCTCTTTTGTGTCGTGGCATCTCTCGGCGGATGCGGGCCCGCGCGGAATAGCGGCGCGGACGCCACTGCATCAAGAACTGATGCCACCGCGCCAAATCAGGGAACGACACAGCGAACCGTTATCCAAAACAAAGGCTCCGATACCCTCGTCAATGTGGCCCAAGCGTGGTCGGAGGAATACAAGACAAAGGAGCCATCCGTCGCCGTGGCTGTAACGGGCGGAGGCTCTGGCACCGGGATCTCGGCCATGATCAACGGAACCGTCGACATCGCCAATGCTAGCCGAAAAATGAAAGAGAAGGAGATCAAGATGGCCAGGGCGAATGGCATCGACCCGATCGAACACATCGTAGGTCACGACGCGCTCGCTGTCTTTGTTCACCCTGACAATCCTATGAACGAGACCACGCTCGCCCAACTGAAGAGCATCTACGCCGAGGGAGGAGCGGTCGACAGGTGGAGCCAACTCAACATCACCATTCCTGGCTGCAAGAGTGATGAAATCGTTCGGGTCAGCCGCCAGAACAACTCGGGCACCTATGCATATTTTAAAAAGGCGGTACTCGGAAAGGGCTCTGAGTACAAGTTAGGTTCTCGCGACATGCACGGCTCGAAAGACGTCGTCGAACTGGTTGAGAATACACCGTGCGCGATCGGCTATAGCGGGCTGGCCTACGCCACCGAACACGTGAAGATGCCCTGCATCAAGAAAGACGACTCCGCCATATGTGTCGATCCGACAATCGAGACCGCCAGCAACAATAGCTATCCCATTGCCCGACCGCTCATGATGTATACCGCCGGCGCTCCGAAAGGATCGATCAAGAAGTATATGAACTGGATCGCCTCTGACGAGGGACAGTGTCTGCTCAGATCTAAGGGCTACGCTCCGATTCGTGCCGTCAAGTGCCTTTAGATACCCCCACAGTTCCAAACACCCTACCGCGAAACGATGTCTCACTACACGCAACGTCTTGAACACGACCTCTCACAGATTCACAGTCGTATCCGCGACATCTCCATTTTGCTGGACTCCGCGCTTCGACGGGCGGTCGAAGGCATCCAGACCCACAGTCTCAATGTGCTCCACGATGTCGTCCTTGACGATCTATGCGTCAATCGAAAAATTCGTGAGATCGATGCACTCACACACGAGTTCGTCGCCCGCCACCTCCCCGCGGCCGGGCACCTACGGTTCATCTCGTCGGTGCTACGACTGGCGATCGCGCTCGAACGTACCGGCGACTATGCCGCGACAATTTGCCGAGTGGTCCTGCAGCTAAAACGACCGCTAGAGGGCACCATCGTCGGCGAGATCGTCGACATCGCGGAGTTGGCCAGGTCGATGCTGCGCAGCTCCATCGACGCCTTTTTGGCCGAAGACCCCGAGCTTGCCCGCGAAACGCGGACCCACGGGATTCGAATCGATGCGGCCTACGATCGCGTCTTTCATGCATTGATCGCAGAGGAGCCCCGCCGTCCCCGGTTCGAGCTGGCCTCCTTGCTGACGATCTTCGGACGTCTTGAGCGGGTCAGCGACCAATCCAAAAACATCTGCGAGGAGGCGGTATTCGCAACCACAGGGCGGACCAAGGCCCCCAAGGTTTTTCGAGTGCTGTTCTTGGATGAACGAAATGACTTCGTTGGACATCTCGCTGCGGCGATCGCCTCAAAAGCCTTTGGATCCTCGGCCAGTTTTCTCAGTGCCGGTTGGAGCCCAGCCCCGCAACTCGATCCACGTATCGAGGAGGTTGCTGACCGATTTTCGCTCAACATTGGACGATCGCGTCCGACCGCAGTGCGTACTGAGCTTCCTGACTATCCCATCGAGTACCACGTGGTCGTCGCCATCAATCCCGCAACTGCGCAGGACATCCCACATATTCCCTATCACACGATCCTGAGAGTCTGGACGGAATTCGAGACACCCAACCCAACCACGAGCTCGAGCGAACTCGACACCCTCGTCCGTGACATCTCTGGAAACATTCGCGCACTCATGGAGAAATTGACCGGAAATGCCTCACCCTGAACCATCGTCCACGTCTGGACCTCGGAGAAGCATCCACCGCGACGGTCGAGATCGTCACTGGTACATCGACAAGGCGCTCTCGGCTGTGATGTTCATATGTGGAATTTCGGCGATCATTTTGATCGTCGGCATCTTCGTTTTTGTCACGAAAGAGGGTCTCGCGTTCCTGGTAAACACCATTGATGTCGTCGAATTTTTCACATCGACTCGGTGGCGTCCCACCTCCAACACACCGACCTATGGTGCGCTCGCCCTGATTGTTGGAACCGCGAGTGTGACGGGCCTTGCCATGTTCATAGCGATTCCCTTCTCGATTGGGTCCGCGATCTATATTTCTGAGTTCTCGGGTGGACGTACGAAGGAACTACTAAAGGTCCTCATCGAGTTGCTCGCGGCCATCCCATCGGTCGTCTGGGGATTTATCGGCGCATCCGTCCTCAACCCCCTCATCGTAGATGCCTTCGACGTCCCCGTTGGACTCTCGATTCTAAATGCAGGAATCATCCTCGCACTGATGGCAGCCCCCATCATGACGACCATTGCTGAAGATGCACTCAAGGCGGTACCCGACCGCTACCGCGAGGCAGCGGAGGCGATGGGAGCCACAAAATGGACCACGACGTGGAGAGTGATCCTTCCGGCCAGCAAGAAGGGTCTTATGGCGGCGATTTTGCTCGGCGTCGGACGCGGATTTGGTGAGACGATGGCGGTTTTGATGGCAAGCGGCCACGCCATCAACATCCCGGGCAGTGTTTTTGACTCCGTCCGAGCTCTCACCGCGACAATCGCCGCGGAACTCGGTGACACCGCGGTCGGAGGCGACCACTACGGCGCTCTTTTCACGCTCGGAATTCTTCTCTTTCTTGTCACCTTCTCCATCAACTTCATCGCCGACCTCGTTGTCAGGGGCGTACGGCGGGAATCCGCCTAAATGTTCAGATCGACAAAACTCAACCGACGCAATCATGCGATCGAACGAACGATGCACGTCGTTTACGCAGCGATGGCAGTCATGCTCATCATTCCGGTCGCTACGATCCTTGTTGTCTTGGTCTCGCGGGGCGGACCGGCGATCACCTGGGCATTCATTAGCGAGAATCCGAGCCATGGCATGACCGCGGGTGGGATTTTCCCGGCACTGATCGGGACCATCGCTCTCGTCATAATTGCACTTATTGCTTCGGTCCCAGTGGGTGTCGCTACAGCGATCTATCTTAGCGAATACGCCCCAGACAATTGGCTCACGAGAACGATCAACTTGGCGATCATCAACCTCGCAGGGGTCCCCTCCATCGTTCATGCGATGTTTGGACTCGGTGCATTTGTGCTGTTCTTTGATCTGGGAACCAGCATCCTCGCCGCGAGTCTAACACTCGCGGTGATGACCTTGCCTGTGGTGATCGTATCGACCCGAGAATCACTACAAGCGGTGCCCATGGAATTTCGAGTCGCGTGTTGGAACATGGGAGCCACCCGCTGGCAGACCATTCAAAAAATTGTGTTGCCCAATGCTGTGAGCGGGATTCTTACCGGGATCATCCTTGAGGTCTCACGGACCGCGGGTGAGACCGCACCGATCATGTTTACCGGTGCGGCATTTTTTCTTCCCTTTCTTCCCCAGAGCATATTCGACCAGACTATGGCCCTCTCCTTACATCTATTCGTCGTCTCCTCCCAGGTCCCGGGCATCCCCGAATCTCTGCCCTACGGTATCGCCCTGGTTTTAATCGCCCTGGTGCTGACCATCAATGCGACCTCCATCGGGCTGCGGCTCCACCTCCGTCGGAGGAAAAAATGGTAGCGCCGTCGCATACACCCTGCCCCAAGGTGACGGTCAGAGATCTCGCTATACAGTATGGAACGAAGACCGTGTTGTCTGGAGTGAACCTCGATGTTCGGGAACACGAAATTTTCGGGATCATCGGTCCCTCCGGGAGCGGGAAAACCTCATTTTTGCGGGTTCTAAGCCGTATGGACTCGTTCATCCGAGACATGCACTACACAGGCTCGGTGTCGTACGAAGGCAAGAACACGGCGACATGGGAGAATTTGTTTGCGCTGCGCCGCCGGATCGGCGTGGTCTCCCCACTTCCGGTTGGCCTGCCTCTCTCGGTCTACGACAACGTCGCACTCGCACCACGTCTGCGAGGCATCTCGAAACGCTCGACACTCGATACCACCGTCGAGCGCTGCCTACGACGCGCGGCGCTCTGGGACGAGGTAAAGGACCGCCTCTCGGCCCTGGGAAGTCTGCTGTCGGGTGGCCAGCAGCAGCGCCTGACCATCGCACGCGCACTGTCGCAAGAACCGGATCTTCTGCTTCTCGACGAGTTCTCAATCGCTATCGATCCGGTCACAACCGCAAAAATTGAGGATGTCCTCCTCGAACTCAAAAAGGAGATGGCGATCGTACTTGTCACAAATTTGGTGCAACAAGCCAGGCGTCTCGCGGACAGAACCGCATTTTTCCTACGGGGCCGATGCGTCGAAATCGGACAAACGGACGATCTCTTTTCTGGCCACACCCAGCAATTATCAACACAACAATATTTGGATGGTCAGTTTGGTTAAGCAACGAAAAGAGTCGATCAAGACAACCTCCCTCAATCTTTGGTATGGAGATTTTCAGGCTCTCTTCGATGTCGACTTAGACGTCCCCCATGGACTCATTACCGCAATGATCGGCCCATCAGGATGTGGGAAGTCGACTCTATTAAGGAGCATCAATCGTATCGTAGAGCGGCTTGAATCGGTTCGCGTTGAGGGCTCGATCGAAGTTCATGGACATGACATCTTCGCAAAAGATGTCGAACTCGTGCAGGTACGAAAAAAAATTGGAATGGTCTTTCAACGACCCAACCCGCTGCCCCTAAGCATTCGTGACAACATCCTGTTCGGAGCTAGAATCCACCGAAAGGACGACCCCTCGGCAACCCTCGCGCCTGACGACCAACTGGTGGAGGAGGCCCTGCAGACAGTCTTGCTATGGGACGGCGTGAAGGATCGTCTCGGAAGTGCTGCACTCGCGCTATCCCTTGAGGAGCAACAAAAGCTCTGCATCGCCCGCCTGCTCCCCGTGCGACCCCGGGTGTTGTTGATGGACGAGCCCTGCTCCGCCCTCGACCCGGAAGGTACCGCCGCGGTCGAGGAACTCATTTGGAAGTTGCGTGGAGATTTCACAGTCTTGCTGGTCACACACAATATGGCTCAGGCCCGGCGCACCAGCGACGAGTGCGTCTTCATGCTCAACGGACGGCTCGTGGAACACCAAGACACAGCAAAGATGTTTGTCTCACCTAAGTCCCGGGAGACCGCCGACTACATCGAGGGCCGCTACGGTTGAACTCGGCGAATTTGGCCCCAGACTCAAAGTCTCGCACGAACGATGTCACACAAAGGTATCCTTGTTGAACCGATTTTGTGTACCCCGCTCTCTAAACTTGGTTCAGGAGACAGAGAAACTATGAACCACAGACAAATTTGGGAACTCGTCGAGGCCGCAGCGTTAATATGCGCGATCGTCATCGTGACCTTTTCTGGAGCGGACAGCGACGACTGCATCGCCACCACCTTGGACGAGCGCTCTCCGCTAATCGATGGAGATCTGTAGATCGAAGGTTCCTGCGCTGGAGTAGCCATCGATCGCTATCCAGATGACCTGGTCGGGCACAAGATCGAGCGCTATCCACGCGTTCGAATTGTTCCCTCGCTGATCGATATCGTCGGCACAGGCCAACTCGGTGGCCCCGCAGTCGGACGGGTCAAGAATGAATATTATCGGGTCGAAATTTGCCGCCATGATCTCGAAGTTGTGGGTCGCGCTCGTCTTCGCCACAAATCGATAGACATAGTCATTCGAAGTTGCCACGGCGTTCGCACACGAGGGCTCGTAGTCGTCCGTCGCCTGCTCGGTCGAGGCCATGACCGTTGTCGGAAGACCCTCTCCAATCCCCGCATCCGGAACAAACGCGCATCCATCGCCAGTTCCGTCTCCGTCTCCATCGCCGTCTCCATCGCCGTCTCCATCGCCGTCTCCATCGCCGTCTCCATCGCCGTCTC
>CAYTFJ010000114.1:0-11887 GCA_964437075.1 uncultured Nannocystaceae bacterium
GCTTCAATGGGGCCGCCTCACGATGGAGGCGGAGAGGGCCCCCCTCCAAGTGCTTGAAAACCAAATGATATTTGGAGGGATAAGCACGGGGGGCAATTTCGCACGGACTTTTCTATCGTCTTCAACAGGGTGAGTTCTCAGAAAGCGTGTCAATGCCCGCGGACCATAGTCCTAAGCGCAAAAACACGCAAGGCCAGGACCCTGCTCGGTCCACCGGGGCGTGCATAAATTATTGGTTCCCGCAGAACCGCAGATCCCGGCATTGTTCTTGCGAGGATAGATGCTCGGCAAGTGGAGATGTGAAACCGAGGGGGTCACTTCTCCACACGAAGAGAGACGATGATCAATCTGTGATCATGCGTAGTGGAAAACTGCTGGCATGCTCACCTTTACATGGCACAAATCGTCGAATCAAGTTCCCCTCATGAAAATGCTGACCTGCTGCCAGCAAGAATGTGTACACAATTCGTGTATTGCCCACGGTTGTTCCACTACGAGCATGTACAGGGAATATTCGTAGAATCATCAGACACGATCGAGGGCAGAGCTCAGCACGATCGCGCGGCGAAGCGAGGGGGAAAGAAAAAGAAGAAAAAGGACCAGGAGGACACCAAGGAGAATGCTAGCTTGCTGGACAGCCTGCCTCCGATACGTACCGCACTGCTCGCATCGGAGGTTTGGGGGGTCCGAGGCAAACTGGACTTTGTTGAAGAAGAAGACGACGAGATCGTCGCTGTCGAGTACAAGCGGGGAAAGGGACCTCCTACCGCAGAACACCTTTGGCGCGATATCGCCGTGCCCTATGCGGCTTGGCCTGGGGATGTCGCACAATTGGGCCTTTACATGGCATTGCTGCGGGAGTCAGGTCTTCCTTGCGAACGAGGGCGAATCTTCTATCGCGAGAATCGTGTCGATACAACAATACCCTGGAGCGAAGACCTCGCTCATTTCCTCCGGTCGGTCGTTGCGGCGGCGCGAACGACATGCCAAAGCCCTACGATACCCGCTCCGTTGGAAGACGATCGCAAGTGCGTTGGTTGTTCGTTGAACGAAGTTTGTCTCCCTGATGAGATTCGTGCCATCAACCGCGAGATCGCACAAGAAGACATTCGTCGGATCATCCCAGGACGCGACGACCGAGCGGTTGTCCATGTGGTCTCGCCGGGGACGACGATGCGCAAAGATGGTGACGGTCTCATGATTTGCACGCGAGATGGGGAGAAACGTCGTGTGCTGACCAAAGATGTCGCACATGTAGCGATGTTTGGGGCGACTCACATCACGAGGCCGTGTCTCGTGCATCTGTTGGAGCGCGGTATCACGACCTCCCACCACACGGGGGCCGGGAGAATGCTCGGAATCACGATGCCCTTGCAAACCCGCAATATTGTGATCCGACGAGCGCAGTTCGCCGCAGCCGAAGATGTCGAGCGAACTCTTGCTGTTGCGAAATCGCTGGTGGTCGCCAAAATTCGCAACCAGAGAACTGTGATTCGAAGATATCGTCGGGGTGTTCAGGCGACCTGCGATGCCGAGGATGGACGCGAGTTGCCTGAATGGGCCGGAGGCAACGACCCCAGCGAAGAAGCCGAGCAGACAGAATCCTCGATGGTTTGCGATGCGGCATTGAAACGAATGAAAATCGCGCTGCGGGCCGCCGGCGATTGCACGGATATTGCTAAATTAAGGGGCCACGAAGGCGATGCGGCCGCACGTTTTTTTTCGGTTCTTCCGGCGATTTTGCCAAAGGCATGGAAGACCGATTTCTGTGGGCGATCTCGCCGACCTCCACGAGATCGTGTCAACGCGCTTTTAAGTTTCGCCTATTCATTGCTGTTGCGTGACACCGTCAGCGCGCTCGGGTGTGTGGGACTCGATCCCATGCTCGGATATTTGCATGTCTTGGTGCCAGGTCGTCCCGCGCTTGGGCTCGACTTGATGGAACCCTTTCGGCCGGCTTGGGTGGACACGGCTGTGTTACGACTTTTGGCAACGGGCGGCATCGGGCGCAGTGATTTTCATATGGCATCGACCGGCGTGACCTTGACCTCTTCGGGTCGCAATGCGCTGATCCGTGCGTATGAAAGAAGAGCCGATGAACTGACAACCCATCCTCGTTTTGGCTATCGGATGAGCTACCGAAGAATGTTAGAACTCGAAGCTCGAATGTTGGCGAAATGGCTCATCGGCGAGATCGAAGAATTCTCCCCGCTTTGGACGCGCTAAAGGCTATCGATGCGTCACCATTTTCTCGTTTGCTACGACATCGCAGATCCGACACGGCTCCGAAAGGTTCACCGGGTGATGCGCGATTTTGGCGATGGAATTCAGCTCAGCGTATTTGCGTGCGAGCTGTCGCCGAAGGACAAGGCACAGCTTGAGGAGCGGCTGCTCAGGGTGTTGAATCAGGATGTTGACCAGATTATTTTCTTTCGTCTCGGACCTTGCAAGCACGGCGACGATGGGCCTCCCCATTATGCCGTGCTCGGGAAAAAAATGGAGACTTCTGTCGATCGCTCCGTGATCGTCTGATCCGGAGAGGCGCGAAAATAGCCGGCGATTGGGGATGGACGAAGATATCGATTTGAGTCTATGCTCACTTTTCGTAGGAACATCAATTTGGAGAACACGGAACTCAGTTCCAAAGTTAGAGCCGCCTTTGATGCCTTGGAGTGTCTGCGGGAGGCGGACGATGGGTGCTCAAAGTCGGTGCTCGCTCGGCATGCTCGGGTCTCGGTACAGACGATGCAGCGCAGTTTGCACTGGCTTATGAACGAGCATGATGCACCGATCGAATATACGCATGGGCGGTGGCGATTGGGAGACGATGCATTCACTCTTCCCCTCTTAAACCCGCAACGTGAAGATCTCTCAGCATTGCTTTTGGCGGAAGCGATGCTGGGATCGATCGCTGATCATGATCTTCGTAGTCGGCTACGAAGGCTGGCAGAGCAGCTCGACGAACGAATTCGCCGAAGCGATGTTGCGTGTCGTCCCCATACGGGGGGCGTGCAAGCGTCGATGACCCTTGGCATTCCACTCGATCCCGATCTCCTCTCCAAAGTTCTGCGATCGATCGGGACTTCCGTGGCCATGGTGAGGTATCGAGGCGTGTGGAATGAACGCCGCTGCACCTATCGCCTTGAGCCCTGGCAAGTGAGAGTTCACGACGGCGCCGCCTATCTAAGGGCTTGGAACGCAACGGAAGGGCGTGCATGGACCCTCCGCATGGCAGAGATTGAAGATTTTCGAGTTGTCGAGGGCTCCAGTCCATCGACGCCGCTCCCGAGAACCTCCGAAATCTGGGACGTCGATCCTGCGTATGGTGTCGATCGAGATCGACCCAACACCGCAGTGATTCGATTTTCGGGTGCAATTTCGCGCTGGGTCAAACCAACGATTTGGCATCCGAATCAACAGGACCACACCGATGAAGAGGGGCTGACGCGAACGGTTCCTTATCGCTCGTGCCGTGAGCTGGCAAGGCGATTGCTGTCACTTATCGATGGTATCGATGCGGTTGAGCCCAAAGAACTACGAGAACAGATGGCCGAGTATCTGAATAAAAACCACGTGATCAACATGTGATCATGATTGTCGTGTAGAACAATCCCACCCGTACCCCATGCCCTCCAAAAACTCATCGTCGAAGCTGTCCTTCAAGTCATTTTTTAAGGCGGCAACGGGATATTCGCCCTTTCCGTTTCAAAACGAGTTCGCGACCGCCTCGGTGCTTCCTAATTTACTTCGGGCGCCGACCGGGGCCGGAAAAACGGCGACCGCGATTTTAGGCTGGCTGTGGCGGCGAAATCATGCATCGGCTGCGATACGAGCCGCGACGCCAAGACGGCTCGTATTTTGTTTGCCGATGCGGACCTTGGTTCAGCAGACAGAAGCGGTCGCACAAACATGGGTCGACGCTCTCGAGCTCGATGTTCCGATTCACAGCATGCTCGGGGGGGCCGTCGACAATCGTTGGGAGGCGGATCCAGATCGAGACATCATCTTGATTGGCACGCAGGACCAGTTGTTGTCACGGGCGCTAAATCGTGGGTATGCCATGAGTCGCTACAAGTGGCCCGTGCATTTTGCGTTGCTCAACAACGACGTTCTGTGGGTGATGGATGAAGTCCAGCTCATGGGTGTTGGGCTGTCGACGAGCGCTCAGCTCGATGCTTTTCGCCAGAGCCTGGGTAGCATGGGGGGGACACACACGGTTTGGATGAGCGCGACCTTGGACGAGCGAATCTTAGATACCGTGGATGCGAGCTTGGATACACTGCATAGCCTTGAGCTCTCGGAGGTCGACTATTCAACGCCAGCGCTCGGTGTGCGATGGTTTGCTGAGAAAAAATGTTCTCAGACAGCGAGCTTGTTCGACAAAAAAACGAATATTTATGCGCGTAGCCTGGCGAAGTGGGTGGCTGAAGTTCATGAAGAGGGCGAACGCACGCTGGTCGTCATGAATCGTGTCGACCGGGCCCAAGAGCTTGCGAAACAGCTCAAAAAATCGGGAACGGATGTGACGCTCCTGCACAGTCGGTTTCGGCCGAAAGAAAGGCGCGAGGCGATGGAGAGAGCCTTGAGCCCCGAGTTTACGGGGGTTTTGGTGGCCACGCAGGTGATTGAGGCTGGAGTCGACATCACGAGCAAGACTTTAATTACCGAGCTTTGCCCGTGGTCCTCCTTTGTGCAGCGTGCCGGCCGCTGCAACCGGACGGGCGTGCAAGAGGGCTCGCGGGTCTTTTGGATCGATATCCCTGACGCCGAGGCCGCTCCCTATACCGACGAGCAACTTCAACACGCACGCGCGCTGCTCGAAGATGTGTCCGATGCAGGACCGAGCCATCTTCCCGCAGGGTTGCCTGCTGAGGCGAGGCCTGCGAGCCCCGTCTTGCGGCGCACCGACCTTCTCGGGTTGTTTGATACGACGCCGGATCTGACAGGGTGTGATATCGATGTGTCGCGCTACATCCGAAACAGCGACGACCTCGATGTGCAGGTCGCGTGGCGAGAATGGGATGGGGCGCCCAAGAACGACCCCCCCAACGACATGCCCGCGTTGCATCGAGATGAGCTTGTTTCGGTTTCGATCTCGCAGTTCTCGAAGTTCGTAGAGAAGACTCGTCCCGCCTTCAGGTGGGACAGTTTGGGGAAAAAGTGGGAACGGATGCTCGGCCGCGTGCCCCCAGGATCCATGGTCCTGCTCTCGGCCGATGCAGGGGGCTATGATCTCGATCTCGGCTGGCTTCGTGGGCGAAAAGGGCGAGTGGAGCCCGTGGTCGCGCAGGAGTTGGCGCAGGATTTCGATGAAGCAGAGCGCTTAAGCTATGGGTCGTCGTCGTTTGTGACCCTTCGGCAGCACGCGACTGAAACCAAAGAGAAGATGGATGAACTCCAGTTTCCGAAGTCCTGGGAGCTTCCGATCTCTACCTTGTCTCGCGCGGCCCGTTGGCACGACGTCGGCAAGTCCCATCGTAGTTTCCAAGACATGATTTGCTCGGCCCTGGTGGACGAAGATCCGCGTAGGCAGGGGGGGCCCTGGGCGAAGTCGGATCAACATGGATATCGAAGCAAAAAGACGAAATCGAAGCGTTCTGGCAGCCAACGGAAATATTTTCGGCATGAGGTCGCCAGCGCTCTCGCGTACCTCGATCACTTTCCAGAAGATCATCTCGGTGCGTATATGGTGATGTGTCATCACGGCAAGGTCAGAATGTCGTTGCGCTCACGACCTGAAGAGACCGGGAACCCCGAGCTTGTACCGACCGTCGTTCAGAGGTTTGCCCATGGGGTGTGGGAAAACGATCTCTTGCCCGCGGTGGACCTCGGCGACGGCGTGGAATCCAGGCCCGTGACACTCACGCTCGACCGGATGGAGCTTGGATGCAGTCGTGGGTCGTGGGTGACTCTTTGCCAAGACTTGCTGGCACACTGGGGTCCCTTTCGTCTCGCTATGTTGGAGAGCCTCGTGCGTGTGGCCGATTGGCGCGCGTCTGCGCTCCACGATGCAGGAGCACTCGATGATGCATGAGCATGTTCTTCAGGGCTGTCAGCCCGAGCCGCTCGCGTCCTATTTGAAGGCGCTTGGTGTCTTGCGGCTGGTTGCAGAGCAGCGTGATCCCAAGGCACTCGGGCATTGGGCGCAAGAGGGGTTTGTACTGTCGACAAAGCTCGATCGTGAAGAGCTTGAGCACTTTTTTCTCGACGAGTACCAGCCGTCTCCGATCGTGACTCCGTGGAACGGCGGGAGCGGTTTTTTTCTAAAAAAGGGAGGAAAAACGACTCCCCTGCACGACGCAATTTTGGCTATCGAGAGATCTAAGATAGATCGTTTGTCAGTATTTCGTGCCGCGATTGCGGACTCGAGGCGGGTGCTTGCGGAGCAAGGTCTCGTGGAAACTCCCGATAGCAAAACCGAAAAACCACGGCTAATAGAACGATTGCGTGATGAGTTGGCCGATGCATCTCTAAAATGGATTGATGCCTGTTTGTTGATCAGCGACGGTAAGTTTAGTGCGGCTCCGATTCTTGGGAGCGGTGGCAATGACGGAAATCTTGATTTTGCGAACAACTTTCACGGACGACTCGTCCAGATCATTGAACTCGAGACAGGCGCTGGAAAGATTGCTGAGGGCTTGAGGAACGCACTTTTTGGTGCGCCCAGCAGAGATATGACGAAGTCGGCAATCGGATTTTTTGATCCCAAGGCATTGGGAGGGGCGAACAGCAGTGAGGGCTTTGGCAAGACACTGGCTGTTAACCCATGGCACTACGTGCTGATGCTTGAGGGAACGCTGTGCTTTGCGGCAGTCTCGACTCGAAGGCTCGAGGCCTCCGGTCCGGGTTCGTTGAGCTTTCCATTTACGGTTCACAACACGGGATCTGGCTACTCGAGCGCAGCCTCCTCGGATGTCGGGGAGGGGCGTAAAGAGCTGTGGCTTCCCCTTTGGGAACAAGCTGCAAGCTTTGTCGAGATCGAAGATCTTTTTCGGCAGGGTCGCACTCAGCTCGGACGAAAGACCGTCCGCAATGGGCTTGAGTTTGCCCGCGCTCTCGGGGCGCTCGCCGGCGCCCGTGGTGTGACTTCGTTCTCGCGGCATGGTTTTCATGTGAGAAACGGACTTTCGTATCTCGCGTCGCCGATCGGACGATGGAAAGTCCAGCCCAAGCCGGGTCTTTCGCTCATCGACGCTGATCTCGATCGTTGGATCAGCCGTTTTCAGCAAAAGCGGGGAAAAACGGCGGCGGCGGAAGAGAGCGGTCGGGGCATCGAGAAGGCGATGTTTGACTTTGCTCGGTCGGATTCCGCCGAATATGCCCAAGCGATACTCGGCGAACTGGCCAAGGCGGAGTTGCTCGTTGCCCGTGCGGGATTGACCAAAGAAGTGAGTCCGGTTCCGTGGTTGACTCGAAAATGGCTTTCGGCCTGCGACGACAACTCCGTGGAGTATCGACTTGCGAAGCATCTCACGCAGGCCTGGGTGGAGCGTCCGGGGGGGGCGTCGCAAGCGAGGCATGCCTTTCGTGAGCGACGTGTGCCGGTCGAAGGTCGATCCTATCTTCGTTGGTGCGGCAATCTACGCGAGGTCACCTTGGGTGCGCGAGGTACCCTTGTGAACCTTATCGCAACCATTCGGCGCGACGACATTTCGAAGATCGTGAGGCAGGGCCCCGGCGCCCGGCTCGCGGATATCGCCGATTTTATCGAAGGACGGATTTCAGACGAGAAGCTCGGCCGACTGATCGACGCGCTGTCCCTGGTTCGACCAGGGGGCCAAGAAAACAGGCCAAGGCGGGTGGATGTTGGTGCCCTCCGGAACATCCCCTATGCCTTTCAGCTGGCCGCGGTTGCCTATCAACGGTGGGGCGGGGCGGGGCAACCTCGTCTGCATCCGACGGTGGGTCTCGTGGCGGCGGGAGGAAACGGGCAGAGCCTTCGTTTTACCCGGCTCGCTCTCGGTCGTCTCCGCGCCTCTGGCTGGCGTCTTTCTGTTGGGCCCCATGACCTTGAGGCCTGTACAACGCAGCGAATTACCGCGGCGCTACTGTTTCCTCTTTCCGATTCACAGCTCACCGCATTCGAAGAAAACCTAGACCTCGGAGAAACCAATGACCGCCCTTCCAGATAGCCCAAAGGTTCTTATTCACGCATCGCTTCGCCCCGCGCAGGGTCATCGATTTCAGCCCACCGGATTTCCCGATATCGGGGCCGGTCGGTATACCTTGCCGAACGGGACCGAGATGGTCCTCGTGGAATCGGAGCAAAGCGTAGCCAATCGTTTAGAGGCGACCTGCTGGGATGAATCCGCGGCCGGACTTCCGGATGCACTGACGGGGATGCCCTATGTTCAGGTGGACATCGACGGGGATCCGGCTGTGACGACATCGCTTCATGAGGCCCATCGCCTGAACTCGGTCTACATCGAGAAAAGTGATTTTCGTCCAAAGCTTGTCGAGGCGATCGGCTATGACAAAAAATCAAAGCGGCCACCGAATCTCAAGGCGCTCTATAAAGCGCTTTTGAAATACGACCCCAACTCGCTTGTCCACGGATGTTTTTTAGAGAGCATCGCCGGTCAGTTGCGCTTTGCACGCTCGCTCAGCGGGTTTATCGAAGCCACCAACATCGGGAGTGTACATTTTGGTGGTGTGAAAAATGATCATGTTTCCCCATCGACGTCGGAATCGGCCGATGACAAGAAAGCCAAGGATGGCTACGGAAACGTTCCCTTTCATCGAGAGGCGTTTACGGCAGAGTCGCTCGACGCGTACTTTAATATTGATCTTCAACAAATCCGAAGCTTTGCGTTGCCTGAGCCGGCGAACGAGTTTTTGTATGCATTGTGTTGGTACAAAATCCTCGGTTTTCTAGAAGGAGGACTTCGGCTACGTACCGCGTGTGACCTTGACCTCGTTGAACTTCGGGTGACACGCCCAGACAATGGCATTGAAATTCCCAGCCGGACGCATCTCGAGGAGACGTTGAAAACGAGCCTTGCATCGCTTGAAAAAGACGGTCATCTCGCATCGCCTTCGACCACCATCGCTAAGTACACCGCATAGGCGACCTGCAATGGCGACAACTCTATCAGTCTCATTTCTTGCGGGTCGATACCACGCAACAGGTTGGGATCACCAAGTCAACGAAGGCACGACAGAGTGGCCGCCTTCGCCCTGGCGAATCCTTCGGGCGTTGGTTTCTGCAGCGCACCGGAGTCTTGCCGAACCCGAAACGATCGCACCGATCCTCGAACGACTTGCCGCCAGCCTTCCACGCTACAGGGTCCCGGTTTCTACGGAGCACCACACGCGTCACTACATGCCAACCGAGAAGTCGACGACGAAGATCTTCGACACCTTTCGGGTGTTCCGGGGGGGGGGACGGGACCCCGCGATGCTGGAGATCACGTGGCCAGATCTGGTGCTGGGGGTCGAAGAACGGGCGTTGCTGACGACTGTTTTGACCGCGGTGGGGTATCTGGGTCGCAGTCAAAGCTGGGTTGAGATTACGTTGGCTGACGACGGAAAGTCACTTCCCGTTTTTAACTGCGAACCGATGCAGGGCGGAGAGCCACCGAGTTTGGAGGCGACCCGAGTGTTGGCGACAATGGCCCCGAGCGACTATTCGAGATGGCGGGATGACCAGGACAAAAAGGTCGTCAAAATTCTTCCGACGTCGCTGTGGGAGGTGCTCAACCAGTCGACCTCGGCCTTGAAGAAGCAAAAATGGACAGACCCGCCAGGGAGTCGCTGGACAAACTACTCGATACGTCCCGCGCCGGTTGAACGTTGGCCGAAAGTATCGTCAAAAAGTTCAACCTATCAGGCCGTCGTGCTGGCTTTACAATCGCGGGTTTTGCCACCGCAGGAGCATTCGCTGCGATTTGGCGAATCGGTACGGCGAGCGTTGATGTCACTGAGTGATGGGCGGTCCGTCTTTTCGGGGAAAGACCGCTTTGGGAAGCCCGCTCGTGGCCACCGGCATGCCTATTTTTTGCCCTACGACCACGACGACGATGGCTTTTTAGATCATGTGCTCGTCTACGCGCGTGAAGGCTTCGATCGCACCGCGATGCGAGCGATCGAAAGCCTCACGAGGCTCAAGGGAAAAAACACAGGGCGGCACCCGATTTCTGTACATCTAGAATCGCGTTGGTCGGTCGGGGCGAGACTGGACAGGAGCGGGGCGCCGTTGCTGCTCAAGGAGGCTTGTGTGTGGCGCTCACGTACGCCCATGTTGCTTCCTAGGCACCCCAAGGTGACGAAGGCAGGGCGACCCAAACTCGATGCGCAGGGGCAGTGGATCGAAGGTCCGATCGCGCAGGCTCATAGGGCGCTTGATGACCTGGGTCTCCCGCCGCGAGAAATATGTGTTAACGAGACGGGCGGCATGCAAATGGCTGGGTCTGCATCCCATCCGGCACCCTGGTTTTCGTTTGATCTTGAGCGGTCGGGTGGGGAGGGAAGTCGATATCGACAGCAGGCCTTCTGTTTTACGCTCACGTTCGCAGAGCCGGTTTCAGGTCCCATCGCGCTCGGGTACGGAAGCCATTTTGGGCTGGGCCTGTTTGCCCCAGGCTGACAAGTCCAGGCACTCCGCCCGGTTGCAGGTTCTCCCCGACCGCAGGCAACCTAGGTCGGAGGGACGGCGAGACAGACACCAATCTCGAGGATCGTATAGATCAAGACCAGTTCCTGGGGCGTCAGGCCGACGTAATTTTCGGATTCTGCCGAGTGGTAGCTGGTGAATTGGATACGACCGCATCCGTATTGGGCGGTGACGGTGAGCGGGTGGGTCGTGGAGGGCGGAATCGGAGATGTGCCCGATGAACTCTCCAACCAGGTTCGGTGGCCGCGATTCACCAGTCCGTAGTTGGGATCTTCGACGATGACCTGGGGGGTCGATTTGATTCCCGACCAGTTGTCCACGGTGGGGATCACGGGCAGGCCGGCGAGCGTAGGGTGATCGTCCTCGTTGTTAAGAGGATTAATGTCTTGGAGTGCCTCGGGAATGGCCGTCAGCCAGTCGATCAAAGCTTGATCGGTGGTTGTCGCGGGGGCGTTATAGTCGCCGAGGTCGAGACTGCCTCCGTTGTCGTAGAAGGTCTGGTATTCGGGAAACACCAGCTGCATGTATTCGGAGGACCAGTCCGCGACGTACCAGCGACCCCCCGCCTCGACCCAGTCTCGGATGTTTTGAATCATTTCTGGGGTGATGAACTCTGTCGGCTTCAGACCATCGGAGCAGGGGATGAAAATGATGTGGTATTTTGCGAGCTCGTCGGGAGACGAGATGAGGTCGTAGAGGTTTCCCTCGGCGGTGTGCCCGTCGGAGACCGAGTCGTAGCCGTTGTCGTAAAAGGCGAAGTTGGCCGATCCGCCGACCAGACGTTCTTCCCAGTCTGTGATGACGGTGTCGCCCAGGCCAAGCTTGCCGAGGGCATCTTCGAATCGATCGTTGCCGCCATTGGCCAGTGCGATGCGGGGGATCCACTGACCGTGGGCGGGGTCCCAGAGGTCGGGGAGACTGGTATCGGCGACATTGAGGTTTGTGTCGCCAACAGCGATGTTAATTGGCGTGATGCGAAGGAACTCTCCCTTGCGGACAACGAGAAATTTGTCGTCTCCCGACACTGTGCGCAGTGCGAAGCTTCCGTCGGGCGCAGTTAACACCGCGTCTTCGTTGGCGCAGTTGAGCGGCACGCAGTCCGAACAATAGACGCCATCGGGGATCCCGTTGGGGCGGACATTCGTCGTATAGACCAGTGCGCCAGAAACAGGCACAGAGAGGTTCGGGGCGAGTACGGTGCCCTTGAGTACTGCATCACCATTTTCATTCTCAGGGCACGGTTCATCAGTGGGAAGCTCCCACCAATTTGTGATT
>CAYTFJ010000115.1:0-4206 GCA_964437075.1 uncultured Nannocystaceae bacterium
GAATCGGAGACCTGGCTGATCGAGATCATTCAGCTTTTTCATGCGATCGCCCTAGTCCGAACAGTCACACTCTTGCTGTTCACCGGGCACACAAGCTCTCGCGGCGGCGCCAGGATCTTGAAAACATGCACTCATCAAGATAGCGAGGCCCGCAGACAAACCAAGGGAGCGACTACACATGAACCTATCGTACCCGCATACCCTCAGATCTCCAGAAATCATCTCGAGCATCGGACAGTTGCTCAGTATCGCACGGTCGCAACTTAGTCATCAGTTGCCGACAATGAGCCGTTTCGCGCCCACACGGCGGAACCAATCTGCAACTCGGCGATGATCTCCGGTACCAAGAATCACCGCGCCGTCTTCGAGTCGACCGCCACACCCGAGTTCACGCTTGAGGCGATCGAGCACAGCATGCTCAACCTCAGCACCCACCCCTTCGATTCGAGTCACCGTCTTGCCGCCCTGACCTTTTTTTTGACGCTGAACCACGATCCTCTTCAACTCGGAGATTGGATCTGCGCAAGCGAGTACGGGGAGAATGTCCGCGTTGCGCTCGACCACTTCCGAACAAGTTTGGGACCCACGGTCAGCGAGGCCCGCGAACTTCGTTGCGAGAGCGGCGAAGGGGTCCGAGCGAAGCGGCGTCGAATCCGAGACGAACTTGGGCGATTTGGCCACGCTCAAGCCTATCAGCTCATCAATCTCCTCGCGCCGGGCGACATCGAAACAGCGACACCCTGGCGAAAAGAACCGCACCGAAATCACTCGATGCTTAACGCAAGAAGCTCGGAGTATGTCCACGATGAACGTTCCCCCGAGCCTATTGCACCGCGTGCCCCGAAAGACACGCGAACGTTTGGGTGCGCTTAGATTGGGCGCACGTTCTCGGCCCGCGGGCCCTTTGGACCTTCGCCAGGCTCAAACGAGACTTTCATGCCCTCGCGGAGCTGCTCGTAAGTGGTGCCTTCGACATTGGAATTATGGAAAAACATGTCTTTTCCCGTTCCAGAATCGATAAATCCAAAACCCTTGTCCGTGAGACGCTTGATTGTACCTTCAGCCATTTTCGTAATTTCCTGAACTGTGTTCCTGTAAGACCGTCCCCGCCAACGTGGCGAAGCCGAATACAGAACCAGCCTCTACCCTGGATCGATCGCGCGTGTCTACCCACCGCGACCAAAATCTATGAAAGTCTTCAATACGACCACCAATGAACGTATCGCGTCTATTTTTGGTCCCCTTCGAAGAGGGATCAAGCGGAGTCCGCGGTCATCGCTCCCCACTTTAGGTCAAAAAATGCGCAAATCACACTATTCTTCCCGGCGCCCCCGAACACGATCCCCAAATCCATAGGTACAAATGTTCCTCGGATTCGGCGCACTTTACACACATCAAGCAGGAGTGGAGCGATTTTCCAAGACTTGTGTCGTTCACGCCGCTGTAAATTACACAACCACGACAAAGTTCGACACGACGCAGGGGGTCTGCGCAAATCACCAGTGGCAGAGTCCGACCGACGAGTCCACTCGTCGGGCCCACCTATGAACACGATCGCAGACCCGCTCTCAATCGCCCCTGAGTCCAACGCGTCGGCCAAGGCGGCAAGCAAACCTCGCGCCGCTCGTTTATGGATTCCGCTCATTGCGTTCGCGGGACTCCATATTCTTCCGCTCGCGGCCCTGTGGACTGGAGTGAGCGCCGTCGACTGGTGGGTCTGCGCAGGCCTATACTGGGCGCGGATGTTCGGCGTCACAGGGGTCTACCATCGGTATTTCTCTCACCGAACCTACTCGACCTCACGGGTATTCCAATTCGTGCTGGCATGGTTGGCCATGAGCAGCTCACAAAAAGGCGTCCTGTGGTGGGCGGGACATCATCGCCACCACCACAAGTTCTCGGACAAGCCCAACGATCGCCACTCGCCGCGACAACACGGGCTCTATCGTGCGCACATGGGGTGGTTCCTCGCCCCCGAACACGAGGCCACGGACTTCGACCGAATCCCCGACTTCGCCCGATACCCAGAGTTGATGTTCCTTGATCGCTATTGGTGGATACCGCCAACAACACTCGCTGCAGTGGTTTTTGCGACACTCGGCGCGTCGGGGCTGCTCATTGGCTTCATGCTCAGCACGGTTCTGTTGTGGCACGGAACCTTCACGATCAACTCCCTCACCCACGTCTGGGGCAAACGGGTGTACGAGACCGGCGAAGACAGCCGCAACAGCTTCATCCTCGCTATCATCACGATGGGCGAGGGCTGGCACAACAATCACCACTATTATCAAGCCTCTGCCCCTCAAGGCTTCCACTGGTGGCAAATCGATATGACCTACTACATTTTGCGCATGTTGAGCGCTGTAGGTCTGATCTGGAATCTCCGAATGCCGCCAGCGAAGGTGATCGCCGGGAATTTTCGCGGGGGCTTTGTCGCTCGCAACAAGACGACTACCTAAACCCCCAGCAGACTGCCGGGTCAACACCAAACGCTCATCATGGGCTCCCACTCCAAGCTTCCCTCCGCTCGCATGCTGGCTCTCCGCGTCCTGCGAGAGATCAAGCGCCGTGAAGGATTCAGCAATAAAGTGCTGTCACGGCACCTCGAACGGAATACGCAGCTTTCCATGCGCGACCGAGGTTTCGCCACGAGCCTGGTCTACGCTGTCCTACGCAATCAAACCCGCATCGACACGATCATCGACCGCTGCGCGCGCCGACCGAGAAAGATCAAGGGCGAGCTCAGAGAGATCTTACGATTGGCGACCGTCGAACTTGTGGAGATGGACCACCCGCTGCGCGTGGCCGCTGCCGAAGCGAACAAGCTGCTTGGCACCATCGATCCTCAGGGGGCGCTTCGGAGTCTGATCACCGCAGTTCTCGTGGCCATCGATCGCTCACACACCGCAATCGATGCATCGCTCGAGGCAGCATCGACACTTGATGCCCTTGAGATTCGCTGGTCGATTCCCCGATGGCTCGCGGGTCGCTGGATCAAAACTCTTGGAGCCGAGCGCGCGCTGAATCGCGCACGCGTTGTTTCTTGTCCACCGAGCATCGACCTTCGTATCGATCTTCGACGTAACAACGCGGTGGAATTGGCGTGCCAACTTCGCACCCATCACCCCAATATTTCCATCGTTCTCCCACCCGATCAGCCCCAGTGTCTGCGAACTCGTGGGGGCAGCGATCTCTTTTACGGACCTCTTCACGAGGAAGGTAGAATCTCCGTGCAGTCCCTCGGGAGCCAGCAAGCTGCCCTCGCACTTGCTCCAAAACCTGGTCAACGGGTATTGGACGGCTGTGCCGGCATGGGCACAAAAACGCTGCAACTCGCTGAACTCATGGACTTTCGGGGCACCATCGTCGCGGTGGAGCCCAACGAAGAGCGTCTTTCTTGTCTTGAGGAGCACCTTTACAGGGCCGGAGCCCAGCCGACGCTTCGCCTGGCCACCGTGGCCGCCGATCTACAGCGCCGCTCTCCTGTCCTCGACCCGGAACCTTTCGACGCAATTCTTCTCGATGCTCCGTGTACCGGCCTTGGAAATCTCGGCCGACACCCAGAGATGCGCTTCACGGCTCAGTACAGTGACATCGCCGCCTGTGTGGCCGTACAAGACTCATTGATCGATGCCTGCGTCCCGAGGATCATCTTGGGCGGTCGGCTCCTATACGCAGTCTGCAGCCTCGAACCCGAAGAAGGGCTTCAGCGTGCGGAGGCCGCGCTAAAGCGTCACCCCCTTCGTCTCGACCGGGAGGAACATTGGACACCAGAAGCGAACGGATGCGATGGTTTCTATCTGGCCCTCTTCACGAAGATCGACGCCTAGCGCGCCAACGGGCGCCAGGTACGGTGTTAACGGGCCGAGGTCCCACCAGTGCGGCCGACGGCGCATGAATGCCAGGCCTCTGTAATGCCAATGGATGGCCATTTTCGCACGTACGACAGCCCCAAAAACTGTTGAGTTCGATCACCATCGTGGGGAGACCTGCTATCACTTCTCACTGGCGCGTGCGCCAGTGAGAAGTGATAGCAGGTATGAACATTAAGATTCCCGCGGTGAGTTCCATGCTCGGTCTTTCTCTCTCGCTCGGCGCTTGTGCCAGCGAGGGGTCCACCGTCGACGCCTTTGAGAACGGCGATGGCGACGGCGATGGTGACGGTGACGGTGACGGTGATGGCGATGGCGATGGCGATGGCGATGG
>CAYTFJ010000115.1:4306-11864 GCA_964437075.1 uncultured Nannocystaceae bacterium
GATGGCGATGGCGATGGCGATGGCGATGGTGACGGTGATGGTGACGGTGATGGCGACGGTGATGGCGACGGTGATGGCGACGGCGACGGTGACGGCGATGGTGACGGCGATGGTGACGGCGATGGCGATGGCGATGGCGATGGCGACGGCGATGGTGACGGTGACGGTGACGGTGACGGCGATGGTGACGGCGATGGCGACGGTGACGGTGACGGTGATGGCGACGGTGATGGCGACGGCGACGGCGCCCCCTGCGACGAGGGGGGCAACGGGGGTCCTTTGGAGTGGAGCTACATTTGGATCTCCAACTCCGCCGCCGGAACAGTCTCGAAAATCAATACCGTAACGAAGAACGAAGAGGGACGATACTTCACGGGCCCGCTCTCAACACGCGATCCGTCGAGAACGTCCGTGAGCCTCAGCGGACGCTACGCTGCCATCGCCAACCGTGACGGTGGTATCTCTGTCATCGCAGCGCGGGATGAATACTGTTTCGACGCGGACAGCAGCGGGACCATTGAGACCTCGACCGGACCCGGCGATGTCTTGGCCTGGGGCACAGACGAATGTGTGCTCTGGAACAAGAATCTCCCTGGCACGGGGACCAGCGGGCCCCGTGCGGTCGCCTGGAACATCGGCGACCGTGACGAAGAGACCTGCATATACGAGCGGGGTGATGTCTGGGTAGGCTGGGGAGAAGGCACCACTGCCAAGATGCGGCTACTCCGTGGCCAGGACGGAGCAACACTTGTGGACGCGAGCGCGGCAGACCTCATCACTGGAGCCAACAGCGCCTACGGCGGCGCGATTGATGCTGACAATAATTTCTGGGTCACCGGTTCCACCCGAGGTGGAAAGCTCGTGAAGGTCGCGCCCGACGGCACCACAACAATCTACCCAAATCCGAACCCCACCTATATGAGCGACAATGGAGTTCATCAATACGGGATGGCACTCGATCCACAAGGAAATCCCGTCGTCGTCACCTTCATCAGCCAACAAATGTTTCGTTTTGATGCCACGACCGAAACTTGGGGCAATGCGCTCAGCGGCTTCACGTCCAATCGACTGCGCGGCATGACCGTCGATGCTGACGGCCAAGCGTGGGTCGCCATGAACGAACCTTGTGCGCTAGCCCTCGTCGACACCACCGCCATGACGTTCACCGACACGGACATCGAAATTCCAGGGTGCAGCGAACCGGTCGGCGTGAGCATCGATGCCGAAGGCTATGTATGGATCGTCGACAAGGGCTCAAACTCGGCCTTCAAAATGGATCCCGAGACCCTTACGATCGAGGAGGTCACGGGTCTCGACGGTCCCTACACCTACTCCGACATGACCGGCGCCGGACTCGCTCTTCAGGTACAGCCTCAATAGTACCCGGGTGGACCGCTTCGCGGAGTCAACCCGCTCGTGGAACGCGAGCGGGTTCTACACTCCCTCATGTTCCCCTCCAGACTCTAGGTCGTAGCCCCCACCGGCACTGGGCGGATTTCATATTCCAAGCACCCGCTGCATTTTCATCGCTAGTCTCAAAATCGCCCTTGATCGACCGCTTTCGCGTGATAGATCGCCAATATGCCGCAGCAGGAGCCCGTAATCGCCCCCTCAATCCTTAGCGCAGACTTCGCTTGCCTGGGTGATGAGGTCCGAAACATCGATGCTGGAGGCGCCGACTGGATCCACGTCGACGTCATGGATGGTCGTTTTGTTCCGAACCTTACCATCGGCCCCTTGGTCGTGGCCGCCCTTCGACCGGTGACGAAAAAGACCATCGACTGTCACCTGATGATCGTCGAACCAGAAAAATACGTGAACGACTTCGCTGGAGCGGGCGCCGACATCATCACGGTACATGCCGAGGCGTGCCCTCACCTCCACCGCAACCTGCAGCAAATCAAAGCGCTCCGCCATCACGCTGGCCGAAAAATCTTGGCGGGGGTCAGCCTCAACCCACACACGCCAATCAACACCGTCTTTCACGTGCTCGATCAATGTGATCTTGTCCTTTTGATGACCGTAAACCCTGGATTCGGCGGCCAAAGTTTTATCTCTGAACTGCGCCCCAAGATCCGCCAACTCCGCAATGAGATCGATCGACGAGGGTTGCAGATCCGTATTCAAGTCGATGGTGGCATCACAGTCGACAATATCCACGAGAGCTCAACAGACGGCGCAGACACCTTTGTCGCAGGCTCCGCAGTCTTCAAGAACAAGATGTTTCCAGGCGACTATGCCAGCGCGATTGAGGCGCTTCGACGTAATGCTCGCGCTGCGAAACACCCCTCATCGCCCCTATGCGCGTAAAAGCATTTGCACAAGATCGCGCGATGCGCGAGGGTGGTAGCGATGGATAAAACCTACGCCTCCGCGGATGCTGCGATCGAAGGCATGCAAGACGGCACCACCCTGATGTCCGGAGGCTTCGGGCTCTGCGGAAATCCAGAGAATCTCATTAAAGCGATCCTCCGCGCCGGCACACGAGATCTCAATATAGTCGCCAACAACTGCGGCACCGATGGCGCCGGCCTCGGCCTTCTTCTTGATGCGGGTAGGGTCCGCAGTATCACCGCGTCTTATGTCGGCGAGAACAAGACCTTCGAAGCCCTCTATCTGAACGGAAAACTCGACGTCACCTTGGTCCCACAAGGCACTCTCGCCGAACGGATTCGAGCAGCGGGTGCCGGAATCGGAGGTTTTTTTACACCCACCGGTTACGGAACACCCGTCGCCGATGGTAAAGAAACTCGCGAGATCGATGGCCGTGGATACGTTCTCGAGACCCCCCTTAGGGCCGATTTTGCGATCATCAAAGCATGGAAAGGTGACCGCCATGGCAACCTCGTATTTCGACATACCGCCAATAATTTCAATCAGGTGATGGCGACGGCGGCCACAACGACCATCGCCGAGGTCGAGTTTCTCCTTGAACCTGGAGAAATCGATCCCAATGAAGTCCAGACTCCAGGTATTTTTGTGGATCGCATCATCAAGGGCGAAACCTACGAAAAACCCATTGAATTCCGCACCACGAGGGAGAGCTAACATGGCACTAAGCCGAGACCAAATCGCAAGACGTGTGGCCAGAGAGCTACGCGACGGAGACTACGTCAATCTTGGGATTGGCATGCCCACACTAGTCGCCAACCATATCCCTCGTGGAATCGATGTCATATTGCACAGCGAAAATGGATTGCTTGGTATGGGTCCCTTCCCGCTTGATGCTGACGTCGACGCCGACCTCATCAACGCCGGCAAACAGACCGTTACTGCCAACGCGGGCGCTAGCTTTTTTGGGAGCCATGAGAGCTTCGCCATGATTCGTGGAGGTCATCTTGATCTCTGCGTCCTCGGAGCGATGCAGGTCGCTCAAAATGGAGACCTCGCAAACTGGATGATCCCAGGAAAAAAGGTCAAGGGTATGGGCGGGGCTATGGACTTGGTCGCGGGCGCGCGCAGGGTGATCGTCACCATGGAGCACACAACACGCGACGGCGCCGCAAAACTTCTTGAGCGATGCACACTTCCGCTTACCGGTACGGGCGTTGTCCATGAATTGGTGACGGACCTCGGCTACTTCTCACTGGGCGCGGGGGGCTGTACCCTCTTAGAGATCGCCCCTTCGGTGGATCTAGAACAAATTCGCGCACAAACAGAATGTGAGTTTCAGGTGGCGAGTCCGCTGCCCACGATGTGCTGCTGACAAGAACGAGAGTCCGACCTTGCGCGGTGTCGCGCGGATCGGCTCCAGATTCGACCGCCAAGACGGCTCCCTGACCGTCCCGGGCCCTCAAGACCCAGGGAATTGGAGCGATGCTCCATGGGTCATGAACCGTCTCCCTCGGATGGTCGCGTTGGTTTCCGGTCCCGCACAGATCGACATGCTGCGCTGCCGAATCCTCGACACGGAATTCGACAGTTGGTGTTTTACAGACCCGGATGAGGCCTTAGCATGCATCGACGAGCGTGAAATTGAAGTTGTCCTCGCGCAAGAAGAGCTTCCTGACCTAAGCGGGCTCGACTGGCTCGTTGAGGTCCGTGAGCACGATTCCATGACCTCCTTGGTCCTAATGGCTGACGACGATCACAGCATCGAGCTGATCGCTGATGCTGTGAACCGCGTTCGGGTATGTCGAGTGTTGACCCACCCGCTCAAAGAGGGAGATATCACCACAGACCTCCTCGAAGCGGCGGCGTTGTATGGTTCGGATGTCCGCAAGGACCGGCAACTTCGACTTGCGAACATCAAGGTTCATCGCCTCTCCCGGAGCGTCAACGAGGGCCGGCGGGCGCTCGCCCACAAGGACCGAGAGCTGAGGTCCCTACAGTTTCAACCGCGCGCTGAGACCCTTCATGGCCGGCTCGGACTTGGGGCGCGTTTCGACGATGAAGCGTCGATGACCGCGCTCGTCGGACCGGCCAACGACACCAAAGAACCGAGTGATGAACAGATCGCCATCGGTCGTGACGTACAATCCTTGCTGCAGGATGTCGTACGCGCGGCTGAACCCGCGGGTGAAGCCGCACGTATCCGTTCCATGGCCGAGGCCTGCGCGCATGCCATGGGTTGGGACACCAAAGAAATTGCCGAACTCGGTGTCGCTGCAACGTTGCATCACGCGCTCATCTCCGTTCATCCGGGAGAGCGCCTACAGGACCTACGTGGAGGAAGTTGCGCGCATGCAACCTCTCTTGGTGAGCGACTCGCGGCGATCCCCGGAATGGCGACGATCGCATCGATTGTTCAGTGGCATCACATCCCGCCAGGAACTGAGGCCCATGTTCCTCCCTTTGTTCCGCGCAGCGCCCGTCTGCTGCAGATCGTTTCCTACTTCGATGAAGCGATGACCGACCCAGAGATTCTGGCGATCCAGTCCGCAAGCGACGGCTCCGATCTCGCACTGGTTCGAGCGAGCGAAAGCCTCCTCCAAAACACACGGGGAAGCTTTGATTCACGAATCGCTGAGGTCTGTGTGAAGACCCTTATTCCACGACTTATGCATCGCAAGGAAATCTGTGTGGCAGTTGACGACGCTCAAGAAGGCATGATTCTCAGCCGTACCGTCTACGCGAACAACCTTGCGCTCGTCCGAACGGGCGTCGAGCTCACCACGCTGAACCTTGAGAAAATCCGCGCGGCCACCGAGTCAGCAGACTTCTCTTACCTCTGGACAACATCGCTAGCCGCAGACGTCCCCGACAACTGAAGCTCGATGCCCACACGACCGCCATAGCGACCCCACACACGCGACACACGTCGGTTTCCAGCCGTCTTTCAGAAGCTTAATCGACCTCGCCTGCTATCCTTGGCTCGATGAATGGTCAAGCCGGAAAGGAACGAATGGGAACTCGGCGTCTCTTCCGCAGCGGGACAACCGTCGGCGCCCTAGGCGCCCTAGGCGCTCTATTTGCCGCCTATTCCTACGTCGATCCCTTCTACCTACCATCCGCCCCCGTGCAGGTGCTTCCGGAACCGACCCACTCAAGTCTCCGAGTCATGACACTTAACCTCGCCCATGGTCGCTCGACAAGTTTTCACCAAGCCCTCACCAGAGACCGTCATATCCGCACAAATCTCGACGCCATCGGCCAATTGATCCGCGACTCAAAAGTCGATGTCGTCACGCTTCAGGAACTGGATGCCGCATCGTTGTGGAGCGGAAACTTCGACCACCTTGCCTACCTCGGCCAGGCGAGCGGCCTCGAATACAGTTTCCACGGGCTTCATGTCGATCGCTCGATCCCAAAGCTCGCCTATGGCACGGGAGTCCTCTCGCGCTTCCCGATCATCGGGGGAGAAAGCGAGACTTTCTCAATCAACATGCTTGATACCAAGGGTTTCGCACTCGTCACCCTCGAATCACCGCTGGGTGCCTTAGATATTGTCTCTGTGCATCTGGACTTCAAGCGAGACAGCGAACGCTCGGCCCAACTCGAACTCCTCAGCGAGGCCATTCTCCGGCGCCAGGGCCCTCGCTCACTGGTTGTCGCTGGCGACTTCAATACGAGCCTTCAGCACCCAAGCAGCCCCTTACATGCCTTCGTCGAGCGCCATGCTCTTCAACCAGGTGCGCTGGACTTTCCGGGGACCTTCCCCTCACACGCGCCCACCCGTCACATCGACTACCTCTTCACCGGAAATGGCTGTTCTGCCGACTCGCGCTGGGTTCTTGCCGATCGTGTCTCAGACCATCGGGCGGTCATCGTTGATATTCGCGTCGACAGACAGTAGTCATCCCCGTCCGCCAAGCCCTCTGTCGTCGCGCTCTTCTCCTTCAGGCGACGACCTCGCACCGTCTTTGATCGTTCCCGGATTCGACCCGGTGTCTGAGACACCGACAAACTCTGGCATCTTCGACCCCCCCTCAAGGCTCACACCTTCGCTGCGAAGCACCAGCCCCACGGTGCGCACCAAGATCGTCACGTCAAGGTAGAGGCTCCACCGATCGACATAATCGACGTCGTGCGCGAATCTCTCTTCCCACAAGATACCGTTTCGTCCCGAAATCTGAGCGAGCCCTGTGATTCCCGGGCGTACATCGTGGCGGCGCTGTTGGGTCTTTGTGTAGCGCTGCAAATAGCTCATCAACAACGGTCGTGGTCCTACTAGGCTCATATCGCCGACGAGAACATTCCACAGTTGCGGAATTTCATCCAAACTGAATCGGCGTAACGCCGCGCCCAAAGCCGTTATCCGTCCCGCATCACTGGCGGTGACCTCTGACTCACTCAGACCGGCCACCGAAGGCACCATTGTCCGAAATTTGTACAGCGTGAAACCTCTTCCATGCAGTCCCGGACGCCGCTGACAAAACAACACCGGCCTGCCCATGGATGCCACTACAAAAACGGCGATCGCCCCCATTGCAGGCACCAGAACAACCAGTCCCACGGCCGCAGCGGCACGGTCAAAAACCCATTTGATCGCCAGGCTTAGAGACACGAGCACGATTCTCGCAGCTGCACGTCACCGGCAGCAAGGAGTGATGTTCAAATTTCGAGTTGCCGCCACGCAAATTCACCGATACGGCTACAGAAATGATCGGATCTCAGCTCAACGACAGGGGCACCAGAGCACTCTCGATGCCGACCACCGTTGACTTCCACGACACCACGGGCTGAATCGCTAGCGATTCCCCCTGACAACGTAGTCCCTCCTCGACCGCCTTCGAGACCGCCTTCGAGTCCGGGTGCATCAGTGTCGCCATATACGACCAGCCCAGCGGTTCAAACTCCTCTTCGGGTTCGGACAGACGCAACGTCCCCTCCGTATCCAACCAAATCGTCCGGTAGCCGTTGCATCCGGCAAGTTCAGCAACAATGGCTTCGATCCGACACTCGAGTGTGCTGAGCTCCATGAACGAAACGCTACACGCTCCGCGCCTGTCGGCAAAAAAAACCACCTAAAGTTCCCCACCCAAGGGGCAGCGCGACACGCGAACTACTGAACAAAATTCTTGGCCTGAACCATTAACACAGTACAAGTCCGAGGCCCTATTGCGCTCTAGATCACCCCGTGTCCTCCGCTTGCGCACAAGTGAACCGAGATTTCTTT
>CAYTFJ010000116.1:0-11239 GCA_964437075.1 uncultured Nannocystaceae bacterium
CGCGCTGCCGCTCGATTTCGTGTGCTCAGCTCCTCAGCTCAGGCTACGATCCACACCCCTCCGACCGACGTGCAAAGGCCGCGTTCACTGAGGACGGTCGTAGTAAAATGGTAGTAACCTCGGCGTCATCTGTGTCACGGGTGGCACAAATGACACCGAACGCGCAGACTCTGGTTGCGCGAAACCAAAGAGAAACCCCTAAGAACCTTACGGTTTCAGGGGTTTCGCAAGTGAGCCCGGTTGGGATCGAACCAACGACCCGCGGATTAAGAGTCCGCTGCTCTGCCAACTGAGCTACGGGCCCGACTTCGGAAGGGGTATTTACACGATCTTTCAGTGATGAAACAGCCCGTCGGTGAATTTTTTGAATCAAATCTCCAAATGCGCTGCTGTCGCGTTACAAATTTCTGAGATCTCGACTCCATCTGCGGTTTCAACCAGACGAAATCCCCCGTCTCCGTGTCTGTCGACGGAGATGACGCCGAGGTCTGTGATGATCAGGTCGACGCAGCGCATGGCGGTCAGTGGCAGACTGCATTCACTCACGAGCTTGCTGGTGCCTTTCCGGTCACGGTGATTGAGGACCGCGATGACCTTGCGTGCGCCAGTGGCGAGGTCCATTGCGCCGCCGATACCGGCGACTTTTTTTCCGGGAACCATCCAATTGGCGAGATCGCCCCCTTGGCTGACCTGCATGGCTCCGAGCACCGCGACATCGACGTGGCCTCCACGGATCATGGCAAAGCTCATGGCAGAGTCGAATGTGCTGCCTCCGTCGACGATCGTCACCGTTTGTTTTCCGGCGTTAATGACCTGGGGGTCGACCTCATCGTCGTGGGGGAAGGGGCCCATTCCAAGCAGTCCGTTCTCGGAATGAAAGACGATTCCACTGGAGGCATCAATGTAGTTGCTGATCAGCGTCGGGATGCCGATACCAAGATTGACGATGCCTCTGGCGGGGAGTTCGCGTGCGGCACGCGCGGCGATTTGAGCTCGGGTCCAGGTCATGGGCTGTGGGTATAGTCGCGCAGAGGGGAGGAGCGTGGCCAGAGATTGCTGCGGGAGCCACGAAGACTAACAATTGAAGATAATTCATCACCAAATTGCTGGTCGGGGTGGCATAGGGCCGTGGCTTGGGTAAGATTTGTACATCGTCGCGGGGGGTCTCGGTCGAGAATGGTCGTCAATGAGCACATCACTTATCTCCGGACGCGCGTTGTTGTTGCTCTCTTGCCTAGGGGCTGCCTGCGGCGGCTCGGACGATGGGGAGGGCGGTGCGTGGTTGGGGGAGGGCAATGGTGACGGTGACGGCCACAGCGGAAGTTCATCCAATGCTAGCGGAGATGGAACGGGTCCCGGTGGAGGCGGAGCGACGAACAACACCGGAGACGACGGCTCAACGTTGACCTTCGACGTGAGCGGCGGGCAGGGTAACGGGAATGGCGGCGATGGCGATTGCGACGAGGGAGAATCACCCTCGGGTAACTTCAGCGTGATCTGGATCGCCAACAGTGTGGAGGGGACGGTGTCCAAGATCGACACCGTCAGCGCCGCGGAGTTGGCGCGATACAGAACCGGGCCCGGGACGCCAGACCCTTCGCGCACCAGCGTGAATCTGTTTGGCGATGTCGCGGTGGGCAATCGATCCGGCAGCATCACCAAGATCGCGGCGAAGAGCGAAGACTGTATTGACGCCAACAACGACGGAACGATTCAGACCTCAAGTGGTCCGACCGACATCCTCGCGTGGGGTCAAGACGAATGCGTGCTGTGGCATACCGATCTTGGATTCACAGCACCGGCCGGAAGCCCCGACAATCAAGGGGGACCTCGGGCGGTGGCTTGGAACGCCGGCATCGAGCTGGAGGATGGTTGTTTCTCGGATCCACAGGTCTGGGTCGGGTGGCGGGATCAACCATCGTCGTCAGTGAAGATCAAGCGTCTAGATGGCGAGACCGGCGAGGTTGATGGCGATGTCCTGGTCGAGAACTGGTGGGGCCAATGGGGCCACGGGCCCTATGGTGCGGCGGCGGATGCGGCGGGAGGCATCTGGATCCTGGGCAGCTCGGGCACGATCCTCTACATCGACCCCGACGACCTTGGTGTGACACGCTGGAATGTTCCGATCACTCAGGTGCTGTATGGGATTTCGCTCGATGCCGATGGCGTTCCGTGGATCGCTGGCTATCACGGCAACCTCTTCCACTTCGATGCCGAGACGGGCACCATGACGGACCATGGAAAGCTCGGTGGGGACGTACAAGTGTTGCGAGGACTGGCGATGGATGCCGATAAAAACGCTTGGGTCGCCGGAAACTTGTTTTGCAAGCTGCTGCGTTACGACACCGACGCCGATGTGCTCGTGGACGCGAACATCGAGCTTCCCGGGTGTGTCGAGCCCGTCGGGGTGAGCATCGATATGGAGGGCTATATCTGGGTGGTGGATCGAGGGGCGAATGGAGCCTACAAAATCGACCCGGACACTCAGGAGGTCAAGAGCTTCGTCGATGGCCTTGTGGCTCCGTACACGTATTCCGATATGACAGGATGGGGCCTCGGGCTCGTTGTCAATCCGCCGATTGGGTAGGTCGTGGCGTGGCATTGGGCCCGTCCCCGGCGGCGCTTCGAAATGTTGTATGACGTGGCATGTCTCGCGGCGTTTACCTTGCGATCCTAAGCTGGGCCTCGATTGGCCTTTGTGCTTGTCTAACGGCTCCGCCTAGGTTGGTGACCGCCGACGGGAAGATCGCATCTCCGGGGGAGACTACGACGACCGCGAGGGTAGGAGAGATCTTGCATCGCGCGCGAGGGGTGGGGAGTCTCTATCAACCGGGTGAACTTCGTGCATTCGAGTTTCACCAGGCGGGACAGACCATCGGTCGCTCATGGAGCCGATACGACGGGGAGACGGCGGATGGCAACCATCGATTCTCGACGCGGGTGGAGCTGACACCTCCGAAGGGCGAGGTGCTGCGGAGCGCGTCGGAGATCGTCGTCGACGATCACGGTCGACTGATCTCAGGCTTCGAGCGTAGTGCGGCGGCTCAGCTTCAGTTTAATGTGTCGGCGGACCGTCTCGAGATGGCGGCCTTCACCGGTCTTCCCGTGCAAGAGCGAGAGACGCTCAAATTCGGCCCAGAGGCCGCTTTTGTTGGCTATATGGCGACAATTCACCAGGAGATCATGTTTGCGACCCGAGACCTTCATCGAGGTGAACAGGGTTGGCGGCTGATCTTCTTATCTTCGGGCCGCCCACACGAATGGGATGCCACGGTTTCGCCTGAGGGCGACGGCCTACGGGTTCGAACAAGTCTCGGGGAGTCGATCTTTTTTGAGAATCAGCGAATTATGCACGTTCGTGTCGCGGACGACGACTTGGAGGTGACCGTGAACGACGACGGACGTTGGCCGCTCTGGGCAATTGAGACTCCGAGAGCGCTGGTCTACGTCCCTTCGACCAACGCCAAATTTGTTCGGCGAAGTTTGGAACTCACTGGTCGAGAGAACGAGCCGCGTCTCGCTGGGGAGGTCCTATTGCCGACCGAGCTCGAGCGCGGAGCGCAGCGACCGGGGATCTTGTTCTTGGGAGGGGGAAGCCCCGCGGACCGCTACGGCTTTGCGGGGCCTCCTGCAGTCGATCTCGGGTTTCATGAGATTACCGACGCCCTGGCGCAGGCCGGTTTTGTGGTCTTGCGTTACGACGAGCGTGGGCTTGGCGAGAGCGAGGCCGCGGAGATGACGTGGACCGGTCAACGGGAGGACGCGCGGCGGGCTCTTCGAATGTTGCTGGTACAGCCAGAGGTGGATCCCGATCAAATCGTCGTTGTTGGCCATGGCGAGGGAGGATGGCGCGCTTTGCAACTTGCCGCGGAGCGACCCGATGAAGTTGTTGGGGTCGCGTTGTTGGCCGCGCCCGGTCGAGGATATAGAGCGATATTTGCTCGTCACCCCGGCTTGCTTGCAAGCATAGAGAAGGGCCAGGGGCTCCCGCCGAATCTAGCGTTGCATCGAGAGTGGTATCGGCAAATATTGAAAGTCGATCCTTCGAAGCTCGTGCGTGACGTGCGGTGTCCGATTTGGATCGCCCAGGGAGATAAGGACTTCGAGGTTGATGCTCTTGTAGCGACGGAGCACTGGAGGCGCGCGGTTCGGAAACATCACACGGTTCACGAGATCGCTCGCTTTGAGATGCTGGATCACATCTTCAAGAGCGAGCACGGCGAGTCGAGTTTTACATCGTATCTCGCCGATCGTCCCGTTGACAGTGAGTTTCTCGGATCACTCATCGACTGGGTTGAGGCACGGACAAAATCGACGCCAGGAAACCCGAGATAACCCGGCATCGAGTCCCCTGTGCAGTCGATGCGCTAGAAGTCCGCGAGCAGAGACGACTTCTTTGCCGTGTATTCCTGTTCAGTCAGGAGGTCTGCATCAAATGCGGCTTTGAGTCGAGTCAGCTTCTCTTGCAAGGTCGGAGCGGGCGCGGGAGCGGCGGGGGTGGCTACAGGCGGGACGACGGCGGCGCCCTGCTGGGGGTAGCCCTGCTGGGGGTGGCCCATCATATTTCCCATCATGTTGCCCATGCCCATGCCCATGCCCATGCCCATGCCGGCATTCATCATGGAGTTTCCCTGACCTTTGTGAGCGTTGCGAGCGACGTCGCGTGTCGCCTGCATGGCTTCCCACGCCATGGTGTTCTCGACCCCACGAGCCGCCTGAGCCGCCGCTTCCTCGATCGCTTTTTGAATCGCGGGGGGCAGGGTGATGCTCTCGATAATGAAGCTCGTGAGCGAGAATCCTAGGCTCGTGAAGTCGGCGTCGATATTCTTTCGGACTTCGTCGGCGAGCACGTCGACGTGGCCAGCCATGTCCGCCACATGGACCTTGGAGAGGCTGGCTGCCTTGCCGAACGATGATACCAGTCGGGTCTTTGCGTAGCGCTCGATCTCGTCGGAGGTCATGAGCCCCTGGGTGCCGACGACCTCTTTGAAAAATATGGCAGGGTCAGAGATCCGAAAGTTGTAGTTTCCGAAGGCGCGAATCGGGATTCGGCCCGGGCGACCGTTAACACCGAATTCGGAGTCCCGAATGATAATAGGATTTGGCGTTCCCCATTTTTGATCGAGGTATTGCCGCAAATTTACGAAATAAATCTCGACTTTGTAGGGACTGTCGAAGCCATGTTTCCATCCGCGGAGGGTGGAGAGCACGGGGACATTTTGTGTGCTCAGCGTGTGGGTACCGGGGCCAAATACATCGGCCATCTGTCCTTCGCTTACGAGGATCGCGGCTTGACCCTGCCGACAGACCAACTTCGCGCCGTTTTTGATCTCATGGTCCTGATCGGGAAAACGATGGACAAGAGTGTAGTTGGTGTCGTCGATCCACTCGACGATCTCGATGAACTGGCTGCGGATAAAACTCATTAGACCCATGGGGCTCTCCTTCGGTGTACAGGCGCATCTGGGAGACGCGCGGAAGATTGCTTGTGTTAGTCGATCCGGAGATCGTTGGCTTCTTGTTCGATGGCACCGAACTCGGCATTGCTCAGGCCGAAGGCGTCGGCGAACTGGCCGAGGGCTTCGCGCTCTTTGTCGGAGTAGACGCCATCCGCCTTGACTAGCGCCACGGCCGCCTTGAGAAATATACGGCGCAAATAGGTGGTTTCGAGCATTCGGGCGGCTTCGCTCGCGCTGAAACCGTCGGTGCGAATTGCTTCGTAGCGGAGATCTGTGCCGGACTCCTCCAGAAAGTCTCGAATGAGCTTTTCTTCGGTCTCGTCGATACCGTCTTGATCCGCCAAGAAATACAGCCCCCGTGCGAAGACCTCCACCTCGTGCGGCTGAAGGCCGCCATTGTTGTCCGTCATAGGACGTGAGGCTAAGTCCTCCATAGGGTGGGATCTACCCCTCAAAAAAAATAAAACCCCGTGGCCAAAGCTACGGGGTCCTTGCGATTGGAAAGCGGGGCCAGATTTGGCCCAAGTCGCCGCTGCTGGCTGCTGGCTGCTGAGGTCAGCCCTTGTCCGCGGTGACCTTGAACCCTCGCTCATAGAGCAATGTCGCACCCGCGAGGCCCGTCTCGAAGACCTCGACCCTCCAGTCGCCCAATTGGCCGGCCTTGATGGTATGGCTCGATGCCAGCGAGACGGTCTGCGACGGGTGCAAGAAACCCGTGGTCGTTCGCTGCTGATCTCCGTAGCTCCACACGAAGGTCACCTCCCGCGGTCGATCGAGGCCATCCGCTCGCATGTGTAAAAACACCTCTCCGATCGAATGTGTGAACACCGCTCTGTCTTCGAGGGCGCCACCGTCCTCGGCCGCGAGCACGGCGGTTAACGCGAGCCTGGACGCCCTGTGGGTGGTGGGCCGCATGGCTTCAGCGGAGATCAAGCTTTGCTCCCAATTGTGGTTACGCAGCTTACCGTTGTCGCCGAGATGAGCGGGCGTGATGGGGGTGTCCATGCAGGCGGCCGAGAGCAGGAGCGGGGCGAGGAGTATCGTAGGAGCGATGCGCATCGGAGCTAAAAACTTGACATGCTTCTATCGTGCCAATTGTGTATCTTTGAATTTTCGGTATCTTAGAGTTCCATGATTGTCTAAAAAGACTGCATTAGTGGCTTCGAAGATACCAATAGCGTAATTTAGAACGGATATTGGTTGATTCCCGAAGCGAGCGGTGCGAACGGGTTACTCTCGTGGAGATGCGTATGCCACGCGAAATGGATCGAACCTGGCGGTCTTTGGGGTTGCTCGCCGTGGCGGTGGTCGGTCTTGGTTGCTCTCGGACTGCCCCCATCGCCGCAGGCGACGCGACAAAGGAGGAGCGCGCGTCCTCGAGGGAATCGGGATCCGAGTTCGAGGATCCTCTTGAGCTCGCGGAGCGCAGCTATCCCCTGCTGATTTGGGCGGCACATCTGATATCGAAGGACTACTACGACAAATCACGGATTCGGCCCCGGCGCCAGCTCGACTCTGCGTTGGAAGAGATCGGCAGTCGCTTCCCCGAGTTCTTTGGGGAGCGAAGGGGTGATTCTGCGGTCGTCACGGTTCGTTCGGCTCGCAAGGATTTTTCGCTCGGGTCGATCAAAGATCTGAAGGGAATGGCGGACCTGCTCGAACGGATTCTTGACTTCGCGGGGGCGACGATAGGGCTCGAGGGGGAAGCTCTTCATGAGCTGGAATACGCGGCGATCAATGGATTTTTGGCCCCCCTCGATCCCCATACGATCTTATTGACTCCCGAGGAGACCGCGGACCTTGGAGTGAAGACCAAGGGAAAATTTGCCGGGATTGGCGCCGAGATTCGCGTCGAATCGCGTCGCCTGTTGGTTGTTCGGGTGCTTCCGGACTCTCCAGCGCAAGCTGCGGGACTGTTGGCGGGCGACCTGGTTCTGGAGATCGGTGGACAGTCGACGGTCAATATGAATCTCGTGGGCGCTCAAAAACTTCTACGCGGCGTGGCCGGTACGCGCGTTGAGCTGATGGTTCGAAGAGGGTCGAATCGGCGAAGTCTCGAAATTGAGCGCGATGTCATCCGGATCGCCAGTGTCCGTAGCATGATGCTGCCTGGTGTCATGGGGTACATCCAGGTGTCGACCTTTCAAGAGGACACCGCAGACAAGGTTGAGGAGGCGATCGGTCAACTTAAAAAAGATGCCGAATCCAAAGGTTCGGGCCTCGCGGGACTGGTGTTGGATCTCCGCGGAAATTCGGGCGGCCTTCTCGTTCAAGCGACCCAATTGCTTGACCTGCTGACCACGGAAGGAGAGTTGGTGATCGTTCATACCGCCCGGGGGCGTGAGAGTGAGGTCGCTACTGCGAAATTGATCCTCGGCGAAAGGGTCCCGGTGGTGGCGATGATCGACGAAGACACGGCATCGGCCGCCGAAATTGTCGCGGGGGCGATCAAGCATCTGGACCTTGGAGCCGTCCTCGGTCGCGCGAGCTTTGGCAAAGGAACGGTACAGATGTTGAGCAATGCCCATCCTTACGGCCGCAAACTGGCCTTGAAGATGACTGTCGCTGAATATCGTGTCGCGGGAGACCGCCAGATACAAAATGTGGGCGTTCGTCCTGATCTTCGTATCTATCCTGTGCGTCTGAGTCAGTACCCGGGGGTCGCAAATTACTACGATACCGAACGCTTTGTCCGACTGCGTCAGATGTACCAAACTGCTCATCTGCCCTCGGCGGTTCACGACCAGGGAAGTGATGCCTTCGTTATCAATTCACCGCACCGCTTGCGCTATCTTGATGCCGCCTCCGAGACCCGGGAAGGCGCCGCGGGGGCATCCGTAGAAGCAAGCGACATCGCGCTTGAAGACCCGGAGATCCGGATCGCAGTCGAGCTTGCTGCTGCGCTCGCCGCGGTCGAAAATGTTCCGCGGGCGCGGGAGGGGGCACTGGCAGCGTTGACGAAAAGGGTCGCTATTCGAGAGGACCACCGTATTGAGGTGGCGATCGGAAAATGGTCGGTTGATTGGACTCGGCATGAGGCCTCTACCAAGGGAGAGGAGCAGGCGATCGAGGTGACGGCGCGTATCGTCGAACCGGGGCCTTTCGAGGCCGGGAGTCCGTTCACCTTGCGGATCGAGGTCAAGAACCCGGGTACGAAAACCCTCGATCGCGTGCATGTGGTGACTGATTGCGAGCAGACTGAACTTGACGGGATCGAGCTCCTCTTCGGTCAACTCGCCCCGGGAGTGACCGCAACCCGCGATGTTTCGCTTCATCTCATGCCATGGCGCGGCGACTCCAGCGACCGAATCCTAGTCACTGCCCACAGTGGGGATCCGGACTCCGTCGCGGATGGCGAGGGTGAGGTTCATTTTACGACGGTAGCGGCCGCGCGTCCCAATTTTTCGTTCGACTACTGGGTGGTCGACTCCGCTTCGCAGGCGCGCAAGGCTCCGAAGCGCCCGGTGTCAGAGCTCTTTCCTGAGACCGATTCATTCGAAGTCCGTGGCAACGGTGACGGTGTCATTCAGCCTGGGGAACAGGTGTTGTTTGCCTTTCGGGTCCACAACGAGGGTCCAGGTGAGGCCCCCGAATTTCGGACGGTGCTTCGAAATCTCTCCGGGGCTCAAGGGATGCTCGAAGAGGGAGTGGTTCCTGGTGGGTTGCTGAAAGTCGGTGCGTCGATGTCGGGAGCCTTTGGTATTTCGGTCTCCGAGCATGCGAACCCGGAGCTTCCCCTTGAGCTTGAGCTGATCGCCGGAGATGGACGTCTTCGCGAGAGCGTTCATAGCAAGATTCGACTCCGGGTGATTCCTGGTCTGGATGGCTTCGAGGCCCAAAGGTCCACGGTCAAGGTCGGCAGGGCTGGGGCGCGTCTCCGTGCCGGCGCCGATCCGTCGATGGCCGTCGTGCACGAACTCAAGGAGGGGCACCTTTTGGCCGTCACGGGAGGTTCTTCCGGCTGGTGGGCGGTGGAGATAGGGGAGGGACGGCGGTTGTGGTTGCCGAAGGACCTCGTGACTGAAACGAGCATGAACGGGGTGCGTTTGCACGAATCCGATATCGCCGTGCGGATGGTCGACCCGCCTCAGATCGAGTTGTTGCCGAGTTCACTCTCGATCGGCGGTGAGGCCCTGACCGTTTCGGGTCGTTTGACCCATGCGAAGGCTGTGCTGGATGTGGTGGTTCGTGTACGCCAAGGTGACGGGCGCGGACGGGAGCACAAGGCCTACTATCGCGCGAATGGTGGGTCGTCGGGGGATTCTTCCGTCGATCGTCGGACGATGCTATTTTCGTCGACGATCGCGCTCGACTCTGGGAGCAACCTCATCACTGTCGTCGCGCGCGATGGGGACAAGGTTGAGCGCCGGCGAGACTTTCGTGTTCGCCGGCGCTGAAGCATTTCTGGCCGAAATGCGAGAAATCTCGGCTAAGGTGCGTAGACCCCAAAAAATATGTCGGCGCTCGTGGCAGTCATGTGGCCAGCGATAAGGACGTCGCTTCCGGCCGAAGTGAGGGCGAGACCGAATGCGGCGTCGTTTCCTCCAGAATCTCCATCGATCAGATTTGTCCACAGTGTCGAACCATCCGCGGCGTAGCGCCGCAGCCAAATGTCGTCGCCAGCCCCAGATCTCGCTTGGCCAGCGACCACAGTGTCTCCATTGCTGTCGACGACTAGGGCACTCGCTTGGTCGTATTGGCTTTCGGTTCCGGAGTACCCGTCCGTCCACACGGTGGCGCCGAGTGGATCGTATTTGCGGACCCAAATATTCGCATTTTGTCCGGATACGTACTCGTATCCGGCGACGACAATCGCACCGAAGGGGTCCACTCCGATCGCCGTGCCAACGTCGGAGTTCGTCCCGCTGCTGCTGTAGGTTTCGGTCCAGGCCACGACGCCACTTGAGTCATACTTACGTACCCAGACATCGAGGCCCCCCGCTGTCGATGATGTATATCCGGTCACGAGAACATCTCCGGTGCTGCTCGTTGCCGCGGCGAGAGCGGCATCGGCTCCATCGTTGTCGCCGTTGTATTCGTCGTTCCACAATGCCGTACCATCGGTATCGAAGGCCCCCACCCATGCGTTCACACTCTCATTGGCAACAGACACCATGCCTGTGGCGACTACGTTGTTGTTGCCGTCCACGGCGACCCCGTATCCGCGATCCGTCTTGTTTTCGGACCCATTGACGATTTTCATCCATAGCTCGGCCCCGGTGGCATCGTATTTGGCGACCCAAATATTTCCAGCTTGGCCCGCGATGAGAGTGTGTCCCACGACTAAAATGTCGCCGTCGTTGTCTACAGCGATACCTCGGGCGTCGTCAGAGTATCCGTTGGATCCAATATTCTCCCATAGCTGGGCTCCAAGTGGGTCGTATTTGGCGACCCACGATTTTTCGATGCCTGACTCAGTGACGCTGCCCGCGAGATATAGGTTGCCTTGTTGGTCGACCGCCACTCCGTAGCCCTTGTCGGCCGCTGCGTCAGGTCCATCGAAGGTCGATGTCCATTTCTCCGTGCCGGATTGAAAACAGTCGACGTTGCAACCGTCGCCGTTGACCGCATCGCCATCATCGCATGGCTCGGTGCCGATGTGCCACAGGCCATCGCCACACACTGCATCCATGCAGTTTGAGATGCAGTCGTCGTTGTTGTTGAGGTTGGCATCGTCGCATTCCTCTCCGATTTCCTCGATACCATTTCCGCAAATGGCGGCGCTGCCGTCGCCGTCGCCGTCGCCGTCGCCGTCGCCATCGCCGTCGCCGTCGCCATCG
>CAYTFJ010000117.1:0-11043 GCA_964437075.1 uncultured Nannocystaceae bacterium
GGGTCAAGGGTGAAAAACTCGCCTCTCCCAAGAACCGCCGCACTCCTTGGGAGACTATTGACCGCGAGGCAAGTCATCGAACTGTATTGCCAGCGATGGTCCCTCGAAGAAACCTTCGGTTGGGTCAAGAGTCGCCTCGGCTTTGAGGATCCGCAGAACCGAACCCGAGCACGCCGTGCAACGCACCGCGCCAATGGCGATGTGGACCTATTCCCTGGTTATCCTTGGGTATGCGAACTGGGCCAAACCCCGTCGGCACCTCCCCGTCCGCCTTGCGCCCTGGTACCGGACGAAGAAGTCGCCCAGCTTCTCCGACATGCTGGCCACCCTGCGGCGTGAGTCCTGGACCCTCTGGATTAATGATCAGGCGGGTGTAGACCGCTTCGATCAAAAAGATCTGGAGCCTTTGCTCGACGCCGTAGGGTCTGCCTGAGAGGTCTGGATATCCGCCAAAGTCGAGGCTAGAGAAGAGTGGATGATAGGGTAATCGTCGTTCATTGGGGAAGCCTGTGGCGGTTTGCATGCATAGGAAGAATTTACTCGACCGCGGTTTCCTTTGAATCAAAACCGATGCGCCTGGGCTCCTCTCCCTTGGGTGTCTTCACAGCAAGGAGTAGTAAATTCACCTGAGAGATGTGCTGCAACAGCTCAGCGCGCTCACTGGTCCCATCTTTCTGAAGCAGACGCCCAAAGAAGATAATCAACTCGGGAGTTCGATCTCCGATCTTGTCGATGTGCAAGACGATGGATTGCCCAAACGACGCTAGCGGAACACCGACCTCTTCGTCATCGGAAATTTCCTTTTGAAAATCAACGATCGCACTGTTCAGCCTCTCCCACATCACGTCGGCATATTTAGCCTGGGATTCGACCACCACCGCCGATCGCGGAATATACATGGGGGCGTTGCGCCCCATGTTCTCAAGCTCCACTAGTTTCGATTTGATTGGCATCGCGGACACACCCTACGACCTCGCCACGAGAATGTTTGGCTGCGCGCCGTTGCTCGATCGCTACGCCGCTGCGTAGCTCAAGTTCCGGGCGATGGTGTCCAAATCTCGGCGAGAAAGCATAAGCCGACGGTTCATCCTCCCCAACGGGAGGGCGAAGGACCATGCTTTCGAGACATACGGAGATGGAGCTGCGGAAAGGGTCGTTTTTCACAGCGGATGCCGCCCAGCCTAGACGCCCTCGGAGGTAGGTCTGCGGTCGCGTTTTAAGCGGCCGTTTTGAGCCCCCCTTTTCACCGCCTCTTTTGAGCCTGGCGAGCTGCCCAAATCGATCACCCAGGTTCGTCGGCGAACCTCGGCCCAGGTGTAGCCCCCGTCACGAAGCGCCCGGATCTTCTTCGCCGTAGGTCGTGGCACCAAAGGTCGGACAAGGCGTTTGTCATCGGCGCGAGTCTTGGCCAGGCGAAGCCGCGTACGCTCCGCGATAAGCTCGCGCTCGCCACGCCTGGGCCCAGGCGTGGCGTTATCCGGGGCAGATAAGGTGCCTAGTGTCATGACATCGAGCGCTTGCGTCAATACAAGACTTGAGATAATCTCAAGTAAGGAGGAGGGAGCCACTCCGTGAAACCGACGCACTCAGGCTGGCCAGGCGCCTGCTCACCGGCGGTGTGGTGGTGTTCACGAGGCACTTTCGGGAGGAGCAGGTGAATGACGGACTTGACGACCAGGACTGCATCAACGTGGTGCGAGGGGGCCGGTGCACGCTGGCCGAGATTCAGAGAAACGCGTTGCGATACCGGATCGCGACATCCCGGATCTGCGTCGTCGTCGAGTTCGAGCGAGAGGATCCCGACGACCTCGATACCGATTTTTGGACCCTGATTTTCATCACCTGTTGGAGGGAAAAGCAATGAGATGTGCAAGCTGTGGTGAGCCAAACGCCACCAAAGAAACCCGAGAGATGCACCCCTACGTAGGGTGCGGCCTGGACAACGTGATCCTAGAGGTCGCCGAGTTGCGCGTGTGCCCGGACTGCGGCGCGGAGGATCTGGCGCTGCGCAACGTGGCAGCGCTGTACTCCGCGCTCGCCATGGCCGTGACCTCGAAGTCTGCCAGGCTGGCGGGGCAGGAGGTCCGGTTTCTGCGGAAGTTCATCGGCCTCAGTGGCCAGGACTTCGCGCGCACGATCGGCATAGACCCCACGACGGTCTCAAGGTGGGAGAACGACAAGGAGCCTATCGGGGGCACGGCGGACCGTCTCCTGCGGCTCATGGCGCGTGCTCACGACCCCGAGACGGACGCCACCACCTATGACGACTTCGACGCGATCACCCGCGACGGGGCCCGTCTTCGACTTACGGCACGACGCAAGGGATCGAAGTGGTCGGCCGAAGCGGAGGCCGCATGATCACTCAGACCATCGAGGGCTTCGACGACCGCGACCTTCCACACCTGCTCCGCCCACCCTATGAGCGCTTACACGGGCAGTGGTCGACAGGGCGCACACTGCAGGTCGCAGACGTCGCCGCCGGGTCGTGATGGTTCGTTGCTGACAGGCGTGGAGTTTGGGCGCTACGATGACAGCGACACGATGGCGAAGAGCAAGAACCGAAAGCAGCTGATCATCAACGCCATGCGCTCGCTGTACGATCTCAAGGTGAGTTCCCACGAGGCCAAAGGGCTACTGGGCACGTACCGGGCTGGGCGCCGCGGAGAGGCGCAAAAGACCCACGTCGAAGGCCACATCGCTGGGATGTAGGCGGTTGGGGTGAAAGACCGTGAACAATTCGAGGCGGCTGCCGCCTCCGAGGACCCCGAAGGCGGCACCTCGGGGTCCTCGGAGGCGCCACAACAGGAGACGTAGGGAGTCTGCTGACGGAAGTGCTCAGCGGGTGACGCTCGGGCCCAAAGCTGTCTTGGTGGACGAAGGAGCGGCGAGAGCAAATGCGTTCGACAGGCTTGTCACGTGTTCAGTACTTCGTGTCAAAAGTACACTTACTTTACATAATCGAGGTTATCGGCGTAACGAATGTAGGCCCCGGATGCAAATGTCCGCTTTTGAATTTGGAAATTCCGAAGACCCGAGTTTCCCTTGGCTTCTGATCTCCGGGAAGTCCGGGGCGGTTCATAGAGCTGGAACTTCTGTCTCAGGGCACGATGTAGTGCGGCGGGTAGGTGACCTCACTAATCTCGATCGCATCACCAATCTTTTCGTCGCAAGTCATGTGGTATGCGGCCCAGCCTCCCCACATCGTTGGCAGATCGTTGTATGGGGTGAAAATAGCGCCGCACGAGTCGTCATCGGATCCACTGTCAGAAGAGGTTCGAACCACGAGTATAGGCATCGTCATTTCCGCAGCATCCCTTGAGCCAAAGAACGCCAATCGCTCGTAATCCCTAACGTCCACTTCAGAGCCGTTAAAATCACCCTTCGCAGAGAGCAAGCGCCCCGAGTAGTAACCAGTCGTGTGACGGACTGAGATGGCCCTCACGGTTAATTCCATCTTCCCCCCGCCCGCAAAATTGAACACAAACAAATCGTCTGGTTGCCCCTCGAATTCGCATGGCGCAAACCTTAAACTAGAAGGTAGGTCGAGGTTTGGGAATAGTGCCGATGGTTCCTCTATCTTGGCAACAAGACGGCGCGAGGTCTCGTACCGAAGCGACCGGAGCTTCAAGCGAGACTCTTCGAAGTGTCCCGCAAACTGGATGCCATGGACGCCAAGACGAAGAAACCGGAGTTCGGCACCGCGCAGGCCACCGACGAGGCTCCGTCGCCCTAGAAAGAGCCGAGGAAACACCGTCCCAAGAAGCGGAAGAAGACCGAGAAATCTAAGATGAAGACCGAGAAACAGAAAGAAGTCGAAAGACATAACGACTTCGACGACCTTTGATGAGCTCCGTCGAGCAAACAACCCCGGACAACCCCGGAGCTGGAGAGCCGTATATCCAGCTGGTGAGTTTGTTTTTGCGCCTCCACGCGGGCCACCAACTGACGGATACAGGAGCCCGCAAGGTGCTCGCAAGCGCATCGACCGCGGATCGAGTCGGATCGGATCGCTCGGATACGGCACGAAAGGACGAAACAGGCTCCATGTTGGCTGCGATCCATCCGTTGTTCCTGCAGGACCTTGACTCCGCCGAGCCCGAGTCGGCGTTGTAAGATTTTTCGATGCACGCCGATCGGGTTGAAGCGATGCTCTCGGCGCACGACCGTGGCAGCGTGCCGCTGGACCGAGACGCTGGGAAGCCGCCACCCAGGTGGCTGTCCGTTCGTCACTGCGGAAGAACGTGGCAGTGGTTTACGCCCGATGCCGACTTCCGCAGCACGATCCCCTGCCTCCGACTTCACATTGCCGGGAAGCGACCACTGGTACCGGTTGAATCCGCGCTACCAACGATGCAACAGTGGAGTGATTGCTGAGCACCATGCATCTGTGGAAACTCTACTTCGGCGCGCGAGCAGATACCACCGAACCGTTGCTCGCTTCCGTTAGGTCCTTCGGCGCCGGCGTTGATGGGGTTGCCCACTCATCATTCGTCGGCGTAGTCGTGATCGGCGGGATGATCGCGCTGGGCGCGATCATCTACCGCGCAAGCCAGCAGGGCCGCGCCCAGCAGTCTCAGTTACCGCCAAAAATCCCCCACCACCAATCCCCTGCCAGGTCGCACCCGGCCTCCGCAGCCGACGTGTCTCCAGGTGCCGGGCCATCGGTGTTGGGAGACCACGCATGGTATCCGGCCGCCCGCGGAGTACGAATCGCGGGCTATGACATCCCGGGGGGAATGATTTACTGCGGCTCTGGACTTCCAAGTCCGGGGGCATACGGTAGTGCCGAGGCGGCTCAGCTAGACCCTACGCTCCCGGTCGATCCGCGCGTACCCGACCGGGACGGCCACACTATGGACTACTACCCGAGATACGCGGGCATGACTCCGGTAGCACGGGCTGCGTATCTTGAGTGGTCCGCCTCGGGGCGGGCTAATCCGAACTACAGCATCGGCTACGTCTTCCTCTTCTTCTACGGAATAGAGCGCAGGGTGCTGATCGATGCGGGTATCTCGGCACCCGCCCATGCCGAGATACCCGTCCTCTTAGCCGAGGTTGAGCGACTGCTTTCGGTTTACTCGAACAATGCCTCATTCCGCGGTTACGCGACTCGCTTCCGCGACTATGTCCGGGTGACCCACCAACTTCCGAGCCCTCGTGCTTCGAAGAGGCTGGCCGACGAGTCCTTCGAGGTTCCGTTCAGCGTGGCGGCCGAGGTCGGCACGTGCGTGGCTGCGGGAACACCGATTCCGGCTGTGCTTGCCTTGGCCTGGTTCAACTCACATCCAGACTGCCGAATCCGGACTCCGGGGCGACGCTGCCCTGAGGAGTTCAGGAGCCTGTTCACTATCCGCTACCGAGATGCGCATGGCGAAGGGTTAGTGCTCAAGGCATCCAAGTCCACACTTGAAGCTCGCTACCAGCCGGCCAACCCGGGTATGGCCGGCATGGAATTCAAGCAGGATACAGCGCTGCCGAAGACCGCGATGCTCGCCGGCCCAGTGAAGAAGGTTGCCAAAGTCGCGGATGCTGTACAGAACGAGTTGGATGCCTACAGTCGATGGCTCGGGCGGAACCCGGACGCCGAGGACCGTCGCCCAGGCCTCGCTTTGCTCCCGCCCGCCCTACTGGCGAGCACTGGAGCTGATGAAGCAAATGAGATGAAGGATTGGGTTTCCGAGCTACTTGGTGGACGGTCGTGCACGGTCGTGCACGGTCGTCGACGGCGAAGAACTCGTGCAGAATTGGGAGACCCGGGCCGAGGACCGACTGTCGAAGAAGGAGGCCACGGCCCTCAGCCGGATGCTGCAAGCCGTTGGGGTAGCCATCGAACCAGACCCGCGTTTTGGAGGCCAAGCGATTGTCCGAGGGAAGCGGATCGCTATTTTCAAACAGAGAGAGTTCCCAGACACGACGCTTTCGGCAGGATACCAAGCGGCTCAGGTCGTGCTCCACCTGGCCGCGGCCGTCGCTCTCTCGAGCGAAGCCGGAGCCACGTCCGCTGAGCGGGATGAGCTTGAGTTGTACATGAAGGCAGCGCGTCACCTGTCGGTCGCCGAGCGAATACGACTTGTCGCCAATGTCCGGTGGTTGTTGGCCGAGAAACCAGGCCTCCGAGGGCTGCGCAAGAGGCTATCGCAACTGAATGGCGCCCAACGGGCCCACGTCGGCGAATTCACAGTAGCCATCGCGGCAGCCGACGGCGTGATCGAACCGGCAGAGGTCCGAGTGCTCACCCGTGTCTACAAGCTCCTCGACCTCGATGAGTCCAAGTTGTTCTCCCGCCTCTATAGCGTCGGGCTGGAAGAGAAACCAGCGCCGGCGCGAAAGCCAGTAAAAGTCCGCTCCGGTGCGAAGTCCCAGGGTTTCACAATCCCCGAGAAGCGAGTCTCGCCAGCCTCAAGGCCGCCGGTGAAGAAGACATCGGCCAAACCACCTCCGCTGCCGGCGACCAAACAGCGTTCCCCCGAGGCAAGGTCAGATCCCAAAAGGCCAAACGCGAGCCTGCCCATAACCGCCACTACAGGGATCGAGATTGACCATGATGTTCTGGCGCGAAAGAAGGCCGAGGCCGCTGAGGCATCCAGTTTGCTGGCGAGTATATTCGCTGAGGTGGACGGCGACGAGGCCCCCACGGAGGTGTCATCAGCTCGGACCGACACCACGTCAGACGACGGAGATCGTGCTCTTCTCGATGGCGACCACCGTGCGTTCCTCATTGCGTTGATGTCGCGGGTAGAGTGGTCCCGCTCGGAGGTGGAGCAGCTTGCCTCGACGACCGGTCTCCTCGTCGATGGCGCGCTGGAAACCCTCAACGAAGCCGCATTCGAGTTGACCGGCGATCCGGTCGCTGATGGCGATGCTACAATCGAGGTCGACCCCGAGATTGCTGAGGAACTGCTCCAATGAAAGAGAATCGCCGTATCAGGCCTCGTGTGCGAGACGCGGTGCTGCAGTCACTTCGCGCAGGCGTGGTCCCTCGCATCGGTCAGCAGTACTTCCAGGTCGGGCGCGTCGAGGAACTCAAAGCCATGCTACGCGACCTCGAGCGGATCGTTGACGGCGGCTCCGCGATTCGCTTCATCATCGGGGAGTACGGCTCCGGGAAGACGTTCTTCCTTCTGCTGATTCGCTCAATCGCATTCGAGAAGCGGATGGTCACGGCACACGCTGACCTGTCCCCAGACCGCCGACTGCACGCAGCTGGCGGTCAAGCGCGCTCCCTGTACCAGGAACTCGCGCGGAACTTATCGACTCGCTCGAAGCCCGACGGAGGAGCCTTGCCCAGCATCGTAGAACGCTTCGTCTCCACCGCGTTGAAGGATGCCCGCGAACTGGGGAAGACAACCGAGGCCGTGATCCAGGGGCGCCTTGAAGCCCTCTCGCAGTCGGTAGGGGGCTATGACTTTGCGGAGGTGATCGGCGCATATTGGCGAGGCCACGACACCGGAGATGAAGCGCTGAAGAGCAGCGCGATCCGGTGGCTTCGTGGGGAGTTCGCTACGAAGACCGACGCACGCAAGGCGTTGGGCGTCCGAACGATCGTCGACGACAAGAATGTGTATGACCAGCTCAAGCTGCTGGGGCAGTTCGTCCGCCTAGCCGGGTACTCCGGCTTCCTCGTGTGCCTTGATGAGATGGTGAACCTGTACAAGCTTCCTAGTGGGCAGTCTCGACGAACGAACTACGAGCAGATCCTGCGAATCTTCAACGACACCCTCCAAGGGACATGCGAGGGGATTGGGTTCCTGTTCGGCGGCACGCCTGAGTTTCTTCTCGACCCCCGGAAGGGCCTCTACAGCTATGCTGCGCTGCAGACCCGTCTCGCAGAGAACACTTTTGCCGTCGACGGCCTTGTCGACTACAGCAACCCCATCCTCCGCCTTGCTAGGCTCACACCAGAAGATATCCTCGTGCTCCTGGGGAAGCTTCGTGATCTCCATGCTGGAGGAGATCTGGAGAAGCACATTCTCCCCGAAGAAGCGCTTGAGGTCTTTCTTCAACATTGCGGGCGGCAGCTCGGCGAAGCGGCGTTCCGCACCCCGAGGACCACGGTCAAAGGCTTCTGTGACTTGCTCGCCGTACTCGAGCAAAACCCGGATGCCGACTGGAAGGATATGATCGGCAAGATCAAGTTCACGCCAGACCGCAATCCCGAACTAGAGGCCCCAGGAGCCAAGGCCGAGGATAACGACGATGACGACGATGAGCTCTCCACCCTCAAACTCTGACCGGCCATCCTCCGTCTTCGGTGAGCTACATGAGGGTGTTCAAAAGTGGATCTGGCGCAGTGGCTGGAGTGAGCTCCGCGCGATCCAGGAATTGGCGGCTCGTCCGATCCTGGGCGGCAAGCTCGATGTGATCATCTCCGCCGCCACCGCATCGGGAAAGACGGAGGCGGCGTTTCTCCCAATTGCATCGAAGCTCGCGGACACAGAGGCACGGGGGATCGGGTGCCTCTGCATCAGTCCCCTGAAGGCCTTGATCAACGACCAGTTTCGGCGACTCGAGGAGATCTTCAAGTCCGTCAATGTGCCCGTGCGCAGATGGCACGGTGATGTCGCCTCCTCGAAGAAACGCGACATGATGAAGGACCCGTCGGGGTTGCTCATCATCACCCCGGAGTCCCTCGAGGCGATGTTCGTCCTCCGCGGCTCGCAGATCCGGCGAGTCTTCGGCACGCTGGAGTTCGTCGTGATCGACGAGTTCCACGCTTTCATCGGATCCGAGCGTGGACGCCATCTCCAGTCACTCCTGCACCGTATCGAGCTGAGTACCAAACGCCGAGTCCCTCGAATCGCGCTCTCAGCCACCATTGGCGACCCGCTACTGGCGGCGAAGCACTTGCGATGGCTGGATGCCGAGGCCGTAGTCTGCATCGGCGACGCAGAGGACGACCACCACGAACTGCAGCTCCAAGTCCGGGGTTACACCCCGACGGCTCCGCCGAGTGGTGCGGCCAGTGCACAGCGAGACGCCAGAGTCGCCCCGCCGTCAGAGGATGGCGGCGGAGGACACGAGAATGGACATGACAACGATGATGAGGATGTCCGAGGCGATGTCATCGACATCGCGGCTCACCTGTTCAAAGTCCATCGCGGAACCAACAACCTAATCTTCGCTAACTCTCGTGGCCTAGTGGAGGCGCTCGCCGATCAGCTTCGGCGCCGTTCGGAGAGAGCGCGTGTCCCAAACGAATTCGTGCCACACCACGGTTCGCTTTCCAAAGAGTTCCGGGAGGACGCAGAGGCTCACCTCAAGGACAAGTCGCGCGTGGCCAACGTGGTGTGCACGACGACCCTGGAACTGGGTATCGATGTGGGGGACATCGTCGCCGTATCACAGGTCGGCGCCCCTCGTTCAGTCGCCAGCCTGCGACAGCGGCTGGGTCGGTCCGGCCGACAGGGGGACGTACCCTCGATCATGCGTCTCTACATCACCGAGGAGGAGATCACACCGAACTCCAGCATCATAGCGACGCTGCGGACGACGCTGCTTCGTACCGTGGCGATGATCGAACTCCTTCTCGAGCGATGGTGCGAGCCACCAGTAGATAAAAACCTCCACCTCTCGACGTTGATGCATCAGGTTCTCTCCATCATCGCGCAGTTCGGCGGCGTCAATGCAGTGGAGGTGTTCGGCACCTTGTGCAAGTCCGGACCCTTCGACCAGACGACGACGCGAATGTTCGTAGACCTCCTGCGCGGCATGGGCGAGCAGGATCTCATCACACAAGCACACGACGGAGAACTCGTACTTGGGCTGACCGGTGAGCGCATCGTCGGTCACCACAGTTTCTATCCGACCTTCAACACTCCGGAAGAATATCGTGTCGTAGACGGGCCTAGGAAACTCGGTCAACTCCCCGTAATCCACCCGATCGCCGACGGCGATCGCATCGTATTCGCGGGGTCCAGATGGCGAGTGCTCCGAGTGGACGACGAGCAGAAGGTAATCGAAGTTCGAGCGACACGGGGCGGCCGGGTGCCCCGGTTCGCGGGCGAGCCGCCTGACGTGGACGTTAGGGTCCGTACAAAGATGCTCGAACTCTATGAGTCCGGCTCCATCCCGCCGTATTTGAATCGAGGCGCACAAGGACTGCTCCTTGAGGCGAGAGAGAATTTTGAGCGACTGGACCTCGCCAACCTGAACTTCATTCGAGACTCGCGAGACGTCTTGCTCTTCCCCTGGGCTGCGTCGTCTGCCGTCGCCGCGCTCAAGCTATGGATTGGGCGGGAATCCGTGAGTGTAGAAGGCCCCGCGCTCCGAATTCAGGACACCACTGTCGCCGAGCTAAGGGCGAAACTGGTAGCGATGCACGAGGGAGAGACTCCAGTCGCTGTTGACCTCCTTCGCGGGATGCATGGTCTCGGCGGCGAGAAGTTCGACCACTTGCTTCCGGAGGACCTGCTGGAAGAAGCATCGGCATCTCGCTCATTGGACGTGGCAGCGGCGCGTCTGGTAGTCGACCGCCTTGTCGATGAACTCTGATGCCGAGCGAGTGTGGTGCAAATCAGTGGGTGTGGTGCCATGACATAGGTGACACATTTACGCCAAGACAGGGGTAACACTTTGCGCTTTTTCCGCAAGCCGACGATCCGTGGTTCGTTGGAAAGGTGCCGTGGAGAAGGACGACAATCGTGAAGGCGCGTCATGAGTTTGTACTCAACGCGCTGGCTCCTGACGCAAACATTTCCGCGCTTTGTCGGGAGGCTGGGATCAGTCGAAAGACAGGCTACAAGTGGCTGAAGCGGTTCAGGGAGGCTGGACTCGATGGCCTTGAGAGCATGTCGACACGGCCCCGAGCATGTTCTGTACAGGTATCTGGAGAAGTGGTGCTGAAGGTTCTGGAGCTCCGCCGCGCTCATCCGCGTTGGGGCCCGCGGAAACTTCGTGTGGTCATGGCACGAAGTCTCGACGCTGATGAGATCCCGAGCGAGCGCACCGTCGCGCGCATACTTGAGTGCGCGGGCGCGGTCCGAACGCATCGGACGTGACATCATCGCACGCCGGACTCAGTTCGGGTCGAGTTTCATCATCCAC
>CAYTFJ010000118.1:0-11016 GCA_964437075.1 uncultured Nannocystaceae bacterium
CCGTCTCCGTCTCCGTCTCCATCTCCGGTGCTAGATCCTCCTTCTTGCTCCCCCTCGTCGCTACATGCCATCAGCGTTGACGACATCAGGAATATGCAGGGTAGGCTCAAACCGATACTTCGTCTTATCCAATACATAGGGCTCTCTCTTGTAGTATTTTGCGAACGCAGAGCTATCATTTAGACGGATAGCCGAACATTTCTCAAATGCGACGACCCATGGGTAAGATTCAGCTCCCACCTAAGGATAGCTTCACAAACAATGGTCGGACAAGACCCCGGGCAAGAAATGGGGTCGTTCAAGCCGCGCAACCCCCACCGGGGTCGAGCGCTTCAACCTCAGCCAGACGTGCGCCGATTCAACCGAATTGACGTTTCGAGAGCGTCCGACCCCAGCGCAACACCCTATTGGCAAAGATGAATAATCATGTCGCATGTCTGCCCGTCAGGACAATCTTTGTCGCTATCACACGGCGTCGTGCCCGCGACCCGTACGTCAAAGTCCGCGGGCGAAACCACCTCGAACTGCACACAGGCTTCCCCATGGATGCTCGAGTCGACGGTCTTACGGATCAAGTGTCCATTCGGGTACCCGGAGACCCCTGCCGACAACAACGCGTCGATCATGACCGATGGGATCACCGCCGCACCAGTGTCGGCCAAGTCGCAAACGAGTCTGTAGGGGCTCGTCCCGTGCTGATCGACGCTAATGTCAAAGTGGATCGATGTATATTCTGGTGACGCCGGTGGAATCCAGTCGATCGAGAGCGACTTCCCGCTATCGACGACCCACTCGTCGCCAAGAGGTTCCAACGATGCGAAACCGACCCCGAAGAGCTCAAGTTTGCCCAAATAGCCGTCCGTCGAAGTGAATACGATATGCGACTCCTCGACAAAAATTGGGTGCGCCTTCGAGTCAATCGCCTGAAAATAGTTCATTCCCGGTTCGCGCGGCTCCATCTCCACGGGAGCTTCAAGTCCGCGAATCGTCACCACGCCGATATCCTGGTTGGTCGGATACGGAATGCACTCCCCATTGAAATCACAGGTTTCCGTCGGGGAACAAGCCGGATCGCAAAAGGGAACTAGTTTTTTAAGCAGTCGACAGTTGTCGACCGTCTCAACAATTTCAGGAATATTCCCAGGGACCACGCCCGACGCGACTTCTCCACCGACGCTGGAATATCCGGCAAGCAACGAAATTTTGAATCCTCCAATGCCGGTCTTCGCGTCACACGGGCCACGTAGCTCAACCGGGAATCCATCCCTGGAGCCTCGGCTCGTGTCCGTGGCCCCCGGTTCCGTCGGCTCATGGTCTGCGCATGCCGCAAGCACCAGCCCGAACGGAAACAGGCAGGCAAGGCTTACAACGGATTGGACTGCGTTTCGATGCCGGAGACCCCACGCGAGCGCACGTTTAGAATGACGAGCGAGTGTTTTCATATGCAATTTTTTGTACATGGCGGCAGCCTGTTCGCATGGCGTCATTTTCGCACACGCGAATACATAACGTACCACTTACCCGTTTTACTTCACCCATTCGGAATCCTGCGGTGAACCCCCACCATGGAATTACTCTCGTCGGTGCCCATACGTGGCCGTATGTGTTCCGAGGCCCCCGCGTACGCACACGGGGCGCCTATCATACTCCACTCGGGGGCCGCAATCATGAGAACCGCGGCCACGTGCCAGCACCGCGCTGCGGCCCCTGCAGATGAGCTGTCGCCAACCCGCCTCATCCGGACGCCGACGAGTCTGGCCACAAGCACCCTCCGCCTTGGGCGACCCCCCTATTGCGCAGGCGGAATTTCGTTCTGAATGATACCGGCTAGGCAATTGATCGCAGGCGTAAAATCCGTGTCGCAGATCGACTCGAGGCAGCAACGAACGGTGTCTTCCTCGTCCAACGATTGGCACAATTCCTTGATGCGAACAGGTGGAATTGCTTGCCCGGTGAACCCCCCGCTACCGTCTTCACCCGTGCATCCAGGCCCGATACCAAAATCCCACTTCTTCGTCGCTGCAGTTCCAGGATCACCTGGGAGAATGTCCCCACCATCGGCCCACGCATCGCCATTCCACTGCCTGTACACGAGGTCCTCGATACCCCCCGCCGTCGGCTCGAATGGGGCGTTCTCGTTGTGCTCCGTGACCTCCGGAATTCCGAGAATCCCGAGCATGATGACCCGCTTGTTTCTCTTCTCGATCAGCTCCGTCTTCAGATAGTCGGCATAGCGTGAAATTGGATGCAATACGCCGGAGGTGGACGACGTGCAGTTATCGTACGTGCCGTCTGCGTTTGGTTCATCGCAGCTTACGCCCGCATTCCAGCATACCGCCGAGGTCGGATTACTTTTTGTGCCAGAATTGGGATTGACCTCCCAAAACTCGTCGTTCTCAGAAAAGTAGGCATAGCCGTCTGGGGATGCCACAGAGCAGTCTGCCTCATCTGTCACAAACGCAATCGCCAGAATTGCACCGTCACGAAGGAAGTGAGTACCCTCTTGATCATTCCAGTCCGCGCTCGGATTGATCGCTTGCATCATCGCCTCAAGCGGTGCTTCGTAGCCACAACCGTTGATACCTTGCGGGCCGATACAACTCATCGCACCAGCAAGATCGTCATTCGGCACGTTTGTCTCCCCGGCGTCCGGCCCCTCGAAATGAATGAATGGATCGCTTGGCTCGACGGCGGTCGGACAAGCCGCTCCACAGGCAGCATCAAAGAAGTTGTCCGGGTTGTCTCCGAGCCCAACAAAATCATTGGGCCTATCGATGCAGGCTTTGGCTACAGGGGCGCCCTTTGCGGGTTCATAGCCAGCGGGCTGATAACCGGCACACACAGGATGCCCGAGATCTGTCGTCGTCACCATGATGTTAACATTCGGATCCACGGGGTTTCCCGCAGAATCCGTCAGGTTCCGAAGTTTCTCGATCAAGCCCGGGAAATTTGCCGCAAGATTCGCTTGCTCTTCGCCCATCGTCCCCGAGTTGTCGATCACAAATAGCAGATCGATCAGGGCACAGGTGCCATCGCCCCCGCAACCATCTTCTTCCGCGGTGTTGACCCCTGCGTCGAGGCGGATGACTCCATCTCCATCTCCATCTCCATCTCCATCTCCATCTCCGTCTCCGTCTCCGTCTCCGTGACTAATACCCGGACCGATTTCTTCATCGGGCTCGGAGTCGCTTGAGCATCCGCCAGCCACGACGGCACCTGATCCCAGCACATACAACAATGATAAAGTTTGTTTCCGCATCGTCTTCTCCCCATGCTCAAGGCGTACATCCATCTCGAGCACACGCGGCTAGTCTACATTGTATTGTGCCCCCAGGTACACCCCCGCGCCGGCTCAAAGCTATGTGTCAATGATGTACCTCGGCTATGATCAATCCGGTCCGAATCGGTCAGGGGCCGAGGCTGTCGAAAAAGCGATCGCTGGAGACCGCAGCCCTCTCACGGTCATCCTTCACTGAAGACTGTGAAGGATTGATGGATACCGACGACGGTCCGCGTCAACGAGCTCACTAGCCAATCGGCGCGACTACGTCCTGCAGCACGCCCGTCAAACAGGTGATTGCCGGACTAAAATCACTCCCACAGATCGACTCCATACAGCAACGAACAACTTCTTCGCCGTCGACTTCATAGTTCAGAGCTTCACAAACTTCCTTGATCCGTACAGGCGGCACCGCCTGGCCGATCGGTTTGTCGTCGCCATCAAGCGCTGTGCAGCCCGGTCCGATTCCGAATGACCACTGCTGATAGGCGGCGTCGTGTCCCTTCGCCGCATCCTCCGGCAAAATGTCGCTCTCAAGCCAATCGCGGTAGACAAGATCTTCCATGCCTCCAGCAGTAGGCTCATGGGGCGGCACCTCGTTGTGATCGGTCACCTCGGGTATCCCTACGATTCCCAACATGACAACATTTTTGTCCTGTTTTTCACGCAGTTCTTCGACGAGGTATCGGATATAGCGAGAGGTCTCTTGAAGCTTTCCATCGTCCTTTGCGGTGCAATTTGTGTATTCGCCGTTCGCATCGGGTCCGTCGCACGCAACTCCCGCATTCCAGCAAATCGCTGAGCTCGGCGTCTTGCCACCGTCCGGTTTCAGATTCTGAAACTCATCATCGGACATGATGGACCAGTCTTTCACGCTACAATCGGCCTCGTCCGTGATGATGGCGATGGCCAATGTAGCCCCGTCTCTAAGAAACGGAGTCTCGCCCTCGTTCCATGGCTTGCCCGGATTGAGCGCCTGCAACATGTTCTCCAAGGGCGCCTCGTAGCCGCAACCATCAATCCCCTGCGGCCCAATGCACGACAGCGTCTGAGCCACGGCGCCGTCAAGAATGCCATCGCCATTGACGTCCTTTTCGGACACATCTGGAACATTGTCCCCCTCAGGACTAAAATGAATAAAGAGGTCGCCATTTTCAGGCACGATGTCCGTCTCACAGACATCGGTGCATGCCTCCTCGTGCACAGGCGGATTGGGGGTCACGAGTCCGGTGAAACGGTCCAGGCGCTCGTTGCAACCCGACGCGATCGGGGTGCCCTTTTCAGATTCGTGTTTTTGGTACGGCGTGCATAGGTCGTTCCCAAAGTCCGATGTCGTCACCATAATGTTCACGTCGGCATTCAACGAATTACCTTCCGCGTCCTTCAATGCCTCAAGCTGTTGGACAAGCAGCGGAAAGTTCTTTGCGAGGTTGAGCTGTTCCTCCCCCATCGTCCCCGAGTTATCGATCACAAACAGGAGGTCGACCAAACTGCAGTCCGAATCCCCGCCCTGGCACCCGGAAGGGTTTGGTTCACCAGAATCGAAACGAATCGTAGGCTCACCATCTCCGTCTCCGTCTCCGTCTCCGTCTCCGTCTCCGTCTCCACCCGGCGGCACGATTTGGTTTCCATTGTCGCGGTTGTCGTCCGTCTTGCAGCCAGGGGGGGCGAGCAAGAAGGGTAGCAAAGAGAGACCAGCTAGACGGCTAATGCGGCATTTCATCATCATTCTCACAATCAAGACGGATTCGACACCTGAGATTAGCACGGTCAAGCTCTCACCCGAACGAAACGCTTCAAAACGGGCATAAGGACCGCGCCATTGACAGAAATTGTAAATTTGTCGGCCGTGAATCTTCGGTGGCGCAAAGCGCCACACGCAGGGTGATCATCCGATGATATTCAACAAAATTGTTAAGTTATCCGGTCCCCGACTAGCCGGGAACGATATTAATCAATTTCTTTCGCACATAAATTACTCTTCGCGGTGGTTTCCCCGCCAAGAGCTTGCGAATTGGCTCGGATTCAAGCGCGAGAGTCTTGACCGCCGCCTCGTCATCGGGGTTCACCGATAGGACCAGCTGCCCGCGCTTTCGTTTTCCGCTCATCAAGACGAGGGTCCAGGTATCGTCTTTCAGGAGTTCTTGATCCGCGACCGGCCAAGAATGGTCCGACAACGAAATGCTGTGGCCAAGCGCCACGCCCCACAACTCTTCTGCGAGGTGTGGGGCGAATGGGGCTAGCAGTAGACAAAAATTTTCTGCGGCCCCCCGATGAAGGACTTCATCGGTCTTCACTACATCGCGCACAAATACCATCAACGAAGCGATCGCGGTGTTGAAACTCATACGACTCACCCGGTCCCCGACCTCGTCTAGGGTCTGATGCAAGAGCCGTCGCTGACGGTCCGATCCTTCACCGGCCGGGTATTCCCGAGCGACATCTTGCCCTCCCTCCTCACGACTCTCGATGAAAAACAGTCTATAGACTCTCCGTAGAAACTTAAAACAGCCGATCACGCCGTTCGGCTGCCATGGGGCACTCGTCTCCAATGGACCCATAAACATCTCGTACAGACGCATGGTGTCCGCCCCAAAATCCTCAATCACACGATCGGGATTGACCACATTCCCTCGGCTCTTCGACATCTTGTCCCACTGAATATCCAGCGGCTCCAAGGTCGTTGCATGCACCCAGCGTTCCCCCGATGCGGACTCATCTTCGTCATCATCGAGGCGCTTCACTTCGTCTGGCAAGAAGCTGACGGGCTTTCCTGAGTCGTCCCGTCGACGATCTTTGGGGACGTAGGTTGCGCCTAGCACCATCCCTTGATTCACAAGCTTTTTAAAAGGCTCGACGGTCGAAACATGCCCGAGATCGTAGAGGACTTTATGCCAAAACCGCGCATAGAGTAGATGCAAGACCGCGTGTTCCGCTCCCCCGACATATAGGTCTACCGGGAGCCAATATCGCTCGACCTCGCTCGACCAGGGAAGATCACCGTTGCCGGGGTCCGCGAAACGCAGGTAGTACCAGCAACTTCCGGCCCATTGCGGCATCGTATTTGTCTCACGTCGATAGCCATCGACCTCATCAACCCATCCCGTGGCTCGGGCGAGCAAAGGATCTCCATTTGGGCTGGGCGTAAAATCCTCGATCGGAGGAAGCCGAACCGGAAGTTCATCCGAAGAAACGCCGACGACCGCCCCGCTATTGATGTCGTGCAACAGCGGAAAGGGCTCCCCCCAGTAACGTTGACGACTAAACAGCCAATCACGCAACTTGAAGGTGATGCGCCCACGACCGCTTCCTTTCGCTTCAAGCCAGCGGATCATCGTGCTCTTGGCTTCAGCCGTCGAGAGGCCATCGAGCAGTCCTGAATTCGTAGCCACCCCAACGCCAACGTACGCCTCTTCTTGAACCGAAACTTGAGCCCCCGAGACAACCTCGAGAATCTTCAAGTTCATCGTCTTTGCAAAGGCGTGGTCTCTCCCATCGTGGGCGGGAACGGCCATGATGGCACCCGTTCCGTAACCCATCAACACATAGTCGCTGATCCAGATCGGAACCCGAGCGCCACTCGCGGGGTTGATAGCGTAGGCCCCAGTGAACTCACCGGTCTTCTCGCCTCTCGCGGCGTCGATCTGCCGCTCCCGATCGCTACGCAACGTGCTGCGCTTGATATAACGCTCCACACGCTCGGCGCGGGACTCCGATGTGATTCGAGAAACGAGTGGATGTTCCGGTGCCAACACCATGTACGTCGCACCAAAGAGCGTGTCAGGGCGAGTCGTGAACACGCTCAAGCAACCCGAACCATCGTCGATACCCGCGACCTGAAAATCAACTTCGGCCCCTTCCGAGCGGCCGATCCAATCATGCTGCATTTTTAGAACGTGAGGGGACCAATCGAGACCCGCCAGATCATCCAGCAAACGCTGTGCGTAGCGAGTAATGCGTAGCATCCACTGGGTCATGGGTTTACGTTCGACGGGGTGCCCCTGGTCGACATGCTCCGCGACCTCTTCGTTGGCCAAGACCACCTTCTCAACTGGACACCAATTGACTGGCGCTTGGTTCAAATACGCCAAACGATGTTCATCCTGGAAGCTGCGCACTGCGGCATCTCCCTGCAACGAGATTCGCTCGGGAATCGGCAACTCTCCGATCGGCCTGGCTTTCTGGCGCTCCTCGTCGTACCAAGACCCCCAGATCTGCAGGAAGATCCATTGAGTCCATCGGTAGTAGTCCTCGCTGGAGGTCGCTATTTCACGGCTCCAGTCGTAGGAAAAGCCGAGCCGTTTAAGCTGGCGCTTAAAATTTTCGATGCACTCGCCTGTCCGAACTGCGGGATGCATCCCCTGTTTGATCGCAAATTGCTCCGCCGGTAGCCCGAAAGAGTCCCAACCCATTGGATGCAGAACGTTAAACCCCTTCATCCGCTTGTAGCGAGCCATGATATCGGTCGCCGTGTACCCTTCGGGATGGCCGACGTGTAGCCCGTCTCCCGATGGATACGGAAACATATCGAGCACGTAGTACTTCTCCCGAGAGGGATCGATCTCGGCACGAAAAGTCTCGTGTTTGTCCCAGTAGGCCTGCCAACGGGCTTCGATCGAGGCGAACTCGTAGCTCATAGTCCGTGCAAGCTACGGTTTTTCTTCGCCAGCCACCAGCCTCAATCCGCGACTCGGTATGGATCTGTAGCGGCCAGGCCGTCCGCGGGGACACGGGCCCGGGTCAGCCCCACAGACACCGCAACTCGCGCCGCCTCGTTCAGTCTCAGGCGCAAACCAGCCCCCCGTGACCTGGACCCTTCGTAACCCGAAGGCAGCCCAATTGTCGCTTTGGTATTGTACTGTCGTCGCCGGTGCTTGTTCTTCGCAATCTGCGCAAACGCTATGGGGCTCTGACCGCTATCGATGATGTCTCTCTCGAACTGCGGCGTGGCGAAATTTTTGGCCTGCTCGGTCCCAATGGCGCGGGGAAATCGACCCTCGTGCAGTTCGTCGCCGGGCTACTCGATGCCGACGAAGGCGAGGTGTTTCTCGACGATTTCGGCGGCATCGGCGGCGGAATCATCGAGGGCGCAGCCATGCGGGCCCGCATGGGCTTCGCACCACAGCAACTCGCGTTGTATCCGCAACTCTCTGGCGTCGAAAATCTCAATTTTTTCGGCGGTCTATATCGACTTTCAGGGGACCTGCTTGCGACTCGTGTGCGACAGGCGCTCGCGTTTGTTGGACTGTCAGACCGCAAGGACGATCAAGTTCACACCTATTCGGGAGGCATGGCCCGGCGACTGAACCTCGCCGCCGCCATCCTTCACGCCCCCGATTTTCTAATTCTTGACGAGCCCACAGTCGGCGTCGATCCCCAATCACGCAATCGGCTATTGGACAACATCGAAAGCCTTGCCAGGGACGGTACGACGATTCTTTACACGACGCACGCGATGGAAGAAGCGGAGCGCATCTGCCATCGTGTGGCTATCATGGATTCAGGAAGGATCCTCGCCGTGGACACCATCGGCGGGCTGCTCGATGCACACGCCGGCCCCCCCGTGCTCACGGTAGAAATCGATGGGCACACACGAACGTTGCCATGCGATCACCCTCTCGATGCGCTCAACGAACTGAGCGCACACGGCGAGACACCGACCTATTTCGCGGTGCTCCGACCCAACCTTGAACAAGTTTTCCTCACCCTCACGGGCAAAGAACTCAGAGACCCATGAATCCGGTCGTCACCATTGCCCTCAACGACCTGCGCCTGCTCGTCCGTGACCGCGGAACTCTGTTCTTAACTTTTGCATGGCCGATTCTTCTGGCGCTCTTCTTTGGCGTTTTAGGCGCCAATCTCGATGCTCTTGCGACCGCTCCGTTTATCAACGTTTCCGGCCAAGACGCTGGCCAGGCCCTTGCTACGTCGGCATTCCGAGTCGAGTCCATGGCGCCACCCGACGCTTTTGCAGTCACGCTTCCACAGGGCATGATGTGGGCGACACTGGCGTGCACTGCGACCTTTGGTCTCAGCATCGTTGCCGAACGCAACCGAGGCACCATGCTGCGACTGTTTGTGTCGCCCAATAGCCGGGCGACGATTCTAGGGGGCAAGGCGTTGGCATGCGGAAGTTGTATCGTCCTCCTTCTGTGTTGCCACGTCGGCTTTGCCGCCCTCACGGGGATGGCGAGTCCCCAGAGTCTCCCGCTGCTGGCGGTGGCCGTGATCTCGATCGCGGTGGCCTTTGTCGGAATCATGATGCTGCTCTCGGTTCTCGTCCAAAATACTCAAGGCGCGGCTGGAATCTCGTGGGCAGTGTTGATGGTGATGGCGATGCTTGGAGGGGGCATGATGCCCCGGTTCTTGATGCCCTCTTGGTTGCAGGACCTCGCCGTGTTAAGTCCCGTCGCCTGGGGAATTTTGGCCCTGGAAGGGCCACTTTGGCGCGGGCACTCTCTAGCCGACATGCTTCCTGTTTGCGGGGCACTCATCGCCATCGGTATCGCCGCTTTTTCAGTGGGCGCCGCACGATTCCACTACGACTAAGGACCGTTCGTGGCACGCCACGACGACCTCCGTGACTATGCACGCCTCAGTAGAAAGAGTAGGTTTGCGCGATGGATCTCCGCCGAACCGGCACAAGACGCCCGTCCCGGGCTAGGCCCTCTCCCCCTTGCACTCCCCTTCGGTATGCCCTGGCGTCGCTGCTCGCGCTCGTCTCACTGACCTCCCTCGCGTGCGACAGGAGAATCGACATCGACAGTTTCGGAAGGGTCCCCAACTTCGCCCTCACCACCCACACGGGTGAATCTTTCACTCAGAACGAGCTGCGGACGAAAGTATCGATCATCAACTTTATCTTCACTTCGTGCCAGCAGACCTGCCCCCTGCTCACCAAGAAGATGGCCGGAATTCAAAAGGCCGTACAACGCCAGCAGACTCAGATTCAGCTGCTCTCGATCACTGTCGACCCCAGCAACGATACCCCAGATGCACTGGCGGCCTATGCAACGGCCCATGATGTGCGGGACTCTAATTGGAAGTTTCTAACCGGTGATGCTGCTGAGGTGAAGCGCGTAGTTGTGCAGTCGTTTCACCAAGGCATGGCCGAAGATCCCACCCATCCTGAGAACATTCTGCATGGCAGCCACTTTGTTTTAGTCGACAAACACGGGACGATTCGCGGTTTTTATCCCAGCGAACCCAATGATGACAAAGACATCCACCAAATCGAGGGCATGGTAAAACTCGTCGAAGATGCCCTGTTGCTGGTGATGAAGGACCCCCGCTAGCAACGATCAACGGCCCATGCCACCCATGCCGCCCCCTCGGCAATCGATGTGAACATATTATTGTGAACTTATCGTATTGTTGATCGCAAAAAGATCGCGTTCTGGGTATCGAATTGTAGGGTCTTTATCAGTCAAGCGACTAGACATTCCTAACAAGATACGCCACGGTGGATTCACGGATCGCAAGACGTTCGCTACCCACGCTTGGGCGCGATGTGTCGTGCGTGACGGAGAATACGATGAAACGAATTTCGATCCCACTTTCGATTTTTGCTCTAGCACTGACGACCGGATGCGCGGACCCTGACCGAGATCCACAAACTGACCCGACGTTCGGCAACGGCAACGGCAACGGCGATACCGGCAACGGCAACGGCGGTAACGATACCGGCGACGGCGACGGCGACGGCGACGGCGACGGCGACGGCGACGGCGACGGCG
>CAYTFJ010000119.1:0-11010 GCA_964437075.1 uncultured Nannocystaceae bacterium
CTAGTGAGTCCGCGCAGTTTCGATGGAGCTGCGCTACAGTCTCTAGCATGCGAAGCGACCGTGAGCCGTGCCACCGTTCACTGGACGAACAGACTCCGCGCGGCTGCCCGCTCACAGCCACAGATCGATTCGCGCGGGAAGTCGCGCATGACCTCAACAATATCCTCTTTGTGATCCGTGGAAATGTTCACATCGCCAACAATCTCGCAGAATCGATCGATCTCATCGAAACGTTGCGCGAAATTCTCTCCGCCGCCCAGCGGGTGGCGAAAATGGCCGACACCTTTCAAATTTTCTCGGGCCACGCGCCTATGTCGTGTGATCGACTCAACCTGTCGAAACTCGTGCGAACAACCTGCGACCGATGGACCGAGGTATCTGCCCGCCACGCGGTGATTTCGCTCGATCTGGCGAACGACTGCATACTCACTCGCTCGGATGCCTGTCTCTTGGAGACCCTGCTCGAGTCCCTGCTCAACAACGCCTTGGAAGCGACGCTCGAACACAACGTCGACAAACCGACTGTTGGCGTCTCACTACGAACGATGCCCGACGTCTACGAGCTACAAGTGACCGACAATGGGCCAGGGATCGCAGAGTCCGATCGTGAAAAGATTTTTGAGCCATATTTCACGACCCGCCCCCAACAGCGTGGCATGGGCCTGGCGCTTGCTAGAGGTATCGTTCGCTCCCACGGTGGCCAAATTCACGTATTGTGTGCGCAACCGGGAAAAACGACGATCGGAATTACGCTCCCGCGCTAGGGCAACGAGACTGACCTCGAGGGCGATCCATCGAGGTCTACAAGGTCGATATCACTACTCCATGCTCGAAACGGCCTCTGCGAGCAGCGCCACGCCGTAGCCCGTTCCCCGCCCCTTCGGAAACGCTGGACCCGCGAGATCGATGTGGCACCAACGAGCCTCGGTATCGTCGATGTGCCAGTACACAAATTGAGCCGCGCAACTCGACTGAGCATTCATTCGATTGCGCACAGAGTTGCACATATCTGCCACTTGGCTGGTGAACTCCCCCTTGTAAAACTCGGGCGCAAATGGAAGCGCGTGGGCCAAATCGCCGCTCCGTCGACCAGCCTGTACCACCGCCTGCTCAAGCTCTCCGTCGTTGGACATGACCGCAGCGTGGTTTATCCCAAGCGCTACCATCTGGGCTCCCGTCAACGTGGCGGCATCGAAGATCGTGTCGGCCTCAAGCACCCGAGCCGCATAGCTGACGCCATCTGCCAACAAGAGTCGCCCCTCGGCGTCGGTGTTGTTGATCTCAACCGATTTTCCAGAGTGCATGGTAAGGATATCGTCAGGCTTGTAGCTTTTCTCGTTCAAGGCATTTTCAGCCAGACAAAGAATCAGACTCAGACGGTGTTCACATCCGCCTTGTACTAAAACGCGAAAAGCACCAAGCACGGCAGCAGCCCCTCCCATATCGCACTTCATGCCTTCCATGCCGCCGCGTGGCTTGATGTGTAGACCCCCCGTGTCGTAAGTCACTCCTTTTCCAACAAGCGCGACGTGACGTGATGTCGACTTTTTGGGGCTAAACGTAGCGACGAACAAACGAGGTGCGGAAGCGGCGGCTCTGCCGACCGCGTGGATACCTCCCAATTTCTCCGCGAGCAATTTATCTCCGACGATCTCTTTGACCTTCACCCCCTTCAACCCTGCGAGCATGGTCTTCGCACGCGCAGCAAAACTTCCGGGGTTCAGCTCCGCGGGCGGGGTGTCCACGAGTTCTGCCGAATCGCGGGTCATCGCCATGAGCACAAGAGCCGCACCGGGGAGTTCCACCGGCGCACCTTTGCTGTCGACGGCAAAAATTTGAACTCTGCGCGGTGAAGACTTCGAGGTCTTCGCATTGAACTGCGGGAATGCCTGGCCGATCGCGTTGATCTGTGCGGAAAGATGACACGGGTCTTCAACCACCAAGATGATTCCCAGCTTGCCTTTGCCGCTGGCGACGCCGGCCACCACCCGTCGAACGCTCGAAGCACGGGACGGCGCGTTGTAGCGAGAAATTTGGTTTGGCAACGCTCCCACCGCGATCTGCCGAGGTTCTTTCCCCGTCAGAGTCGTTGCGACGCCCCCCAAATCGCCAACAATCACATCCTTCGCCAGGTCGAGCATGAGCTCGTCATTGCGTTTTCCAAGGAGCTTCGGCATTCGCTTCTTCGTGAACGTGTTTGCAGTGGCGACCACAAGGACAGTTCGCGTACCCTTGAGCAGGCCCTTGAGTGAGTTGGCATAGCTAATGGAAGACACGACGAGATTATGCATCAGGGAGTCCCGCTCCGGCCAGCGGTCTGTGGTGAAACTAGCGATGTCCCCTCCGTCCGACTTGGCGGCATCGACAACCTCCCTCGATGTCGTACATACTGAACATTCGGACCGGTCGTTTGCCGTCCCCAGCAGGGTCCCTAAACCACCGGTGTCGGACACCACCAGACTGGCGTTTCAGGCCTCCCCCTTCAGGGCAACAATTCTGATACGAAGGTCCATCTTGCTGTGAACGACTGCAGCGGTCCTCGTGGGAAGTCCGAAATCGTGCGTGTTGCCAAACGCACGCGCAGTGCACCCGCTCTGCGACCGCGAGGGAGAGAGGTTCTCCCTCGCGGTCGCGAATTGGGGCGAAGGGTCATTCTCGGCACATTTTCGGGCGCTTTTCTAGGACTCCTCGAGTTCGCCGTGCTCGCATTGCGGCCGGGGTCATCGTTCGGACCCGACGGACCCCTGGTCTGCGCCGCGAGCATCATCTCGCTTCTCTCCGCAACACTCGCGGCATCGGCGGTAGTGCTCGACAGAGCGCTCGAAGCTGCGATCCCGAGGCGCCGAAGCCTGTGGGCCGGCACCGCCCTGGCGACCACTATGGTGGCCACCAGCGCCGCCAACGGCTTCGCCTACAGAAACCTCTTCCCCGTCCCCCACCTTCTGCTCTCGATCGCCTCGGTCCTCTCCACTCTGGCCCTGGCCATCCTCGCCTTTCGGAGGATTTCTAGCGTGACATCCGGGGTCCTCCGACGGTGGAGCGCGGTCGGCTCAATCGCGCTGCTCCTCGGCGGGGTCATCACTGCCATGGCGCTCCACGACCGCCACTCGCTCCGGGCGATGCTTATTCACGAGGGTAGCATCAGCGCAAAAGTCGTCGTCGCGCTGTCAAAGCTGCCCATCTCTCACGATCGCCGTTTTCTCCACGCGACCGAGTCCCAGCGCGCCGAAGCCGTCGGTTCTAGCCATCCACCGGAGCACGGCCCACGCTGTCGGTGGCCACCGCCCGAGGCCATCGAATCTCAGGGGGATCTCGCCGGCTACGATCTCTTGTGGATCACGATCGACGCTCTTCGAGGTGATCTCGGCGGCCCGAAGATGGCTCGTACCCTCCCGAAGACCATGGCTCGATTGCCCGCCGCGATCATTTTTGACCGCGCCTACGCCCCTGCACCACGAACTACTTACAGCACCTATGCCATGCTGAGTGGTCAATATCCGCATCACCTTGGCTTCGTCCCCGCGACGACAACCGTGGACGATGAGATCATCCCGCTGCAAGACGAGCACCCGATCATGCTCGATCCGCGCAAATGGAAACTTCTGCACCGCTATCCGGTCGGGGACCGAACCCCAACGTTGCCCAGTCTTCTTCGCAGGGGCGATTACACCAGTGTCGCGGTGATCCCTCACGTTGGGCTCTTGCCGGCGACCGGGATCACACGCGAGTTCGACCACGTCGATCTCAGCCCCTACCTTCTCAACAATCGGAGAGATGCGGCCGGAATCACTTCAAGATACAGCGCTGACGCCACAATTTCTGCTTTGCTCCGGGATGACTCGCAGGCCCCGCGTTTTACGTGGGTTCATTTCCTCGACCCTCACCACCCCTACGAAGCTTCGGCTCCGGCCACCCACGACTCACCCGCGCCCATACGCTATCTCTCGGAGATCGGACGCGTCGATCGGGAGATCGCCCGCGTCCTTGATGCCCTCGATGTCCGAAATCCCCCGCGTCCCACTCTCGTAGTCGTCACGGGCGACCACGGCGAGGAGTTCCGAGACCACGGAGGTCTTCTGCATGGAACGACGCTGTACGAAGAGCTTCTTCATGTGCCCCTATTTTTCGCCGTCCATGACCCGGGCCTCGGTCCGCAGCGCCCACCGAAAATCGTAGCCCGCATTCGAACACCGGTGTCACTGGTAGACCTGACGCCTACGATGATCGATCTGCTAGGGGTTTTCAGCGACAGGGCCTTCGATGGACGAAGCCTGGCGGGCGTACTTCGGGGGGAGCCACTCGCTCCCCGTCCTTTGTTGCTCTACAACACAACCTACACGCCGGGCGGAGACCGGCGTGCCGCGGTGGTCGAGGGTCGCTGGAAACTCATCGTCGAGGAACCGGAGCGGACCGCGGAGCTCTACGACCTTCAGGTCGATCCAAAAGAAACAAAAAATCTAATTGACCGAGAGCGTCAAGTCGCCAGCCGACTCTGGTGCTTGCTCGAACAGACCGGAGCCCTCGGACCGCTTCCGAGTCGGCCCGCAGACGAAGGACACTCAGACGGCCGTCGCCAAGTCGACGGGTAGAGATTCGATATGCCGATCTGTGTTTTCCGGGCCAGCCGCCGCGATCTGGACTCGAGGGCAGACCGAGACTCGAAAATTTCCTACCGAAATCGGATCACTCAGGACGCTCACGACCTTCTCGGCGACACGAGCGGGGGTCGCTCCACCCCGTCGGAGGACAATCGCAAACGCCTCGGTTCCCCAACGTCCAACGTGGCCGAGTGAGCGAGGAATTATCCGCTCGATACGACGTGTGACGACCTCAAGCGCCGCTTCTTCGTAGCCCCCACCGCGAGCCTTGCGGGCAGCGCTGAACCCTCCAAGCTCGACGAACACCACGGAGCGGAGATCCGCAGCCGACATATCCGCAACCGCAAGAATCCGCTCTGTTGCGTCCACCAGATCCTGGCGATGGGTTTCTCCACGCGGCGCGCCGCAAAGACATCCATCCAAAATTTCGGGAAATGGTTGGTGATCGGCAGCGGCGCTCTGCACGGAGTCAAGTATTGCCCGCTGCAACTCGGCGGCGTTCAGAGATCGTGCGCTCAGGACCCCGAACTCGAGTCCACCAAGTGGCCTCTCACCGAGCAAGATAAAGGGTCCGCGGTACCCTCGGTCACGTATTGTGGCCATAAAATCGCCTGCGCGATGGCGGCCAAGGTCGACGTTCGACACGATGCAGTCGAACACTCTTGTGCGGGTTTTTTCAAGAGCGCCTTCAAAGTCATCGGCCCACACGGGTGTCACGCGCAGCCCCTTCATCGCCTTGAACATCCGACGAAGATCCAGACTCGCCCCCCCGGCGCGCTCAACACAAAGAACATCCAAGCTCGGTGCCGAGTGATCGATCCAGTGCCGTCGAGCAACGCTCACGATCGGGGCATCGACCGCTTCGCCTGCAAATTGAGCAACCTCGCCAAACGCCTGCTCACGTTGCGCCTCTCCCCAACCGCCTACGGAATCTTGTGTCGTCTGGAGCCCATAAAAAATATCTACCGGTCGAGCCCGCGCTGAGCGCAAGACCGACGCTGCTATTCCTTTGTCTCGGTTCGCTCGTCCAGGGGCAAGGTGAGGACAGGATCCGTCAAGTCGGCGGCACAGCGAAACCCAAAGTGATGAAAGGGCCGGTTCCGGGGCACATGGGCTCGTCGAAAAAATGTTGTCGCCCGATCTGGGCCCCAGTACCAAGATCCGCCCCGAACGCCCTTGTGCTTGTAACCGGGGCAATCTTCGGCACCATCGCACGGTCCCTTGGGGTCTACACCTTGGCAGTCTTCGCCGCAGGCTTCGTAGCTACGTGTGAACCAATCGGCGACCCACTCGAAGGAGTTTCCGGCCATGTCGTGCAGTCCATAGAGATTCGCCGGCCGCGACCCGATCTCCCATACCCGGCCGGTCTTCGGCTTGCTACCGCGTTTCAAGAGCCCGCAACCTCTACCCTCCTTCCCCTTGATAATCGCTCGCTCACAGGTCGCTGGCTCCTCGCCCCAGGGGTAGGTTCTTCCGTCCGTACCGCGAGCCGCCTTCTCCCACTGCGCCTCCGTCGGTAGATGTTTGCCTTGCGCCCGGCAATAGCCCTCTGCGTCGAACCAGCTGATCCCGTTGATGGGCTGCTTGGGCCGATCGAAATCCAGGTACTGCGGCCCCGACTTGGTGCAGCTTTTTTCGGCTTCGCAGCGGTCGTACTGCTCATTCGTAACCTCGTTGACGTCCATATAAAATGTTTGCAACCAGACACTCCCCTGCGGCTTCGTATTGTCTGGACCTTCATCGCTTCCACGCAAAAATTTACCGCCCGCGATGCAGGCCATTCCAACCGGAGCCGGTCCGCATGCCAACATTAAGGTTCCGTCGGGCGCCTTCAGGTTCGGCGTCTCCGCAGCATCCTGAGTCGGCACAGACTCGGGATCGATGGCAATTGCACTGCTGCTGGAGACCTCGCTCTCCTGTGAAGATCCCACAAAAACAGATGCGGGCGTTGTCGCGGACGGAGGGACAGCTGGAGCGAATGATTGGGAGGGCGGGGGGGACTCGCCACATCCGACCGCTCCGAAGGCCAATCCCAACAACAAACCAATTGGGCGCCCCACCCAACACCTTGGTTCCGCGTACCTAGAAGAGCTCACACGGGCCCATACCACACCCTTCACACCCATCCGATCAGCCTCCGTGTGATATAGACTCGCCGATGGCCGACCGATCCCCCGCTCTCCCGTGCCGCCCAGGCGACCGCAGTGCGTCGGTCCGCGAAGTGCCCCCTCTGGAGGTGTCCCCGCAGCCGCGGCCCCCCTGTCGCTCCGCCACCGCTGGCGAAACCCGGTTCGCGCGACGGCGCATCCCTCGCCACGCCGCGGAGTAGACATGGCCTACCGAAGCACCCGCGACTGCATCGAAGATCTTGAGCGAAATCCCATCGGGACCCGCCCGCAGCTTGTACGGATCTCACAGGAGGTGAGTCCTCACCTCGAAATGGCAGAGATCCAACGCAGGCTGTATCTCGCTGGGGGTCCTGCCGTTCTCTTCGAAAATGTTGCCGGCAGCCCCTTTCCCGCCGTCGCCAATCTTTTTGGAACGCTCGACCGTTGCCATTTTATCTTTCGAAAGACGCTGCGGGCGGTAGAGTCCGCGATCGCCATCAAGGCCGACCCTTCACGGCTGTGGCGAAACCCGCTCGCCCACTGGCGGGCCCCTCTCACGGCACTCACAGCGCTTCCGCGACCGGTACGCACGGGACCCGCGCTCACCCACAGAACTCGCATCTCTCAGCTTCCGCAAATCCGGAGCTGGCCGGACGACGGGGGCCCCTACATCACCTTGCCTCAGGTCTACAGCGAGGACCCCGACGACCCTCGCCCGATGCGTTCCAACCTAGGAATGTATCGTGTACAGCTGTCTGGAAACCAATATTGCGCCGACAAGGAGGTCGGGCTTCACTACCAAATCCACCGAGGCATCGGCATCCATCATGCGCAAGCGATGCAACGAGGTGAACCACTGCGAGTGAGCGTCTTTATCGGAGGGCCTCCCGCACACACGTTGGCGGCGATCATGCCGCTTCCCGAGGGACTCAGCGAGCTGCTCTTTGCCGGGATGCTCGCCGGTCGCCGCGTCCGCCTCGCTGAACACAACGGTCACCGAGTCGCCGTCGATGCCGATTTTTGCCTCGTCGGGACCATCGATCCTAGCCGGACGGCGCCCGAAGGTCCCTTCGGAGACCATCTCGGGTACTACAGTCTCACGCACGACTTTCCAGTCATGACCGTAGAAGAGGTCTACCACCGCCCAGATCCGATCTGGCCATTCACCGTCGTCGGACGCCCGCCCCAAGAGGACACGGTGTTTGGGCACCTCATCCACGAGCTCACCGCGCCCATGGTTCCCGTGTCACTCCCTGGGCTCAAGGCCATGCATGCCGTGGATGAAGCGGGCGTACACCCGCTCTTATTGGCCATCGGCAGCGAACGCTACACTCCCTACCGTCGTGACCGGCCCGCGGAGCTATTGACGATCGCCAACGCCATTCTCGGTTTTGGACAGGCCTCGCTCGCCAAATTTTTGATCATTTTGGCGGCCGAAGACCTCCCTGATCTAGACATCCGAGATGTCGGTGCAGTGCTACGAGCGCTCTTGGAACGAATTGACTGGCGCAGGGATCTACATTTTTACACCAAGACCACGATCGACACCCTCGACTACTCTGGGGAAGGGTTAAATCAAGGATCCAAAGTTGTGATGGCCGCTACCGGTGTCCCGAGACGAACGCTATCCACAACTCTGCTCCCTGGTTTCGACCTACCTACACCCTTCACGGATATCCGAATCGCGCATCCAGGAGTCGTGGTGATCGAAGGTCCAGCTCACCCAGGAATTCCTCTCTCGGGCGATGCTCCCGAGGACCTGACTCGCCTCCAGGATGCCATCGATCCGGCGCTTGTGAAGACTTTGCCCTTGGTGATCTTGGTCGACGATGCCGATTTTTGCGCGCGAAGTCTCAAAAATCTTCTTTGGGTCACCTTCACACGCGCCAACCCGTCGCACGACATTCATGGAGTTCAGAGTTTCATGCGCCAAAAACACTGGGGGTGCGCAGGACCCTTGATCATCGACGCTCGTATCAAGGCCCACCACGCTCCCCCCCTCCTCGAAGACCCCGCCATCACGCGTCGCGTGGACGCGCTCGCGGCACGAGGCGGACCACTGGCCGGTCTCATCGCCTAAAGGCCTCGAAGCGAATCAGATCTGGACCTGCCACGTCGGCCGTCCACCCAAACAAACGCCCCAAAAGCGCCCATTCCCACTGCCACGAGTGGGCTCCCAGAAATCGCTCAGCCTGAGCGACACCCGACCAGCAGATAATACAGGTACCCCGCCCCCGCTCCCGCGGAGATCGCTAGCGTTCTCGATATCATGGAGGTCATACGTTTCTTCGATTCACAGAGTTACGTCCCGATGCCGCGGGCCCCACTCCGGCTACCTGGCCCCTGTGGGTGCCCACTCGACGTATACCGGCGCATGATCCGAGACCGTTGCCCTACAAAGGTCGAACTGCCCCGCGCAGTGGGTCGCCACGATGTCGAGTCTTCCCGATCGAACAACCCTGTTCTGAATTGTCGCGGAGACAAAAATATGGTCGTAGGCATTTGCGTATCGGGTTTGCGCGATCGTCGTCGGGATTTCTTGGCCAGCCAATACAACTGGAGCACGAAGACTTTGGCGATCAAGAAGTTCCAGCCATTCTTCTTCTGGCTCCACGTCCGCGTCGCCGTCGTCCACTGGCCTGTTAAAATCGCCCAAGATAATCCAACTGCTGGTCTCGTCGATCGACTGCGCCCACCGAAGCGCGTCGTCCACAGCCTTGATCTCGGCCTTCCGTTCAGCGACGCGATCTCCCCAGACAACATGAAGAGTCATTAGACAAAGTCGATCTCGACTCCTAATTACAGTGAAACATGCAAGATAGGGATCTCGAAAAAATGCATCTCGCGGATCAGGGACAAACGTATTGAACGTGGGCTCAAGTTTCGCGGGGTCGTAGAAGAACGCGAAATATTCCCGATAAGATCCAGAGACGGGCGTCGGCGTGTCCGTAAGAAGAACTCGATGGGTAGGTACCCGAATCGACAAGGCCTCGACCACCTCCCGCGTCATCACCTCCTGAACCGCGACGATGTCAAAGTCATCGATCACATCGGCCACGACGCTCAAGTCTTTTGTTCCATGTCCCAGACGTTTCACGTTCCACGACCCAATCACTAGCGTTGAAGCCTCACCCGATGCTTCAACAGCCGCCACCTCAGTCCGCGCGGTCCCATCGACACTCAACATCTCAGGCACAAATTGCCATGTACGCATGAGCGCCGTCATCGAGAAACCCAGTAGATTCACTGCACTACGATAGCGTACCGATCATGGAGGGAACAGCCCATCCCGGTTCTAACGCCCCAAAACAGCGATCTTCGCCATCGCTACCTGACACTGAATCTTTCGAAAGAGGGACTGTTTCCCATGGGCAAGAGGGCGGTGTCCCGAAAGCGGACGGCCATGAGCGACGGACTGAATCTTCCGTTTCACGATCTCATTGAGATGGCCGTCCGCCGCCAGTTCGGCGAGCAAGGCCACAATATTACCTAAGTCGAAAAAATCTTCCTGGCGCGACCATTTGAAGTCCCCTGCATATCGGAACCACGAGCTGCAAAGACCAGCAACTTCGTACCGACGACCGTCCTTCCGTCTAAAAGGGGCAACTTGTTTCCAATACGCGACGACCTCGCCGCGGCACTCGTCGATGATCACCCTCTGGTAGGGGTATGTCCACGCCTCGAACCCTCGAATCTGGACATCGAGGGCCCACTGTTCGATCTGCGTACGGCCGAGCGCAACAAATTCTTCCTTGTGTCCCACGCCCCAGCGATACTCAGCGTCAACCGCATAAAACGGGCCGAGGTGCTTACGCCAGTTTCGCTCTGCCTCCGCATCCGCATTTGCCTGAATCCAGCGCTTCACCATACTCTCAAGCTCTGTGCGAGTATGATTCAATGCCGGATTTATCGCCGAATTAGACGCTCTACCTGAGGTGTTGGTCACAACAGTCCCCCCCCCCCAAGACGTCATCCTCTTAGGCCGAATGAGCACAGGAGGGATTCGTGGTGGTCACACAAAATGGAGGAGGACCATCCCCGCACTCGGAGTGTTCAGTGCACGACAAGATGCAATTGGCATCCGCGCAGGTTGGGGTCGCTGTCACGCCGCTTGGAGCTGCCGGGCAATCACCGGTCGTTGTGCAACCGACGCTGCATAGCTGAAATCCGGTTCCGATCGTGAGCGTTTCGGGGGTGTCGGTCCCCGCACACTCCCCTTTGTACGGATTTCCGTAGTTCGAATTGTCAGCGCCGTCTCCGTCTCCGTCTCCGTCTCCGTCTCCGTCTCCGTCTCCGTCTCCGTC
>CAYTFJ010000120.1:0-10919 GCA_964437075.1 uncultured Nannocystaceae bacterium
TGCAAAATTCATCGTTCCGTACCAATCGGGTGGTTTTACGGACTCAGGACACTAGTCCTCATCGAGTATTTTCATACATGTTTGATGAAACAGCTCACCGGGTGGCCGACCGATATCACCAAAAACTTTAGCCCGAACAAGAAGACGCTCGCCTTTCATTGAATCCCCCGACACTATATCAAGTAAAATTTCCTGCAAATTAGAGCGATTCGGTTCCAGAATGTAGGCGCCCGACAAACTCGGAAAGTTGTCCCTAAAGTCAACTATGCTCATCATTTCTGGAGTCACAATAATTATCGGCTTCCCCGAGAACAGAAAATCATTGGCCACACTCGAAACATCCGAAACCAAGATGTCCACATCGTTATAGATGTCATGCAGAGGCCTATCAGTGACAAAAATTCCCGTGCCTCGACTTGCCCCGGTGGTCTTGAGAGATTCCCGAATTTTTTTAATTAGCGGAGCGGCACCTCTGTCTTCCAACGACAAAGGATGTGGTTTGAAGATGATGTGTGATTGAGGACCCGAAAACGCACGAAGTTCTTCGATCAACTGGGGTGCAATGTCGACGGTCGAAAACTTCGTATCAGCCGAATCACCCGACCACGTCGTCAGATAGGCAATTCGAAGCGAATTCCTCTCAACGGATGAGTTGGGTTCTACTATCCCGGAAATTTGTGGTCTACCCACAATGCGAAAGATGTCCAAATCAATTTTTACGCCATGTTTCCGATAACGTTCAATTGCCATCTCACCTGCCACAAAGACATAAGTAAACATTTTGTTCGCGGGGTGATAGCTTGCAGGCTTATCGCTATCACCGTGGAGGAGTTGAATATGCTTTGCCGACATTAGCCGAAGCATGTGAATGTTTTTCATGCCATTGTTCGCATAAAAGACACAGCGTAGTGACGAAAAATGTAGCTGTGACAATTTTGAGACCGAGGGAGCGTAGATTATCGGGACGTCGATAACTTTCTCCAGCGCCAGCATATGATGACGTTCGCGGACCACTAAAAAGAATGGAACATTTAGAGCCTTCAGGTATGGAATCCACATTGTGGCGTGGAAAGTTCGATTCCCGCTCCCAGCTAAATGAAACGCAAACTGTGGTTGTAGTCGTTCAAGCTCGTCACGAGCGTCTCCGAAACTTAGGGGCGAACGAGCGAAAAGGAACCGAGTGGCGAATCGCTTTGTCACCAAGAAATAGATGGTTGCCCCTGTCACCCCCGCGACTGTCACCTGCAACATCCACCCGAACGATATTTGAATTTGAAATGCACCAGCGGCACGAAGCAACAATGTGGTGATCGACAAAGATGTGATAACCACTTTCACATTGTATGCGTGATTCCCGACATACCGCTTCTCAGAGTTGACATCGCGGGGTCCGAGATTCGTCACTCTCTTTTTTCGCTTTGGCCCCCTCTGTCTAAATATTCCACCGCGAAGTGATAGTAGGGAAAACATCATCGTGTTAAATGTGGATATCGCCAGATATGCTAATCGGTCCGTCGGACCGCTAAATTGAAGTACCATCGCTCCCGCAATATAGACAGACGCAACAGTTGGGGCTGTAAAATGCTCCACCATCTTGGCCCTCTTCCCGATAATTTTTCGCCACTTGGACAGTCGAACAACACAGGCAATATGAACGATGATTGCACACACGGAGAATGCTATGATTTGAGAATTCGCAAACCATTCTCCTTTGAACAGGCGAAAATCAGGCGTTAGCGGGATGACTTCAGCAAGCATCGGTTGGTCACGATTACCAGCAGTGAAGCGCATTGTCATCTGCTATCAGCCCAAGCAGGACAGGGCCTGGGGTCCAGAATAGTCGTATCCAAATTCTTCCAATTTTGGACCAGGAGGCTCAAGAGTGTCAACTTCGGCTCCTGAGTCAGGAGCAAACGGAACCACGAATGCGCAATAGTTGCAGTCCTGCGTCACACATCGCCCACAGGAAACAGAATTCGCGTGAATTTGACGCGACTTACCTGAGTCTGGCGCATGATGGACCTGATCACCTTCTATCTCTGCCTTCAGCGCTCGCCTACGAAACAACTCAATCGCAAGGCGGCACGTATCCGGAGACCTCAATCTGACGGAGGGTCATCCACGCGCTCTCTGAAGTCGCCAGCGTAAATGAGAACCCATCACTAAGTATTTCGGGCCCTGGCGCCGCTCCCCCTTCGGGCCTCCGAAACTCAGAAAACGAAAAATCGACAGGACCTGAATCTGCACGTGGGGGGAGGATGATACGAAAATGGTCGCCCCCATGGGGAGTGGTGCTTGTGCGAAGCTGAAGCACCAAGGGCCCTTCCGATGCATAGGTTAGCGTGACGCTCCCCGCCGCCCCGAGGTCCACTGCGTAGTCTTGAGGCGAGATATTGTGGGTATATTCGCCACGGTTCGCTAGCGGAATATTTACGGTGCCCCACTTCGTGGATGGATCCGGGGGGTCTATCGTCCACTCGATGTGCATCTCACACGCAGTGTCGCCGCCACACGGTGTCCCGACCCCGCCGTCGAGCGCACGTAGCGGGCTCGACGATTCAGGCGGAGATTGGGTCCCCCCGACAACTTGAGTCTCCCATACCCCAAAACCGGAGACCGCCGGCAGCGAGCATTCAAGCTCGCCCGTCTGGCCAGGCATCTCCGATGCTTGCCCCGCATCACAAGCAAAAAGAAAAGGCAGCGAGAGGCACGAAAAACGAAGTCCCATGCGTGACATTCTAGAGTCGCAATCCAGTCTAAGGCCGCCTCTTTGGCTCAGTTGACAGATCAATTTGCATGGAGCGCAAAATTCGCGTTTATTGCTATTCCATCGCCATAAGATCGGACAGCGCGATTCCCGGGTCCTCAGCGCTCATGAGCTGAGTCCCAACCAAGATCGCGTGCACATTCGCTTCGCGGAGCCGGGCGATATCCTCGCGGGTCTTGATTCCGCCCTCCGCGACGTAGGTAAACCCCTCGGGAACCGCAGGCCTCAGTTCAATCGGCCGTTGACGATCGATCTCGAAAGTGGCTGGATCTCGCGCAGTTGCGGCGATAAGTCGAGCTCCGGCCGCCATCGCGCGATCGATTTCGTGGGCGGTATGGGCTTCACAGAGGACGGCGAGTCCAAGACCCTCCGCGTATTTCACCAGATCGCGTAATGTCGGTGGCTCCAGGGCTGCCGCAATCAGTGTAATGGCATCCGCCCCGGCAATTCGAGCCTCGTCGATCTGTCCGCGGGACAAGATAAAATCGCTGCACAAAATCGGGACGGAGACCGCGGAGCGAATGGCACGCAAATCGTCGAGGCACCCCTTATAGTGGGCGTCGGTGAGTACCGCGATACAGGCGGCTCCCGCGTCGACAAAGAGAGCGGCGAGATGGCGCGGATCGGCATCGGCTCGGATATCGCCCAACACGGGCGATGCCCGCTTGAACTCGGCGATCACCCGGGGGCCGGGGCCCCCGGCCAATGCCGCGACAAAGTCCAATGGCGTCGGCAGGTCGGCCATCGCTACTTCGGCAGCCTGACGGGTGGTGTTGCCACGTCGGCCCGCAAGATCGGCTCGCTTGGCGGCCAGAATCCTCTCGAGATAGCTTTTCTCGGTCATAATCTGGATCGTTCCTCGGGCGAAGGTAATGGGCGAACGACATGCTGACAAGCAATTTTCAGCTCACTATCCCTGCTCAAGAACATGACATGATCCGCAATTGATCTCTCCCTTGCTTCCGTGGCTGACGCCAAGCAGCTCCGCCATCCGAGGCTCTACTTTCTTCCACATGAAGTGAGCCATCTCCGGTGTCGCCTTACGATGCTTCTTGTATAGACCTGACGCATCGATGTGCGGAAGTTCGGGGTTCGGCATGGCAAATTTTCCGTCCACCGCCCCGCTCCCATGGCAGGTCCCGCAGTCGAAATCTGCGAAGCGATCCCCTTTGTGAAGCGAATCAAACTCTTGAAAGAGATCCGCCATCTGCGGCTGCACCACTTCGATCATGTGCTGGCGGCGCGCATCGCCACCCATTTCCGACCAAACAGCGGATGCCCCCGGAGGAACCGCCGCGGCTCCAGAAGTGCAGGCGCCTGCCGCCAGGCCACCACAGATTGAAAACAGCGCCGCAGCGACGGGGCCTCGCCACAAGCGGGCGGGAAAAACGCGATCCGACAACAAGCGAGACGTCGTGGATGAATGCATGACCGCCCGACTGTACCCTTACACGCTGCTGGCCGCTGACATTCTCAACAAGCAGCGCTCAGCTCCACTCATCCCGATCGCGGTGCCGTTGTCAGAGGGGCGCCTGTCCAGCTTCGCCGGATGAGGTCTTCAGAAAGTTGGAGATCATCGTGTGTCCGTGCTCTGAAAGCACGGATTCCGGATGAAACTGCACGCCATACAGAGGTGCTGCGACGTGACGAATGCCCATGAGCTCGCCGCGATCGCTACGAGCAACGGGAACTAGGCACGCGGGTAACGAGTCCTCTTCAATCACCAAACTGTGGTAGCGGGTCGCTTGAAACGGTGACGCGATCCCACGAAAGATACCGGTCCCGTCGTGGAGAATCGCCGAAGATTTGCCATGCATGATGCGGTCGGCACCGCGCACCTTCGCTCCCAACGACAGACAAAGGGCTTGATACCCCAAGCAGACGCCGAGAAGCGGAATCGCAGCATGGCCAAGATCTGCTAATTTTGCGCACAGATCTAAGCAGATCCCACTGTCGCTAGGCTGCCCAGGGCCGGGCGACAGCAAGATATGACTCGGACGATCTGCCAACACAGCCGCCACGCTCACCTCATCGTTTCGATAGACGTCAACGGTCGCGCCGGCCATTAAAACATACTGAACCAAATTGTAGGTGAAGGAGTCGTAGTTATCGATCACGATGACGCGACATCCTAAACGGAACCCACAGAGGGGCCCTGGCAGCCTTCGCGTCGCCCTTGAATGCAACAGCGGAGGAAACTCTGCAGCTAGGCTCAAGAGCTCGATCTCCCGATGTCATCCGCGACCCTCGTTGCGCTTGCGCAGCCAGTCGAAAACACGGCGGAGCTCCATCTCTCGGTGCACATGGGGGAAGGATAGCCCGCTCCCACCGTCGTGGAAGCGCCTTGGCCTCATTGAGTCGGATCCCACGGGACCGATCCCTCCGCCGAAGTCTTCCCGCATTTTTCATCTTGCGGTTCGTGCCAATGGGCGCGAAAACCTCGAAATGAGCACAGATCCAGGACTCGAAATCGCCGATCCCGAACTCATTGGACTGATCCGAGACGAGGACAAACGCCAACGAGAGAGTCTGCGACTCATCGCTAGCGAAAACTATGTGTCGAAAGCCGTACTCGATGCCTGCGGAACCAGCCTCACCAACAAATACGCTGAAGGCTACCCCGGGCGTCGATACTACGAAGGCATGGATTTCATAGATCCCATCGAAAACCTTGCGATCCAGCGCTGCAAAGACCTCTTCGGCTGTGAACACGCCAACGTGCAGCCCTACAGCGGGTCCCCCGCAAACTTGGCAATTTTGCTCGCCATGTGTAAGCCCGGCGGCACGATCATGGGGCTCTCCCTGCCTGCCGGGGGTCATCTCACCCATGGCTGGAGCGTGAGCGCCACGGGAATCTACTACAAGGCCGTCCAATACGGGGTCCGTGAAGACAACCACCGCATCGACATGGACGAAGTCCGAAAGCTCGCCCTGAAACACAGGCCAAAGCTCATCTGGGCGGGCCACTCGGCGTACCCCCGTCTACTCGATTTCGAGGCCTTCGCAAGCATAGCGAAGGACTGTGGCGCTGTTTTGGCGGCGGACATCGCACACATCGCCGGACTGGTCGCCGGCGGCGTCCATCCTTCGCCAATCCCGCACTGTGACGTGGTCTCCACGACCACCCACAAGACGCTGAGGGGTCCTCGTGGCGGTCTGATCATGTCCAAGTCGCAACACGCGACATCCATCGACAAGGCCGTCTTCCCGGGACTCCAGGGTGGACCGCACAACCACACGACCGCCGCAAAGGCCGTTGCATTTAAAGAGGCTCTTCAACCCGACTTCAAAGTCTACGCGCGCGATGTAGTTGCCAACGCGAAAGCGCTCGCCGAAGGCCTGATCGAGCGCGGCTACAACCTCGTCTCTGGCGGCACCGACAATCACCTCCTCGTGGTGGATCTCACCACGAACAGCATTTCCGGTCGCAAGACCGCCAAGGCGCTAAACACTTGTGGAATCGAGCTCAACGCGAACTCGATCCCCTTCGATCCACGTAAGCCGTGGGACCCGTCCGGGATTCGGATCGGCCTGCCATGCCTTACCTCCCGTGGTCTTAAGCCGACCCATATGAAGACTGTCGCCGATTTCATCGACGCCGGAATCATCGAGGCCAGCAAGGGCGAGGGGTCGGTCAGCGATGACTTTGCAGCGGTCACGCGCAGCCGTATCTCCGACTTTTTACGCCCCTTCCCGGCGCCCGGCCTCTAAAACAGAAAAATTGAACCAATAATTGGGCCCATGGGTTGGGACTGGCGTCTATTGAGGCTAGTCTCGACCTGTGCATCACGCCTCCGTGCGCCGTTTTCTTCGAGCCTTGGCTTTCGTATTGCTGCCTATGGCGTGCTCTGGTGAGACCGACGGATCTGAAGGTCGAGGTCGAGATCGACGTCTAGACGGCGCCTCAGGCCCCAGCAGTGACGAGTTGGACAAGGAGTCAGCCACAACCTTCTCCAACGCAGCCCATGCTCGCGCTCTCGATCGCCTAGTTCCGCTAGCGACGAAGGTTTTTTCCGTACATGATCCCGTCGCTGCCGCACGGGCTGGACAAGGTGATCTCCGGCCCCCCAGCTTGGGAATTGCCGCTCGTTCCGTCACCCGTGACCTCCTTCGACTCGCCCTCCGGGAGGCCGGCGGAATCGACGAGACGCATCTCGTCCCCGATCGCGTCGTCATCTTGCGAGCCATCCGCTTTGGACTGAACCGCATCAACGACGAGATCGAACGGCAACCGTGGATGCGCAATGATCCCACGGTTTTTTACGCGCGGACAGAGGACTTTCTTGACGAAGTTGAATACCGCATGACGACGGGCTCGTGCTCGCTCTGCGACGCAGAATTAGATGCCCTTCAAATCGTCCTCAATCACCGTTCGGAGTACTCATCGACCTCCATGGCAGGACTCGGAGCCGCGATCGATCTCCATTCCCACCTGATCCACCGCCTGGAAAACCTCGCATCCCATGCGCCTTCGCCTCTGCGCGCTGCGATCAACGACCAAACCTCCAAACTGATCAAAAAATTAGAAAACCGAGGGGCCCGACTGCGATCCTTGGCGGATACGAGGCTGTCCGAAGCCAGTGAGCACACCTGGACGGCGCCCCCGCGACCGCGAGTCGTCGACCCCCAAAAGACCTGGCGACTGCCCGATCGCCTGGGGTCCCGGACTCTGATCCGGCGGCTCGGCGTAGAACATTCCATCACAGCCACACCACACTCGCTGCTTGCCGGTGTCCAAAAAAACCTTGGGCGTCTTGCCAACATGGGACGGGGCCTCCCATCGCTCGAACACCAGCATCGCTCGCCAAGCATTGGCCAATGTGAACAGATTCTCAGCCCCATGAAGGATTGGTTGCGGCGCCATCCCAATTTTGATTCCGCCGATCTCCCATGCGCAACTTTGGTCGATGCTGTCACGGACCGGTCGTTGTCGGATGCCAGTTTCAGGCTCGCTATCTTGGATCTGCAAATCATCGAGCCCATGCGCAGAACCGTACGCAGAAAGGCGTTTCCCCCCTTGGCGATTCTGCGCGGCCAAGGGTCTCGACGCGCCCATCTGCGGCTGCGTGAGATCATGCTCTTGTTTGCAGGATACGGCGCTCCAACGACGACCCGCCAGGCGCTTCATGACGCGCGCGAGGACCTCTGTCTCGCGGGCACGGCCCTTTGGGTCCATGGCGATCTTGGCGACTCAGAAGCCAACAAGACGTGGCATGCGCTCCATTGCACCGAATTTAGTTTTGAACACCAGCAAACACAGGCGCTCGGTAATCCTCGCCTCGCACTTCAGGGGCTAGGCCTAGCAATCTTGTCTGATACCCCCCGTGATTTTATCGGTCTCGATCGTTTTTACTGGGCCCCCGTTGGAATCATGCCACTTCTCGCTACGCCGAGCGGTCAATATCCAGACGTGAGTTCATCGACCGCCCCAGGCCCCCGCCTTCGCGCCACGATCGAAGAATTCTACGGAGAGACGCCCTAATTCCTCGGCAACCGCCTATGGTCGACAATCAACACTTTCAGCCGAAGCTCGAACTTGGTGCCACCCTCTCTGCGCGGCTTGCCACGGGCCATCACGAGGCCATCGCCCGAGAGCTCATCGAAGCGGGCCGACATCGCCTTGCCGCGTGGGTCTTAGAAGAGGTCTGGGATTTTCGAACAGCGACCCAGCAATATCTGGCGGCGCGCTCCAATGTCGATGCTCTACGAACCGCACTTGAAGACGCCCACCCCCCTCTCGTAGAACAGGTCTTGAGAGTACTCGAGTCGAGCGAAGATTCCGTGCAACAGACCGAGGCGGCCGAACTTCTAAAAATCCGGCATCGTCACGCCGCATCCGCCCGAATGCTCGCGGCCGCCCATGCAGAATCGAGCACCCATGCTGAGGCTCTCATGCGCTCCGGCCAACGACTCGAAGCGGCCCGCACCCTAGCGAGAGGCGGTGACCCGAAGGCCTCTCTGGACGCATTGGGCACGCTAACAACTTCGTCAAGCCCCAAAGAACACGCATTCGCGGCCCATCGGTGTTGGGAGCTAGGGGATTCAGAAGGTGCGGCTCGGCACGCTCAGGCCGCTCGGCGCGCGGGAGATGTGAGCTCCGACTTGCAGGGACTTCTCGCCCGTGCCCTAGGTAGCCTTGGTCACGACCTTGCGGCTCAGATCGTCATTGGCGGCGACAATGCCCTCGAAGGACGTACCGACCTGGCTGCCCGAGGGCGCTACCAAGTCACGGGCGTATTGCCACCTTCCTTCGCAGGTGCAGCCTACGTCGGTCTAGACCGCGTCACGCTTCAAGAAGTCGAGGTGCACCTCTTACTCGCCGAATTTGGTGAGCACGTTAGCGCCGGACCCCAGGCCCGGGCCGCGATCGAGGCATTCCTTAGCGCCGCCGTCAACGCGGCACGACTTTCGCATCCCGCTATCCGACCAATCACTCGAGTCGATCCCGACGTCGGTCTGCTCGTCATGCCCCGAGCCGAAGGGCCCAGCCTCAAGGCGTCGATTCGTCCGCCGGGCATGTCCGACGCGCTACCTCGAGCGCGATCGCTCGTCGCCTTTATCCTCGATGGGCTTGCTCACGCGCATGCCCGTGGCCTGGTTCATGGAGGAATCTATCCGAGCCACCTCCTCAGCGACAACTTGGGGCGTCCTTTGCTCGGCCCCTTCGGGACCCATCATCTCGCCAGCCTCGAAGCGACCCGCACAGGTGGCCTCGAGGAGGTGCTTGTGATGACCGCCCCTGAACTCGCAGCGGGTTCGGCCCCTTCGCAATCGAGCGATATCTTCATGGTCGGACGCCTCTATGGCGCTCTCTTGGCTGGAAGCCTCCGTTTCGACCTCGCCAAGCTACCTGAACCCGCAGCGACAACCATTCGCGCAATGACCCTCGATGATCCCGAATCACGGCCAAGCGCCGGAACGTTGTTGAAAAAAATGCAGGTCCCGGTCGCAGACATGAGCGCGCTTGGCAACCAGCATCGCCACGAGCCCACCATAGCGATCCAAACACGGCGGCCACTGCTCGACGAGACGATCGAGGTCGAGGTCGTCCAACAATGGACCGACGCCTTGCTCGACTCACTCTGCGCCTCAACAAGTCCATGGTTGCAAACGATTCTCGACCGCGACGGCCGGACGTTATTTCTAGCCCCCTGGCCGCCCGGCTGCCGAACGTTGCCCCCAACTCGAGACTGGAGCGCACTCGTTGACCCCGCCGCACTCGAATCCCTAGGTGCGCCCGACTCGTCCCTCCGCCAGTGGCTAGAGTCACAGCTCGCCGGCCGCTGCATCGTCGCTACACCCGCCGGAGAATGCATGATCGCTCTGGATCAGCTGCTCTCCCAAGAAACGACGAACGCGCTCCGCTAGGACAAACAGGTGCTTCGCAGAAGATTTTCGACAAACGACTCGATAAGTCCAGCCCGGTCCGTCACGGGAAAGGCTGGATGCTCCTCGGCAATCCGACCGGCGATCAACAGCGAGCACAGTCCGTGCAAGGCAGCCCACATCTGAAAGCTTGAACGCTCAACGTCGATGTCCGACCGGAACTCACCGCATGCGGCCCCCTCGGCGATGAGCGAGCGAACAAGGCGAAGTGGTCGCAGTGAACGCGCAACTTCCTCTTCACTCATGTCAGCCCAGTCCAACTGTTCCTGAGTCATGAGCACCGTGTAGAGCCACGGATTCGCCTGGGCAAACGCAATGTAGCTTCGCTGCAGCTGCGACAGCCGAAGCGTAGAGGTCTCCAGCACGGTCGCGGGCTCCAAGGCCGCTTGCAGCAGATCGATACCGTACATCCGAATCTCCCGAAGTATCGACGCTTTACTCTCAAAGTGTTGATAAAGCGCGGTGGCACTCACATCGAGCCGAGCTGCGATCCCTCGCATCGTCAGTCCCTCCTCCCCCAGATCCCTGCCTAACTCGAGGCTAGTTTGAATGATCGACTCTCTTAGACCCATCCTTGCGCGACGCGACACACCCGAATGTATCGCGTCGTCAGGCCCGTGCAAACACCCACTTCTACAGACCCTCTATCCGAACGCTGTCCGATATTGTCGGTCAATGTTCGGTGTTCGCTTTCGACCCGCGAACGTCGCTCCCAGGGGGATCGCATCTAAATCCCGTGTAATTCCGATCATGTAGCCCGCCGTTT
>CAYTFJ010000121.1:0-10863 GCA_964437075.1 uncultured Nannocystaceae bacterium
TCAGAGCCCTTCAGAGGTCTTTCGGAGTGTGTTGCGATGACTGCTTGAAACCAAGGGCAACTTTCTTAAAATTCACCACGACGCTGGACCGGCCCCTCGCGGGATGTCGAACGAAGCACAGGGAACGAGATCGTATCGCGCCTTACCGGTATTCCTCCGAGATGTCCCCTTATGGAACTCAATGATTCTCCGTCAATGGTTTTGCGATGTCCATCGGCTTCATTTCACGATGGATCTTGTCCAGCCCAGTCGTTATCTCGACAAGATCGTCGTTACTTCTGAACTGTCGTTTTCGTTGTTTTTTTTTCCGGTAGCATTCATATTCTAGACTCCCCCCCAAAAAAGCCCGAAGCGCAATGAATCCCCGGCCTTGGCACGGAGGCCCCCCGTGGTCCGATCCCGCCCGTTGCGATTCGGAATGCGGTTTCCTAGGTGTATTGTCGTTCAAAACTCGGCCCAGGTTTCGGTGCAAGACACCAAGACCTGAAGCGCCAGCATCATCCATCAACTACGAACCACACGGTGGCACGGTGATGATTGAATTTTGAGCGGAGATCGAGAAACGACATGGTGCAACTATCCAACCCCCGGAAACTAACTCAACAAGCATCGGCGAATCACACAAAGCGACGGCCCTCTCCAAGGCTGGCCGAGGTGCTGGCGAAGCTGAGCATAGCTGAGAAGTTCTCGGAGGGCATGATCCGTCATGCCGAACGACTGTCAGAGGTAGCGGATGACTCAAATCTTCCTCTCAATGACGCATCGTTGGCCGCAATTGCGACGGAGTTTCTTGAAGGAGATGTCGCCAGTGTACGATCGTCTATCCAGGCCATCACGATGCACAAGGAAGCTTCAGTGTTTCCATTCGCCGCGGTCGCGCATGATCAGTGGCACAAAAAAAATCTCGGTGCGGCTCGTCTGTTTGCGTTAGCCGGATGCCGACACCCGCACGAACGGGGCGAGTCATTGTTTCAACTGAGCGTGTTGTCACAATATGGCGGCCGTTGGAATGAAACTCACGAGTTTTGTCGAGTGGCGATGGACGCCGGAAAGATCGACATCTACACGGCCTGTCAACTTGCAATTTCGCATGTTCTTGGCGGAGATGGCGGGCAGATTGAGGAGACTATTCGCAAGCTCGACCGTTACGTTCACCACCCTCGCGGTCGTGCATCGAGTCTCGTGCTGGGTTCGCATCCTACGATGCTTCCGAACACCATGCCCGTCACCCAAGACGTCGTGTCGAGTCTTGTGGCCGAACTTCCTCTGTTTTTCGTGGAACTTCTAAGTAGCTGTATGAAACGTATACTCGTGGACGCACTCAAGGAAGATCACGGGCCGACTATCGTTCGAACTGCCGATCTTATCGACAATGGATGGCCACTCGATCTCGACGCAAGTCTATGGCTGCGTGCAGCAAAGATCTGCCCGTCATCCACGGTCGTCGTACGCCAGTTGTCGAATTGCTACCGCTCAGATTCTTCTGAAGAGACAGATTTTTCAGACGCATTGTCGCGCCTCAGCAAGACCGATTCTCTTGACGCTCAAGATTTCGGAATTTTGCTTGATGGCTATCTCAGTCTTAACCGGGAATCTGATGCGATCAGAACCATCCGTGACCTCTCTCCAACGGGACCCAGCCGGGCCGAGGTAGGCACCGTTGTCGCCAATATCGTCGGCAATGGATCAAGGAGGGTTCCGACGGAGCTTCTCGAGGCATGCCTCGCCCGTTTTCCAGACACTCCTAAACTTCGGCTGATGCTCGCTCGCGCTCATTCCTCCGCGGGGAGACTCGAATTTGCGAGGCAACAGCTTGGGCGACTTAAAGATGGTATCGAAGCAAACACCGAGGCGCAAATTTTGCTCGCATGTCTCGATATTGTCGCGGGAGATATTACATCCGCACGTAAAACACTACGTACTTTTCTTGAGATCGAGCCGAAAAGGGACGATGCTCGACTTCACCTTGCGGAGATTGAATTTGACGGCGGAAACTTTAAGGCTGCGCTCACCCATTGGGGACAATGTTCCCAACGAAGCTACTGTGTTGAATTCTACAAATCAGTAGCCCAGCGTTCTCTGGGCCATCACTCCGAATCAACCAAAAGTGCTCTCCGTGCAATGACGCTCGCATCCGGAAATGCGGACAAATTGGAACGAGCTCGATTTATAGCGATGAGCGAGTCGCTGCTTTCCGGAAACCAAGACGTTTCCGCCAGAGTCGCACGAACATTGGAGACCAGTATTCAAGCCGGTCTATCCTGGAATTCACGGCTAACGATCGCAATTTGGTACACACTAAAAGGCGGATATCGCGATGCCCAACGTGTCCTGAGCGGGCTCAACAATTCAGCCAAGCCAAGTGCACTTGCGTGCCTTTGGTCGACCTATGTCGCAAGCCTCGACGGGGATGCCGATGAGGCCAACCGGACAGCGGGACTCTGTGTCGAGTGCGGACCACAGTTCAAGAATGATATAAATCATCTCCTGAAAGCCTCACTGGGTCCGATGGAGCTATCCCCAGTTGTCACGATCGTAGTTCCAGCATTGAACGAAGCGAGATTTCTCTCGGACTGCCTCAACTCCATTCGGTTTCAATCATATCCATTCTGGGAGTGTATTATTGTCAATGATGGTTCGACTGATGAGACGCTGTCGATTGCCGAGGCATTCGCGCAATCTGATTCGAGATTTCGGATCATATCTCACCATACGCCGCGAGGGCTCGCCGCTGGGCGGAACACCGGCTTGACAAATGCCCGTGGGGCATTCGTCACGTTTGTCGACGGCGATGACTATCTTACACTGAACTCAATCCTTCAGCGAGTCACACAACTGCGCCGTGAAGATGGAGATTATATCGCAGGAACATACTGTGGTATCCAACATGCACCCGAGAGGACATTTGGCCAACTCGTCTTAGAGAATCGAAAATTCAATGGTCGAAGAATTGACCTCCCAAGTCTTGGGTTTGAAGCTCCTTTCAACGCTCACGCACCTCTACTCAAGCGGGACGTCCTTGTCAGTGTGGGGGGATTTGATGAATCCCTTCGACATGGCGCCGAAGATTGGGATTGCTGGCTCAAGATTCTTCGAGCGGGCTACTTCTTCAACGCCACACCATTCCAGGGAGGTATCTATCGGCAAAAAAGGGGCAGTATGGTCCGATCTCTGTCCACAAAACACGTAGCCACAGCACTTTCGCTCTATCGCCAACAAATCGACCTCAGTCATCTTGATGTGGAAAATGAAGCCACACGCCTTCCACCGACAGCTTACACGGCGGCTGTGAAATTCTCGAAGCGCGCTATCGGTTTTGGAGCGATGGCATACCTCGACGGTGACCGATCTGGGTTTAGAAGTATCGTGAAGAGCATCCCGCTGACGGAACACGAACTTGAATCCTACGGTGTTGTAATCCTCTCCGATATCGTGGGTGGCGTACGGAGGTTCTACGCGGGCGAGTCCTTTGAGCGTTTTGGAATCAACTCAAAACAGATGTGCGATGTGTATGCTTCTGAGATCCAGGAAGCGATGAGAGACGAACTGAGGGAAGAGCCATCTTCCAAGGCAATCACGTTACTCTTTTCATCGTCGCCTCAGGAGTTGACAGAGCGAAAGGTCGTTCGAGCCGCTGCCTCGAAAGTTGATGTGAGATGTCGGAAGGAGGCAACCTATCACTCGATAGAAGAACCGGCAGCAAGATTAGCAGATTGTCAGCGCATCAAGAGTCTGCAGAATACACATGTTGGGGAACGATGTTTTATCGTCGGAAATGGTCCGTCCCTCAACAAGATCGATCTTGGCAAGTTGGCGAATGAGATTTCAATTGGCGTCAATGGGATATTCTACAAGACAAAGGAGACCGGCTATTCACCCACATACTACGTGGTGGAAGACACCTCCGTCATGCGAGAAAACATTGAGAGCATAAAAAATGTCGAGGCGCGCGCGAAGATATTCCCATCAATTTACAAGGATATTCACCCCGAAGCAGACAACGTTTACTTTTTTGCCATGAATCGTGGCTTCTACGAGCCAAGAAGCCCCAACTATTGTCTCCCGCGGTTTTCTGCAGATTTTTCAGAACGAGCGTACTGTGGCCAGTCGGTAACATTCATAAATCTTCAGCTCGCACACTACATGGGCTTTTCAGAAGTCTATCTTCTCGGGATGGATTTCAGCTACGAGATTCCTGATTCTTTTACACGAAATGGTGATGTAATCACGTCAACTGGAGACGACCCAAATCACTTTCATCCCGACTACTTCGGCAAGGGAAAAACCTGGAAGGATCCGAAGCTAGATAGAGTCCTGGCGAACTATCAAATGGCAAAACTCGCATACGAGACCACAGGGCGGAAAATCTATAATGCAACTTATGGCGGAGCGTTGGAGCTGTTCGAGCGGGTTGATTTTGAAGACCTCTTCTAGGTCGAAGAGTGAAAAAAGTCGATTGAAAACAATGCTCGTCGTCCTTCCCCTCCTCGTCTCCTTTTCGCTAGAATAGATAGGTCTATCAATGCCACTCGAAATTATCCCAGCAAAAGATGCTCTCGCCACTCGCCGTACAAATAAGTTCAATCGCTGGCCCCGACCCAATGTTGATCAAGAACGGCTTAGTCCGATCGCACGCCCAACGGCGAAGCCTAGTTTTTCGTTGGTACCTGGAGAAAAGGTTTTCACAATCGGTTCGTGCTTTGCCCGAAACATCGAACGACACCTCGATGCCCTCGGTTTTGACATCCCGACGAAAAAGTGGAAAACATATCGGCAACTCGATCACGATGTGCCGAGTGAATTTTTGAATAAATATGTTACACACTCGATCCACAATGAATTGTTGTGGTCTCTCGATCCCGCGACGCCCTTTCCTGGAACAGATGCGCTCGTAGAGGTCTCTTCAGAGAAGTGGTTTGATCCGCACTCAACCCCTACCGTTCCACTCGCGCCACTTGAAATCATCAATCGACGTCGGAGGAAGGTTCAGGAGATTACCGCTGATGTGGTAAATTGCCGAGTGGTCGTGATTACACTTGGTCTCGTGGAGGCTTGGTACGATCGTGAACTTGACATATATCTCAATGCTCCGCCGCCGTGGTCGTTTCTGAGTCGAAATGCAGATAGATATGAGCTGCACGTTTTAGAGTACAACGAGATACTTGAGAGCCTTAGGAATATTCACGATGTTTTGACAAAATTCGGCCATCCAGATTTCAAGATATTGATCACAGTTTCGCCGGTCCCGTTAGTGTTGACATTTACAAATCAAGATGTTCTGCAAGCGAACATGTATTCGAAGTCGGTGCTTCGTGCCGCGGCGGAAGCCTTCGTTGGAACTTTTGAGAATGTTGACTATTTTCCAAGTTACGAGAGTATTAGTCTCTCGGAACGGAGTGCGGCATGGGAAGCTGACAATCGTCATGTTCAGTCTGATATCGTGGGGGTGAACATTGCTTCGATGGCAAATACCTATCTTCCCGAGGACGATCAATCAAATTTTCACTTTCTACTCAACATCGGGAAAGCGTACGCACATCTAGGGAGACGGACGGAGGCTGCTGACTACTTTCTGAAGGCAAAATTGATTAATTCTCTCGATCCAACTCTAAATCATGAAATGGGTGTGTTGTATTTTCAGATGGGTGACTATGATGCTGCCAACGATTTTTTGCAACGCAGTGAGACCGTCGTGGGGAGTTCTAGGTTTTGGCGGGGGCTGTCATTGCATCGACTCGGGCGCTTTAAAGAAGCAGTAATCTGCCTCGATCTAAGCATCAAAAAAAATAGTGGTTGGGCGCCTGCTTACTATCATAAGGCGAAAGCACAGAAAGAACTTGGAGACTTGATCGGTGCACGAGCGTCATTAGAGAGGTCCATAGAGATAAAGAGTGATTTCGAGGAGGCCACTACATTCTTGGCCCAGATTTTGTAATCGTGAACTGAAAGTTGGTTAACCAAATATAATTGGCAGGCCGAACGGTTTGAATTAAATACGATGTACACGATGAGTCTGGTAGAATGTCACTATAGGAAGATGATATCTAAATCCTGTGTAATCCTGCTCATGTCGTTCGCCGTTTCGGGGTCATGGTCCACAAACTCGTAAGCGATCAGGCGAGGACCACCGGCGGCTGCGAAGAATTCAGAGAGCCTCCGCGCAGATCGCTCTATTCGGGCAGCGGGGCCCAGTTCCAAGGCATCAGTTCATCGAGTCGATGAATGGCAGGGGAATCGCATCTATTTGAGGGAGGCGCAAAGTACTCTCTCGCGCACACTGTCGTCCCATCCCGCGGCGTTTCGGCGTGAGCGGATGCCTCCATCGACGTTCTTCACCGAGCGCAGGAAATTCAGTGCCATGTGTCGGATGACGACAAGATTCTCCGCGGCGTTGGCCGCATAAACGCGGGATTCGTCTTCCCGAAATGCGACATCGAGGAGCCAGTGTAGTTTGTTCTCCACGCCCCAGTGCTTCCGCGTGATGGCGAGAGCCTTCGCCGCATCGAGCCTGTCGAGCGAGCTGATGTATAGCCTCGTGTGAGCCTCGACTTGGGTCGACGCACCTCGACGCTCCGTCGTAACGCGGATCAGCGTTTTGACAGCCGTCCACTTCTCCGGATGACTCCGCACGTTGCTCACGTCGTAATAGCCTTATCGACCGCCTCCCCCACAACACGCCCGACTTGATGCAAGCTCAGGCAGATGTCGACGTCAACACGGCTGCTCGCCAGCTTGGTCGGGCGAAGCAATGAGCCCGCGCTCCCTCGTCCAACGCTCAGGGACGAGGGAGCAGATGCGCTTCATCGGCCAACCTCCTCCAAGCTTGTCGATCACATCGATGAAGTAGTCTCGCACGCTGATTCCGAGCGAAGTACACGACTGGACCAAATTGAGTACGGTGTTCAGTGATGATCTCCACCCTAAACGTGCTTAGTGTCTAAACACGACGAATCGAAAATGCGGCCATTTCGCGCCCCGTTCTACGAACTATGAACCCGATATCCAGGCCAGGCCGAGCGACAATCTCGAAGGTTGAGAACTTCGGTATCGGCCAGCTACGGAACCGTACGCAACAAAGGCCAGCCACAACCTCAAGATCACGTCGTGGCTCCCTGCGCCTCACCCGGTCTTCCTCTTAACAAGGCCTTACACATGCGAGACAATCAGGGTGATGTCAACGCCTCAGATGTTTCTCGATTGGGCCAAAGATCTCCCCGACTGGCTGAGCGACGCCCTTCGCAGGCTGTGCCAGGCATCCTCGCTTTCCGACGCGGACCGGGAAGAGATCCTGCTCATGGGCCTCGCGCAGCATGGCCTCCTCGCGGAAGGCGAAGAGACACCGCCGCAGCCCGCTCCGCTTCACGAAGCGCATCTCAACACCTCCCTCGCTAGCAGCGACACGTTCGTGCTTCACCGTCTGAAGGACGTCGCGCACGTCAACGCGCTCGCGCCCGGGCAGGAGCTCGAGTTCGCAACAAAGGGCATAACCACAATCTTCGGAGAGAACGGCAGCGGGAAGTCGGGCTACGCGAGACTGTTCAAGAACGCGTGCCGGTCACGACACACCGAGTCAATTCTGGGGAATATGCACTCAGACGAGACCGGCACGCCATCCGCCAAATTCGAGGTTTCTCAGGCGGCCGACTTGACGGCCGTGCACTCCGAGCTGTGGTCGCCCACCAACCCGATGCCCGCCTTGTCGACACTGGCGATGTACGACGGACGTTGCGGTCGAGCCCTACTCGACGAAGAAAACGACATCGCGTTTTCTTCGGACCTACAGGACGCGGCATCGGCTTTCGCCGAATTGTGGAACTGGCTGACTGACGAATTCGAACAACGAGCAATCGCGGCAGCGCCGGTGTCAGCGCAACTCTCACTCCTCGAACAAGGCTCCACTCCTGTTGCTCGCGCAATAGCCCTCGCCCGCAAAGTGGGAAGCGGACTGGACATCGCTGCCCTCGAGGCGATCAGAGGCTTATCCGAGGACGAGAAGGAAGCCCTCTCTCAGGCCCAAGAAGCGCAGGGTCAGCTTCGAGGTCGGGATCACACAAAGACTCAGAAGGTGGAAAGGTTACACGCCACTACTCACGCGGAGCGATTCAAAGAGTTGACTTCCATCGCTACCAGTCTCGGCGGCGAAAAGGCGACCGAACTGCGCACCGCAATTCAACATTCCCGCGCAACCGCGGAAGTGGCATCCAAGCTCTTGGAGAGCCAGGCCGCCGCGAGTTGGCCGCTCCCAGGGGTCGGTAGCGACCCCTGGCGGGTACTCTACTCCGCCGCTCGCACGTTCAGTTCCAGCCACGCATACCCCGAGAGGGAATTTCCTCAGACCGAAGAGGGAGACCGCTGCCCCTACTGCATGCAAGAACTCGACGACGCCGCGCAGAATCGGCTACGCCAGTTCGACCAGTTCATGACGGCCACCGTTAAGGAAATCGCGGAGCAGGCCGCAGCCGAGACCCTCGCTAAGATCGCGGCACTCTCAAACCTTCCGGCCAGTGATAGTTTCGATCCCTGGCTCAACGAGCTGGCCATCGGCAACGAAAAACTCGCTAAAGAAATCCACGCTTGGCTCAGCGAGGCAAAGGATGCGCGTCGTACTTTCGAGAAAGCGGCCAAAAACTCGACGGCCCCTTTACCAGAGTCGATTTCTCTACCACCTGGCAAGGAAGCGGTCGACAGCATCATCTCATGTCACACGTCAAGGGCCGACGCAGCCGCCAAACTTCATGACCCCGATGCGTTTGCACAGCGCGATCGGGAGCTCACCAAATTGATTGAATCCTCGTCGGCCCGAGAGCAACTGGAGGTGCTATGGGAAGAGATTGAAGCCCTCTATACTGGGCTCCAGCTCTCGACCAAACTCAGGACACTCGCCACCGCAACAACGAAGCGAAGCATCAGTACTTTCGCAAAGAACCTCGCAGCGGAGTCGCTGACGAAGCCAATACAGCAAGCTCTCACCAAAGAACTCGATGCCCTGGGTTTTACCGGCACCCGACCGATACTGCGATCAAAGGGCAAGGCTGGCTCAGCCAAGCAGGTACTTGCGCTCGCCGCCAAACAGAAGCCGACGCGGATTTCGGACGTCCTGAGTGAAGGAGAGCAACGTGTCATTTCACTCGCGCTGTTTCTTGCGGAGGTGCAGCAAGCCCCAGGCCACCCAGGCATCATACTCGACGACCCTGTGTCCTCGCTCGATGACGAGTGGCTCAATAAGATAGCCCGACGACTCGTGCTTGCAGCCAAGGAACGCCAGGTCATCGTGTTCACTCACAACATCGCGTTCTTGTTGGCGATTGAGGAGCAGCGGAAAAGACTCCAGATAGCAGGCACTGAACACACCCTGCTGCGCGATGGGCAGGTCGCCGGGTACGTCACGAAGAACCAGGTGTGGGGCGCCATGAGTCTGAACGTGCGGATCCGGTGGCTGGCCAATCAGCAACAGAAGGCGGCGGCGCTACACAGGAGGTCTCCTGGCTCCGACGAATATATTCTTCTCGTGTCACTGATCGCCGATCGCACTCGGGCGACCTGGGAGCGGTTCGTTGAAGAGGGCCTGTTCGCAAACACCGTGATGCGATATCGGTCAAGCATCGAAACAAACAAGCTCAAGAGCGTCGTTCTTACCGATGGCCTCTTCAAGGCCGTCTACTGGGGTATGACCAATTTGTCGGCCGTGACGGAAGCGCACGACTCAGCTGCTCACGGTGCGCACGCTGCCACAACGCCCGATGACATTCAGAGCTGGATTGACTCGCTGAGGAAGGCGGAGAAGGAGATGCGCACGGAGGCGACAACTGTCAGGAAGGCACGCGATGCGTTGCTCAAGGTTCCGAGGTAAACACGGAGGGTTGAGGCACACACCTTCCTGGCACGTCAGGGCTCCATCGCAGGCGGTCTCGTTAAAGCACTCACATCCTAGGAACCCGGCCTGACAATCCTCGGTTGGTTGCTCCTTGCTCCCTGACCGTACGCACTCGCCGTGGCCCCAAATTGAGGAGAACCGCCCTCTCGCAGGCCCTCGACGATCGAGAAGCGGACTACTCGGCGAAATCGTGCGGCAGCAGGACAGCACCCGGCGTCTTGATCGCCAGGTGAGCCAAGCGGCGTAGATACGCGTCCGGATTCACGCCGCACATCTTCGCGCTCTCGATCAGCGTGTAGAAAATTGCGACAGCCTCGGTGCCCTTCTCGGACTTTGAGCCTTCGTGATTCTTGCGGCCGAGGACGATCGACCATCCATTCTGCCCGTGTCGACGCCTTCGTCACGGACCATTGCCCCTGGCACCCCGCTCACGGCACAGAGATCCCCGCTGTGAAGTGGGAGCATCGACGGGGCGAACGCGTCGTGATCTCGATTCTCGCGGACGGTACTCGTGTAGTCGTCCCCGCTTGGATGCTGAATCAGAGCCAGTGTCGCGGAATGGTCCTTGGTGAGCCGATCTTCTGTGCTTTGGCGCTGCAGGACCTTCGTCGGCTTCTCGATGAGTTTCGGCAACCCTCGGACCCGCCCGAGATCCAGGATGATAGAGGGTATGAACACGAGCCGACTGAAGCGCAACCCGACACTCAATCAGATGCCCTTGCTGCGGACCGATCACATGCGTTCGTGCGTGCAAGCGCAGGTCCTCGGCAAGGCCCGCATTGCACTGGCGACCCTGCTCCTGGAGGCAGCGAGGGGTCTAGTCGCGACAAGCGCGGCGGATGTGAGCTATGAAACTTCATGAACTCCCCGGGTCGGTTCGGCAGCGCCGCGCCCTTGTCTACGTCCGTCAATCCTCAAGCTAGCAGGTGCAGGAGAACCTCGAGAGTCAACGGCGCCAGTACGAGCTTGCCGACCTAGCGAAGACCTAG
>CAYTFJ010000122.1:0-10761 GCA_964437075.1 uncultured Nannocystaceae bacterium
TTGTCCTTGTCCTTGTCCTTGTCCTTGTCCTTGTCCTTGTCCTTGACTTGGATTTTGACTTGGATTTTGACTTGGGGTCCTTGCTGCTCTGCGCGACGTTTTTGTCGTTCAACCTGGCGGCGTCTGGCTTTTTCAGTGAGCACACGTCGGTGCTCTTCATCGCAGGTAAAGACCAAATCTTGGCTATCGCGGCTAAGTGATTTTCGTGTGCGCGAGTTCATGAATCGCCCCATGTCCACCATGTGAATTATAGTGAGGTCGGGGCTCAAGTATCGGGAGGAATAGGGGATCAGGCCTGCGCTACCGCTCTTGGTTCCGAGTTCCCAAAAATCGCGCAACAGTAGCGTTGCGCGCTGGTTCTCCCCCGTGTCGCGGTAGAGCGCGACCAGTCGAAAAATCGTATCGCCGATAAGCTCACGTTGGTCAGGATCGAGCTTGATCAACTGCTCAAAGTAGTTGATCGCGCAGTCTTTGCGCTCAAGCACATCCATGCAGTTCACACCGTGGCGGTAGAGTGCGGCGGCCTGACTCTCGCGCCTGGTCTGGGGGGAATCCCGTGCGTCGCTAGGATCATCGCGTGACTCCCAGACTGGGCCGCGTCCGGAGCATCCTGAAGCTGCCAGCATGCCAGGCAGGACCGGTAATATGAGCAACAGGTGTGACAGCAAATATTTGTGAAGACGTGACCTGCGAAGAACGGTCAAGGGGGTCATTCTAAGCGGTGGGTGCATGTCTTGGCCGATCGAAAAGACTTCTAGCACGGGATTCGAGAAGCAACGGGATCGGGATGACATTTCGAGGTGAGGGGGGTATCAAATCGGAACCTGGGTGTGTGATGTGCGGTGACAGGATCGTTCGACTCTCGAATCATCGCGTGACCCGAGCCTTGGGGCAGGGTAGGGTCTCGACCATGCGATACGCATCCATCTGTTTCTCGATCCTGTTTGTTGGACTCACGGGGTGCAAGAAAGTTGATGAGCTCCAGGCGGCTCTCGATAAGGCGAACAGTGAGCTCACGGATACCCACAAGGTTTTGAGCGACACCCAGGGGGCGCTTTCGGCCGAGCAGGGGACCAACGGCGAGCTGCGGGCTGAGCAGGTTGAGTTCAAGAAGGTGATCGCCAACCTCAGGCGTGAGATCAAGCAGTTGACCGACCAGATCAACGACCTTGCGCACGAGGCGGGAGTCACCGCGGCTGAGCTGGCGGACCTGCGAAGAGAGAAGGCAAAGCGGGAAGCCGAGCTTCAAGTCTACCGAGATCTTTTTGCCAGCCTAAAAGCCATGGTGGATGCGGGAACGATTAAGGTCGTGTTTCGCAAGGGACGAATGGTGGTTAAGCTCGACAACAGCATTTTGTTCGACTCGGGGAAGACACGACTCAAAGAAGAAGGCGAGACGGCCTTGGCGGAGCTCACCAAGGCGCTCAATTCGGTTAAAGACCGCGATTGGCTCGTGGCTGGCAACACCGACAACATCCCGATCAAGACCAAGCGCTTCGCTAGCAATTGGGACCTCTCGACCGCACGAGCGGTTAATGTCGTTACCTTTATGATCGAACAGGGAATGAACCCCTCCCATGTGGGGGCCGCTGGTTATGGCGAGTACGACCCGGTGGCGGACAACACCAGTCCCGATGGACGGGCAGAAAATCGAAGAATTGAAGTCATCTTGATGCCGAGCCTCGGGGCGATCCCCGGCATGAAGGCGATGCTCACCGGAAAATAGTGTTGCCGTAACGTCGGACCGGGGCCGCAGCCGGTCCGACGCTCTAGAGGCTGGAGATGGCCTCGGCCACGAGCCAGAAGATGGCTATCTTGATCAGCCATACGACAAAAATCTTGGGCATGATTACGCGCGCGACAAGTTGCAGGCCCTGCCAGGGTGTCAGGGTGTTGGTTGCCTGTGCATGGCTCGGGCGCGCTTTCATGGCTTTCAGCCAGCGAGAGAGCTGGGGGCGCTCGTCGGTCCACCAACTTGCGTAGCCAAGGTGTTCGAGTCGGCCGAACACCGCCGTCCAGCTCAGATCTGCGAGGGAGTAGTGGTCTCCTGCAAGGAAGTCGTGGTCCACCAGACTGCGATCCATGGCATCGAGCGCGTTTTGAATTTGCAGTTGAATCTTGGCGATGCCGTCGTCGTCTTCGACGGCTTCACGCCAGCGAGCGAGATCCGCAAGTTTTTGATCGTAGACGGCAGCGTGGTTTGGGTTTCGTTTTCGTTGCTTGAGAAGGCGTTTTCTTCGCAATCCTAGCGAATAGCGAAGTGCCACACCTGTGAGTCCTGGCTGTCGGGCATAGGAAAATTCTCGGAGTCGCAGTTGATCTTGTCGGTCCAGCCAGCTGTGCATGCGGTGACGGGAGAGGTCGTCTTGGGGGACGAGCGAGGGACCTGAAAAATCTGCGTCGATCGCTTGAAGAATCGACGCAGAGTCGGTGAGCACGCGCTGGGGGATGGTGTGTTCAACGATCGTTAGCGTAGGAACAACCATTCGCGGGTTGAGCTGCACATACCACGGCTCGTATTGCTCAAAGGCGGGTCCGATATTGACAAATACGCTCGTCCAGAGGACGCCCTTTTCAACCAGGGCCATACGGACCTTTTGGGAGCACAGCGACGTGGGGAAATGATAGAGGGTAACTTTGGGCTCGTGAGATCCCGCGACGGGTGGTGGCGGTTGGTTTGTGGAAACCGTTTTAGGCGAGTGACCCTGGCAGGAATCTGCAGCTTGTATCGCCGGCATCTCGGTTCAGTGTACTCGTTGTTCAGGGGGAAGCCAGGGGTCCCGAGCGGGCAGCCTGCGGCTTCGGGCAAGTGCCTGCAGGCCGCCCGCGAAGATGGCGATTAGAGCTCAAGCAAGAGCCGACGAGGGTCTTCGATGGCTTCTTTGATGCGCACCAAGAACTGCACGGCCTCGCGCCCGTCGATGATCCGATGATCGTAGGAGAGCGCGAGGTACATGATCGGGCGGATCTCCACCTTGCCGTCGATGGCGACTGGGCGCTGGACGATGTTGTGCAAGCCCAAGATGCCGGTCTGGGGATGGTTGAGGATGGGGGTCGACAGCATCGAGCCGTAGACTCCACCGTTGCTGATCGTGAAGCTTCCGTCGGTAAGATCTGAAATCTGTAGCTTGTTGGTACGGGCGAGATTGGCGAGTCGACCGATTTCTTTTTCGACGGCGGCGAAGCTAAGTTGGTCTGCGTTGCGGACGATCGGGACCACGAGCCCTTTGCCACCTCCGACCGCCACGCCAATGTCGAAGTAGTTCTTGAAGACGATCTCCTCGCCGTGAATCTCGGCGTTGACCGCGGGGAACTCCCGTAGCGCCTCGACCGTCGCCTTGACGAAGAAGGACATGAAACCGAGCTTGACCTCGTGTTTGTCGAGGAACTTCTGCTTGTATTGGCTACGAAAGGCCATAACCGCCGACATGTCGACCTCGTTGAAGGTTGTAAGGATCGCAGCCTCGGCTTGGGCCTGGACCAGCCGTTGGGCGATGCGCTTGCGCAGCGAGGTCATGGGTACCCGAGTGGTTCGGGGCCCGACGGGTCCTGGGGTGGCTGCTGGGCTGGCCGCGGGTGTCGAAGAGGCGGGGACTGCGGGACTCGCTGCGGCGCGCTGAACGTCCTCTCGTTGAACGCGACCCTTGCGTCCGGTGCCCTCGACGGTATCCAGCTCCACCCCGAGTCGTCGGGCATCGGCGCGGGTCGTGGGAGCGGCGGGGACCTGGCCGTCTCCACTGGCCTTTGCCTTTGTGGGGGCAGAAGCTGCGGTCGCACCTTCGTCCAGTTCGGCGACCATGTCACCCACCTGGACGGTGTCGCCTTCTTCGGCGAGCTGTTTCTTGAGGACGCCTGCGACCGGTGCTGGGAGCTCGACAGTGATCTTGTCGGTCTCGAGCTCGACGATCGGTTCATCGGCGGCGACGGCCTCGCCTTCTTGCTTGAGCCATTTAGCGACAATCGCTTCGGTAATGGATTCGCCAAGCGCGGGAACGGGGATGGATTTGCTCATGATGTAGATCTCCGGGAAGAAAACGCGGTCGGTGCTTAGCGCACGCAGGAAAATGGTGAGAACGCCTCGGCGAGGATCATCTCGCGCTCGAGTTGGTGGGCGTCGGGGGAGCCGGTTGCGGGAGATGCGCTCGGCTCGCGGCCGACGAATTTCACCTCCGGGTCAATTAGCTTGTTGATACGGGGCTGCATGTAGCTCCATGGCCCCATATTCATCGGTTCTTCTTGGACCCAACGAATATCGGTGACCTTCGTATACCCCGCCAGCTGTTCGCTAAGATCATCGCTGGGGAAGGGGTGGAGCTGTTCAAGCCGTAGCAGGGCGACATCGCTGCGTTTTAGACGCGCGCGCTCGTCGAGCAGTTCGTAATAGATCTTGCCGGAGCACAACAAGACTCGGGTGACCTCCTCGGGCTTTGGAGCGACTGGATCTGCCAGCACGCGTTGAAATCGGCCACTCGCAAGCTCTTCGATCGGCGAGAAGCAGGGTCGATAGCGCAGCAAAAATTTCGGTGTCATGACCACCAAGGGCTTGCGCCACCGCCGAAGCGCCTGACGTCGCAGCAGGTGGAAATATTGGGCTGGCGTGGTGGGATAACAGACCTGCATGTTGTCCTCGGCGCACAGCTGCAAGAAACGTTCGAGGCGAGCGCTTGAGTGCTCTGGTCCTTGGCCCTCGTAGCCGTGGGGAAGCAACATGACCAGCCCGCTGATGCGGTTCCATTTGTCTTCGGAGGACGAGAGAAATTGGTCGATGATCACCTGGGCGCCGTTGGCGAAATCGCCGAATTGCGCCTCCCAAATGATCAGGCTCTCGGGAGCTGCCAAGGTGTAGCCAAATTCGAAACCGAGCACCGAGAACTCGCTGAGAGGGCTGTTGTAGACCTCGAATTTCGCGTTTCCGGTAGCGAGGGCGCGCAGGGGCGAGTGGACCTCACTCGTTCGAGGATCGGTCAGGGTCGCGTGCCGGTGGCTAAACGTGCCGCGGCAGACATCTTGGCCGGTGAAACGCACGAAGATGCCTTCGTTCAAGAGGCTGCCAAAGGCGGCCAACTCGGCCGCCGCCCAGTTGAGGGGGTCTTCGCCCGCCCACATTTTTTGGCGTTCACCCAGCAGGCGTTTCATCTTGCGGTGAACCTGAAACGACTCGGGGATGGCGACCATTCGCTCGCCCAGTTCATGAAGTTTTGTGGCGACGACGCCGGTCTCAGGATCGTCGGCCCCAGACTCAAGCCCACCTTTGTAACGCTCCCAGATTCCGTGCATGGGGGCGTAAGCCTGACGCGGAGCACCTCGTTCGGCCTCTTTGAGCGCGTCGTCAAATTGGGCGATGAGATCGCGCTTCATCGCCTCGTCACGGGCATCGTCGATGGTACCTCGCTCACGCAGACGTTCGAAGTAGATCGATCGTACCGACGCGTGCCCCTTGATCGTCTCGTACATTTGAGGCTGGGTGTAGCTAGGATCGTCGCCCTCGTTGTGGCCGAAACGACGGTAACAATTGAGGTCGATAATCGCGTCACAGTGGAAACGTTGTCTCCATTCGAGGGCGACACGCGCGACATAGGCTGCGGCTTCGGGGTCGTCGCCGTTGACGTGAAAGATGGGGACACCAATTCCGTGCGCAATGTCTGTGCAATAAATTGTGCTTCGGGAGTCACGCGGGTTTGTTGTGAAACCGATTTGGTTGTTGATCACCACGCGGATCATCCCTCCGACCTCGTAGCCCTTCAGCTGGGACATGTTCAGGGTCTCGGAGACAACACCTTGACCCGCGAAGGCTGCATCACCATGCAGCGTCACCCCCATGCTGCCGCCGTAGCTTCCGTCGGGCTCCATATCTTGCTTCGCACGGATTCGGCCTTGCAGCACCGGCGTGATCGCTTCGAGATGGCTGGGGTTGAAGGCGAGCGCCAAGTAGAGCTTCTTGCCGTTGTGCGTGGTGTGGTAACGGTGATAGCCAAGGTGATACTTGACGTCTCCACCCCCGAGATACGACTCGGCGTCGAGGCTTTTGAACTCCGAAAAGACCTCGTAGGGGCTCTTCCCAAGGATATTCATCAGGACGTTGAGACGGCCGCGGTGCGCCATGGCAAACACGATCTCATCAAGACCCGAATCTCCGGCCTCCTCGACGAGCCACTCAAGGAGGCTGATGACGCTCTCGGCCCCCGAAATAGAGAAACGTTTTGCGCCCAGGAACTTCGAGTGCAGATAGGCGTCGACGGCCTCGACATGGGTCAGCGACCGCAGCAGGCGGATCTGTTCTTCACGTTCTGGAACCTGCTCATTCTCACAAGATTCCATACGCTGGCGTAGCCACGCGCGCTGCTCTTCGTTGCTGATGTGCCAGTACTCAACACCGATGTGTCGGCAGTAGGTACGACGCAGCCGTTTTAGAATTGCTCGCAAGCTCGCCTTGCCTGCGAGCAGGCCGGCGCTGTGGAATTCTCGATCGAGATGGGAGTCGTCGAGGTCGTAGCGCGAGAGCTCGAAGAGCGCGCGCTCGGTATCACGCGGTCGCTTGAGCGGATCGATCTCTGCGATCAAGTGACCGTGCAGACGGTAGGCACCGATGAGGTGGTTGACTCGACTCTGGAGAGCCGCTTGCTCGCCGCCTGCGCTCGAAGCGAGCGTCTTTGCGAGAGGGGGCCGGGCGCTTGGCGGCGCCGTGGCATCGTTGGAGTCGAAGTAGGGGAGCCACTGCGGATCGACGGAACTCGGGTCCCGGCGGTAGGCCTCCTGCAACTCCTCCACGAAGGCGAGGTTGTGCACGGTGAACGCGGATTCGTGATCCATGGTTGAGTTGAATATCGTACAGCTTAAGGAGCGCTTGAGCAGCATTCCTGACTTTCCTTTGCGGAACGGCTCGCGCCGGTCGCTGGCGTGCTAGGTTTCGCGCTGTGACGAGCGAAGATCGTAGTGCCCTATCTGGACGGGTCGCAGATTGCATTCTCGGCTCCAAAGAATCCTGGATTCGTCGGATGTTTGAGCTGGCGGCGACGATGCGACAAGACGGAGGAGGCCCAGTTTATGACCTCTCCCTCGGCAACCCGAGCCTCGAGCCTCCAGCGCTTTGGCGGCGGAGTGTGGCCGCGCTGGTGATGAACGAAAATCCGCCAGGAAGGCATCGTTACATGACGAATTCAGGATTTCCTGAAGTTCGCGCGTTTATCGCAAAGCGAGAGGCGACGCGCTACGGGCTGGCGATTGAGGCCCAAGATGTGACGATGACCGTAGGCGCCGCGGGGGCGGTCAACGTCTTCATGAGCGCCGTGATCGACCGCGGAGAAGAGGTGATCACGCCGGCCCCGTTCTTTGCTGAATATGAGCACTATTGCGCCAACGCCGGGGCCGTATTGGTCCCCGTGCAGGCGGGTCCGGGTTTTGCGCTCAACGTGGACGCGGTTCTGGCCGTGGTGGGGCCAAAGACACGAATTGTCATGCTGAACTCCCCCAACAACCCGACGGGGGCAATTTATTCACGCGAGGCTCTAGAGCGGCTTGCGCAAGGGTTGAGGGCCGTCAATAAGGGCCGAGAGCGTCCCATTTACGTGCTCGAAGACTCGCCTTATCGCAACCTGGTGTACGACGGGGGTCACGTCCCGTCGATGCTGGAGTGTTACGACCAGACCGTTTTTGCGACCAGCCACTCCAAGGACCTGGGCCTGGCCGGGGAGCGGATCGGCTACTTGGTGGCGTCGCCACGTGTGCAGGGTCGTGATCTGCTGGGGCGTGCGCTCAGCTTTTGCAACCGCACCATGGGCTTCGTCAACGCGCCCGCCCTCATGCAGAGAGCGCTGCCCCTCGTTCTGGGTCACGACGGAGGCCGCGTCGATGTCTCCGTCTATAAGGCCAATACCCTGCGTATGTCTGCGGTCCTGCGCGAGCTTGGTTTTGAGCTAGAGACCCCAAGAGCGGGATTTTTTCTCTTTCCGAGGCTGCCCAAAGCTCGACGGCGTCCCGGGGATGGAGACGAACCAGATGAGGCCGGTGATATCGCAATGACTGATCTTTTGCGTGAGCACCGGGTTGTCGTTGTTCCCGGGACAGCGTTTGGGGTTCCAGGTTATCTGCGCTTGGCGATGTGTGTCGAGCCGAGTGTGGTCGATGGTGCGATTGCGGCCGTTCGCGCGGCATGTTCCTGAGCGTGGCGGCGGGGCTCGTGGGTGGCCTGCTCGTGGGTGCTTGTATCGCGGCTCCGGCTCCAGTTCCAGTTCCGGCCGCAGGAGTAGTGCCTACGGCTCCTCCGCGGGTGAAATCGCCCCGGGCTCGAAACTACATCGATCCGAGCGTTCCCGCGGGTCTGCGTGAAATCGTCGAGGGCCGGGCGCCAGCCGGGCCGCGATGGCTGGGTCCTTTGCAAGCAAACGGCGGGCGCCCTGTGTTGATCTACATCGCCGCCGGTGCTTCCTCCGGCGCGGCCGTTCGCGAGGTCTTTCATTTTCATGGCACCTACGCGGAGCACATCGAGATTCGACGCGAAGGGCTTGCCAAACGCTTGTGGGTCGGCGCGGATCGCCTTACGCAAACGATGGAGGCCATCGACGAACTGCAGACGACAACCGAGGATACGGTGGTGCTGGTCTATCCCTTGAGCGCAGGCAAACGTCGGGATTCTGGGCTCCGGGGCTGGACGAACCAGGCCTATGACCGACGATGGATGGATGCGGAGATCGAGCCCTTTGACCAGCTGCGTGCTGCGGTTCTAAAAATCCTTCGTGAAGAATTAGGAGTTCACTCACAGGAGCATGCGCACACCGTGATCGCCGAGGCCCATAGCGCAGGTGGCATCGCCCTGCGGAATATTGCCCAGGGCGGCAGCAGTCAGGTGGATCACTACCTCTTTCTGGACGCAAGTTTTCAAGGCTGGGCGGACGGGTGTCGGGAGGCGACGAGAGCATCCAAAGATCCAGCGCAGGTGGTTCTTGTGGTCACGCGAGGAGGAATCGCGGACCCCCTGCAGGGGCGAGACCCCTGGTGTGCTGTGCTTGAGCACGATCACCGTATCTGGGAAGGGCGGGCGGACTGGTGTGTGGGCCGTGCCCACCGTCGACCGCCGGGAAGCGAGCGAGATTGTCGGTCCCTCGAAGAAAATGCTCAGCAGTGGTCCAAATACGATCTTTGGTGCCAATCGCTGGGGGATGGCATGCAGGCCGACCCAGGGGTCACCTTGATCTGGACACAAGTTGTTCACGCCCAGCATCCCCGTCGTTTTGCGGGGGGGCTGGGCCTTGAGTCTCTCGGTTTCGAGCATCAAAATGAGGGCGCCAAGACCCTTGAGACGAGCCCTTAGCGCAAGATGTCTTCAAGCTTCGCGGCGACGAGATCATCGATCTCGGGCTCCCTCGTTGTGCGGTTGTGGAATCCGGGCGCTCTCGTGTATGAACGTTGCATGTCTGAGCTCGGCCTCATGATCGACCACATCACTCTATCGGTAGAGAACCTTGAGAGGGCGAAGATATTCTACGCCAAGGTGCTTGCAGCGATAGGGATGAAAATTGTCGGAGAGGTGTCCGCGGAACAAAGCAGAACGGTGGCTTTTGTTGGGTTTGGTGTTGGTCGCAAGGGCTCTCTTTGGGTTGCCGAGAAGGGTCGGCAGACACCGACGACCCATCTTTGCTTTCGTGCTCCCACACGCGCCGCAGTACGAGAATTTCATAGTGCGGCGCTGGAGGCGGGTGCACGCGACCATGGGGCGCCGGGGATACGTCCCGAGTATCATCCCGCCTACTATGCGGCGTTTGTGCTGTGCCCCGAAGAGCACAATATTGAGGCTGTTTGTTTTGAGGAAGAGCCGTGAATAGCGTTGACGAAAATGAGCCGCAGGCCGGTGAGTTATCGGTCGAAGAGCTGAAGAGAGAGGACCCGACGGACGTGGTCGGAGGCTCGTGGACCTTCGATCGTGAGCAGGCCGAGCGTGTTTTGGGTCGTGCGGCGGCGCTTCAACTGGCGGCTTCGGACACTCGAATGAGCCTCACGGATCTTAGTGAAGCCGCAGAGGAGGCCGGGATCGATGCTGTCTTGCTCCGCCAAGCCGCGCGCGAGTTTGCTCCACGGCTGGCGACGATGCCCAGTCGGATGGGCATTCCTACCCAGATTGTGCATCGTCGCTGGTTAAAACCAAAACTTGGACGTGCTGAGTTTGAACGTATTTTAGCCCGTCTCGATGCCTTTTTTGGTGCGCTCGGGAAACGGTCGGTAGGGGAGCACGCGGCATCATGGACTGCGCGACATATTCACGTCACGCTCGAACACAGCGATGGCGGCACCGCGGTTCAGATCAGTGAACGCTTTGTCCAGACGACCCAAACTTTGAACGCCCTTGGGGGGATGATAGGTGGGATAATAGGTACAGTTGCTGGGGCCATCGGCGCGCAGGGGCTCGGACTGGGCTCAGCGGGAGTCGTGCTCGTGGTGCCGATGGTGGCGATTTCAAGTGCGCTCGGGCTGTGGGTGGCTCGTCGACATCTTGTACGTATCACCGAGAAGGCTCGCCGTGATTTCGAAGCGGCATTGAACTCGATTCAAAATGTGGCAGACGAGTTTTCGAGAGCGTTGGCTGCTGCGGAGGATGACTCCACGTCGGTATCCGATGCATGCTCGACAGCACCGGAAGAAGTGCATGGGGAGGTTAAGCGGGTCGTGATCTCTAAAGATTAAGTAATCTCTTAGCAATGGTTTACCTGCGTGGGTCCTGAGCTCGAGTTCGGCGTAAACGCTCGAAACTACAAACATTTTCAAGTTTGG
>CAYTFJ010000123.1:0-9787 GCA_964437075.1 uncultured Nannocystaceae bacterium
GCTGGTGGACGAGGTGCGACGCGAAATCCGACTTTGTCCACGGCCTGCTAGGTTCACTGTGTTCCTCAATGTGCACTAGAACATGAATCCTGTCATATGAGCATCGCCGCTGTGTACATTGGAGGGGAGAACGACAATCTTGTCGTTGATTATTCGAGGACGGAGGTTCACGGGGAAGAACGGGAGACCTGTAAACAATATGCCGCCTGTCTTGCAAGAGAAGTCGTGGGGAGGGAAGTCCCTGCTGTGGGGCTAACATCGCCTTTCGGAACCACACAGACGTTTACAGCAGGGCCATGGGCGAATCGAATGGAGAAGTCCAGGGACAAACTTACCGCTTGTCTTGATATGTGCTCTGAGCAAGTTGCGGAGGCGGAGCTTCTGTCGGACGACCCTCCGGCAGACATGCCGGATTTTGAATTTGTGGCCGGTTTGCTGAAGATGCAGCTGAAGTACTGCGAGGATGCACTTACGGATCTGGAAGGTGATTGGTAGGGGCTGTGAAAAGGCGGCCGAAGTCTATCGAGACTGGACCGGATCTGGAGATTTTGTCGCCATCGTGGCCTGAATGGCGGACACGCTCTTGGGCACGTCGGCGCTGAGGACCTCAGGGCCTTCGGTACGCACGAGGACGTCGTCTTCGATGCGGATTCCTGTGCCTCGGAATTCTGGGGCGACGAGATCATCGTCAAGTGAGACGTAAATTCCGGGCTCCACGGTGAACACGAAGCCGGCTTCCAGAGGGCGTGCCTTGCCACCGAGGGTGTAGCGACCAGGATCGTGTACATCGACGCCCAGCCAGTGGCTGGTTCGGTGGGGATAGAATCGTTTGTAGAGCTCCGTCTCGATGATTTCATCGGGGCTCGCTTTGAGCAGGCCGAGATCGTGCATGCCCGTGCACAGGATGCGCAGGCTGTGATTGTGAATCTTTTCAATTGTGTTGCCGACGACCGCGGCTTCGATGCCCGCGATGTTTGCGTCGAGAACGATCTGATAGAGGTCCCGTTGGGCGCCGCTGAAGACCCCGGAGACCGGGAGTGTTCGGGTGATGTCGCCGCTGAAGAAGTTCCACTCGGCGCCCGCGTCGATCAGGACCAGGTCTCCTGCGTTGCAGCGATCTTCGTTGGCAACGTAGTGGAGGATGTTCGCGTTGTCTCCGCTTGCGACGATCGTCGTGTAGCCAGGACCACTGCTGCCGCAGCGACGAAATTCGTATTCGATCCGCGCCTCCAGTTCGTATTCGTAGAGGCCCGGACGCAGCATGTTCATGGCGATGTTGTGGGCGTTTGCACTGAGATCGATGGCTCGTCGTAGATTGCGAAGAGCGGCTTGGTCTTTGTGGATCCGTTCTTCTCCCAGGAGAGCGCGGGCGTCGCTCAACGAGGACGGAGGCGAGGATCCGTAGCGGTTTCGGGCGTTGAGATGGTCGAGGGTTGAAGAGATCTTACTATTCAGACCTTGTGCGCGCCGAAACGGCAGGTACACGGTACCGACGCCATCGAGGAGGATGCGCAGTTTTTCGGACAACATCGAGAGCGGGTGGGCCGCGTCGGCCCCATAAATGGCCTGCGCACCCTCCGGGCCAACCCTGCGCCCACTCCACACTTCCGCTTGGCGATCGCGGGGCCTCACAAAAAGGTGCAAGGTTTCGGCGCCGCTGCGTGGCCCTGGGAGGAGCACCAATACGCTTCCTGGGTCGGCAAGGCCGGTGAGGTAGTGGAAGTCTGAGTCTGGGCGGAAGCGGTGTTCTGTATCGTTTGAGCGGGTGGTGAGCGTTCCTCCAGGGAGGACAAGCGCGGCATTTTGTTCGCGGAGCAGGGTCGCTATGCGAGCACGTCGGAGCCGGTGGCACTCGGCATCAAACTCGGGCGTAGGCATGGGGTGGGACGTTAGCACCGACCGATTCGGGATGGGTCGTTCTGTCTCGACCGGTCGAGATACGAGCGAACACCGCAGTGGTCCGCTCTCAGAATGTAGCGGTTCAAAGTGGCAGCACCCTTCAGTGAATGAGGGAGTCTGCGATGTGTCGGCTAGCCAGATGCTCGACTCCACCCGATCACAGCAACGTCAGGGCGACAGCCGAATTTGTACGTTTATCGTCGATATGCCAACAATTGTGCCGCCGCTGGCGGGACCTTTTGGCGTCGTCCTTCTTGCCGCGATGTTGCTGCTCTCGCTGGATTGATGAGCACCGTTTGCGCTCTTGCGCTGAGCGCGAATGCGCCTGGCGCGAGTGCCGTGAATATGGAACTTTGTGTGCGTCCTCTCGTGGCTGGACTCTTGCGTCGCGCGTGCTGATTCCCGATCGTTGGTGGGCATGTCACCACGTGAGCTGAGCAATAGGCGCATTCAAGAGGTCCGAGAAGCGATGCCGGGTTACGTGCCTCGCGTGCCGGGCACGGACAAGGAGCTTCTTACTCGCCTCTGCGCGTCGGTCCTCTCGTCTGTTGATGTACGCGACTTGCGAACGATCGAGACAAGCGCGTTGATCGAGCAGCTCGAGTACGTGCTCGATACGATCCGGCAACGCCGTAGCGGAGAGATCCGCACCAAGGTCCATGCGATTGAAGAGGGTCTCGTCGTCCTTAGTTGTATCGAGGACCAACCCTTTGTTGTGAGTGCGCTGCGTGCCCTCTTCGCCTCCGAGGGTCTCGAAGTCCGTGGGTCTCTCAATGCCGTGATCCGACTGCGTCGGGACCGGGATGGGGTTCTTCAGGACTTTGGATCCGGCACCCGAGAGTCGATTGTGCGGATGGAAGTACGTCTCGGAGATTCGCCGATGCCGGCCAATCTCGTCGAGAAGGTCGCAATTCGGCTCGATTGTGCGCGGGCGATGGTTCGAGACTTCGACCCCATGAAACAGGCGCTGCGCTCGGACGCGGGCGATTTGTTGGCTGCATCAGAGCGTATCGAAGGCGAAGCCTCAGTGGCCCTGCGTGAGACCGAAGGCCTTCTGCGGTGGTTGTGCGAGGAAAACTATGTGCTGTTTTCAGTGGAGGAATACGGGGCGGATGGGCAGGCATCGAGCATACCCTTGGGCGCGGCGACCGTTGCGGCTCCCGCTCGCGAGACCCGTGCTCTCGCACGGTGCGCCGCAGGAGAAGATCGGCTCGTTCGTTACCATCGAAGCGCTCAAGAGTCTCCGGTTCATCGCGCGGGAAAACCGGGACACTTCATCATTACGCGTGTCGATCGGCGAGGAAAACCCTGTGGGAGTCGGGTCGTCGATGGACTTTTCACCTACAAGGCCCTGCACACTCCGCCCGAGGAGATCCCTTTTTTGCGAATGATTTTGCGCGACATGCTCAATGATCGTGGCGTTTCCGTGGACAGCCATCGAGGCAAGAGCATCACCAACGCGTTTAACTCGCTTCCCCTCGAATACCTGCTCGCGGAGAGCAGGGCGAGCGTTTGGGAGCTTACCGATCGAGTTCTCCGGGCCGAAGAGGAGGGGGAGAGCGACGTGCATATTCAAATCGGCGAGGACCGGCGCTCCGCCTTTGTGTTTGTTGCCTTGCCACGGGAGCAGTTTAGCGAAGATTTACGATTGGAGCTTCAAGAGGCGCTGCTCGACGATTTTCACGCGAGCTACACGGACTACGGCGTCTACATCGATCGCTACGAAAATGCGATCATTCACTTCTACATCACGGGCGCATCGGTGTTTCCCGAGGTGGACACCGAGAAACTGCGGGCCCGGGTTCATGAGCTGGCGAAGGGATGGCACGAACGTCTGCGCGAGGCCTTGGTCGCGTTTTCTCGCCAGTCGGGGGCCGGAGCTTCCGAGACTGAGAGGCTTTTCGAGATCTATGTCGATGCTTTCAATGAGGAACACCGTCGCCGTGCGGCCGGTGAACGTCTTGTGGGAGACATCCGTTGCCTCGAGCGTATCCGGGGTGGATCGAAGCTGGAGGCAGAATTTTTCGTGTCACGGTCGAGCGATCATCCAGGAAGTTTGAGTCTGCGTGTGATTAGCAGTGAGGCGTTGCGATTGAGCCGGCAGTTGCCCGTAATAGGCAGTTTTGGCCTTGAAGTCATCGACGAATACACCCGCGAGGTGAGGCTCGCGCATCGAAAGACGATCGAGATGCACACCTTTCGGCTCGACGTGCGCAGTGAGCAGCACTCTCGACTTCTGACGCGGGCCCATGATCTCGAGGAGGGAATTCGAGAGGTATTTGCGGGCCGACGGGGTCGAGACAAGCTGAATCGCCTTGTCGCCGATACAAGCCTTACGAGCGCCGAGGTGGAAATTTTGAGGGCCTATGTCGCCTATTTGCACCAGCTGCGCTCGCCCTTTGACGTTCAGCTTATTCGCCAGGTCATGGTGGACCATCCCGCGGCCTCCCAAGCGCTCGTGAATGTGCTTGGCGCCCGTTTTGATCCGGCCCAGGCGCATGACCCCGAGGCGCCGAAAGCGGCAGTGAATCATCTGCAGGCAGAACTCGCAGCGATCACAGATTACACGGCCGACCGCGTCTTAAAAGCGATCGCCGAGCCGGTTCTCGCCACGGTGCGCACCAATTGTTTTGTTGTGGACGGATCGGGCGAGGAGGCGATGGCCTTTAAGATCGACGGTACTAAGATCAGTTTCGGCCCGTCGCCGAAGCCATTCCGTGAGATCTGGGTGTACAGCTCTGAGGTCGAGGGCGTGCATCTTCGTGGTGGACTGGTCGCCCGAGGAGGGCTGCGCTTCTCCGATCGTCCCGATGATTTTCGCACCGAAATCCACGGGCTGATGGCGACGCAGAAGGTCAAGAATGTGCTGATCGTCCCCATGGGGGCGAAGGGGGGCTTCGTCCTACGCAACCCACCGGCGGGGCGCGCTGAGCTTCGAGCGGCAGGCGATCGTTACTATGAGGTGTTTATTCGGGCGCTGCTCTCGGTGTCCGACAACGTTGTCGAGGGTGAAGTTGTGACTCCTCCGGGAATTCGTCACGAGGAGGGGCCTGACCCGTATCTTGTTGTGGCTGCGGACAAGGGGACCGCGCATCTCTCGGATACTGCGAACGCGATCAGTATGGAGCGCAAGTTCTGGCTGGATGACGCCTTCGCGTCTGGGGGATCAAATGGCTACGACCACAAAGCGACCGGAATCACGGCTCGTGGAGCCTGGGAGACGACCAAACGCAGTTTTCGAGAGCTAGGGATCGATCCGGAGTGTGATTTGATCTCCGCCATTGGTGTCGGGGACATGAGCGGAGACGTCTTTGGAAATGGTCTCTTGCGAAGCAAGACGATCGAACTCCGGGCGGCATTTAACCACATGCATATATTCTTGGACCCGACCCCGGATGCAGGGAAGTCCTTTGTTGAACGCAAACGGCTGTTCAACAGTCCAGGATCGACGTGGGCAGACTACGACAGTGCGGTGTTGTCGAAGGGCGGCGGAGTGTGGTCTCGAAATTCGAAAGAGGTTCCGTTGCCACCCGAGTGTCGGACTTTGTTGGGCATCGATGAAGGCGACGTACTGAGCGGTGATGATGTGATTCGTCTCATTATGAAGATGAACGTCGATTTGTTTTGGATGGGAGGGATTGGCACCTACATAAAAAGTAGGGAAGAGACCGATGCCGAGGTCGGTGACAAGGCCAATGACAGCGTTCGAATCAACGCGCACGAGCTTCATTGCCGCGTGTTTGCCGAAGGCGCAAATCTGTCGATTACCGACCGTGGGCGTTCGGTATTGGCGAAACGCGGAGGCGAAAATTACACGGCATTTTTGGACAACTCGGGTGGCGTCGACGTGTCCGATCATGAAGTGAATATTAAGATCCTTTTCGCCCCGCTGCTGGCGAAAGGATCGGTGAGCCGAGCGCAGCGTAATGTGCTGCTTGAGCAGGTCGAGGACGAAGTGTGCGAGATGGTCCTCGACAACAATCGCTCTCAGAGTCGAATGGTGAGCTACGATGTCCGTCAATCCCGCGGAGATCTGTGGAAATATTCGCGGACGCTTCGAACCCTGGCGAGCGATGTGCCCTTCGACCCCGAGGCCTTCTCGATGCCGACCGAAGACGAGCTCGGCAATCGATTTCGGCGACGCGAAGGCATGGCAAAATGCGAGGCCGCGGTGCTTGGATCGCACGCAAAAATGCTCGCCTATAGCGAGTTGCTTGCGGCGTCCCCCCTGCCGCGGGCGCTTGAGGACCGTCTCGTGGAATCCTATTTTCCGGCTAGAATTCGAGTCGGAGCTGGGGAGGCGGTGCACAAACATCTCTTGCACCGCGAGATTGCGACAACGATGTTGGTCAACAAGGTTGTCGACAGTGCCGGGGCTAGTTTCTTTTCGGAGATGGTGGCGACCACGGGGCGGACGACTCGCGATGTGGCTGTGGCCTATATGAGCGTGGTCGATTTTGGCGAGGTCGATGACCTCCTCACGGAGATCTACGCTCTCGAGGACAAAAACCGCCAAGAAGTTGTATATCAGGCGATGGCCGAGATTCAGGGGGGCTTGGCGGATGCGACCTTCTATCTGCTGGGTCCGGTTTCTGCGGGGGTATTGGACCTTCATGGAGACGCCGAACAGGGGCGGGCGCTGCTTCGAGATGTGGTGGGGTGCTTGCCGGCGAAGACTCGACGAGCGCTGGATGCCAAATCTGAGTCGTTGGTCGCCGCGGGTCTTCCTGAGGGAGTCGTCGAGCGTATGGGTCGTCTCGCGTTCTTGCCGGTGGTGCTGGATGCACTCTTGTTGGCAAAGGCGACTGGGCGAGGGGCCAATGAGATGTTGCGCCTGCGCTTGCAAGTGGACGGTGCGATGAACCTACCGGCGCTTAAAGCTGCGCTCGGTCGCATGCACTTTGCTTCACCGTGGGATGGCCCCGCAGTGTTGTCGTTGGGCCGTCAACTTGAGCTCCATGTGCATAAAATGACCCGATTGGTGGATGGCGATGATGTTGAGGCGATGTTGTCGAAACATGGTCTCGATCGGGTCCGGCAGCAGATTCATCAGTTCCTCGAGGCTGAGGTGAGCATCGCTGCGCTTGTCATGCTCGACGGTCAGCTACGACGGCTGCTACCGGCAGCGACGACCGTCACAGGCCCTGCTTAGGTGGGCCACAGGGTCTGTCTGGGAGGGGAGCGCGGCTCTGCATTTGCGAGCGCCGCGCCCCCCTGACTTGATTAGGCTTCGCAGAAATGGCGGCGAATCACCCGCCAATAGAGGTCATGCTCGGCTTCCAGGACACGGGAAGCGAGGCTGTCACAATCATCGTCCCCCAGTACGGGGACCTCTCGGTGGGCCAAGAGCGGACCTTCGTCGAAGCCGTCCGTGACCACGAAGACACTGGGTCCGCTGATGGCCACGCCCGCCGAAAGCACGGCCTCGTGCACGTGTCGGCCGTACATGCCCTTGCCGCCGAAGCGGGGGAGCGGGCCGGGGTGGATATTGACGACCCGTCCCGGGAAGGCTTTGAGCACGCGGGGGTCGATGTGTTTGAGGTAGCCGGCGAGGGCGATCACGTCGATTCGGTGTTCCTCAAAGGCCGCAAGCATCGTTGTACAGGGGTCGCTGTCGGTTCTTGCACTGATGTGCCTGTGGGCAATTCCATGCTCTTGGGCTCGATTCAACGCATGAGAGCCCGAGTTGTTTGATACGACGAGGACGATGGACGCGGGAAGATCGCCACGGTCATGGGCGTTTAGCAGCGCCTGAAGATTGCTGCCGCCGCCGGAGGCGAGCACTGCGAGTCGGACGGGCATGGCCACGGGGGCACGCTACACGAATTGGCTCTGGCTCAACAACGGGGCACGGGGTCCTCTATACTCTCGGAATGTTTCAACCGGGAGACACTTCAGAGGCAGCCGAGGCTGTGAGGTTTCGTTCAACCACCGTCGTGTGTGTCGTGCGTGATTCACGAGTCGCGCTGGGCGCCGACGGTCAGGTCAGCATGGGGAACACGATCATGAAATCGGAGGCCGCGAAGGTGCGTCGCCTGGCCAAGGGACGGATCATCGCTGGCTTCGCGGGCTCGGCTGCCGATGGTTTGACGCTCTGCGACCTTCTTGAGGCCAAGCTCGATGCCGTAGGGGGCAGTTTTGCACGGGCGTGTGTCGAGTTGGCGAAGGACTGGCGAATGGATCGTCGTTATCGCCGTCTTGAGGCCTTGATGATCGTCTCGGACGGTCAGCGAGCGTTGCTGCTTTCGGGCACAGGCGATGTGATCGAAGCCGATGATGGCGTGCTCGCCATCGGTTCGGGAGGTAATTATGCCCTTGCCGCAGCTCGCGCGCTGATGCGGAACACCGCAATGGATGCTCGAACCTTGGTCGAAAAATCGCTGGAAGTCGCGGGCGAAATCTGCGTATTCACCAATGACCGACATTCTATCTTGGAACTAGGAAGCGACCAGGAGAAAGACTAGATGCGACTCGAAGACTCCAGAGGATTGACCCCCCGACGCGTTGTTGAGGAACTCGATCGCTATATCATCGGGCAGCAGCCGGCAAAGCGCGCTGTCGCCATCGCGTTACGAAATCGTTGGCGTCGACAGATGGTCGCACCGCCGATGCGCGACGAGATCGCCCCCAAGAACATCATCATGGTCGGTCCTACAGGCGTGGGGAAAACTGAGATCGCGCGCCGGCTAGCGAAATTGAGCGGCGCTCCATTTGTGAAGGTCGAGGTGAGTAAATTTACGGAGGTTGGCTATGTCGGGCGCGACGTCGATAGCGTAATTCGGGATCTTACGGAGTTGGCGGCCAAGATGGTTCGGGAAGAACTCGAAAAGGAAGTCTCGGAGGTTGCTCGGGAGAAGGCGGCTGAGCGGATCATCGATCTTTTGCTGCCGCCAACCTCCTCAAGCACAAAATCGGCCGGGTACACTGATCGGGTTGGTGAGCCAGGAAATAAGACGTCGCGCGATAAGCTCCGGCGACTGCTCGACAACGGAGAGATCGACGACCGAGAGGTCGAGATCGACGTCGACGAGGAGGGCGGCGGCATGCAGATCATGTCCGGAATGCCGATGGGAGAGCAGCTCGGCCAGCAGATCCAAGACATGTTCGGAAAAATGGGTCGAAAGACCTACAAACGAACTGTAAAGGTCGCTGAGGCGATGGACATTCTCTCCGATCAAGAAGCCGGAAACCTGGTTGATCGGGAGAGGGTGGGTCGAGAGGCGATCGAGCGTACCGAACAGCTCGGAGTTGTGTTTTTGGATGAAATCGACAAGGTCTGCTCGCGGCCAGACGCACATGGTGCGGACGTCTCTCGCGAGGGGGTTCAGCGCGATCTGCTTCCCCTCGTTGAGGGGACTACGGTGTCGACGAAATTCGGCCCCGTACGTAGCGATCACGTACTCTTTGTCGCGGCGGGCGCATTTCACATGGCGAAGGTCAGCGACTTGATCCCCGAGCTCCAAGGACGGTTTCCAATCCGTGTTGAGCTCGAGTCCTTGAGCAAGGACGACTTTGTTCGAATCCTCCGTGATACGGACAACTCTTTGTTGAAGCAATATCAAGCCCTGCTCGCCACGGAAGGGGTCGAACTTGATTTTTCGACCGAGGCCGTGGAGGCAATGGCGGAGATCGCATCGGAGGCGAACCTTCGTTTGGAGAATATTGGAGCTCGACGGCTGCACACTGTATTGGAGCGCGTGCTTGAAGAACTCTCGTATGAGGCCACGGAGGTTGGACCCCAGACCGTGAATATCACTCCGCAATATGTCCGTGAGCGTGTAGGTGATCTGCTTGAGAACGAGGACCTCTCACGTCATATTTTGTGAGCCTGGCCTGCTAGTGTCCTGAGTCCGTAAAACCACCCGATTGGTACGGAACGATGAATTTT
>CAYTFJ010000124.1:0-9386 GCA_964437075.1 uncultured Nannocystaceae bacterium
CAGAGGTCTTTCGGAGTGTGTTGCGATGACTGCTTGAAACCAAGCTCGGTCTGTTCGTACGGGATATTTCGTAGCCTACGAATTCATCGCTAATTTCGAGGCTTGAGGCTCGGGCGCGTCGAAAGGCTGCTTAGCGACAAATCAGCGGTTCCGGTTGGAATCTCGTGGGCCACGGCCGTTGCTATCGATACGCATCTCTACCAGTCGGTGACGGCATAATTTTTGAGAAACTGCCCCCAGATATGTTGACCGCTGTTTAGGCCGCTGAAGATCGGATCCACGATTCGAGCGGCGCCATCAACGATGTCGACCGGTGGGCTGAAGTCATGGAGTTCGCGTTTTCGTTCGGCATGGTCGATCGGATCTTCATCGCTGACCCAACCTGTATCGACGCTGTTCATATGGATGCCGCTCTCGATGTAGTCGATGGCGGAGGTCCGGGTCATCATATTGAGCGCCGCCTTCGCCATATTCGTGTGGGGATGTTTGTCGCTCTTGAGTGTCCGATAAAACTGGCCTTCGACTGCACTGACATTGACAATATGCTTGTCACAGCTGGAGACGGCGCTCATTAGGGGCTTCAGCCTGGCATTCAAAACGAAGGGGGCGATCGCGTTGACAAGGTGCACCTCAAGAAGCTCGACGGTGGGTACGCAGTCCATGCGTAACCGCCAACTATTGACCGAACGAAGATCGACCTGCTGAAGATCCGCGTCGAGTCGGTTGGCGGGGAATAGCGCGCTCGGATCAAGGTGATCGTCAGGGAGTAGGGGCACTTGGGAGAGCGCAGCGGAGAGCGTGCGTGGGTCGGACCCTTGCCAAGCGATCAAGGCCTGGCCGGCTGGATCTAGTCCATCACTCAGCTCGCGGTCCATCAAATGTTGGTAGAATGCGGGCGGGCGCCGCACCGTTTGACATGCGTTGTTGATCAAGAAGTCGAGTCGATCATTTTCTGCGAGAACTTTCGCGCACAGTGCTTCGACGCTGGGAGTGTGGCGAAGGTCAACCCCGTAGAGTTTGAGGCGGTGGCTCCACTGGTCGAAGTCGTCTTCGGCTGCATAGCGTCGCGCGGCGTCGACCGGGAATCGTGTAACGACCAAGACCTCCGCGCCAGCGCGCAGAAGCATGATCGCGGCTTGGTATCCAATTTTTACGCGTGCACCGGTGATGAGCGCCACCCGACCCGAGAGGTCCGCGCTTTGGCTGCGCTTTTTATGATTGAAGTCACCGCAGCTCAGACACATTTGGTCGTAGAACCAGTGAATCGCAGTGTATCGGTTATGACATACGTAGCAGACCCGGGCCTCGTGGACGGAACCGATAGAAATGGGGGCAGGGGGGAGCACCCCTTGGCGCCTCGGCGTCTCGAAGATCGGATTGGATCTCAGCTTCCGGATTTCGGACCGGTGAAGGAGAGCTCGATCGTGTTCACGCCGATCGATCTTCTCGCGGCGTCGGTGTTCACGATTGAGTTGGCGGCGCGCGAGGTTGTCTGGTTTGCTCGCTCGGCCCGCGGCCGTCAAGAATCGTCGACGCAGCTCGGGTTCGAGCTCTGCGAGTCGAGCTCGGTTTTCGACAATAGACTCAAGGAGGTCGGTCGCATCTTCGATTCGCCGGACGAATTCCATGGCACCGGTCTATCGTGGTTTTAGGCTTTGGGCACGGGCCTTGGGCGGGCGATGGCCAGCGCTTCGAAGACGCTAGCTGCGTCCACGGAAAAGGGCTCCCGAAACAAGACTCCCGAAGGCTCCCACGATCATCGTTCCAAGAGCATTTTGCCACGCGAACATCACAGGTTGGCTCCACTCGGAGACGGCGAGGATCTGCTGCTCGTAGACGTGTGGCGGAAAGTCTTGGGCGGCGATCTGGCGGCGTGCCTCATCCGCGTAAAATTCGAGATAGGTGGGGTCGCCGTAGCGGGTGAATAGGTAGATTCCACCCGCCACGATCGGTGCCGCGAGCACACAGATCCCTAGGCCGTTCAATACGAGTTCGCCGAAGCCGACGAGTTGCCCTTTGGCCACAATTGCTCTTGAGCGACCGCGTATGGCTAAACCAATCGACAATAGACTCACTGCTGTCGTCATAAACAGCAGCAAGAATCCCCCCCAGTTCTCACGAAGCACGCCGGTGAGGTGGCAGACGAAGGTGAAGAGTGGACCGCTGAGTCCAATGGCGGCCGCTGCCTTGATATTTCTGAGCACGGTGATCTCGATCGAAGGTGTCGGGGATCTGGCGGGCCGACGACGGCGACACCGCCAGATTGTCGTCGCATGTGGGCCAAAGAGTGGCCCAAAAACGACGTGTTCTAATCGGTTTCGGCGTCGACGACTGTGTCGAGCACGGTCTGGAACCGACGGATGGTGCCGGCGGGATCTGCGACAGACCCCTCTGCGAGACTCGCTAGATCGAGAAGAATCTCGATCCAGGTGGCGAGGCGAGGATCGTCGGGCGTGTTGGTGGCGAGGACGTTTGTGGCCCGCACAAATTTGTGTTGTGCGTTGAGTTCTAAGATACGGGCAGCAGGTGGATTGCTGGGGTTGTTTTCACCCTGGGTCATCCTCAGTATGCGCTCCATGTTGCTACTGAGTCCGGCGGCATCGTCGACCAGACAGGCGGCACTTTCTGTGAGACGTTTCGAACTCTTGACTTGACGGACTCGGTCGGCGAGCAGTTCGGTAGCCTTGGCGAGCAGGGGTTGGATCGAGGACGATTCGTCCTTGTCGGTTTCTTTGCTTTCGTCGTCGGTCTCAAGTTCGCCCTGAGTGATGCTTCGAAACTTCTTACCGTCGTGTTCTGGCATGCTTTGGAGGACCCACTCATCCACGGGATCCGTCATCAAGAATGCGTCGTAGCCCTTGGAGCGAAGCGCCTCAAGGTGCGGACTGGTGCGCAACGATGCTTCGTTCTGTCCCGCGATGTAGTAGATAAATTCTTGCTCGTCGGCCATGTTCTCGACGTAGTCGGCCAGCGATATGAGTTCATCTCCCTTGTCCACGCTGCGCCAGCGTAGAAGCTCTACCAACTCCTTTCGTTGGTTGCTTTCGAAATGAATACCCTCCTTGAGCACCGCACCAAAGTTTGTCCAGACAGTCGTGTAGGTGTCTTTGTCGTCCTTGGCGAGGTCGGTGAGCAGCCGAAGGGCCTTTCGGGTGAGCTGACGACGAATCGCAGAGACCGCCTTGTTTTCCTGTAGCATCTCGCGCGAGACGTTGAGAGGAAGATCTTCGGAATCAACAACGCCCCTGAAAAAGCGGAGATATTGGGGGAGCAACTGGTCGCAGCTCTCCATCACCATGATGCGGCGTGCGAAGAGTTGAAGCGATTTTCGGCTCTCCTGGAATAGGTCCTGCGGGACACGGCCTGGAACAAAAAGCAGAGCGTTGAACTGGATCGGTGCATCCATAGAGAAATGGAGGCGTCCGGGGGGCTGGTCGCCGGGCAGAACGAATCCACCCATAAGGTGTTTGTAGAATTCACTGTATTCTTCGTCGCCGACATCATCGCTGCTTCGGGCCCAAATGGCCGAAGCTGCATTCAACTTTTCGTCACTCTCTTCAATCTTCCCTTCGGCGTCGATGCTCTTGAAGAAAATCGGGTGGGTGACGTAGTTGCTGTAGCGGCGGACGATGTCTTGCAGTCGGAATCGTTGAAGGAATTCCTTGTGGTCCTCTTTTAAGGTCAACTCGATGGTGGTGCCTCGCGTGCTTCGGTCGCCGGGCGTGAGCGTGTACTCTCCATCGCCGTCGGAGGTCCAGCAGATTGCTTCGGCGCCTAGGGTCGCCGAAAGCGTGGTGACCTTGACGCTCGAGGCGACCATGAAGGCGCTGTAAAAGCCGACCCCGAACTGTCCGATGAGGTTTACGTCGGAGCCCTTGCCATCTTTTTGAGCTTGCTCGAGGTAGCGGAGGGTCCCGGAGTGGGCGATGGTGCCGAGGTTTGTTTCGACTTCGTCGCGGGTCATGCCGATGCCCGAGTCTTCAATTGTCAGGACGCCACGTTGCTCATCCGCGGTGATGGCGATCTTTGGTTGCTCGTCTTTTCCTGTGATGGTGTCGTCCACCAACGCGGTAAATCGCGCTTTATCTAAGGCGTCCGAGGAATTTGAGATCAGCTCACGCAAGAAAATCTCGCTGTTGGTGTACAGCGAGTTCGTGACGAGCTTGAGGAGTGCCGAGACTTCGGCCTTGAATTCGTGTTTGTCGCCGCTCACGCGCGCGAAGGTAAGTCCCTGGTGCTTGGAGTCAACCCCTCGCCAAGGGATCGATGAGACACGGTCGACATTTCGTGCCTCACTTCGATCCCAAATCAGCGACTAATGCGCATTTCACAAAGAGCGGGCCGAGGAAGTCTCTAGATGAAGCTCGGCAAACGCGGTGTGTTGGCGTTGGCGATTCTGCGATGCCACAGCTGGACTCCCACAAAACCCTCAGGCCGCGTGATGTGATCAGTCAGCCGCGCGGTCACCTTGAACCCAAGATTTCCATAAATTTGGCTGCTGAGCTTCCAGTCGGCCGCGCAGAGTGCGAATACGCTCGCTGTCTCGCGGGAGCGTAGCTCGTCGAGAAGGGCCTTGAGGAGATACTCAAAGAGAGGTTCGTCGACTTCTTTGAGCGGGGGGGTCATAAAATCGACCTTGGCGTGCCCGAAGCTTGAGTCTGTCTCTGCGCCAATCCAAAAGTCTTTTTTACCTACGCGGCCATGCAGAGCGACGTCGGGATTGAAGACCTGGCGGCGAAAAGGCGCATAGAGGGCATTCGTACCCAGCTGGACGGCCAGTTTTCGCAGTCGCTCGGTGTCTTCGACCAACTCGACATTCAGCCCTCGTGGCTTTGCGGGCTCGGTCTTTTTCGCGGTGACCTGGGGCGCATTCAATTTGGGCGCGCCGCCTTGGATCGGGTCGCCGGCATCCGTGTAGACTCGACTCATGATGTAGGCGTCCGCGGTTCGGAAATAGCCTGGGATTGCGCCCTCACGAGAGAAGCCGACGCTTCGCCAGCTCTTAGAGTCTTGTTTTTCGACGACCGTAAATACCTTTTTGAGGCCTTCCGTTCGTGCGATGCGATCAAAAAAATCACGTTTTTGCTGATAGTTTCCCACTCGGTAGTCGAACACACGCAGGTTGTGGTGGTTTCGGTTGAGGAGGAAACAAAAGTCGATATCGCCGCGGCGATAGTAGTGTTCTTCGACAGGACCCGAGGCGGGTTTCTCGTCGATCTGGACGGGCTCGTTTGGCATAAGATCTCCCTAAAAGCTACGGAGTGCGACTCGTACGTGGTTCGCCACGTCGGACGGGTTTTGACGATGCAAGTACTTGAAATTTCAGGTACTTGCGCCAGCCACCCCTCTGAGGTTAGCCTACAGGTACCACCGAGTACTTTTGATGTCAAAGCCGCACATGTCGACTTCCATCGCTGCTTCCCGTACCACGGCGGCAGTCGTGGGCAGAGGGACAGCATTCGCCGCCCGCAATGTTGCTGTGGGCTTCGTCTTGGGTGGACTGGCGATTGGCTGCTCGGGTACCCGTAGCCCCTATGTCGGCTGTGAAAAGGATGTCGATTGCAAAGGTGAGCGGATCTGCCAGGAGGCCGTCTGTGAGGATCCAAAAGGTCCCGTGAAGTCGGCCGGCGAAGATGCTTCGGCCGATCAACAAGGCTTGCGCCATGAGCGCTGGTTTCGAGGTGGTCCAGGACACGGCGGGACGAGCCCCTACCTCGGACCGCGTTCAAGGCCGACTCTCGCATGGGATATCGACCTTGGGAGCGTGATTTTTGCCACGGCGACGATAGGGGTAGACGCGGCAGGCGATGCTGTGGCCTTTGTCGGCACCCATGGCGGTCGATTCGTCGGCGTCAGCGTCGCGGGTCCAAAGGCGGGCGCCGTGGTCATGGACCTTGACTTGGGGGGACGGATTTGGGGGACCGCCGCGGTGGATGGCAAAGGAAGTCTCTACGTTGGAAACGACAAGGACAAGCTCTTTGGAATCGATCCCGTGACCAAGACGATCCGATGGTCGGTCACGCTTGGAGACTGTTCTCCAACCCGTGCACCGGGGCCAGAGGGCGCTCGTTGCGATGTGGATGGTGGCCCTACGTTGGGCCCCGACGGCGACCTCTATGTAGGGGCGGATGGCCTCTATCGTATCTCTTCCGAGGGAGAAATACGCTGGCACTGGTCTAACCTAGGCGAGGCCGAATCCCCGACGAAGGACAAAAAGAAGGGCGCCTTCCACAAGCCGAAGAGCGCGGAGAAGGCGGCGCATGTGTTCTCGAGTCCGTTGGTGAGTGCTGACGGCAAGATCTACTTTGGCGGCCAAGATGGATACATCACCTCGCTCTCCGCGGAGGGAGAGCTGCGTTGGCGCCATCGCGTCGGCAGTGGGGCCGATGTCGACGGTTCTCCTGCGTGGGACGACAATGGGGGAATTGTCGTTGGAGCGGATGACGGACGAGTCTATGCCTTGCGTTCAGACGGTTCGTTGCGCTGGAGCTTTCTGACCAAAAAAGACATCCGTTCCTCCATGGGAATCTCAGCAAGTGGGACGGTCTACGCCACCTCTTTTGATCACAATCTCTATGCGATCGCGCCTTCAGGTGCGGTTCATTGGGTTTTGGAAACCGGCGGGATGATTCACGCGTCGCCGGTCGTCGATCGCGGTGGCACGATCTATTTTGGAAGCCAGGACGAACACCTTTATTCCGTTTCCAGCGAAGGCGAAGTCCTTTGGAAGATCGAGCTTCCAGGAGATATTGACAGTTCCGTGGCGATTACCGCGGAAGGCACCCTGATCGTCGGCTGTGACGATGGCCACCTGCGTGCGTTCGTTCGAGCCTAGCACCGGGCCCGTTGCGTCGCGGATCAGCCTATGACAGGCTGTCCCTGTTTTGGTTCGCTCCAAACAATCATCTGCGAGCGCGGTTCTTATGGTTAATCCTGGAGGTTTCGCGTTTGCGAAACGCTTGGATGGCGAGGGATCGGTGTTCATTCCGCCGGGCCGGCTGGGCGACGCTCTCGACGGCGACGAGGTTGAAGTCGATATTTGGCCCGGTGACAAGGGCCCCGAGGGGAGACTGCGCGCGGTGATCAAGCGCCGGAGAACTCGCGTCGTCGGGATCTTGGCGAAGGCCGGGAATCGACGTTGGGTGCTTGAGGCCGAGGACATGCGATTGTTGCCTACAGTGACGGTTGTGGGGGGCTCTCGTGGTACCGCTTTCGGTAAGGTCGTTGTTTCGAGAATTGTCGACTATCCGTGTCGCAGACATTCCGACATTCGGGTTGAGGTGGAGCGCGAGCTGGGCGAGCCCGGGGAACTCGACGTCGAGGTCCAAAAAATTCTCATTGAGCGCAGCATCGATGATCATTTTCCTACGCGGGTCCTCGAGGAGGCTGAGAAGACTCCCGAGCGAGTCACGGACGATGACCTCGGCAATCGGGCGGATCTCCGCGCGTTCGGATTCATGACCATCGATCCTCCGGACGCTCGAGATTTTGATGACGCAGTGTGTGTCACGCCACTGGGCGAGGATTCTGATTCATGCGACTTCCGGCTGCACGTTGCGGTCGCGGACGTGTCTCACTATGTTCGCGATGGGAGCGCAATCGACGAAGAAGCGATTTTTCGCTGCTTTTCGGCCTATTTGCCGGATCGGGCGATCCCGATGCTTCCCGAGGCTTTGAGCACTCATATCTGCTCTTTGGTGGCCGACGAAGATCGAGCCGCGATGGTGGTAGCGATGACCGTAGATCCCGCGGGCGCGGTGCGTGACCTCGAAGTGATGGCTGCGGTGATTCATAGCCAGCGTCGACTGAGCTACAACCAGGTGGCACACGAACTCAACGAGGGGGCTGAGCCGAGGCTTCCATTGCCGATTTGCAGACGCATCCGTGACCTTCGACTTGTTTCAGACCGCCTGCGAGCGGCTCGGTTACGACGAGGTGCCGTAGAACTCAATCTTCCTGAGACCAAGATTCTTTTGGATGATGACGACCGAACGAGGATTCGAGACGTTGTGCAGAGTCGCGCGAGTCCCGAGATGGCTCGCGCGTACAACCTCATCGAAGAACTGATGCTGGCGGCCAATGAAGGTGTAGGACAAATTGCGGTCGAAAACCGCCTTCCCATCGTTTTCCGTGTGCATGCCACGCCGGATGTAAAAAAGCTGGAAAAACTCTGCGATGCTGCCGCGGCGCTTGGAATTCGGGTGGACCCCGAGACCTTGGAGACACCCCGTGGCGTACAAAAGTTCCTGTCGAAGACTTCGACAAGGACGCGGCATGAGGCGCTAAACTCCCTGATGCTTCGTGCGATGGCTCAAGCTGAATACCGGACAGAAAATGTCGGGCACTTCGCGCTTGCTAGCAAGGCTTATGCCCACTTTACCAGCCCAATTCGCCGCTACCCAGACCTGGTGACCCATCGCGTGATGAAGGCTTGGTTGCAAAAAGAGGGTAAAAAGTGTGGACCGCACCCGGTACCGCACATGCCAAAGCTCGTGGAGAGCGATGAGCATTCGGCCCGCAGCAGTACACGAGAGCGTGAGGTCATGCAGGCCGAGCGTGATGCGAAGGCGTTGTTTTCGGCCGTACACATGCTCGATCGCATTGGAGACCGTTTCGAGGGACGTATCACCGGGATGTCCCAAGGCGGCGTGTTTGTCCAACTAGCGAGCCCATGTGTTGATGGCATGATCAAAATGGCGAGTTTCGAGAAGACCACTCGTGAGTCCTACACGCTTGATGACTCCGGTGTTTTTTTGATGGGGTCCCGCACAGGATTCAAGATCATTCTGGGTGATCGAGTTGTTGTTGAGGTCGAGAATTCAAGTGTCGCTCGCCGGCAGATCGATTTTCGCCTGGTTGAAACATCAAGTCTCGATTCTCAACGCTCATCCCGTCCGCGGGCGAAGCGGACCTAGGCCTAGGTCCCCGCAGCGAAGTTGTGCATGGGATGACGCGATAAATTTCGCCACAACGCCAGCGGGATCGTGTCGACGCGCAAGCCTGGGAATCCACGGCCTAGTGTATGGCGAGGAAGAGTGTGCGGGAAAGAATGTGGCGCAGCATTGGTCAGCCGACCCACAAAAAGGGCTGTCGACATTGAAGGAATGTGTGAAATGGACAGTGAACAGCGAACATATCGCCGTGGGTGTTCGAGTAAGTTTTGATCCTCCGCTTCCTAGGGGTCACCACACCGTTTATGACGGTGAACGACCAAGTCCTCTGAGCGGTGGGAAAGTTGCTTCATTGATGTTCATGAAAAGTGATTCGATTGTTCAGTTTTTGGCCTCGAAAAGTCTCTCTGGGACCGCGTGTGTGACGCTGTGTTGCTGCGTTGTGGCTTGCGACGATGGTGACAGAGAGATCGTTGGGTCGAATTTCGGAGACGG
>CAYTFJ010000125.1:0-9263 GCA_964437075.1 uncultured Nannocystaceae bacterium
CCTCTACCTCGCCGACAACAATCGCTCTTCCTACGTGACGGGCCAATGCCATGTCGTGGATGGCGGAGTGACCATTCGTCTCAGTACCGAAACCGCGTAGGGCCAAAACGTCGTTTTTCGCACGTGGCCGATGAACAAGGCCGCCGAGGCCCCTTTTGGATCTACGGTTCTCGGCGAACGCTCATCCGTGGCGCACGAGTGGCTATGAACAGCAACTCGCGCTCCCACTGCGCTCTCACTCTCTATCGAGCACGGCTCGAAGAGCACGCATGGGACGGAAGTGCGAATCCGCGAGAAATGCCTGTGGATCACGGCGAAGCTTTCGGTACTTCCGTATCCATCCTCGTCGCTCGGCAAACAATACGGTACCGGCCTCTATCGCAGTTTTCACCGCCGCTCGTTTGGGCGCCTTTACTGAGACTGGCGTCACTGTTGGTTCTTTGGGGACGTCTCGGTTGTCCGGTAGCAACGCCTGCTCCTGGGAAAGTAGCAGCAACCGCAAGCGCGCCCGCTTCTCGGGGGCCACCGTCTCGGCTCCAAGGACCGCCGTCACCAACGCCTGCCCGGTGCGTACCGTCGCCTCTCCAATGTGGGCTCGATTGGTTCCGCAGTGCTCTTCTAGATAACTCTCGGCATATTGCAGATAGCGCTCTGGCTGCGCTACGGAGCTCTCCAGCCCCGCGACCAACGTCCTCACGGAATTTGCCACCGCAAACGCTCCCTCCGGGCTATGAAATTTGTCGACCTTCTCTCCGTGCGGGTTGAAATAGACAGACGGTGTTCCGAGTGCGAGCGACTCCAGAATTCCGGATCCAAACCTTGATACGAAGACAGAGGCCCCGCGAATCGCGTCATACATAGACAACTCTGTCACATTGTAGTTGGAAAAATCACCCCGTTCGGCAGGATGAACGGAGATGACGTAGTCGTATCCGCATTTCTTGCAGGCGGATACAGCATCTCGAACCCAAGAGTCTCGACAGTCGGTTAGCACGTTGTATGTAAAGTTACTGTTGATGACAACGAGCGGCCTCTCGGGAAGATTCGGCGCCTCACGAAGCAGTTCATCGATCCTCGGCACGCCACCGACAAGCGCACGTGCGCCGTAATCCGGAAAATATCGCTGGTCAAAACGTCCGGGAAGAATGACGTTTTTTACGGTTCGATAGGGGTCTCGTTTCCGACCGACATCGACATCGAGATAGTCCTGAACCCCCTCAACGACCGCAATCGTCATGATTCCGAGATGATTTGCAGCCTTGACAACCCTGCGAACGATCGGATCCCAATCATTCATGCAAACGATCGCCCGAGGCCGAAAATGGCCGAGCACGAACTGATTGTAAGAAACACTCGGAAGCCCCATCTCTCTTAGCACACGAACCGCCCCCTCATCACGAGACGTTGCTGAGAGCTCAACAAATGCGTACGACAGGCCGGCCTCATCGAGAGCTTCAAGGATCAACGAAAAGCTCCATACATGATAGTCCTTGTGCGAAAAGAAGAGCACATCGACCTCCCGCTGCCACCCGGGAGCGGGCCCAAAGCCGAGGTCCGCGCTGGGGTCCGAGGTCCCAGATTCTTCATCCCCCGCGATCTCCTGATGAAACTGCGTTGTACACTGGGCGACGATACCTCGAATTGCATAGTCGCCACCCGGCTGCCCAGGCTTCAGATTGAGCTGACGACGAACTCCCGACTCCACACACTGCGCGATGTCTCGATGCGAAGAGATGATCGACTCGAAGTCTGGAAGAAATTCCGTAATCCGATCAACCACCGTCGTCCCTTCCTCACCACAAGCGAAAGACATCCCCGCAAACTCCAGAACGCGTCGAGATATATCGAGCTGCTTCTTGTATTCGATCCATGGCTTGTGAAGGCAGCAAGGAGTCCCCTCGAATCGCTGGGACTTGGCCAACGGACGGTGGCAGGACGAAAAAATCTCGAGCCCCGCCTCGAGATGAGTGGAGGGAGCTCGGCGAACCATACTCTCGGAACGCACTCGGTACGTAACATCTCGCACGTGTGTCGGTACGAAGTAAAAACCGTGGCGAAGTATTCGCATCCAGAACTCCCAGTCCTCAGCCTGCTTTAAATTTTCGTCGAAACCGGCCATGTGCCGTAGCACCGAGGTCCGAAACATCGGCTGATTGGCGTTGAAAGGAACCATCGCGGACGCGGTAATGAAGTCGACAACTTTCATCCCCTTTACGTTGTCGGGCTTTGGGGTATTTTTACAATCCTCCGCGATTGATCGACTCGCGCTGTACGAGCCCGCCAGTCTTGGATTATTGTTGTCGATGATCGCTCGAACTCGATTCGCTACGGACGAATTCATCAGGACATCGTCCGAGTCCACGAAACAGATAAGCTCTCCCTTCGCACACCGTAGAACGCTATTGCGCGACTGACTCAACCCGCCGTTGGCACGATGAGAGACAATCTTGAACCGTCTGTCTTCGCGGATTTTCTTCTTGATGATGCCTAGAGTACCATCCGTCGAAAAGTCATCGACGATGATGCACTCCCAGTTTTTGTAGGTTTGGAGACCAATGCTGTCCAACGTGTGTTCTAAGAAGGCCTCTACGTTATACGCGGGTACACCGATCGTCACGAGTGGACTTGGCCGGACCACTCTAAACTGCTGAAGTCGATCGGTACCGTGCTCGACAATATACCGCTCGTATGTCCCAAGATCATCCTCACCACCGATCTGAGTGTTCGGTTGATTTTGAGAGATGTTCTGTAGATCGAAATTGAAGCTGTAGTAGTCCATCGTCCGTAGGAATCCTTTCGGTCGACCTTCCGCACTGCGGGAGCGCAAAAATCGCCGGGGGTCATCGCCCATGTCGGCTCCTGCTCCTGTAATGTGATGTCTCCACCCGTCAAGGTTCGGACTTCATCGGCCAACCGAGCGGACGCCATCAATCCTCTCGAGCCAACGCCCGAGCCGTCGCAACAAGAGGAATCTCGACTCGGAACAAAATTTGCGTGGATTACGCACAGCTTTTCGAAGCCGACCTTCCAAGGACCCTGCGCGCCTTGTCCGTGGCTGCGCGGCCCCGACTCGTGCCATCGCATAGCTCCCCGTGCGAACAGGACAATCGAGAGATGCCCGGCGGGTATCCAGCAAGCCCGGTGTCAGAGCACATAATTTTCCATTCGAAAACTCCGCAACAAATCCTGCTGAGGAGCTGGCCCGCGGATCTTCGTTTTGGCCCTTCTTGTCCCGGAGACCGCGGTCGAAGCCAGCATGATCGGCGCCGTCGGCTCTGCGTGGTAACCGCATGGTGCCCGACGGGCCACCGCCCGCAAGGTCATGCACTCTGACCCCGTGGCTGGACGCAAGACGAATCATCTCGTGTTCATTCTTGGTGACCGCGTCTCCCGGCATCACCAAAACCGCGTTGCGCGCTCTTTTGAGTTCAAGCCGGCATCGTTCTCGCCCATGGCCACAAGTTAGATCACAGGGAACCAGTCGGTATCCCAAAAGACGCAGGCTGAGGTGAGCCTCCAACGAGACCCCTCGACCGACCACGACAATCGCGGTGACGGAGCGGGGGAGCCAATCGTATTCGATCAGGGCCAGTCGAGAGCCAACATACTGCGATGCCTGTTGAAGGAACTGGCGAGGTTGGTGCTTCTGCGTATCTTTCCACGATCGACGTGGGCCACCAGCGTGATGCAGATGAGCCACGCGAAGCCCGGCTTCGGCAGCGGGGAGCGCCATCAACTCAAAGAGCCGACGAAAGCCACGGTAGGGCCTCTCGTTGCGAGAGCTCTCCAACGACAGAGGTCCGTAGCAATCATCGAGAACGGCGGCTGGAACTGGAAACTGCTCCGAGACGAGTGCGAAGCGCAAGAGAAACTCGAAGTCCTCAGACCCATGTCCTTTAAACTTCCGATTGTAGCCACCAATAAATGAAAAAAACTGACGCGAACAAAGAAATGTATTTGAGTAGGGGGCTATAAAGTCGACAACCCGATTGTCATAAATCGAGTTCGACATCGACAGTTCTACTTGTGCAGGATTGGTCCCGTGGCTGCTTCCACGCTCCAGATGATAGACTGGAATATCAACAATCTTGTCGAAGTAGCAGTTAAACATGATCGATTTCGCATGCTGAAGCAGTCGCGAAAAGAAATCTCGGGATCCAAAACAGTCGATGTCATTAAAAAAGATGAAAGGTGTCTGGCACGCGACCGCACCCATATTACGTGCTGCTGAGAGTGAAAATGGGCCTTTCTCATCCGCGTAAATGTGCTCGAAGTTGCCCTCGACAGAAGCCGCTGCGAGCTGTCTTCGGTATCCGTCTCTCGAACCAAAGTCGACAATCAGAATCGGAGGCATCGGCGTGTACCAAGTCGCCAGCATCTTGAGCCGTGCAAGGACCCACGGATTCTCTTCATGCAAACGTAGGGCGATCACCATGGTCAAATCCTCGAGTCGAAGCACCGGTGGGGATGCCTCGGATCGATCGTTTGGGTCTCGCGTTATGGTCACCTCCATCCAGAGACTCCCATTGAAACCGAGACAAAACAAGAATGATTCGGCATGATCTTTAGTAGGTTTTATGGCTCATGATCCAGCCAATATGCGGCTGAAGGCACTCATCCAACACGATGCCATCCTCCCTACGGACCTTCGACGGAACCCTGATCTGTTCGCAGATGACGACGTCCGGAAATTCATCTCTCTCGTCTGCACATTCGTGGAACTCGCGAGTGTCGTCTTGGCCAGACAATTGCGCGATACCAGCGTATAGAGATTTTTTCGATACTTGGCCACGCGGAGTTCGGTAGCTCAGGTCGATTGTAGTGGAAGCATGCAATTGGTTTTGTATACTGACGGCGGGACGCTGAGCGGCGCGTTTACGAAACTCGGCGACACGGAGAATCCAGCATGCCCGAACACGTATTGGACTTGCGGACCAGCGGTTAAAGGGGACATTGCCCATCGGAGAAACGGGCGATATTGTTTTCACGTCATAGGCGAGGAAAGTCGACTGAAACAGATCGCTCCGGCTACCCACCGTGTATTTTCCGTATAGCACGCGCCAAAAAGATTTCACTCGCTCGCGGTTGGGCGGCCGATAGCTACGACGTGCACCGAGTACGGTGGACAGTTCAGAGAGCGAAGTCTCGGTGCACAGACCCTTGTTTGTGTACAGAGCCCGGCCAAGAGCGACCACCGGCGTCCCCGCAAGGATCGCGGTGAGTCCGACTGTGGAGTTGATCGTAACAACGAGGTCGGCTCGTCGGCACCATTCTTCAGCGGTCCCGGCATCGCTGACCACAAGATTTTTTCGCGTGGGCAGCGGCTGAATTTCGATCTCTTCAGGATGACGACGCGCGACGACGAGCGTAGCGGAGTCCGCCACGGCATCGCACACCGCAGCGAGAAGCCGCGCCATATCGATGACTTCATCGGTATGCAAAAAAATATTTGTATCGAGCTGTACCTGGAGTGGGACAAAGATGATTCGTGTGAATTTTGTCTTGTTAGCGCACGGTAGTCGCAACGGAGTATCTTCTTCGACAATCCTCGGAAGATCTTGGTCGACGCTTCCGATGGTTTGAGACACCGTCTTCACCGCCTCCCAAGAGAGGGCATGTAGCTCGCTCGCTCCGTTGACGCCCCGGGGATCACAAAAGACGGTCTCGGGGAGCAGCCCTCGTTCCATGAAGTGATGCTCAAGATCGCGCTCCTTACAAAGATGGCGTAGGCAATGAGCAACAACACCGGTAGAACCGTTCCATATATAGACTCGTGCCGGGTTGATTCGTGCGAGCAGACGATGGATCTGCGCAAGTCGTTTCAGGGCCCGGACGCCCCATCGAATTCGAGCGCCAGCGGTTTCGAAACGACGTGGCTCTCGACGACGCTCGATGCTCACCATCTCTTGGAGATTCCGAAGGCCTAACTCCTTGAGAACGCGAATCGGTGTGCCGGTACGGATCAGTCGGTCTGCCCCGGAAAGCGAGCAGACGTCGATCCCGTGGCGCAAGAAGATTGACCCCTGGCGGGGACCGTAGATAAGTACGAGGGGATGGGCTCCAGATTGGTGGATCGCGATCGCCAACGCGAGCACACGCCGTTGATTGTCCCAGTGATCCCCACAATGGATCAGCGCGATCTTGCTCGATGAACGGTTAGCTTGCATCGCTCAGCAACTCGCGAAGGCCCTCGTAGGATTGCTGTTCATAAAAGTTTTTCCGGCACCACCGCTGAGATTCAAGACGTCGACGATGCAATTCCTCGGGGTCGTTGAGCAAAGGACCCAAAATCGACCGAACTTCATCGGGGCTCGAGATGCACATCGCGGGGCTATTGTCCCCGAGGCAGCGCGTGCCCAAGGGGGTCGTCGCTAGCACGCAGCCAGCGGCAGTGGCCTCCACGGATTTGAAGTTGAGACCGCCCTGCACAAAAACGGGATTGAGCGCGATCTGAATACGCTCGTAGAAGGACGTGAGCGTGGGAACAAACCCTAGCGCTTCGACATTCACAGTCTTGGCGAGAAGACTGCGGACATCACGTGACTCGCAGATCGTTCCCGCCACATAGAGATAGCTCGCAGGTGAGATGCTACGAATGCGTGGCCACCACTGCGTCAGTACTTCATGCAGGGCAGCCGAGTTTGCGGGCATATTTCTGCCCAGAAACCCGAAGTGAAAGGGCCCGGACAGAGCGGTTTCGGGGACGCGACGGTAGGCATAATCAAATCCAGCGGAAGCGCGCACGACACGAGCCTGGGGGAGGTGTTCGCTCAGGGCATCGGCATCGGCGCCGGAGATCGCCACCACCGTGTCGTAGCGCGCGAGTGCCCGAATCTCCGCATTGCGTTGTTCCTTGCCATCGACCCCTATACGGTCGAGATCATACTGTTGAGGCGCATCACGGATGAACTGCACATCGTGGGTATCGCAATGACAACGCAGTTGTTTTCGGGCGCGCGACGGGATCGCATCAAGCATTTCAGTCATCCACGCGAAGTTGACGATGAGATGATGATACTGCCCCTTGGTGGTGAGCTCGCGTAGTCGATCACGGCCATCCCTTGAGTTGCGTGTCTCCAAACGCTCGTTGAAGAGGTCGGTAGGCCGACGGACAATACCCCGTGCAAAACGCCGGACCCGTTCGGCGAAACGCCGAAGGTACTTTCGCGGCGCGAGCATGCGCCTGTCGTTGCGGTAGACATGTACGGTGGGCGCGATCGCCCGGAGAAGCCGAGCCAATCGTGCCAAGTCGCCATATCGCGAAGTTGTGATCAAGAGGTCGGTGGCGATGCCCTTGCGGTTGAGGTGCGAAACAACGCTAAACACCCGTTGGTTTGCACCTTTGTCCAAGGGAATGGGCGAAGCGGGAAAGAGTTCAAGCACCTTCGCCTTACCTTCGAGCGCGGCGAAGGGTCGGTGGGCCGAGAGTGCACCGAACTCGTCAATGTGTTCGATCGACCGAATGGGCCGACTGAAGATTTCTCGTAGAAGCGGAGAAGGCAGCGGTTCATCGGTGTCGATACCGTGCAAAAACACGCGTGTATACCGTGACGCATGGAGCTGAGCGAGAGACTCGGTCTCACTCAATGAGACGCGAAAGCGATGTCTCGCTATATTCGGTCGAATGTGAGGACCGATAACGATCGGCTCAGCGTCCGTCAGCGCTCGCACTCGCTGGAGCAGCACCTCGCCCGGCGCACCGACATTTCGTGTCACAAGTAGGGCGCGGCGTCGCTCTACTTGTGCGGCATTCAACTCTGTAAGACTGCGCAATTTCGAACCCCCCCGCGTCGTTCTGTGACATCTGGGAACTCGTCGGTTCGAGCTTCCACTCCCTCCTTAGAACTCCCCAGGAGTTTGTCCAGAATAGAGCCGAGCTTCGAAGCATCCGATACAGGCCCGTTCTCTTTCCTCTCTCCTCCCCCGCAACCAGTGCGTGAGGGACCTCATAACAAGCCGATTTGTGCAGTATAAACTCGCCACGTGCCCCTCTCTCGCCGATGCAAGGCCGGAAGTCGACCTCCGAGGAGGCCTCCTACGCCGGGTCGTCGGTGGCCGAAGACCCGCACACGCCCAAGTCGAAAGGCCGCGGGACCCGGCATCGAACTCGCTAGCGGCGAGTCGGACCCGTGTTCGGGCCCAAAACTTAGGCGAAAGTTCCAAGATCGGCTTCGCGGCCAAAATGTCAATACACGAATAAGGTCGCGCAAGCACTTTCTGGGGTCACGGTTGTGGAACTTGGCAGACACGATCAACGAGAGAATAGCCCCGGCCATCTCGGCATATTTGTCGCTTCCGGCGCAGAGGCTCGGATTCGAACTACTTTACGCATCGCGCCTTCACTGGGGTTGTGATCGAGGCGAAAACGGCCATCCCCCCCTGTGTCAGATGAGAAAATCAGCAGCCTTTAAGGCGAGCATGGTGAAGAAGATGACGGGCTGGCGAGCAATCAGCGCGAACGCCCTGGCTACGGAAGTCGGGGTCAGTCAGGCAACGTTGTCGAAATGGAAGCGAGAGGCGAGTCGAGTGCTGGACGTGAGCATGAAGGAACCCGAACAGGTCGAGCCCACAGCGAAGAAGCGGGCACAGGACTGGATGCCTGAGGAGAAGCTAGAGGCGACCCGGGACACAGATGGGATGGCCGAAGGGAGCCTGGGAGCCTCCCCTGGCGAACGGGGCTACATTCGAACCCGTTTTGAGGCGTCGCGCAAAGAGGCGGTGGACGGTCAATACAGGCATTGGGAGGGGAACGAACAAGGGGAAGCGCACGCAGGAGCAACGACGACTGCGCCAGATTGAGCGGGAAGTTCGGCGCAGAGACAAGGCCCTCGCGGAGACAACAGCACGGCTCGTGCTCAAAAAAGTTCGAAAGTTTGTTGGGGGACGAGGAAGACGACACGGGCCCGGAGAATGACGGATGATTCTCAAACTCATCGAGGAAGCGCGAGCTTCCGAGGCAGATTGAGGCCCTGCTGCGAGACCCTCGGTATCGATACACGAACGGTGCAACGATGGAAGAAACAAGGCCTTGACGGAGGTGAAGTGAGTATGATCCGTTTTCACGGACACCCGTGAAAGCGGATCATACTCAGAGCGTGGGACGGGAGAGACGCGGAACTGGGACCCAAGTCCCACCGTGCGTCTGAATCCACGCACCGAGATCATGCAGCGCCTCAGGCTGATCAAGCGGCTTGAGAAACTTTATGCGGCTTGGTTTCATACGGTCATCGCAACACTTGGATTCAATCCGGGGTAATCGAGAA
>CAYTFJ010000126.1:0-9239 GCA_964437075.1 uncultured Nannocystaceae bacterium
TCTATCTCGCGTGCATTTTCCTCGTGGGGCTACCGATCATGATTGGAGAGGTCTTGCTCGGTAAGATGACCAAGAGTTCACCCGTTGGGGCCTATGGTGAGCTTTCAAACGGTAGCCGTGGGTGGACCTCCGTGGGGGCCATGGGGGTGGCTGCGGCCTTCGTCATTCTCTCCTACTACAGCGTCGTCGCGGGCTGGGCGATCCACTACCTCTACCTCGCCATATCTGGGACTTTCGAGGCTACCAACAACAGCCCACAGCAAATTAGCGAGCGATTCTCTACCGTCTCGGGAGACGGTGCTCTTAGCCTCGCTTGGCACGCTGTGTTCATGGCCATGACCGTGTTCATGGTGATCTCGGGCATTCAACGGGGAGTTGAGCGCGCCGCCCGAGTCCTCATGCCGACGCTGCTTTTGCTCATGGCTGCGATGATGTTCTACTCCATGAGCCTCAGCGGTTTCTCGCCCGCCGTCGATTTTGTATTCGGTGCTCACCTCGATGCGCTTAGTGGTGCGAGTGTACTCGAAGCCCTCGGACATAGTTTTTTTACCCTGAGCGTGGGCATGGGAGCGATGCTGACCTACGGAAGCTACCTAAAGCGAACTGATGACGCGATCGTTGCCTCCATCGCAATCACGGTGCTCGACACCGCCGTCGCCCTCATGGCTTGCTTGATTCTCTTCCCGATCACCTTCAGCCACGGGATGAAGGCGGCGGCTGGTCCCGGGTTGGTCTTTGAGAATATGCCCATCGCGTTCTCACAGATGCCTGGAGGCAGTCTCTGGGCCATCATCTTTTTTGTGCTCTTGGTTTTCGCCGCCCTTAGCTCATCGATCTCCATGCTGGAGGTTGCAGCGGCATATTTTATCGACAACCGAGGCTGGTCACGCCGGAAGGCGGTCCTGTCCACCTCTGCGTGCATCTTGGCCCTGGGTGTCCCCTCAGCGCTCAGCGAAAGCTTCTTTGGCTGGATGGACTATGTGACGAGCAACTGGATGCTCCCACTCGGCGGCCTCGGCGTCGCGGTGTTCATGGCCTGGCGGGTAGGAGGGAAGGCCCGTGAGCAGGCCTTCGCCGAGGGCTCGAAGCTCGGGAAGATCAAAGCCGTGTATCTTCTTTGGCTTCGTCTTCTTCGCTATTTCGTGCCCGTATGCATCTTCTTGGTTCTGCTCTCAGGTCTCGGCGTCTTCGATGCAGCGACCCCCTAACCCGAGAGCAGAGTTCAGATTCATCGATCTACGACCAGTTGTAGAATCCCTGACCGCTTTTCTTGCCTAGCTTCCCCTCGTCCACCATGCGCTGAAGCAACGCCGGGGGCTCGAAGTGAGCGCCATCTGGGAGGTTCTCACTGAGGTAATTGGCGATGTGTAGGCGAACATCAAGACCCACCAAGTCGGTGAGTTTGAGTGGTCCCATCGGAAACCCATAACCGAGTGTCATCGCCTTGTCGATGTCCTCGGCCGAGGCCACACCTTGTTCCAACATACGAATCGCCTCAAGCCCGATCACGAGACCCAGGCGGCTTGTGGCGAATCCCGGAAAGTCCTTGACGACAATGCACTGCTTTCCGAGACCGGCGCCAAGCTCTTCAAGTCGCCCGACAATTTTCGCGCTGGTCTCCTTGGCAACGATCAGCTCGAGGAGCTTCATGATGTGCACAGGATTAAAGAAGTGTGTGCCGATCACCCGACTCGGATTCTCGATGCCTTCACCGATGTCGGCGACGGACAACGAACTCGTGTTTGTCGCCAATACGGTCTCAGAGCCAACAAGGGGTGCAATCTTGGCGAAGAGAGAGCGCTTGATCTCCAACACCTCAGGCACAGCCTCAAACACGATATCGGCACCATCCACGGCTGCCGCAAGATCTCTCGATGCCACCAACCGAGACAAGGTCTCGGATTTCTCGTCTTCAGAGACCTTTCCTCGCGCGACACCCTTCTCAAGGTTGCCTACCACCCGCGCGAGCCCCTTGTCCGCGGCGCCCTCGAAGGCATCAAAGAGTACGGTCTCGAGCCCAGCCGCGGCACAAATCTGCGCGATACCATGTCCCATCGTCCCCGCACCGATCACCGTCACGCGACTGAATCCGGCGATCTCCCGAATTTTGAGTGAAGTCGCCATCGGCTAGCGTTCCTCCATGGGCAGAATTTTCTCCAACAAAGTTTTCTCGCCCTGCACCCCGGTACGCTGACTGTAGAAAGCCAATCCACGCAGTCCTCCGAGTTCTTCGCCTCCGCCCGCGCGCCCCGGACCACCATGCACCATTTGGGGCATAACAGTACCCGGTCCAGGACTATGTTCCGCCACGCGCGAAGAGCCAACATGAATCCGACCCATGAATGCCGCCGCCTCAAGCACAACCCCTTCGGCGAAGAGCTTGTCGTCGGTGTATACCGAACTCACCAGACTGCCCTTGCCGCGCGACAGTATGTCGACCGCGGCGTCGGCCGTCCCATCGTAGGGCAACAGCGTGGCCGTGGGGCCAAAGACCTCACGTGAATGCACAACGGGGTTGTCCGCTGGCGCGACAAACAAGCTGGGCGCAATGAAGCATCCCTGGTCGCCCTCGATCGCTACGAGTTTGCCGCGACCACCACCATGCACCCGCTCAGCTCCGGATTTTTCCAAAGCGGCCATCCCCGCCTCTACATCCGCGAGTTGGGCACGATTGGTGACAGGACCCATGCGAACCTCACGCAAAGAAGGGTCGCCCACACGAACGTTGTCGATCTCGTTTGTGAGGTCCTCACGGACCTCATCCAATCGATCTGCCGGGATCAGTACGCGGCGGGTCGCCGTGCATTTCTGCCCGGCTTTTTGAGTCACATCCCGGGCGACCTCACGCAAGAAAAGCTCGTAGGCCCCGGAGTCACTGTCGACGTCAGCGCCAAGCACGGCCGCGTTCAGACTGTCAGCTTCTATATTCAGGCCCACCGACCGCTCGACCACACATGCATGACCACGGATTCGGGCACCGGTGTCCGCAGACCCTGTAAACGCGACAACATCTTGCACATCAAGGTGATCCAGCAAGTCCCCGGCACTGCCACATAACAGCGAGAGCACACCTTTGGGCAACACTCCATCCTCAACCAGAAACTCGACGGCACGCTCCGCGACAAGTGCGGTCGCCGTCGCTGGCTTTGTGAATACGGGAACGCCAGCAAGAATGCTCACCGCGGCCTTCTCAAAGAGTCCCCATGCCGGAAAATTGAACGCGTTGATGTGAACTGCGACCCCCCGACGCGGGACCTGAAGATGATAGCCCACGTAACGTGGGTTGGGCGCGAGGCGCTCAGCGGCCCCATCGACAAGTGTACGTTTGTGTCCCAAACGTTCGCCCAGTTTTGCGTAGTAGCTCAAGGTTCCCGTCGCGCCGTCGATATCGAATTTTGCGTCGCCTCGGGTGTTTCCGCCGTTGGCGATAGAGAGCGCAACCAGGTCTTCGCGACGCTTATGGAGAGATGTAGCGATGCTCGCCAACAATGCACCTCGTTGAGCGAAGGTCATTTTCCGAAGTGTCGCGCCGCCGTGGTCTCGGGCATGCGCGAGCGCATCACCGAGATCGAGTCCCGAGCTTCCCGCCTCCGCGAGCCGCTCATCGTTGCTTGGATTGATGAGCGGACGACGCTCGCCGCCTTCTTGCCAGCGGTCACACAAATAGCTTCTGACAATATGCATCTTAGCTCCGCTTCGCGTATTCGGGATCATCGGTAAAGAGAGTGTACTTGTGGTCCACGGGCATGTCGTTGATTCCGCGCGCCGGTGGCGAGATCCAGTTCGCGAATTTTCCGGGCTCCGTCACCTGCTGCATCAACGACTGCACATAGGTTCGATCGCTGTCGCTTGGGAGGATCTCAAGCGCCTTTGCTTCCCATTTTTCGGCCGAGAGCGTGTTGCCTTCTGCGTCGAAGTGGAAACCTGCGTAGATACCCACCTTGCGGTTGAACCGAGCGCTCGGAAGAGAAATACGCTCGCTCAGGCCCGCCTTCTGCAAAACTTTGTTCCAACCTCGGACGGCTCGCTCACAGTCGGCGGTGTAAGCGTTGCGCAGCACCAAGTTCATGGCCCGACGCAATGGAATCTCATCGTTCGTCACACCGTCCGCGGTTGGTCGCTCGATGGTGTGAACGCCTTCGAGGGCCTTATGATCCGTAATGTTTTTGTCGCGCCCCTCTCGAAAGCGGCCCTTGAGGCTTGCTGAAAAATAATTCGCGGCGTTCGACGAGTCTTCACCGCCAAAGAGATCCAGCGAAGCGCTGTACCACTCGTTGACGTATCGCTGTAACAAGTCGAGGGGAATCCCACCGTTCTTGGTCACATCGCCTTCGGGCGCTTCTTTCATCAATTCGGTGGTCCGCTGAATGATTCGGCGAATTCCGGTCTCTCCGACAAAGAGATGATGAGCCTCTTCGGTGAGCATGAACTGAGTCGCGCGAGCGAGTGGATCAAAGGCACTCTCAGCCAAGGACGCCAGTTGGTATTTGCCATCACGGTCCGTAAACATCGTGAAACAAAAGAAACTGAGCCAGTCCTCGATGGGCTTATTAAAGGCGCCCAAAATACGCGGCGAATCAACATTTCCGGAGCGCCGAACAAGCATCTCTTCGGCCTCTTCGCGTCCATCTCGACCGAAATACGCGTGTAAAAGATGCACCATCGCCCACAGATGGCGGCCTTCCTCGACGTTGACCTGAAACAGGTTTCGAAGGTCGTAGAGACTGGGGCAAGTGCGACCGAGCAATTGCTGTTGTTCCACCGATGCGGGCTCCGTGTCGCCCTGCGTGACGATAATGCGCCGCAGATCACCGCGCATTTCACCAGGAACCGACTCCCATGCTTTTTCGCCCTCGTGATCGCCGAATCCGATCCTTTTTTCGCCCTCCCGGGGGGTGAGAAAAATTCCCCACCTATAGTCCGGCATTTTTACGTAGTCGAAGTGCGCCCAACCGTCGCTCTCGACGCTGATTGCCGTACGGAGGTAGACCAAGTCTTCTTGAAAGCCCTTCGGTCCCATGTCGCGCCACCAGTCCAAAAAATTTGGCTGCCAGGCTTCCAGAGCTTTTTGTAGCTTTCGGTCTTGGGAGAGATCGACGTTGTTGGGGATCTTGTCATATAGAGACATCTTGTTGTTCCGTTAGGTTAGGTTCGGTTCCAGTCGAATTCGGCGCTCTCCGGCTGACCATAAAGTGTCAGAGCACCTTTTTTTCCAACAGCGTTCGGGCGCTGGAAGATCCAGTTCTGCCATGCGCTCAATCGGCCAAAAATCTTGGTCTCGACAGTTTCGGGTCCAGCAAAGCGGACATTGGCCTCCATACCCGTCAAGGAATCTGGGCTCAAGCTAACCCGCTCCTCGACTACGATTCGGATTTCATCGTCCCAGTCGATATCATCATGTGCCGCGAGCACGAGACCCATGGCCTCAGCCTCCTCTCCGGAAATCGCTCGTCCCACCTGCTCACGCGCCTTTGCGACCAGCGTCGGTGTTCCGTAGAACTGAGTCTCCATGCGCGTAAGCCCGTTGCCCATCGGCATCGCACCGAAGTTCATCTCGCCGAGCGAGACCGTGACTCCATCCTCATCAAGCATGTAGACACGATCTGAAGCGAGTGCGAACTCAAACAAGCTTCCCGCAAAACACGAGCCTCTATCCACAAGCGCGAAGAATGATTTTGCTGTGACATCGAGCCTCTTGAGGACTCGTTTCATGTGCAGCATGACCTCCCGAACAAACCAATGATCCTTGCGGTCAAGCAGCTGCTTGTCGAGTTCCAGAACTGTCTCCGCCTTCCCCTCGATCCTCAGCACCACAAGACCGATCGCGTGATGATTGCAACGAAGGCGAAGGAGAGCATCGTCCACTTCACGGTAGGCCTCTAGCGCCCACCAGTGTGCACCCAGATCGGTAGGATCAGCCGGAATGTCGGGAAGAGAATCTGGAACCCGCAAGACCAATTCTGCGGTCCTGGGCGTTCCCGAGAGGCTCACCGAAACATGTTTGTACTCGATCTTCTCTGGGGTCTCGGTGACTTGAAGCCGCGGCAACTCGATGCCCTTGCAGTCGGATCGATCGCCCGCTGCCTTGATGATCTCGTCGCAACGAGCAGCGACTTTTTCGTCAAATTTCGAGCGCGGAAACACGTCGTCGACCAAGTTCCAGAGCTTCGCTCGTTTGCCCTTGATCCCCTCGGCGAGGGTCAAGAAGACGTCCGCGTGATCACGTCGGACCTTTCGTTTGTCGACCACGCGCGTAATTCCGCCCGTGCCAGGGAGCACTCCGAGGTAGGGAACCTCGGGCAACGAGACCGCGGAACGACGATCGTCCACCAGGTAAATCTCCTTGCAGGCCAAGGGCAACTCGTAGCCGCCACCGCTGGCGATCCCGTTGAGCGCCGCGATATAGGTCTGTCCGCTGTGGTCCGTCGCATCCTCAATATAGAGCCGCGTCTCGTTAGTGAATTTACAAAAATTCACCTTAAATGCGTGACTCGAGCTGCCCAGCATGAAGATATTCGCGCCTGAGCTGAACACATCCTCAAGATCCGAGGTGACCATCACGCACGACACTTCAGGATGCTCGAAGCGAAGCCGCTGAATGGCGTCCGCCAGCTCGATGTCGACCCCGAAGTCATACGAATTCAGCTTAAGTTCGTAGCCGGGCCGCATTCCGCCGTCCTCCTTGATCGCCAGGCCAAGCCGAGCCAGGCCGCCAGTGATCTTCAAGGTAAGGTGTCGATACCGGGACGGGTGGGTCTCGAAGTCGATGGTGTCTTCAGACATGCGGAGCAGTTTGCATTAGGCCGAACCTGAATGCAATATAGTGCGTGTGAGTTGCTGCATACGTGTAATATATTGCACTATCGTCTCACGCCGAACTCCCATCAGGCCTGCCGATGCCCTCTACTCCCGCTCCTGAACCGCTGCTACGGTCGATCTCGGCACGAATTCGTGTACTTCGCGCGGCTCGCGAATGGACGGTGAGGGAGCTCGCCAAACGCGCGCATTTGTCGCCAAGATTCATCTCGCTTCTGGAGTCGGGCCAAACGAATGTTTCGATCGTTAAATTGGCGCAGGTGGCAGAGGCGCTGAACATCCCACTCGAACATCTCGTGAGTCTGCGCTCAAATCCAAGTGGTTGTGTCACGCTGCTCGGTCTGCGAGGTGCCGGAAAATCAACTTTAGGGTCTCGCTTGGCACATGACCTTAACATGCCCTTTTTGGAACTCGACCTTCGCATCGAGCAACTCGCAGGGCTCAGCCGCTCAGAAATCTTCACGCTCCACGGTGATGCGCACTACCGCGAGCTTGAGGGGCGAGCCTTGGATCATGCCTTCGCCGAGACAAAACCTCGAGTCATCGCGGTCTCAGGGGGCATCATCACCAACCGATATGCTTTCGAGCGCTGCCTTGAGGAAACTCTTTGTGTATGGCTCCAAGCCACCCCCGAGGCCCACCTAAAACGGGTTCGAGACCAGGGGGACGAGCGACCCATGGCCGACCGAGAGGATGCGATGGCGGACCTAAAACGTCTACTCGGGCTCCGGGAACCACTTTATCGTCGCGCTCATATCCACGTCGACACGACGAAAGCCGATGTCGACGAGACCTTACTCAGCCTAAGACGCGCAATTGCGGAACGCGGATGGACCCAGGCCGATACCACTATCCACAACCGCGGATGACCGACTCTCGGATGGTCGCCCGCCGCTGCTTAGAGGACTTCGTAGCGAAATGCGACGGACTCGCGCATCGTCGCGCCCACCTCGATGGAGAAGTCGAACTGCCACGCTCCGCCCTGGCCAAGCTCAACGTTCTCAATACGATACTGACCATCCCCGAGATAGGTCACAGCAGACTCGGACCCGGCCTCACCATCGGCTCTCGGCATCCAGGCCTCAAGGCCGATCTCCGCGTTCGGGATCCCCTGCTCGGTGTCCGCCATGCACACACGCAGAACAAAAGTATTGCTGCCCACACACGGGCTCTTTACCTCGCTCCATAGCTCAACACTGAATGCACCGCCCTCAGTCTCCACCCGCGTATCTCCGTCAAATACGACCGATTGGCCCTCTTCCGGTTGATCATCACAACCGGACACGACAGCGAGAGCGAGAACGATTGCACACAGAGTCGAGTTTCGATGAGACATACCCAGACAACAAGCAAGGATGGGGCCAGTTCAAACCATCAAAGGGAGCGAACTGATATCTCCGACTTTTTTGAGATCACATGGATCTACATGGCCACCGTTGTGGCCAGATGTAGGTAGAAGTCGGTGGCTAGCCCTGTAGCCAGGCGAATCCATTTTATTTCGGCGGCAAGTTCGGAGGCTGCGTGCCCACATCCATGGCTCAGCAAACTCCGCGACCTGAGCGCCTCGCGTTCTACTCCACAAGGCTGCCAAGACAATGCCCAACTTGCAGGACATCCAATCGGCTCAATGGCGAGCCATCGACTCGGCATCGATACTCTTCGTCATCGTACACAAGCGCCTACTCCTTATCCGCAAACGTCGTGGACACGGCGCTGGTAAAATATGCGCTCCGGGCGGGCATATCGAGCGAAACGAGAGCCCCCTTCAATGTGCGACCCGAGAACTTAAGGAGGAACTGGGCATATCCGCCCGGCGGCCCACAAAATGTGGGGAGCTGCGTTTTCAATTCATGGACGGCTACTCGCTCCACATTCATGTGTTTCGTAGCGATGCCTTCTTGGGCTCACCCCGCACCACCCCCGAAGCCATCCCACAATGGGCCGCCATTGACGACGTCCCCTACTCAAAAATGTGGGCAGACAACCGAGTGTGGATTCCGCACATGCTCTCTGGCCGAATGTTTCGGGGGCAATTTGTTTTCGACAATGACACCATGCGGAATCACAATTTAGAGACGTTTTCGTTACGACCGACGGTCGTCGGCTCGATACCAGGTCATCGCGAGTGAGGTCTGGATACCGAGATTCCGACCGCCTCCTAGTCGTACACAACGAGCTAGAGACAACTCTACTTTGTATCCAGGAACTAGATCCAAACCTCTGCAACTCGGTACCCACTCGTCGATTTTTTGGTAGCTTCCGATCATGCGGCGCCCATCAACCATCTTCATACTGTCTCTTTGCCTTCCCTCTGCATGTTTTAGCGATTTCAATGCGATCTCCGACATCGACCCGCTCGACTCATCCGGAAAGGGAAACGGCGACTCATCCGGAAACGGCGACGGCGACGGCGACGGCGACGG
>CAYTFJ010000127.1:0-8917 GCA_964437075.1 uncultured Nannocystaceae bacterium
CTAGGGGCTCGCTAGGTTCGGGGCGTGTGCCGACGTAAGGCGCAGCCCGACGGGCAGGCTCTCGCCGAAGATACGTTTGACGTCATTGTCGCTGAGACCATCACCGCGTTCGACCATATCGATCCAGCTCGCAGAGCATTCGGCCTTAGTGAGGGCCTTGATGACTCGACTTCGATGTTCCGCGCCGACGTTGTGTTCAAGGTTGGCGCTGAGTCGGGCGATCGAGGCCGCGGCAAAGGCGGCGCCTTCTGCGCTGGGCCAGTCGAGCTCGAGCAGACGGTCGATCCACGCCTCGGCGACACGTGCAGGGACGACGGTTGTCGCCGAGGCGTGGAAGGGAACGCGGGCACCGACGCGTCCCAGCGGCCAGAAAGATCCAAGTTTCTTCGCCCTTGTGAAGAAAAGTTCTCCGGCGCGGGTCTTTTGGGAAACGGGGAGATGTTCGAGGCTGGCCAGCAGCCGCATCATCTCGATTTCGCCGTGCATATGGGTTCCTGGGGGGAGCTGGGGGCCTCTCCAGAGCCAGGCTTCGATCTGTGTGAAGAGCTGCTGCTGAGGGGTCAGGTCCAGTCCCCCAGCGATGCGTCGCCAAAGGATCCACCATTCGGCCCAGTTGGATCGGCTGGCGATGTGTAGCCCGTGTTCACGAAGCTCGGACATGCGTTGCATCCGGCTTTCGTCATCGGCGGCTCCGAAGCCAGGCCGCAGGCCCCAACCGCAGAGCCGCAGCCAACCGAGTTCGTGTTGTTCGCTGGTGGCCCGGCGATCCTCGTGCTCCATGCAGACCTCCCAAATGGCTCGGCAGGTGTCGACCGACCACCGACCGCGTGGGCCGAGGCTGTTCTCAAGGTTTCTGCGCACACTCTTGATCGCCTTGATGTCGTCTCCAGAGAGCGCTGCCGCCAAGAGTGTGAGGGATTCCGCGAGGCGAGGAGGCGCTGGGAGGGTCGATTTCTGCTGCTCGTCGGCGTTCTGGGCGACCGCGCCCTTCGGTGCATCCACGTGTTGACTCGCTGTGACCAACTCGAGCGTCCACCGGCGTGGGGGAAGCTCTACAGTGACGAGCGAGAGTTCCAGTGCACCCTTTTCTGCCATGGAGGCCAAGAGCGAGACCTGGACTGTATCGTTGCGGAGCTCGGCGGAGCGCCGGGCACGCAGCAAGGTTTCGAGCGGCGGGAGCGAATCGAGGCTGTCATCAAGATCGACGAGGTCGCCGGGGGCATCGAGACGGTCCCCGGTGTACGTGTGTAGAGGGAAAGAGACCGGCCGGTTCAACATGAGATCGAAGGTGCGGTTTGCGACCGAGACCACGGTCCCGTGTTCCATTCCGCGTGGCGCGATGCACATCGCTTGGCGAAGATTCTTCGCGGTCTCGACTTCAATATAATAGGCGCGTGCGGTTCCGCCACCGATGCGTTCACCGAGTCCGCGGCGGGCGAGACCCGAGCGCACGGCCCCATCGGCCACGGCCGTGTCGAGGGACGTGGAGTCGAGCATCCGGGGGGCCTGGTCGCCAAACCAATGGGCGAGACCCTTGCGGAGTTGGGCGACGATGGCCGTAGACTTAAAGACACCCCCATTCAACAGGAGGAGGTCGGGCTGGGGGAGTCCGCCGACGACGGTCGAACCAGCTGCGACCGCGGCCTCGACATGGCGTCGTAGGAACGCGCAGATGTGACGCGGGATCGCAGCGTCGCTGGTGTAGGGGAGACCCAAGGTCGTTAGACCCGCGCGAGCACTGCGCCGGGCCGTTTCGTCGGCCTCTGTAATCGGGAAAAATCCATCGAGGACGACCTGTTCCGCTTCTGCGCGGGAAACGACGATGCTGCGTGTCGCGGCAATGAGCTTTGACCCCCGCGACTGGTGGGCGATCGCACACTGCTCAGGGGCATCGTCACCAAAGAGCGTCTCCTTTGCGCGGCGGGCCGATTGAACCAGCGCGGACCAAAGCGTCGCGTCGTCGGGACGCTGCATCTTCGCCTTGTCGAGGGCGAACGATGCGAGGGCGGCATCCATGTTGTCTCCACCAAGCATCAGGTGACCGCCGACAGCGATCCTATCGACGCGCGGTTTGTCGGTCTGCGAATCGGGGGCCACCGTCAACAGTGTGAGATCGGTGGTGCCCCCACCCACATCGACCACCAAAATCAACTTGGCCGTGCCGAGTTGGGCAGCGAGGTCGTCCGTGTGCGCTCCGAGAAAATCGTAGAAGGCTGCCTGAGGTTCTTCTAGCAGGTGGACATCGCCGAGGCCGGCCTCGGCGGCGGCCTCGCTGGTCAGTGTCCGGGAGCCTTCATCGAAGGACGCAGGGACAGTGACCACCACATCTTGTTCATGCAGGGGGGCGTCGGGATGTTGGTGTTCCCACGCTGCGCGGAGATGAGCGAGATAGGCGACCTGGGCTTCGAAGGGGGAAATCTGCTCTTGCCCGTCCGGGGCATTCCAAGGCAAAATTGGCGCCCGGCGATTGACGCCGCCATGGCAGACCCAACTCTTCGCGGAGGCGACCAAGCGGTTGGGCGCCTTGGCCCCCAGCTGATGGGCGAGGGCACCAACCACCTGCTCTTGTGGCCCCCACGGCAGCGCCAGCTCGGTCGCTGGAAGCTCCCCGCGTGCCGGTAGATACATGAATGACGGCAGCAGTGTTTGGCCGCTGACCTGCCCGAGCGCGACAAGCTGAGGGATCTTACGGAGATGAACCGCGGGATCCTGTAGCGCCGCTGCCGAGAGAGCGCAGTGGGTGGTGCCAAGGTCGATGCCAACGATGTATTGGGTCTTCGCCATCGCGTTCGGCTTGTCCATCAATCGACTCGAACATTGAAACTGAGTTTCCAGCGCCGAGGGCTTTGTTCGTCGACGGCGGCGAGCTCGAGGGTTCCAACTTCTGTAATTCGGGCGCAGAGACGGACCTGAACGACGTCTCCGGGGGGGCCATCGAGCACGGTTTCGATGGGGGCGAGCTCCGACAGCGAAATCAGATCGATCGATGTTCCGACCAGATCTGTGCGGCGATCACCGGCCGATGAGGCGAAGAAACGAAAGGAGACTGGTTCTCCCAGGACCAGGCCAAAGGGTTGTTGCAGTTCGACCTCACTGCCTTCTTCCATGCCGAAAGGGGCGATGCAGATCCCATCCATGGTGGGTTCAATTCCTGGTACCGCGAGTTCGGCACGTTCGATCCCAATGTAGTAGGCCCGGGCCGTGCCGCCGCGAATGCGGACGCCGCCATGCCTACGTGCGTGTGCGTAGTAGGCCGCGCCCCGGCTGACCGCCAGTTCTGCGTGGGTGCCTCCAAGTCTCTTTATGGGGTGCGCGCCGGCGGCCGCGAGCCAACCGTCGAGGACCCTCGTGAGCCGATTGCGAACTGTTCTTGAGCGGGTGACACCACCGTTGAAGAGGACCGCGGTGGGAACGACGAAACCGGGGTTCGAAGAGGCCCCATCACCCCCGGGATCGCGCTGGGCCTCGCTGCGGCGGAGAAAGGCGGCCAGATGGCGGGTGACCGCGGCGTCGCTCGCGTATGGGAGCCCGAGGGCGGTGAGCCCGGCGCGCCGGGGAACACGAGGGCTGGAGTCGACCGATGCCTCTGGAAAGAATCCATCGAGCAGCACTCTTTGCACCTGTTCGCGCGAGAGTTCGGCGCGAAGAGTGCCTCCGATGAGTCTGCTCCCGCGGGCGGGGATGGCCAGTGGAAAACAATCGGGAGGGTCCTCCGCGAGCAGCGCCTCCTTGGCGTGGCGGCAGCTGTGGGTAAGCGCGCGCATCTGCCAGTCATCGAGGCTCTTGTCTTCCGTCGCAAGGCTGGCCCGAACGGTGTGGGCAAGGGCCAGATCCATGTTGTCGCCGCCGAGCAAAATGTGGTCGCCAACGGCGATACGCACCAGCTCCAACGATCCTTCAATGTCCTGCACCGCGATGAGAGAGAAATCGGTGGTGCCACCACCGATATCGACGACCAAGATGACATCGCCGACGGAGACGTCGCTACGCCAGGCTCGACCGCGCTGAGCGAGCCAGTCATAGAGGGCAGCCTGGGGCTCCTCAAGCAATCGTGGTGCCTGGGAAAATCCGGCGAGGGCGGCGGCCTCAAGCGTCAGTTCACGGGCGACGGCGTCGAATGATGCCGGTACTGTGAGGACAATGTCCTGCTCTGCGAGGGGGGTGTCGGGATGCGCGAGCTCCCAGGCCCCACGAAGATGGGCAAGGTAGCGTGCGGAGGCGAGCAGTGGCGAGACCTTTGAGATGCCCTCGGGTGCTCCCCACGGCAAGATTTCAGCGCGGCGATCGACCTGGGTGTTCGATAGCCAGCTCTTGGCGGAGGATACCAGCCGCGAGGGGCTCGTTGCGCCCTGTTTTTGAGCCAAGACGCCGACGACATCGCGGGCCCCATTGTACCATGGCAGCGCGAGTGCGTTTGCGTGGAACTCGGCCGAGCCGGGGAAATACAAGAATGATGGAAGCAGCTCGCGGGTGGCGACTTCCCCAGGAGCGACGACCTGGGGAATCCTGAGGGCCTCGGGCTGCTCGCTCTCGGAATCGATGCGGGAGAGGGCGCAGTGGGTCGTGCCCAGGTCGATTCCGATGGAGTAGGTGGGCGTCACGGGACTAGACATGAACGTTAGAGCTCGATCTCGGCGGCGGCGATGACGGTGGGATCGTGGCCCTCTGCGAGCGCGGGTAAGCCGATGGCCGTGGCTTGCCAGCCTGGATGGGCGAGGTTGCCACGGTAGGGCGGATCTCCAAGGACCTTACCGGTCACACGGTTGCGTTGGGCGTCGAAGCCCTCCGCCAGGTCGATGGCGTCCCCCTCTGATTCTTCGCGTATTGGCGCGAGCGTCAGACAGTCGTTGAGGCCGCGTTTGCATCCGTCGTGCACAACACGCGCGGCAGCACCGATGTCTTCATCCGAAAATGCCGAGACGTCTTCTTGTAAAAAATCGATGAAACGACCTTCACGTTGCAAGATAGCGAGAAGCTGCAGCGCAGCGGATTGATCGCGTTCTTGGGCTATTTCTGGGACTGCCTCGCTGATGGTGATCGGTTCCGCGATGGGCTTGGCCGCGTCGCCCTGCAGTTCGAGAGCCGTGACCTTGGCGGCGTATACCGCGTCAAAGAGGACCCTCCAGGGGAGGGTGATTGCGAGCCACACGCGGGCCCCGAGTTCGAGCCGTTTCAATATTCAGGACCTCCGCGCCAGATGGGCTGGGCTTGGATGCCACCGTGTTCATGATTTTTCAAGCCTACGGGTCGGATTCATCGGATTTGTCCGATTCCACGGCATTCGGGAGCGCGGAGCGGCAGCCCCGACAAAAGAAGCACCGCTGCGGACAGCGCGAGTCACGGTTTCAACAGGCGCAATCGCGCCAATCGCGTCAATCAAGCGTGCGGTCGATCCCCGTTAGCGCTCCGGATGTTGCACCTTGGCATCATCGGACTGGGGCTCGGGCCGACGTTGACGACGTTTTTCCGTGGAGAAGGTCATCGCCGGAGCTGTTTTTTTCGCCGCGTCACGCGGCGGCCGGAGCTCACTGATGATGACAACGACCTCGACGACGGGTTCGTCAGGGTCGTCGAGGTGTATGCGTAAGCGATGCTCCGAGCGGCCCACGTCGTTCAACTTCTCGACATCGAGTGTAGCGATCACACGTGTGCGCAGTGGGACTTGTCGCGGACTCGAAGCAGGACCCTTCCCCTTCGCGGCAACGGCTTCGTCGGGCGAGGGGGGTGGAAGCTCCTGGATTTCGGTCGAGAAGATTCCATCGAGGTCTTCGACACGCTTAACTTTTACGCGTTTTGCGTCGCGACGTGTGAAGTCGATATTTCTGGGTTTGATCTCCCCGCGCCTCGAAAATTGTATACGGCGGGGGAAGCGGAGGTTTCCGACCACAGAAGCCGATACCGAGAGGCTGAACTCGGGCACAGATCCACCCTCGACGGCGACCTTGATCGAGCTTCTAAATCGCTTGATCGTCGAACTTCCCAAAAAGGAGATCGCGTAGCTCCCCGGGACCTCGTCGGCGGCAACGCGAAATTGAGGATGGTCAACGGTGACGCTCTTGATGCGGATATTCGTATCTTCGCGGACCGTGACCGAGAAATCACGGGTCGCGGTCTCGCCTCGAGTGAGCTCGCCGAAGGAGATTCGGCGGGGCTCCAAGGCGACGTCAACGAGGACCTTACCCTTGAGAGAGAGGACGTAGCGGGGGTTGATCGGGTCGTTCGAGCGAACGACGATTCGCTTGTTGAGCACACCGATTCGGCCTTTGGTCGTCAGAGTGGCTTTGATCTCGCCTTCCCCACCCGGGGGAATCGCGTCCGTCTGTACGACGGTCGCGGTGCAACCTCAAGACCCCTTGGCGCCCTCGATCAGGAGGTCGTGGGTGCCGGTATTCTTGATCTTGAATACGTGTGTGACCGGCTCCCCCTCCATGACCTCTCCGAAGTTGAAGACGGCCTCACCGGCCTCGATTCGCGGTCCCGTTGTAGCGATGGGAGCCGGGTCGGTTCCGCGTAAGGATGAGGTGCGGGTCTGGGCCTCATCAGGCTTGCGCTCAGAGTTGGCTTCACAGGCTGAGAGGGCGAAGGTGGCGACGAGCAGGTGTCGCGGGAGCCGAGGGGGTCGTGCGAAGAAAAGCATGCGGAACTCAGTCTGTTCAGGTCCTCGATGGATCCTGCGGATACGATACTCGTGCGTAGCCCAATCACGAAATTGGGTCGCTACCACGAGGAAAATTGAGTCGCTTCATCAAGAGGAATGAAGAACAGTGGGCCGCTGGCGATCATCCACAAGATGTGGAGGCTGATCGCGAGTGCGGTTCGTAGGGTCGGTGTCTCGCGTCGTGAAGCGCGCGGTCTTCGAGCTTCAAGTGCGGCCTGTAGCACCACGGCGCCGCCATGCCCCAGAAAGTAGAGAAGCGTCCAGCCCGCAAAAGGGCTCCAGCGTCCGGCACACGCAATGAGCAGGTATTCGTGCATCAACCCGCTCACGAGGAACACGAACATAACACTGGCTGCCGGATGACGGGTTCCACCGCTTGGAAGAAAAATATTGCGATAGGCGAATCCACGCACGTAGAGGTTCCAGCGCAGCGACCAGAACTCCCGGGGAGATCGAGAAAAAATCGGCCTATTAAAATTCTCGCGGACGTGGATTCCGGACTGCATCGCGAATCCGGAGACGAGGTCGACGGCGCCGGAGAGGAGCGTGTAGATGTTGAGAAGAGACCACAGACTGTAGGCGAGATATCCAACGACTTCGCATGGGGGACTGGGTCGAAGGTTGGTGAGCACCGCGTTTGCAGCCATCTTGAGCACCCCTCGGGCGATCCGTGTGCGTCCTTCTTTGCGAGTCGCGGATGCTTGAGTGGCGTCTCGTGGCAAGCGAAGATCGGGGGGAATCCACCACCAGAACAGGAAGATTCGAAAATGCCCCCAAAGACGTCGGTCATGGATTCGCCCATGGCTGCGTTCCCAAAATTTTGTGGCGAAGATGACCGCGTAGCCGCAGGCTCCGAGGCGCAGGATAAGGGGTTCCTGCGCCACCAAAAATGGGCCCAAAGCGCATGCCAGCAGCGCGGCACCCAGGGCGATGCCTCCCTTGGGCGGGGAATACCAGGCCCACAAGATCAACGCGAAGGCGAGTAGGAGAGCGGTCACAGGCCAGACGATTCGGAGCGAGGTGCTTGCTAGAGGTAAGTGATTCGCACGGTCTTTGTCGCCCTACCGGGGCCGATACGAAACTTTGCTCGTGTATAGCGGGGCCGACTCAATCGAGGGGTGCGGTTGTTGGAACAGCCGTAGCCTTCTGTCGGAATGCCGAGAAAATTGGTGTCGAGCCTTCCATTCTTGTTTTCGTCATGAACAAGAGTGATTGCGTAGGTTCCCATCGGGAGATCTTCGAACTGGATTCGTGGATCTTTTCCGTTCAACGGAATGACCCGGTGAGATCGAGCTGCCTGCTGGCGGTCGGGAAACCCCTGCGGGTCGTCCCACAGCAACACGAGAATTTGGCCCTCGCGGCTGCGTAACCCCACAATTTTGAGATCGATGCTGCTGCTGGGCCGTTCGTCAAGGGCTCGGCGCGCTCGCGGCATCCGCTCAGGCTTGTGAGCTCGGTATCCACTGTCTGTCTGCGCGACGGCGATGAGGACGGCTATGACTCGGGCCAGCATGGGGATCCTTGGCAGAATCTTTGAGCATGAATACCACAGTTGAGCCGCTGGCCAAGGGCAGACCTTTCCACGAGTCTGGACCGAGAGGCTGTGATGGGCCTTGCGAAATTAATTAGGGGCAAGAGTTCCAGACCCTTGCCCCTTGCAGTTTTAGGTTCGCTGAACCCTAGTTTCCGTATTTTGTGAGCGCGGCAGGCATGGCTTCGTAGATGCCCGTGGTCTCCCAGTTGAAGTCGGCATCGATCAAGCCACCTTGTGGCATGCCGCCGCCGAGGCTCGGCGATGTATACGCGAAGATCTTGTCGTCGGCAGAGTCGTCACCGGCTGCGGTGACAAACTCGTTTGGAAACTCAGCCTCCCATTCCGCGATAAACTCCGCGGTACCGGGGCCGTAGCCCTCCCATGGATCGACTACGATTTCGAGCCATCCAAGTTTTCCAGCCTCCAGCAACGCCCGAATCTGATCTGCTTGAGCGTTCCCGCTCACTTTTCCCGCCAGTGCACCTGCGAGATCTTTACAAGCTGGTCACCAACCGCCCGCGAGGTTCACGATGAATGGTTTGCCTGCCATTTCGCAGATCTCGAAGCGCTCTCCGGAGGCGAGGACGAGCGAGTAGTTGCCCATCTGCGTTCCGACTGCGGGGGCGGGTGCCCCTGGGATCATGGGCGCGGTGTCGCAGGCAGCGTTTGTGCCGCCGTCGCCGTCGCCGTCGCCGTCGCCGTCGCCGTCGCCGTCGCCGTCGCCG
>CAYTFJ010000128.1:0-8626 GCA_964437075.1 uncultured Nannocystaceae bacterium
AGCATCGAGGCGAATTACTCGAACGAGCGATGGCACATCTCTTCCACAGCGGCGGTATGAGACGCATCCACCTTCGCGGGCATGACAACATCCGAAAACGACTTCTGATTCACGCCGCCGCGTTCAATCTGAGCCTCATCATGCGTGCGGCCTTCGGGGTCGGAAAACCCCGGTGCCTCCAGGGGAAACCGAGCCTCGCCCGGGCCCTCCTGGCTCTTTTGTGGTCGCTGACACTGGCCATGCTCGGCCTTCTGGGGCTTCGATTGGCCTCGTCCTGTGCCCAACGTGCAAATCAAGATCGCGGCGTAACTTTACCCTCGATGATACCGAACCGTCGTCTATACTCGGCGCCCATCGGCTTCGAGACTTTGTCGACGGCCTGCTAGACCGGCTCGCGTCGCCCAAATGCTCGCGCTTGCGCATCGCCTCGAGAACGCCATCGCCGTTGGCGAATACAACGATCGCGCCGAGTCCGCGAGCCGACTTGAACTGACCCGCGCACGGATCACCCAGATTATGGACCTCTTGCTCCTTGCCCCCGAGATCCAGGAGCAGGTGCTGGGGCTCGAAAGGATCGATGGCGTGGAGCCGCTCAGCGAGAGGAGGGTACGACCCATCGCTAAGATGCTCTCGTGGGCCGAGCAGCGACGGATGTGGTCCGAGCTCAAGTCGAATCGATCGTTGTGAGCTCTCCTCTCGAACACGAAGCATCCAGAATCACAGCAAAGAAGATGCATCCGCTTGACATTTCAGGCAGAATTGGAAATAGAAGAGATTCGGGCTGGAGCCTCGACCGTTGGTCACGGTAGAAGGTTCCAGTCAAGAGGAACCGATGGCGAAGGCGGATCAAATAAAGGCTCTCATCAGGAGCCATGCAGAAGGCGACGACTCGCGCTTCTATGCCATCGCCATGCAGGTCGCAGCCCAGGCCGCCCGGAGTGGTCATGGCAAATTTGCGCAAGAACTCCGTGAAGTTGTCGACCAGGCAAAGGCTCGCGCCAAGGCATCTGGTGCCGTCCCCGCGCAGAAGCCGGTTCCTCTCGCGCAGCCCAGGGGAGAACTCGCCGGCCTGCTGATGGTTGGCTATCCCAAGACCCGCATCTCGGACATGGCCCTCGATGAAACACTCCGGGGTCGCATCGATCGCGTGCTGGTTGAACAGCGGCAGCGAGATCGAATTCGCGAACATGGATTTGCCCCGATGCGCAAGCTGCTGCTTGTTGGCCCACCAGGCATCGGCAAGACGATGACCGCCGCCGGACTCGCGGGGGAACTTGGACTTCCTCTCTTCACCATCCAGCTCGATGGACTGATCACCAAATACATGGGCGAGACTGCCGCCAAACTGAGGCTCGTTTTTGACGCCATTGCGTCAACTCGTGGCGTCTACCTTTTCGATGAGTTTGACGCCCTCGGCGGCGAGCGTGGTCACGGGAACGATGTCGGTGAGATCCGCCGAGTGCTAAACTCGTTCTTGCAGTTCCTTGAGCTCGATGACTCGGACAGTCTTGTCATCGGTGCGACCAACCACGTGAAGCTGCTCGACCGGGCACTCTTCCGTCGCTTCGATGCGGTCGTCGAGTACGGCCTTCCTTCGACGGAGATCGCTATCCAAGTGATGCGGGCTCGCCTTGGTCTTCTCGACACCTCGGCCATCGACTGGCCGACCGCGGCAGCTGCAGCCGAAGGACTTAGCCACGCCGACATCACCCACGCCTGCGAACAGGCTGCCAAGAATGCGATCTTGGAGCACACCACCAAAGTTCGAGTTCAAGAACTCACCACCGCATTGGAATACCGGCGCAGCACAACTGCATAGCCGAGGAGGACGCTGAAGGATGACTGCTCCTCGGAACCGTCGCCACATCATTGTTCCCAACGCTCCTTCGGTAGAGGAATACACACCGCATGGCGGCGGGGGCCGAACCGCAACGCCCGGCGCTCCTCCTCTCGGGCGTTCAGGTCACGCAGCGTCTCTGAGCGCCTCCATCGAATCTGCAGTAGAGGAGAGCGCCGAGCGTCGATCTTCCGTGGGATTTGACGTTCCCTCCGCGAAGCCTGGGGTCTATCTCAAATTTGAATCACTGCCAGGCTGGGAGCTTGCCGTTGCAAGCCTTGAAAATACCCGGTCGAAGGACCTGCAGAAACGAATCGAAGTCGTGGCGGTTTCGAGCACGCCGGCTCAGGGCGAGGACGCCGCCTCGGAACCTACTGCGCAACGGGCGACAGTCTTCGTACCCGACGGTCAGGTGGGTCATTTCTTGAAACAGCTGGAGAAGTATGCGCTGACAACGCCCAAGAAGCCGCGGGAACGACGTCACGAGAACGTCTACGACCGAATTGCGAAGCTGAAACTGGCGACCCTGAGAGATCTTTGGACGGACGATGATGATGTGTATCCGTCAAACGAGGACGAATCGATCTGGTGGGAGATCTGGTTGCGCCGCACGGACGGAAAGGAGCTGGAGCGCCTTCATGAGTTTGCGGCGCAGAAAAACATCAAGCTTGGCGAGCGGCGCTTGGAGTTCGACGATCGCATCGTTGTGCTCGCATTCTCGTCGCCACGTGACCTGGTTTCGTCGCTGGACGTCCTGAACGACTTCGCTGAACTTCGTCGTGCCAAGGAGCTTGCGACGTTTTTCGTGCAGCAAGATGGCAAGGACCAAGCCGATTGGGTCAAAGACCTGATTGAGAGAAGCATGCATGCCGTCGAGGATGCTCCTGCGGTGTGCATCCTCGACACTGGCGTAAACAGGGGGCACCCGCTACTCGAGGGCGCACTCGCTGAAGAAGACAGTCACGCCGTCGATTCCGGCTGGGGCAAACATGACCATGACGGGCATGGTACTGAGATGGCGGGGCTGGCGCTCTACGGTGATCTTGTGCCCGCGTTCGTTGGAACCGGCAACGTCCAATTGGACCATCGGCTCGAGTCGGTGAAAATTCTGCCGCCCACGGGGGGTAACGACCCGGAGGTTTATGGTGCGGTCACCGCCGAAGCCGCAAGTTTGCCGGAGATCCAGGCGCCCACGAGGCGTCGGGTTCATGCGATGGCCATCACCACCCGCGACACCCGCGATCGTGGTCAGCCCACGTCGTGGTCATCCGCTTTGGATGCCCTCGCTGCAGGAAGGTCATTTGATGCATCGAGCAAGGGGCTCATCTATCTCGACGCTGATGAGATTCCTCATCAGCGCCTCTTCGTGGTCAGCGCGGGGAACGTGGAGGGCACATCACTTGAGCGAGCACATCTCGATCGCAGCGAAACAGAACCGGTTCACGACCCGGCCCAGGCCTGGAACGTGTTGACCGTTGGTGCGTACACCGAGAAGGCGGTTATCGAGGACCCCACTTGGGCCGGGTGGAGTCCCGTAGCTCAGGCTGGTGAATTGTCTCCGTGGAGTACCACGTCAGTATCGTTCGCAAAGCAATGGCCACTCAAACCTGACGTTGTCATGGAGGGCGGCAACGTTGTCCATAACTCCGCCAACAACATCGATTTTCCCTGCGACGATCTGTGCCTGCTAACAACTCACTACAAACCGTCGGAAAAGCCGCTCGTGTCCACATGGGCGACGAGCCCGGCGACCGCCCAAGTGGCGCGTATCGCGGCGGCAGTGTCGGCGGCCTACCCCAACTTGTGGCCCGAGACGCTTAGGGCGTTGGTCGTGCACTCCGCAGAGTGGACGACCACCATGAAAGGGCATTTGTCTGAAGCGAGCGGCAAGACGGCCAGGGTTCGCCTTGTTCAACGCTACGGATTTGGTGTTCCAAGCCTGCGACGAGCTCTCAGAAGCGCCGCCAACGCTGTCACGCTCGTTGCGCAGGGCTCAATCAGACCGTTTATCGACGGGAAGATGCGCGAGATTCACTTGCACGAGCTTCCGTGGCCTCGTGATGTATTGGCATCCTTGGGCGATGCCAACGTCCGAGTTCGTTTGACGCTCTCGTATTTCGTGGAGCCGAATCCCGGACGTCGAGGCTGGCAGCGCAAGCACCGATACCAGTCCCATGGACTTCGCTTTGACGTAAAGGGCGCCACCGAGTCCATCGAGGAGTTCCACAAGCGTCTCAATAAGAAGGCTCTCGAGGAGGAAGAAAACAGGCCCTCGACCGGCGGGAACTCGTCCGATTGGTATCTCGGCAAAGGCGCACAAAACCGAGGTTCACTCCACGCCGATATACTGACAGGCGCCGCCGCGGACATCGCGGAGCGCGGAGTGATTGCCGTCTACCCGGTGACGGGTTGGTGGAGAGAACTAAAGAAAGGCGACCGCAGCGAACAGGGTGCTCGCTATTCGTTGGTGGTTTCAATCGAAACCGACGCTGTCGACGCCGACATTTGGACACCAGTGGCAACCGAAGTTGGCGTACCGATAGAAATCGAGGTTGAGATTTAGTAGGAGCGGCTGGTCGCCTCTCACAGGTGGAATCAATTCAAATTTTTCAACACGGCCCATTCGAGGATCCTCACGCGTATGTAGGTATCAATCGAGGCGAATCGACATTCGGTCTGCACTCAGCCGGTTTTTTTGACGCTGGAGAGCGGCTGGCACTGGCAATGCTTCGAAACGAGGGCAAGGTGGACCTCAATATCTACCCGCTGGTCTACCTCTATCGTCATGGTGCCGAGCTGGCGCTGAAACAGCTGGCGCGATCATTCGGTGAGATCTTTCGAGGAGACCCGCCGTCCGAGTTGGCCGGCCTAAAGGGCAACGAGAAGCACTCCCTTGGAGCGCGATGGAAACGCGTCCGGCCAAACGTCAAGAGTGCGATCGACATGGCCGGACCGAGTATGGATTTTCCCGGCGACGTGGGCGTAAACGAAGTCGACGTCATTCTCACCGAGCTCGACTCCTTCGACCCCGCCGGTGTTGTGTTCCGCTACCCCGAATCCCTCTCTGGCGACCAACACCTTCCAGATGTAGAGTACATCAATATTCGCGTCTTCCATGCGGCGATGCAGCGGATGACCGCAGCCCATGAGACATGGCGCTACCGCATCCAGGAAGACGCGAGCGAGCACTGGCACAACCAAATGGTGAAGCCGTGGATCGAGGAACGGGAAAAGAACGATAGGGAGGATAGGCAGGACAAATGGGTTCCGCGATCGCCAGCTTTACACTTAGGACGTTATCGGCGTGCGAGACCCTCTACGAATGAGCGGCCCCGCCCGCCAGCGGAAACAGCGCGGTGTCTACCTGGGGCGATGTCCGTCTACACGGAACCAATGGAGCATGGGCATTCGCAGCGACACGGCTGTGTACTTGCTAGAATCGAAAACCTTGCGTTGCCACGACTCTTCGCCTTCAACCGAGACTCAGCGCCACAGTATTGACCATGCCCTTCTTCAATGACGCGAACGTGATTGGCCTCTCAGGCGAATACTTGGCCGGGGCGGTCATCTCCAGAGAACTGCGATGGCCATACAGGATGCAGCCGATCGCCGACCTGGGGATCGATGGCGAAATCGAGGTGCTCGGCGAAGAAGGACGCTCCACCGGCCGACTCATCAAGGTCCAGTGCAAAGCAGATGAGGCTGCGGACGAGAAGACCCGCTACGTGAAGAGAGAGCACTTCGAGTACTGGATGGACCTCGCCCTGCCCGTCATCGTCGTACACCCGCGGCTGCACGACATGGAGGTCCGATGGAGTCCACTCTCTAAGGGCCGCCGAATGGATAGCAGCGTCGCGTTTGACGTTTCGAGTGCTGAGGTACTCTCCTCGAAGAGCGCGGTGAAGATTGCCGATCTCGCCAAGAAGAAGTCCGAACAGTTCGACCCCTCGCTCGGCATGGTCCATCGTCTGCTCGGCAACCTCCGGCAGCTCGACTACACGCCGATCCACAAACTCGACTATCCCGCAAACCTGATCCTCTTCGGGAAGATGAAAAAGCGGTGGCAGTTGATCCAAGACCTCGCCGTTGAGGCGCCAGAAATCTTCAGCGCGCGTTCCGCTGCAGAGCTCCGAGGACTCGGAGAACTTGTCGGTCAAATTGAGGACAAACTCGACAAAGTCGTGACCAAAAGGCCATAGATGCCCGCGCTGGAAGAGAAGAACTATGTGGATCAAGAAGCTAGACATTGCGGGTTGGCGGTCTTTTTCGCCTGACCGACCGACCGAATTCACGGATCTAAGACAGGTCAATGTCCTGATCGGACCAAACAACTCCGGGAAGTCGAACCTGGCTCGGTTTCTGACCTGGTTGAGAGATGAACTCGTGACGTCATTCTTCCAGGCGAAGGGGCGCCCGCTCTGGTATGCACCATTTGGGCGCCCCGTGCGACTTCCCCAAGCCTGCTCGTGGCGGAGGGGAAACGACCAAATCGTGGCGAACCTCGGCCTTGAGCTGACCGCCCACGACGAGGACATATGGACGAAGGGCGACCTCCTCGATGACGAAGACCATCTCGTCAACGTCCGCATCACCGTATCGAGGCACAGCTCAACCGAAGGGAGTCTCGAAATCATGCCGATGCTCCCCGACGGGTCCCCATTCGCCGAGCACGATGGCAATGAATGGACGCATTGGACACCTACGGGAGGGTTCCGCGGTAGTGAAGACGACGAACATTCATCGGCCGCTCTCGAGATTGTGCATATCCTGGAGGATAGGCAGGACAAATGGGTTCCGCGATCGCCAGCTTTACACTTAGGACGTTATCGGCGTGCGAGACCCTCTACGAATGAGCGGCCCCGCCCGCCAGCGGAGGTCCTCGGCCGAGCTCGAGCTTGAGCACCTGGCTAGTTCGGCAGGCCAACCGGCGAAGGGTTAGCGTGCCCGGATTTTGCCCGATGCTCCATATCTGCCCGATTTCGGCACTTTAAATTCACTTCTGCAAAAAACTCGGCCGACTGTAAATCTCGGACGGAGCTAGCTGCTCATAACTATCAGATTTCGGCACTTCCGGTTTCAGCATCGATCGGCACCAGCTCGAGGTCCTGGCCGAGCTCAAGGTCCTGGCCGAGCTCAAGGTCCTGGCCGAGCTCAAGGTCCTGGCCGAGCTCGAGGTCCTGGCCGAGCTCGAGGTCCTGGCCGAGCTCAAGGTCCTGGCCAAGCTCGAGGTCCTGGCCGAGCTCGAGGTCCGCTAAATTTCTCTCCCACACAACTTGCAGACGTCGTATGCAGGCGCGCCTAGATGTTCCAGACGCTCGGTTTCCCTGTGAGGACAGGGGACTATCTCCTTACAATCATTACAATAAGGATCAGTCTCTCCAAGCCTAGGCCTCTCAAGATTTCGGTGCGAGCATGGCATCTCTTCTTCTAACTCAGCTTGAATGACCTGTCACGGGCCTCGTCGAGGGCTCGGCCGTGCTCGAGATCCTCGTCGAGGGCCTGCTACTCTCACCCCATGGACCCCACCACGCCCGCGGAATGGCGCCATGCCGGTCTGCTCGCCCATGCCTATCTCATGCTCTATTCGGCGCGCGCCTATGGCCTCGTTGTTGCCGATCGCTAGCATCCGCGGGAATCCGCGCGCGAGAGGCCAGACCGGCGGATACCGGACGAGCCCCACGCACGCAGGCGCTATTTGGTTTTCTTCGGCTTTCGAGTTGAACGTTTCTTCTTCGCGTTGAGTTTTGCCTCGGTCCGGCGATAGGATTCTCCGTCGATCTCGACGACCTCGACTCGATGACAAAGGCGGTCGATGAGCGTGGCCAGGCACGCGGCGCCCTCAAAGACCTGGTTCCATTCCTTGAAGGGCCGATTGGTGGTGAGGACGATCGATGCTTCTTGTTCGTATCGGCGCGAGACGACCTCGTACAAGAGGTCTGCATGTTGGTTGTCGTAGCTGAGGTAGCCGAGCTCGTCGATGACGAGGAGCCGTGGCGAGACGTAGCGCTTGAGTCGAGCCCGTAGCGTTGAGCCGTTGTAGGAGGCGAGGTCGGTGAGCATGTCGCTCGCACTCACGTAGCGAGTCGCCCAGCCTCGGGTGACTGCTGCGTGGCCGAGATTCCGAGCAAAGAGTGTTTTGCCCACTCCGTTGGGTCCGAGGAAGACCACGTTTTGTCCTTCGCCGACGAAGTCGAGTGTGAAGAGTTCGTCGATCTGGAGACGATCGATCTTGGTGGGATGCTTCCAGTCGAAATCCCCTCGGTCTTTGAAGGCACCAATCTTCGCATTGCGCAGGCGGTATTCCTGGCTGCGTCGCGCCCGTTCTCTTTCTTCAAATTCGATGAGTGCTGCGACCCAGGGCTCCTTTGCGAGGGTGGCCTACTCGGACAGGAGACCGTAGAGGCGCAGGGCCTGGGCACGCTTGCGCAGTTCGTGGGTTTGTCAGACAAACGGTGGATCTGGGACGGCTTCAGACAGGCAGTCGTCCTTCAAAGTGTAAGGCAAGTTGATTCAGAGCGTAGGCCCATCCTTTCGGAGGCCGAGTCCACTTTTTCTCGGCGGCCAAAATGGCAAGGTAGATACGCTTGAATGCGGAGTCGTCGTTTGGGAAATGTCCTTTTCCGTTGACGAGTTTTCGTACCCGAGCATTGAACGACTCGATGGCATTCGTCGTGTAGAGGATGCGTCTGAGGCCTTCAGGAAACTCGAGGAAGGGTACGACGCGCTCCCAGTTGGTGGTCCACGACTGCGTGATCATAGGGTACTGCTTGCCCCATTCGTCATCAAATT
>CAYTFJ010000129.1:0-8064 GCA_964437075.1 uncultured Nannocystaceae bacterium
CCGAGCGGCTTGGGATCTCTCGCAGGCGGCTCCGGGAGCGGCTGAAAACGCTCGGCCTGCGGCCGTCGCAGGGTGGCTAGGCTCTGCCGCCCTACGCCGTCACACCCAGAGCAGCCGACGATATCGGAACCTGTTCCGGCTCTGTTAGCAATGGCTGAGTTGCCGGATTGAGCCGCTAGGCTGCGTATGAACAACGTTTGAACGTTTGGCCGAGGAACATGAACACCATAAAGCAGTGCGCGAAATTGCCCCGCGCGCAAACAGGTTCAAAAGCGCGCGACTCTGGTAGGTTACAAAGGCCCCTGCCGCCGCCGTTGGAGCCCAACACTCCCTTCCGTCCGTTTGGGGGCGGCCTTATTGAAGCGCCACGTAGGCGTGAGTAAGGTCGCCTGATAGCCCGGCCTTCCGCCCCGTTTGGGACATCTGGAATGTGGCGCCACAAAGGTCCGATCGACGTTTCTACGCGCTCGGCCTGCGATGGCGGCGCAACTTGGGTATCCACCAAACGGAGGTAAGGCCACGTAAGGAAACCATCTCTATTGCCCTCGGACGCGACTTCATCCATCATATTGTTGGATGCAATTTTTCACGTCCCTAGAGCGGCTAAATGCAGAAGGTTCTGGACCTTGCGCGTACCTTCGACCCGTTCCTTGGAACGACTGGTTCAAGTACTCTACGAAGTTCGAACTGTTCCTGTGGGACGCTTCTCAAGGTCGCCACGCGCTGGGGGTTGTTAAGATTGGCTGCGAAAGGATGTCTCCGCCGGCTCCCTCGACTACGGGGTTCGCAAGCCCGTCCTTGCCAGAGGTTTTCACGATGCTCGACAGCTCGTACTACTCTTTGGGCCAGGATGATAACTACTACGAGACACTGAACACACTGCCACTTGAGATCAAGACTGCTGTACTGCGCGGTCTTCGAGATGTCGCATATCAACCAAGCATCATTAGTAAACTTAAAAATTTGGACGTCCTAAACGACTCTGTCTTGCGGAGCTTTGAAGAGTCTGACGTCCGCAGTCGAATTCACTTACTCGCACATGATCGCACGGCGGTGACTGCCTTCAGCTTCCGATATGAGAGTGGTTCACCCAATGGATCCTCACCATATTCACTTGAGTTCGACGCTTCCGTCAAAAGTGTTCCGCCATCCAACATCCACGTTCTAATTGGTCGAAATGGCGTTGGCAAGACCCATTGTCTGCAAAACATTGCGCTTAGCCTTTCGGCCCCCGATAAGACTCCTGCGAGGTTGAGTGCTGGGGGGGCGGCACCACAAGACGGAGGCCGTATGTTTCGGCAGGTGATACTTGTATCGTTCAGCGCGTTTGATCCATTTGTCCCGATCGATGAAACCGACACCGATGCCGATGAGCAGAATCGCCAGAATCGCCAGAATCGCCAGAATCAGAACATTGCCAGAGACCGCCCGAAGTACTACTATATCGGACTAAAAAGCCCACGCAGGCACTATTCTCCCGAACCTATGGGTTCCGGGCAGGTGAGCGAGGATGCTGAGGACACCGGAGATCGAGTATCTATTGAGTCGAAAGCGATCGAGGAGTCGTTCCGGGAGGCCGTTAATAAGTGCTCAGTAGGTCTTCGGCGAAACCGATGGGCATCGCTGCTTGAGGTACTACGGTCAGATCCCGTGTTCTCCCGGAGTAAAATGTTCGATCTTCTATCACTTCCGCCTACCAAAGACATTTCGGACCTCGCCGCAAAGATATTCAGCAAACTGAGTTCGGGTCATAAAATTGTGCTCCTGATCGTCACACGATTGGTTGCTCTGACCACCGAAAAGACATTGATCTTGCTCGATGAACCTGAGGCGCACCTGCACCCTCCACTCACCGCATCACTTGTCCGGTGCCTGAGCCAGTTTCTCTCCGATCGGAATGGCGTGGCTATTATTGCAACTCATTCACCTGTTGTGCTGCGAGAGGCGCCGTCCTCCTGCGTGTACAAGTTTCGGCGTGTGGGAAAGTCAACGATCGTAGAACGGCCAAAAATCGAGACCTTCGGAGGAAGTATCGGCATACTCACCGACGAGGTCTTCGAACACGAAGTTACAACCTCCGGATTCTATGGGATTTTGAAGAAGGTTGCCTCCCGTTCCCCGTCTTATGACTCCGCTGTTGCAAAGTTCAATGGGAAGCTAAGCGGACATGGGAAGGCTATTCTCCGGATGATGTCTTTCAAGGGGGAGGGCTAGGTCATGCCTGGCATGCAGCCGGTCTCCCATCTCCCTCTCGACGTGTACCGGAGGTGCTATGGTGCCTATACTCAAGGTGCTCAGCTTCCGCTGAAGAGGCGAGCCAAGAACGCGGAGCATCATATCGAGACAATGTCGGCATATTACTTGGAGGCCGCCAGAGCAGGGGCCCTGCACCTCATAGCCACCCACAGCGCTCTTGATGAGATGAGTCCTCAGGATATGGGAAAGTTGTATGCTGGTCAGTTCTCCGCAGCCCACGGAGCGTGCCGCGATGTGTATGATGAGATTCGGTCATTGGCTCCTCATGGAATTTGTCCACTTTGCCTACAGCGCGCTGTATCTCAGGTCGATCACTACCTGCCAAAGGCGCACTATCCAGCATTCGCTGTTGATCCCCGAAACCTTGTACCTGTCTGCACAGATTGCAATTGGGAAAAGGGTGAAGCTGTGATATCCAAAGCGAACGAGCGCGTAGTCCATCCGTATTTTGATGTGCTGCCTGACATTTGGCTCCAGTGCAATTTGGAGCAATCAGAGAGAATTGTGGCCAGTTTCTCAGTTTCCTCGGGGGTTTCCGAGGAAACTGGGCAAAAAGATCTTCTTGAATCGCATCTTCGAGAACTGAATCTTGATAGCTTCTACAAAATTCATGCGGGCAAGAGGCTCTACGAAATTGGCTCACGACTTAGGTCTCTGCATGGCAAGGGAAGTTCGGACTATGTTCGAGCGCAGTTACAAGATAACCTTGAGGAGGCCGAGCGGTTCAATAGAAATTCTTGGCAATCAGCACTGTTCCGCGCTCTTTCCCAGTCAGACTGGTTCTGTCGGGATGGCTTCAACCTCATCCCGTAGTCCGTTCCAACAAAGGGGTGAGACAGCAACAGCCTCAGAATCTGGATGACAGCCCTTGATCAAGCGTTGAAGAACAGCCGGACCAGGGAGTTCACCCGAGGAGCTCAGCGTAAAAGGGGTTGCGACACCTCCACCGCACGCGACAAGGAGCTCTTCAGGTAAAGGTACCGGTCCGATGTGGCTGAAGTTTGAACGCGCGGCGCTCTCTTGGCGATCTCGGTCGGTGTTGGCCAACGTAGAGCACCTGGAAGATCACCGTCGGCACTACCGCGAAATCCGCCGCCAGAAGCTTGAGAGCGTGATTTTCGAGGAAGGTCGACCACGCCTGGCGTGCACCCCGCCGTGGCGGACCTTTGTGGGCATGTAGCGCGAAACCGTCGCTCGATAGACCTCGAACCCCAGCTTGTACAGTTCCCCGTGGATCCTCGGTGGACCCCAACCGACGTTCATCGTCGCCATCTCGACGATGAGACGTCGGATCTAGGGGTCCACTCTCGGTCGACCTGGTCGTCGGCGGCTACAACCCGGCGAGATCTCCCGAAGGGTTGGTAAGGGCACAGGGTCAATTCACGAAAACGCCATAGAACGGCGTTCTGCCGAAAGATTTCTTTGTCAGATTTTCGGCCGTACGTAAGTTTCGCGGTCGAGCCTTCCATGATGGTGGGTATGGAGCTCACCGAAGCCACCACCCAAGAGCTGCGCGAACTGGTCTTCAGCGTCGCTCGCACCGCGGCCCCCGACATCAGTCGTGCCCAGTTTGAGAGAGCATGGGAGGAGGCCTTACACGACGCCATGCAGCTTGGGCTCGAAGTGCTCAAGGTCGAGCGCCGTGGGCTGTCCTACGCCGCTGCCGCCAACCACCTCGGAGGATGGATACTCCTCCCCCGAGTCCACTTCGGGATCTTCGACCTCCTTCAGTTCGAAATCCCTCGCCACGCCCACGACGGTCTTCGGGCCTATTTCGAGATGGCGCGCTCGCTCGATGAGGAGGGAGTCGGGCAAGAGCTCCTGTTCCTGCTGGCTCGCGGAACCGGGGTACTTTCAGCCTGCGTCCGCTACCTGTTGTACACGGCGGTTCGCGTCAATCTCTGGTTGATCACCTGGCACGCCCCTAAGGTTGAAGCCATTGGGGCCATGGCGGACCTGGATGTTCGCGCCGAGGACCTAATCCGCAAGCGGCTGGCCGACGCCACGTCCTACGCCGCCGAAGTCCGCCCGTTCACACTCGTCGTGGCCGAAGCACTGCTCGAGCTCGGCAAGGCTATCGAGCAGCGCGAAGAGAGCCTGGTCGGCGTCTGCATCGAGGAGAGGAAACACCTTGCCACGGTCACGAAGCTAGCGGCTGCCGCCCGTGCCTACACCGCGGGGGACGCCGCGATCACCCGAAATACCTACGCTGGGTCGTTGTCCAATGGCGAGCGGCTGCCGGCAGCCATGTTGACGCAGCGCCATCCGCTTTCCTTGACGAGCGAGGGCGCGACGAACGTCCGAAAGAGCCGACTCCGGCCGCCCAGCGCAAGCGTCGTCCGATGCGTCGATTTGGTGCGCGAGGTCTACGGTGACAAGGGAGTGCTGTCGTGAGGCCGATCGACGAGTGGATGGAGGTCCGGGCCGAGGTCCTCGCACGGATGCCCGGATCCTGCGTCGAGTACCGTCGATGCCTGCTCCCGCATCCGCGCGCGGCGGGCGCTCGCCCGTCCGCGTCGCGTTCGGTCGGGCAGATCGCCGACTACCGATTCCCGCCCGAGTCCGAGATGCACGGGATGCACGTCGCCGAGTTCCCTGACCGATGGGCCGTGGTCGACGACCATGCCCGAGACCCCGCGTTGGGGCTGAATACCGTGGCGGGCGCTGCTGGACTCGCGCTACTGGGGAGCGCTTTGGGTATTGCTATCGGTCGGTCGAACGAATCGGCGCTGCTCGGCGGGCTGCTCGGACTGGTCGCGGGTGGGCTGCTCGTTCACCAGGCCACAGTCGCCGGGAGCAACAGGAAAGCTGGAGAAAAAGCATGAGCAAGAAATTCGTTGACTACTACGCGCTGCTCGGCGTGGCTCGGACGGCCACCAATGGGGAGATCAAAACGGCTCGTCGCCGCAAGCTCCTCGACGGGCACGTCGACAAGAACCCAGACTCACCCAAGGCTCTAGAGTTCACAAAGAACCTGAACCGTGCCAAGGCCGTGTTGCTCGACTCGTTGGAGCGGTCGGCCTACGACACCATCTGGGTTTGCCACCATGCATCCCTCGCCGCTCCGACACCCCAGCCTCGTCCGCCTCGGGCCAAGGCGCCGCCGCAGCGACGCTCGGCACCGCCGCCCACGGGCGGAAGTGGCTGGGGATTGTTCGCCATGTTCGCTACGGCCGCCGTTGTCGGCGGGGTGGCCTACGCCACCGCGAACGCGAACAACTACGACCGGAACGCCCAGCGCTACCGCGGGCGAGACGGCACTTTCCGCGGCGGTCGTTTCGGGTAGATCGCTAGCGCCGCTCCGGTGCAAATATTTGAGTTTGCGCCGAGCCAAGTTGGGTCTGTTCGTTACCAGCCGCTCGTTGGCCTTCCTCCGTCGCTAACTAGTCAGCTCCGAGGAAATGGGATCGGCAGCGCTGTCCACGCGGCACTCTGCCCTCTACCGGATCTCCTAGATGCAAGCGTATGCGCTTTGGCGGCCTCATGCTCGCGGAAGGTGTTTGGCAGGAGACGAACCATGGTAACGCAGAGCGGTGTCTGATAACCCGGAAGGCTCATTGACGGACAGAAATGACGGAACGCTCCAGGAGACCGAAGAATCGGCGATGATCGACCCCATGGGCATGAACGCGATCCCAGACGCCGAGAAGGTTCGGGCGGCGATGGTCGACTCCATGGGCATGAAGGCGATGCTAGACGCCGAGAAGCCTCGGGTGGCGATGGTCGACTCCATGGGCATGAAGGCGATGCTAGACGCCGAGAAGAATCGGGCGGCGATGGTCGCCCCCATGGGCATGAAGGCGATGCTAGACACTGAGAAGGCTCGGGCGGCGATGGTCGACTCCATGGGCATGAAGGCGATGCTAGACGTCGAGAAGGCTCGGGCGGCGATGGTCGACTCCATGGGCATGAAGGCGATGCTAGACGTCGAGAAGGCTCGGGTGGCGATGGTCGACTCCATGGGCATGAAGGCGATGCTAGACGCCGAGAAGAATCGGGCGACGATGGTCGCCCCCATGGGCATGAAGGCGATTCTAGACGCCAAGAAAACGATCGCCGCCATGAGGGCGATCGTCGTGTCACCCCACAACCTGGAGTTGAGTGACGCATTTCGGCAGTTGAAAACTCTCTCGCATCAAGGAAGCGGTTTTGAATCGGAGTTACGCGAAGCATCTAATTGGGCAAGGGCCACATTCGTTGAGATCGAGGCATCTAGCGAATCCGAGTTGGCTCCTGAGGCTGTCAAACAAAATCAGGGGTTGAGGGAGCTGGGCATCCGAGGCAGTCGCGCGTGCGGCGAGGCTCCCTCAAGCTCGAGCGCCGAGACACCTGCACTGTCAGCGGTGGATGATATGTGGTCAACGGTAACCGATCTAGCATCGGCAGAGAATAGTACGGAGACCGCACTCGACTCATCGCTGGCCCGGGAGTGGTATGCCTTCTCCAAGTATATGAGGGGGATTGCTGATGCACTCCACACAAAAGATGGCGAGCTGATCCCAAAAGCCTACCCCGTCGGAGCAGTCATGCTCGCCATGCTTCCGGGGCCATGGAGACTTCTCGGGGCGTTTATGATCGTGTCTCTATTTCTCCGCGACATTCGAACGCGACTAGAATCCAATACGGAAATCCGAGACGACATGGGCTCAAAGGCTGAGTGAATCGATCATACTCCGCGTCCACTACCGACCACGGCGCTGCCAATGCCGAAGATGGGGGGAGGCACTCCTGTCTCATTGTCTGTGGGGACGTCGCCGGCGAACTTGAGTCCGAGCTGGCCAGGCGGCCGCCGCCCAACTAACCAGCCCTCCAACACGAGCGCCCTAACCCAACCGATGCCGTCGATGGGATACTAAACTCGAATGAAACCTTTCTCGCTTTCGTTAACACCTTCCGCTGGGGCTCCGTCTACCGACAGAGAAACGTCCTAACTCTGGGTCTACACGCGAGTCTAAGGAAGATCTCTCGCGATACAGGTGACTCGTCGGGAATTCAGTTGACACAAGCTTGTGGCGCTGCCGGCGGCGTGAGAGCATCGTGGTCAATGGACGAGAAATCACGGACGGTCTACCTAAACCTACTCACGGTCGAAACCATGCCACTGAGGGCACGGGAACACGTCGGGTGCTGGTCGGTTACCAAGGTCATGCGCGAACTCCAGACCAGGAGGTTCAACAAGGACCTGTATTAACTTTCACTTCATGGGCGCGAGTTGCCCAGAGGTGTTCATTCAATACGGTGACGACCCATGGCGCCACCTCGGTTCCATACTCGTCGGCTCCGACACTCCCGCTCGCGCTCGCTCCGAGCTGCGCCACCTCGGGATGCTATCCGCAGGTCTCGACGCACGGGTTGTGCTCCGCGAGGTGCCGGGCGAGCAGGCGACCATCGAAGCTCGCCTGTGGGCGCGCACCGGCAGGAAACGAACGCTCCTCGACACAGCGCCCATCACTGAGCTCGATGCTCGGGGAGTGATGGTTCTACGGGCACCGGCTCAGGTATGCGCCGTCAACCTGGAGCTTGAGGTCGCAGGCTTCTTCATCCGGCGAGCCCACGAGGGCGTCGACGACGATGTTGACGCCGATCGATCTTGACGGTGTGAACACTGCGGCGACTCCGCCGCAGTTGGAGGGGGAGTTGACACACCTCCCGACCGGCTAGACAAGGGACCTCTACAGTCTCACCTTGCATGAGTAGGTTGTCATGGAGGACGGGCGGTCTCTGGATTCCCCAGTTGTCTGCCCTCCCAGGGGCGAGGATCTGTGCTAGCCCCAATGGGCCAAGGCCACGGCATCGCTACCGACAGGA
>CAYTFJ010000130.1:0-8035 GCA_964437075.1 uncultured Nannocystaceae bacterium
CAGAGTCAGAGTCCGGCGAGTCAGAGTCAGAGTCCGGCGAGTCAGAGTCGGAGTCCGGCGAGTCAGAGTCCGGCGAGTCCAGTGACACAGACTGGCTGGGCCCAAGCAACAAGAGAATTGTTGACCCAGGCTGCGCATGTGGAGTTCAGGACGACGACTGGCATGGCGGACGATCGTTGCTTGCTTTCATCGGACTGGGGCTGTGGATACGAAGACGCCGCCAAGCGACGCGCCACAGCTGATCAGGATCCTCTAAGCCTATCCTAGCGTCGTCCATGCTCTGGATTCCGTTACCTGCGTAGCTGCAGCCTGGAATCAACTCCGAGATCACTCAAAACGCGCCACGTGCGCGATTGTTGCGGATCCGCCGCCCAACCTGGTGCATCTGGGAGCATCGTTGTGCACCGTAACCTCCCCGATTCGAGGTACGTTTGGCCACCGTGCCTCGTCTGTTTCTCAGCTCAAGCCTTGTTTTCTTCCTGTGCAGCGCCGCCTGTGTTTCATGCACGACGGCCGTGATTCCCGGTGACAACGAAAACACGGCGCCGGGCGACGGCGACGGCGACGGCGACGGCGACGGCGACTGCGACCCACCGGTCGGCTCGAGAGTCTCAACGGCCATCGAGTTCACGACCAGTGACGGAAAAAACTTAGCCGCGACCTACTCCCATCCAGAACAGGGCAATTGCCTCCCGGCTCTGCTTCTCGTGCATCAATACCAACAAGACCGGAACCAGTGGGGCCCCTGGCTCGATGACATGAATGCACGCGGATACGTCACGTTAACGCTCGATCTTCGTGGTCACGGCCTCTCGGATCCAGCGACGGGTCCCCTTTCTGGCATCCTCAACGATCCCGCCCAAGCCCCTCTCGATGTCGAAACTGCGCTCAAATCACTGACCACGGCGATTGAGGTCGACGCGAAGAGAATCGCAGTGTTCGGGACCAGCATCGGGGCGAATCTCGCGGTCGTTGCGCTGACCCTCGATCCTGCGATTAACGTCGCGGTGGCAGTCTCTCCGCGACTTTCCGCCGTAGAAAATCTTGCAGGGAACCCAGGCACACTCGAGGTAAAATCACTGCTCTGCATCGCGGGACAACTTGACGGAAGCGGCGCCCAGGCCGAATCGTGCGTCACCCTCGTGGCCCAAGCTCAAGGCGTGGCAAAGTCCGAGGTGCTCGCCGACAGCTCGGACCACGGATTGTCGTTACTCAGCGAAAACGCAGAGATCATGCCGATGATCCTCGACTGGCTCGACCTAAATTTGTAGCAGCGGCACCTACGGTTTCCGCGAATAACGCGGCAACAAAGAGACTCAATCAAGATATTGAATTCGATCAAGGAGACAAGCCTCTCTCGACAACTCGGCCTGTTGCGCGTTCGTCATATCAGTGCGCCGACCATGAATGCTCGTCCCTTAAGCTAGGCTCCAGCATGCGTTCCGGTGTCAGAACTCGCCCAAAGCTAGAATTGACCGAGTTTCATGGCTTCGTAACAGTCTCCCCACAAATGCGGCGATTGTTTGAACTCCTCGAACGCATCAGCCGGACCGACGCCTCAATCCTACTGCGTGGCGAAACCGGAACAGGAAAAGAACTGGCGGCGACCGCCGTGCACACCCTCAGCGGTCGTTCACAACGACCCTTTCGAGCCATCAATTGTGCGGTCTTGACCCCAGAACTCGCAGCATCAGAGCTCTTCGGCCATGTGCGCGGCGCGTTTACGGGAGCCATTCGAGAGCGCCAAGGGCTCTTCGCCCTAGCAAATGGAGGCAGCGTGTTTCTCGACGAAATTGCCGAACTTCCCCTCGACATCCAGGGGCGGCTGCTTCGTGTGCTGCAGGAACACGCCTACGTTCCGGTAGGCGGCACCGATACCGTGCATACGGATATCCGCCTCATCGCCGCGACGCACCGCTCACTGCGCGACGAGGTCGAGGCCGGGCGTTTTCGAGAGGACCTCATGTACCGCGTTCGCGTTGTGCCAGTGTTCATCCCCCCCCTCGCGGAACGCAGCGGCGACGTCGAGGCCCTGTGCTGGCATTTCATCGAAGCCTTCAACCGCGCTGGGCATCGTAGCGTCACAGAGATCGACGAAGATGCGATGACCTTGATGCTCGAATATCCATGGCCTGGCAATGTCCGCGAGCTACGGAATGTCGTGGAGTACGCGTTTGCGGTGGGCCGGGGCACGACACTGCGGTCCGAAGACTTTCCGCCGGAGCTACGTGGCGAGCTGCCACCACGCGTACGAAACACCGCTAAAAACGAAGCGGGGACTGAAAAATCCCATATCCTCGACGCCATGCGCATGTCGGACGGATCCAAGAGTCGCGCCGCCCAGCTCCTTGGGATCAGCCGTACCACCTTGTGGCGAAAAATGCGGGAGCTAGGGATCTAACGACGGTCGAACAAGAACATGCCCGCGAGCATCGCCCCCACAAAGAGGACGGCGGACGAAGACAATGTCCCAACGGATACAAGCGCCGGTCCCGGGCAATAGCCGGCGAGTCCCCAACCGAGCCCAAACATGATCGCCCCGACGGCCAACTTTCCATCGATAGCGGTGTTGCTCGGCATCGAGAAACTATGTCCACAATAGGGGCGAGTCGCCCGCATCACAAAGCGATACCCCAACGAATAGACTGCAATCGCTCCGGCCATCACAAATGCGAGGCTGGGATCCCAATCTCCGGATACATCAAGAAATGCCTTCACCTTGTTCGGGTTTGTCATCCCCCCGATGCCGAGGCCCGCAGCAAAAATCAAACCGGATACCAGCGCAGGGACAACGGTACCCCGAGACATCTTCGTAGAACTGTTCATGATCAAGACTCCGACAAATACCGGGCGACAAAGACCATCATGCCGCCGGCAGTCATAAAAATTCCCGTGGCAACGATGGAACGTGGCGAGAACCGCGAAATACCGCACACGCCGTGTCCGCTGGTACAGCCACTTCCCAATCGCGTGCCGTAGCCGACAAGCAGTCCAGCGACCAGAAGAGAAGGAGACAAGGGTGCAGGGATCGCGGGGTAAACGCTGGGCATCACAACCGCCAGGCCAAGTCCTCCCAAGATCAAACCAAGAATGAAAGCGACTCGCCAACGTCGGTCGTTGGCACCGGCATGAGCGAGGCCACCGACAATTCCGCTAATCCCTGCGATGCGGCCATTAAAAGCCAACAGCACGAGGCTGGCGACGCCAATAAGCATCCCGCCAAGGGTCGAAGTAATGGGAGTAAACTCAGTCATGGTTTTACACAGCCTTCGAAATTCAACCCACGAGGTCGCTGCGAAGGCCACTCTCGTCGCAATCGGACAGCACCGCAACCGGAGAAACGCGCGATACTCTCGAGTCCGCCCTCATCGGTTCGCCGTATCGACGCGCGAACATCGGTATTCTCTTCCCACACAGTACGAACTACGCCTTTGCGCGAGTCCGCATGCTGCGCTAACTGGTTCACGGACGTTGGCATGTGCTCATGGAAAGCACAGGCCGGGCCAATTCCCAAGTCGTTGAATTTACGAGGACCTCTGCCCATCCCTCCGTGCCTCCTCGGCGCCGGCGTTGCAGATGTCGGGCGATGTTGAAACAGATGAAACATCCGCTCGTATGCCGCCCCATTTCGTCGCCCCGTCGACGCCACCACCCCAGAACCTTCGTGACTCCAATACGCGGGCCTCCCGTGTTCAATTCGGATATTGCAGAGCCCGCAAACGCGGCTATTCTCGCGATTGGCACGGGCATTGCTCCGCCTGTAAGCACCACCGAAGACCACCGCCATGCAGATAGAACTCTTCCACGACACCTCCACCGCCACCTTTAGCTACGTCGTCTTTGATGAGCAGACCGGCGACGCGCTCGTGATCGATCCTGTCATGGATTACGATCTACCGTCTTCGACCGTCTCGCGGGAGTCTGTCGATCGAATCGAGGCGCTTTTGCGCCGCAAAAATTTAAAACTTCATATGATCCTCGAAACTCACGCGCACGCGGATCACATGTCCGGCGCCCAGTTTCTGAAAGACAGCCACCCCGACGCGATCCTCGCTATTGGCGAAAAAATCACTGAAGTTCAGAAGCTCTTTCGTCCGGTATTTAACCTGTCCAACGATTTTCCCGTCGACGGTTCTCAGTTTGATCGTCTGCTCAGCGACGGAGAGACCGTACAGGCCGGAAGCATCGAGTTTCGAGTCATCGCCACTCCTGGACACACCCCAGCGTGCTCAAGTTACCTAATTGGGGATGCCCTCTTTGCGGGCGACACCATTTTTATGCCGGATCTCGGTACGGGGCGCTGCGATTTTCCGGCCGGAAGCGCCGAGCGGCTCTACCACTCGATCCGAGATGGTATCTACAGTCTTCCGGACGAGACCCGCATATTCGTAGGGCATGACTATCCACCCGAGGGACGCGATGTCCAGGGCGAGACGACGGTAGGAATCCAAAAACAGGCAAACAAGCAGCTTCCAGCAGGCAGAACACTCGAGCAATTCGTGAAATTTCGTACCGAGCGGGACGCGACTCTTCGCACACCGAAGCTGCTCTTCTCGGCCGTGCAGGTCAATATCGCGGCAGGCCAAATCCCACACACAAGCGCCGCCGGGGAACCCTTTCTCAAAATGCCAGTGCACGGGCTTCCGAAGCTTCGGTCGACTCCGATCCGAGACCGGGACCCGAAACTCGCCGTCGATCTCGTGGACGACGGAGCCTTGCTTCTCGATGTCCGCAGCGATCAGGAATTTCAAGAGGGACACATCCCCGGGGCGCTCCACATCCCGCACGATCAAGTCGCCGACCGCATTCTCGAGTTGCCGGCATGCACCCAAACTATTGTTGTGTATTGCCGGGCCGGAGGCCGTGCCGAGATGGCGAAGGCCGTCCTCGTCGAACGTGGATTTTGCCGTGTCATGAACCTCGGCGGAATCGACGACTGGCCCAAATCAATCTAGCCGTCGCGGCGGGACCCATCCCGTGCCCCTGAAAGCTCTTAACTTCGCTCTGCACTTAGAATGCGAAGTTGAGGACGCTGGCGACGATTGTAAGCGCTCCAATACCGAGTAGGATGCGCTCCGTCGGCCGCCGATTATGCCTCCCACTCGCTCGAACGAATGCACCTGGTCTAGACGTGGACCCCCCCGCTCGTCGTCGTCGGCGGCGGCATCGCAGGTCTGTACTGCGCTTGGAAGCTCGGGCAAACGGGGCGACGAATCGTCTTGATAGAGGCCTCCCCGGAACGTTTCGGTGGCCGGATAGAGACTACCAAGCTCGACGGCTTCCTCGCTGAGTTCGGACCCATGCGTTTCGAACCCACCCTCCAGCCCCGGTTTCACCGCCTGGTCCAGGACCTAGAGCTCAAATACCAGCGATTTGTAGGCCCTTGCGCGGAGAGCCATGCCTATCCTTCCTACGATGTGACCACCGAGGAGCAAGAACACGATGCCCTTTCCCTCCTACGGCGCGGTATCATGCTTATTATGGGGCAAGACCCTGATGACCAAGATTGGATCGATCGTCTTACAGAAGCGGACTACGAAGGGTTTAGAACCCGCAGCACTCTCGGTGGAAAATACCTATGGACTCTGGGGTTTTGGAATGCGCTGAGCAGCGACGGCATTCTCAGCCATCAAGCCGTGGCAAAGATCCGCGACACGGGGACATTTTATCACATGATCCCCGAAAATTTGAATGCGATCGAATGGACCATCTGGTGGCTAAGAGCGCTAAAAACCGATGGACGGGAGCTCGCTTCCATCGTAGGCGGAAGTTTTCGCCTTATCGACGCTCTTCTTGTTCGTTTGCATGCCATGGCGAATGTCGAGCTCTATGGAGGTCAGACCCTGCGTGGGATCCAAGAATCCGATAACGATCAGCGCCTGCTAGAGCTAACCATCGTCGCACGGGGGCGCTCCCTCCGGGCTGTCGCCGATCGTGTAATTTTGGCGCTCCCGCAAATGCCGCTCAATGAGCTTCGCTCAGACTTTCCAGACAACATACAAAAGTGCCTAAACACCGTCGTTGGATTTCCAATGCTCAAGGTCTTTCTCGTCACCGATGCACCCTGGTGGGATCGAGAACAACCACCACAACAGTTTGCCAATCGAATGCCAACCCGCGAGCTGCACTATTTTCGCCGTCCGGACGGGACGTGCGACGACGGTCACGGAATGGTCATGCTGTACACGGATCGACCTGCCACAGAATACTGGAAGCACTACGTTCGCGGTGATCGCCATGACAGAGCGGAGATCGACCAAAATGCCGAAATCGTAGATGTCTTTGCAAACTTCGTCGCTCGTGACGTAAAGCGCGCCCTCGAGCAGGGTCACGACTCCGACCTCCACCTCAACGACCAGGCGAAGAGACTCTTCTCGGGCAAGACCATCGCGGATACGGCAGCGCTCGTTCGGAACTCTATTGTCAGCTACGGGATCCGTGACTGGGCCCGCGCGCCCGTCGGTGCCGCGAATCACGGTTGGCGACCCGGCGTCCAGTCCGGTCCAGTCCGACACAGCCTAAAGGCGTTTTCAATGGGATCCGGCCGACGGAACACCCACGTGTGTGGCGAAGCCTATTCGGACTACCACGGGTTTGTTGAAGGGGCATTGAACTCTGCGGAGTTGGCACTGCGTAAAATACGCGAACAAGAACAACATTGAACCCATCCTGGTGTGCTCTATGCCGCCCACGTCTCTTGCGTCGGTACGGATCGAAGCGAGAGAGAGGGTCGACCCTCCATCTCGCTTGCGGGGACGATCGCCGCTACACTATAGGCCCACGGCTACTGTCTACAGCCTCGCATACCGCGAGCAAACGGCACACCTGAAAAATCGCCAAAAGACGAGCAGAAGATCATGTTCACTTCGACAATTCGACGACGATCGCGCGACTGTGTTTGCCCCCTACCGTTCGCACCAACGGTCATGACTCCGGCCACTCTCGCCCTCGGAACACTCATCCTCGCCGCACCAAGCCCGGCATGCATACCTCCATCGAACGGCCAAGATGACGTCATCCAGACCGATGAGTCCTCGAATCCATCCCTACCGGACACCGTCGGTGACGGTGACGGTGACGGTGACGGTGACGGTGACACCTCGATCGTTCGTGGCCGGGTCCTCGATGAGGCCGGTACGGCCATCCCCGATCTTCCCGTCAGCCTTTGCGGTGACGTCTGTCTCATCGACAACACCGACGAAGACGGGGTTTTCGAATTTGTCGGCGTCCATCCCGGCATCAAAGTTATCGAGCCGGCGCTGGTCCCCATCGGAGACGACTTTGCGCTGGCAGTAAGGACATGGACTCGCTTCTTCGAGTTCATCGAAGTCGGTAGCAACGAAACAATGAACCTTGAACGCGCGTACGTGATGCGCCAAGTCGACAATGTTCAAGGACCACTGACCGGCGCTCAGCAGCTTACCCTTGCGGCGGGACTCGAGGTTGGCTTCGACGCAGACGCCATTCTGGAAGATGGACCCTTGCCCGCCGGGGCGGACGGCGTTTGGATAGGCGCCATTTCCACACGGCCGGAGGACTGGCCCGTCGTTGGAACCGGAGACTGGACAGTCCTCGCCGCCTGGGACCTCGCCATCTGGGACCTCGAAGCGCCCAATGCATTCGCTGTGCAGGCCACGCTCCCCAATCCGATCCCCACCGATTCAGAGGTCGCTTTCCTCGTCGCCGACTATACTTTTGGCTTCACCGAAGGCTATTTTTTCGTGGAACCCGCGATACTTTCTGACGACGGTACGACAGTTTCAACACCCACCGAGGGCGGACTCGACCGCTCGACCCGTTGGATCGTTGCAACTCGAACCCCTTGAGCCCCTCACGAACAAGAAAATCGAGCCCATGACCACCATAACCAATCGAACAACACCCTTTCATATGCTTCTTACTCTCGCCCTCGTGCTGCCCTTCTCCGCAGCATGCGATGACAGCGACGGCGACGATGGACACAATACGGAAATCAACGGAGACGGCGACGGAGACGGCGACGGCGACGGCGACGGAGACGGCGACGGCGACGGCG
>CAYTFJ010000131.1:0-1179 GCA_964437075.1 uncultured Nannocystaceae bacterium
TCCAGGCGCCCATCTTCAACCGATTTCCCTCATCCACAGAATTTATGACACTCCCCGCAAGCCCGTGTCCCTGCTGAAAACGACCCTGCTGTACGAAGCCGCCCGTCCGGGCGATTACCTTTCGAAGACTGCTCGAAAATTTGGCGTTTCTCAAACGCATCGAGGCAATGCTTAAGCAACGAGTGCGATGGAACACTTCAACGCCGCCACGACGCCACACAAAATCCAGTGGCTCTCCGACAACGGGCCCACGATCACCGCACACAATCACCGCACTTTTAGAGTCGAGTGCGGCTTTGAAGTCTGCAACACGCCGTCGTCATCGCCCGAGTCCAACGACATCGTCCGCGACTCCGTCTATCTCGCGGACCTGCCCGATGCGGAGGCGGCCCTGAAACTCGTTCAGGGCCTAACTCGCCGACGACAACCTCGAACATCATCCCCACAAGAAAATCGGGCGGCTCTCCCCTCCTCAATTTCGCCACTCAAACGCGAACGACAACCTCGAACACGTGAAGCAAAATACGGACAAAACACCATCGACCATATCGTTCGTCGTCCGCATCGAAGAACTCGTCGCGGACAAGATCTCCGACCCCTCGAACGGGGTTCCACGAGAACTCGATTCGAAACGAGCTCAACCTCATCGACCTCGTCCGCGCGCGATGCTGAATGTCGGAAGAACTCCGGCGGTTCCTATTTTGCGCAATCGCCCAGCAAACCATCGCTATGCGGGGACACTGGATGCCGCGTTCGAAACCGATGTGCACGCGCCTCGGCCTGCCTGGTTTTTCCGAGCCCGCACAGGGCGCGAATTCCCAAGACCTCTCGTTCTTCACGCAAAATGCCTTCTCGAAATGCCTTGTCGTAGCGCGCGAGATGGCGCAAACATGCTTTCGGCTGGCCGGCTGCCAGTGACCCACGGGCACGTTGCAACAAGGCACGCTCTTCGCCCAACGAGTGTATTGCAGCGCCCTTCAGGGGTGAGGCTACACTCGCGTCGTTCCCCTTCGACGAAGCGTGTGGACGTGTGGACTTCGACGGGTGCCGGCTCGATGAACCAGCTCGGGCGGCCGGCTGAGAATGGTTTTTTGTATGCCGATCGGAGCGAGCCGTCTCGGCCACATCTCTTTCGGAAGCATGTGCCACAGCGAAGCTCGGCTCGGCCTTCTCGGCCTG
>CAYTFJ010000131.1:1279-8028 GCA_964437075.1 uncultured Nannocystaceae bacterium
CATCTCTTTCGGAAGCATGTGCCACAGCGAAGCTCGGCTCGGCCTTCTCGGCCTGTGACGATCGACCTGGCCCATCGTCGAACTCGCGCTTCGTAGAAGGCGCCTCCTCCCCGAGGGGTTCAGCGCTGACGACCTCGTGGTCGTCGGATATGGAGACCGGATCCGAAAAGACCACAAGGCCCACTCCGCCAAGAGCACCCAGACCCAAGACGGCCGCGGCCGCCAGTGCCCACGAACTCTTGGTCGATGCGATTGCGAGTTCAGCGGTGGCCGCTGGGGCCGCAGCCGCGGCGATGTCCGACTCCACGGCGCTCCAGATCGCCTCCAACCGTCCTTCCGTGGGGCCGGTCGCCGCACGATAGTCCGAGAGCAACGCGCGGGACGGATCCGACAAGGGCTCCACTTCGGTCGCAGGGATATCAGTTTGCATGATCGAGCTCGCCTTCTTGTTCGGCGCGGGTTTTAACGAGCGCCTCAAATCGTTTTCGGGCGACACGCAGTCGCGAATAGACGGTGTTCACATTGACCCCTAAAGACTCCGAAATTTCCGGGGCAGTCATGCCATCGATGGCCCAATGCGAAAAAACCGCGCGCTTGTCCTCGTCGAGTGTACGAAGAAATTCTTCGACCACGGCCACCGCGTCGGCGCGAGCCAATTGCTCGTCCAGGTCGGGTACGGGCGCAGGCGTCGGAATCTGTTGGATGCGCCGTGTCCGCCGGGCCGCGCCGCGTTTTTGATGCAAGACAACATTGCGTGTGATCCCAAACAGCCATGTCTTCATGCTTCGTGCGGTGTCAAAGTCTTTTAGTCGGCGGTGGACCACCAAGAAAACCTCATGGACAACATCATCGATGGCGGCACTCGGGCAGCCAAAACGCCCCGCGATCCGCCATACAAATGCGGCATATTGACGATAAACCTGAGCCACAGTTGGAATCTCTCCCTCTGCCCTTGTCACGGCGCCCTCCAACCTCCTCTCTTTCCCGCCCGTTCGCAGATCTGTCATGGCCACCCTCGATGCCTTGTCACGGAAGATCGCCCCCAAAGCGCAACTCGAGACCCGCGAGTACCCGCAGTCCAACCACGCCGAGGGTCCACAGCCTAAGGCCGCTCGTCTCCTCTTCGAAACGGTGATTCGTCCACGAAAAAACCCCTTCCGCCCTCGCAACCACGGCCAAAGGACCGGCCAAGGGCACACTGAGCCCTAGACCCAAGTCCGCAGCTCCCCAGAACAAGCGGACAGATCCGGACTCAAATTTCCCCTGTGCGCTCGATGCGGAGACCGCAGATGCGCGACTCACACCGAACTCGACACCCGCACAGATCGGAAACTCGATCCCTGTTTTTGTGTGAATCTCATAGCAATACGCAGAAAAACCCGTGGTGAGCTGGATCTCGCCGGAGATATGGAGGGCCTGACCATCCACAGGCTGTCGAGTGGTGACCTTCTGCGGAAACCAATGACCGACACCCCCCTCAAGCCGCCAACCGCGAAATCGCAGCGCCCCGAGGGCTCGAACTCCCGGACCGAAGCCGGGCAAGATTCCCGCATTGGCACCCCCGGACACGCGAAACGCGCCGGCAAGTGACGTCCGGCGCCGGCGAGGATCGGGCTGCACGCCCTCATCGGTGGCTGGCGGTGGCTGAAGCTCCCGCGCGGACACAGCCGGGTCCTTCGCGCCGGAGTTTGGCTTTGGCTCCACCGACGCCAAAAGCCCCGGATCTGCTGCCACGGCGATCACAAAGGCCGCGGCGGCTCCAAGCTGCTGACAGTCGCCGTGCTCCAGTACACGCTCCCCGCGGACTCCGTCTCGGGTAAACGCCAATACGACTCTGAAGCGGCCATTCGCCCGCTTCAGATTGCCATCGGCGTGAAAGATCACGGGACCACTACGCTCGACACCGGTTTCAGGGTGGGCAGCGGCTTCTCCCGCCGGCTGCCCTGCGGCGGGTCTGACACTCACGGCGTTGAGGTCACGCACCTTGAGCCCGAGATGCTCTTCGATCGCCTTCGCCACTTCCCCGTGCTGCGGGCAAGAGGATGGGGCGCTCCAGTGCAGTAAGACCTCAGACGGCCGCGCACTGGTTGAACTCCTGGTCTCCGCTCGAGTCTTTGCCTCCGCGCTCGCAACGCCTCGCATCCCCTCGGCTTCCCCGCGCTCGGCATTGTCACAGCAAGCCGTTCCCATCAGGGTAGCAAGAGCAGCGCTAGCGATAAGGACCGACATCAGTGAAGCCGCCGAACGCTATCACACGCCATCGAGCGCCCGATCAAAACAAACTCGACGTCCCGCGCAAGACGGGGGACACTGTTGAGGTTGATGCTCCGAGTGACGCCAGCCAGCCCAAGGCCACAGCGCTCCTGGTTCGTGCCGGTACTCACGACTTTGAGCACCGTCATCTTGGCCGCGTGTGGCGCGACGGGGTCGATCGGCAGCTATGAAGCCCATGGTTCGGGATCTGCCTCCGACGGCGAGGCCGAGACCGGTTCGGCCCCCCCCCCCCAGCGGCCATGGCGGCACGGGCGATTCAATTGATCGGGGTCTCGGCAAACCAAGGGCTTCGCATCAAACTTGCCGAGGCCGGCCAGATTATCCCCGCTCCCGAACGACCGCTGCAGCTCATCGAGGGTCGCAACACATTGCTGCGCGCGAGCTGGACGACGGACCCCGACTGGATCCCCCGAAAAATTTCAGCGGTGCTCACCCTCGCTACCCAAGGGTCTCCCCCCTATCGCCTGACCCAGACCCAGGTGATTCAAGGCGGAAGCTCCGACCCCGAGGACTTGGACACGACCTTCAATTGGGAACTTGACGCGAGTGCCGTCGAGGCCCTCACCCGCTTCAGCGTAGAGTTGTTTGAGGGCGAAGAGCTCGGCCTCGAACAACCTGCCAAGACCAACCGCCCCCCTCGGCTTCCCGCCGACGGCCTCGACGATCTCGGTATCCTTCCCGGGAACATGCAGCTCAAGGTGGTGCTGGTCCCCGTACGCAGCCCTGGCAGCAACTTCGAACTCGCGCCCAACTGGGTCGAAGAGTTTCGAAGCCTCCTGTTTCAGCTCAATGCCGTCCAAACGGTTCAGGTCACGGTCCGAGAACCCATGGTTCTCCCCGCACACGTTGATGAATCCACGATCCTCGATTCGCTACGAACGCTACGGCTCGAAGATCAAGTCGCCACCAACGTCTACTATCACGGCATCCACGGACCCGAGTTTTTTACGATCCCTGCGGGGAACGGCTCCTTTTATCCCTCCTGCGCCGTCCTCGACGAGTCTGATCAGTTCGCCTCCTCGACCAACCTGGCGACCGTCGTCCATTCGCTGCACGTGCTCGGTCACAATCAAGGTCTGCGACATATTCAAGGTCCGCCCACGTGTCCGCTGCTCGAGGGCGGCGACCAAGATTTTCCCAACGCCGAGGGATCGATCGGGTCTCTCGGATGGGGACTCCTCGACGGCGAGTTTCGTAGGCCCAGCATGACCTACGATTTCATGAGTTTTTGTTCCACGGTCTGGGTAAGCGACTATCATTGGGCGATCATGGCCAGGCGAATTCGAACGCTCAGCACTTGGGAGTGACCGAGCCTTTCGATCGTTTTGAAAGCCCGCACGATGTCTACCAGGCAGACTTAGCGACGATCTCCCCCGTCGTGGTAGCGTCCATGCTGGCGGGCCTGCCTCCTCTCGCCAAGGCTCAGCACACCCCATGATGGCCCGACCGACCCTCCGTTTGTTGTTCTCCCTATCCTCGCTGCTCATCGGTGCGCTCGCCAGCCCGACGGTGGCCGCCATGTCACCCTCAGCGGCGCAGACAAAAGGAGGGCTCGACACCGCGAAGTTTCACGACACATCTGGAAATTTCGAACAACAGCCACCAATTCTCTGGCGGTCACGACCCAAGGACAAACGGGCCCTTGCATGGTCTAGCCTGATCCAGGAGACCGGAGACGCCCGCGCCTCCTGGAATTCACGCTCCGAGATACCCAGTCGGATTCTTCTGCGCGGTCTCGAGGTCCCGGGCAGTCAATCATCTGCCAAAGTCGCCGAGGCATGGACGTGGGCCTTTCTTGTACGTCATCTCGACCTCCTCGCACCGGGTTCAACCATCGATGATTTTCGTTTAATTGCAGACGATCTCGATGCTGGCATTCGAAGCCTCGGATTCCAGCAGCGCCACAACGGCCGCGTGGTGGTGGGCGGGCAGCTCAGCCTTCGGTTCAAGCAAGACCGCCTGGTGATGATCGCCTCCCAAGCCCACGACCATCTCCAATCCTCGAACAACCTCACCTCGCCAAGACTCCCTTCAGGGCGCGCCCTGAAGACCGCAAGGCAAACGATCACTCATGACGTCTCGGGCACCATCATGTCTACGCGATCGCTCGATGAAAACGATGCGGTCATCGTTCGCCTCCATCGCAACGGACAATCTGTCGACCAGCTTGCCTACCGCTTCGAGTTTCGTCTGAGTGGTCCCGAGAGCCGTTGGGAGATTTGGGTCGATGCCCGCAAGGGACATGTCATCGCCCGCCGACAGACCTTGATGTTCAGCGACGCACGCATGCAATTCATCGTGCCAATTCGCAGTCCTTTTGGGGGGTACAGGCCCTTCCCGGCCAGTCACCTCGACCTCGCCGCGGACGGGGGATCAATCTCCACAGATGCTTCTGGCCAGTTTTCTTTTCCCTCCACCACCGCGCAGATCACTGCAAGTCCAGGTGGAAGCTACTTCGAGATTTTCACAGATGACGGCGAGCTTGCCACATATAGCGGGACAGTCGCCGATGGTGATGAGGTCCACTGGAGCCTCGCCGACGATGAAAAGGGCGATGCACAGCTCTCGGCTTTCATCCACGCACATGTCGCCCGCGACCGGGTGATGAGCCTGGCACCCAACCTCGATTTCCTCAGTGACCAGGTTCCGGTAACCGTCAATATTGACGATGCTTGCAACGCATTCTCCGATGGATATTCGATCAATTTTTTCTCGGCCGACGGCGATTGTGAAAACACAGGACGACTCGCGGATGTCGTCTACCACGAATATGGCCACTCGGTGCATACGCAGGCGCTCATCCCCGGAGTCGGTGCATTCGATGGCGGATTAAGCGAGGGCGCCAGCGACTACTTCTCTGCGACGATCACCGGAGACCCAAAGCTCGGAATCGGTTTTTATATGGACGAAGACCCGATACGAGACATCGACCCGGCCGACCGCGAGTGGGCCTGGCCGCAAGACAAAGGAGAAGTTCATTCCGAAGGCCTGATCATTGCCGGTGCTCTGTGGGACCTGCGTACTGAGCTTATTAGTAAATACGGTGCCGATGTGGGCACGCGGAAGGCCGATGAAATCTGGTACCAGTCGCTCCGACGGGCGACCGACATGCTGTCCATGTACCCCGAAGCCCTGCTCGCAAACGACGATGACGGCAACTTGGACAACGGGACCCCCGACGTCTGCGAAATTATCACGGCTTATTCGCGACACGGGCTCTTTGTTAGCTCCACACGGAACCGCCCGGTCGTGACCATCGAGGACACGCCGGAGAATCACATCATCCATGTTGTTGCCAACGAGGATTTTTCCGCCTGCAACCCGATTGAAGAGGCAGGAATCAAATGGAGTATCCGTGACGACGGTTTTGGGAGTGATTACGACGAGATGCTGATGCTTGGCGATGGCGAGTTCATCGTATCGATCCCGAAATCTCCCGAGGGTAGCGTCCTTCTCTACCGCGTGGATCTCTACCACGAGCTCGGCGATATCCAGGCCCTGCCTGCCAACTTCGTCGACCCTTTCTACGAGCACTATGTCGGCGAGACGACCGAACTCTATTGCACAAATTTTGACGGCAATGGTCCCAACAACGGGCAAGGCTGGCAACTCAGCGGGGCCAACTGGCAAATCGCCCCGCCCGGTGGTTTTCCAGCAGCCAACGATCCCGAGGCCTCGTTCACGTTTCCCAGCCTCCTGGGAAACTCTGTCTCATCAGACGATGGTCTCTATCCCCCAGCTGCTTCAGGACGCGCGACATCGCCACTCATCGACGTCGGGGACTTTGACGTGATTCGCCTGCAGTATCGTCGATGGCTCTCGGTCGAAGACGGCCTCTTCGATTCGGCTTTCATCGAGGCCAATGGCGTCCAGGTCTGGGAAAATTACCGAGCCAGCGGCGACGATACGTTCGCTACATTTCACCACAAGGACTACGAGTGGCGCTTTCACGACATCGATCTCACCGATGCTGTGGTCGACAATCATGTAAGGCTAACCTTCGGCCTCGACTCCGATGGAGGCAACGAGTTCGGCGGTTGGAACATCGACGATCTCTGTATCGTCGGTGTGATGAGCCCTCCGGTATGTGGCAACGACAAGCTTGAACCAGGCGAAGAGTGTGACGATGGCAATCGCCTCAACGGCGATGGATGCGACGCCGACTGCATCGTCGAGGAGCCGGAGCCGGAGCCAGAGCCAGAGCCAGAGCCAGAGCCAGGCCCCATGGATGAATCCGGATCCGATACCAGTTTTGGTCCCGATTTTGGTGCAGATCCCGAGCTTGTTGGACGCGGCTGCGGCTGCGGAGCCAACGCAAGCGACCGCAGCGGTCTCGGGGGTCCCTCCGGGGCCTTGGCGCTGCTCTTTCTCGCTGGAATCAGACGTGCTCGACGTCGGCGAACGAGACGGAGCCCTTCGAGCTAGGCGCGGTCCCAGGGCCGCGACCCAGGTCATTCCTCTTCAAAATCCACAGT
>CAYTFJ010000132.1:0-7975 GCA_964437075.1 uncultured Nannocystaceae bacterium
CGTCTCCGTCTCCGTCTCCGTCTCCGTCTCCGTCTCCGTCTCCATCTCCGTCCCCAGCGCCGGAGGGATTCGAGCCTCCTGTCTCGGCCCCGGGTTCGTTCTCGTCTGAGCAGCCGGCGACAACGAGCAGCAGCGCCAGCGAGGTCGGCAGGGTCCCCCGTTGAAGGAAGGGAATCAAAGCGGTCGAATTATGTTGTAGTGACATCGATAAATCTCTCTTCGTGGCTGAGCCCAACGTCGCGCGAATTCAGATGCGAGATCGCGACTCAGAGCATCAATGCTCGCCCGACACGGTGGCTCCGCGGTGGACAAACCACGCTGTTTTCTCTGTTCAATTCCGGGGCTCGACGTGTTGAAGAGCACAATTGGTGCTCCCCAACACACCGTTTCGGCGTTGCATTCTCGGATCTGACTCCAGGGATGTGCCTAATCAACGTCCCTGGAGTCGGGCTTAGGGGGGGGCTGGCGCAAGACCTCGAGTAGCTTCGCTTCGGGAGTTTCGGGCTCAGGTTCGAAGCCATAGTCCCAGCGCACGCGCGGAGGCAGCGACATCAGAATCGACTCCGTCCGGCCACCGGTCTTCAGACCAAAAATTGTTCCCCGGTCGTTCACGAGATTAAATTCAGCATAGCGCCCTCGACGGATCTCATGCCAATAGGTCTGAGCGGCCGTCACAGGCGTCTCTAGGTGTCTGCGAGCGATCGGTACATATGCCCCAACAAAGGCATTCCCGCTCGCTTCTACGTAGTCCATCAGCCCCGAGAATCGACTCTCATCCATCGCCCCAGCGTCACCGTGCACCCACTGCCTGTCAAAAAATATTCCGCCAACACCACGCCGCTCCTTCCGGTGCGGAATGTAGAAATACCGATCGCACCACGCCGCGAATCGTTCATAGTCTGCGACTTCCGCATGTCGCTCACACACTTCTCGCCACGTCCGATGAAAGTGCTCTCGGTCCTCATTCATGTAGTAATAAGGTGTGAGGTCCGCTCCACCGCCAAACCAAGCCTTGTCCCCCTGCTGTATATGCCGAAAGTTCGCGTGAACCGTAGGCACATGAGGACTGTGCGGATGCAGCACGAGAGAGATCCCGGTTGCATAGAATGTTAGGCCAGTCCCCGGAAGCGAGCCGGCAAAATTGGGGCTGAGTTCGCCGTACACCTCAGAAAAATTCACGCCGCCTTTCTCGAAAACCGAACCACCGCTGATCACGCGAGTCCGGCCACCACCGCCCCCTTCTCGCTGCCAACAATCCTCTTGAAAGCGCGCTGGGATACCAGCTTCAGCCTCGAGGCCCTCGATCCCCTCGCAGATCGTGTCTTGAATCTTTCGCATCAACGCGGCTGCCCGCGCCCGATACTCCTGCAACGATGGTGTCTCTCCCATGAGCGCAATACTACCAGCCTCGGGTGAAAGTCCCACGAACTCAACAAGTCTCGGACTCCAACGCCGATACATCGCGGTATCACCACGCATCGGTAGCGAGGTGACAACTGCAGTGCGAGCTGCGAAATGTGAAATCACCCACGCGCGGGGACGCGTGATGTCGCGGTGAATGCGGACTTCCTGACCGCCAAGCTCAGACTGATCTATGGTTCCGCATCATGTCTGAAGCACGCATCCTCGACGGAAAGACCCTAGCGAAGACTATCGAAGCGCAGCTCGCCCTGCGCGTCGAGGCCATCAAGAAGAAAAATGGTGGCCGGGTGCCGATCTTGGCAACGATCTTGGTCGGCGAAGATCCGGCATCGGCGACCTATGTCCGCATGAAAGGAAATGCCTGCAGGCGAGTCGGTATGGACTCTTTTAAGGTCGAGCTTAACGCAGCGACGACGACCAATGAGCTGCTCGCCGAGATCGACGCTCTTAACGCCAACCCCGATGTTCACGGCATTCTTCTTCAGCACCCAGTGCCAAAACAGATCGATGAACGTCGGTGTTTTGACCGTATCGACATTGCCAAGGACGTCGATGGCGTGACGGCGCAAGGATTCGGCCTTATGGCCATGGGCGAACCTGCCTTTGGCAGCGCAACCCCCGCGGGCATCATTCACCTGCTCGACCACTATGACATTCCGATCGAGGGAAAACATGCCGTGGTTCTTGGTCGCAGTCCTATCCTCGGAAAACCCATGGCGATGATGCTTCTCAACCGCGACGCAACCGTGACGATTTGCCACTCTCGAACTCATAACGTCGAGGCCCATGTTCGTCGGGCCGACATCGTCGTCGCTGCGGTGGCCAGGCCGCGCTTCGTCAAGGCTGAATGGATCAAGGAAGGCGCAGTGATCGTCGATGCGGGCTTCCACCCCGAAGGTTGTGGCGACGTGGATCTAGAGCGTGTCCCCCCTCATGCCACGGCCTATACACCGGTCCCAGGCGGTGTTGGACCCATGACGATCTCTACTCTCATTCGGCAGACCGTCGAGGCCGCAGAGCGATCCTCTCGGTAGTCGACAGAAAGCTTGTACCGTGTCCCCACCCGATTGCTTAAATTAGAGCACCGGTGGGTTCACCGTGGACGTCAGCCCAAACCCAGTCATGTCCGAGTAGGTATAGGCACCATTCAACCCTGAAAAGACTTGTACGTCGCCGGTGTCTGGGTTGATTTTGTAGGCCTCAGTCCCGTTCGACGGCCCTACGTCGTCCCGCGCAACCCCCCAGACATTCCCCTCGAAATCGATACTTATGCCATGGGCATGATCGGGAATCTCATGGACCATCAGTGGCAGCAACGTCTCTGCGTCAATGGCGGCGACCCCGTACCCGGAACCGAAGTCGGTCTTCGCAGACACCCAGAGCCGATTTTTTCCGTCGACCATGCAGCCCCCCATATCGATTTCTTTGAAGCCTGGAAAAACCCATTCCCAGGTATCCCCTGACTTCCATGTCCCGGTCTCCGGATCAAACCGTGAAGCGGAAACTTCACAGGTCCACGGACGCCCAAAGCTGTCGACGGTGATGCCATAGGACCAATGATTCTTTGGCCACTGTTTGTAGCTCATGTCTTCAAGGTTCACGCGAACGATTACCCCTGCACCACCAAGCGTCGTGAACCAGAAATTGCTTTCTCGGTCTACGGCTCCGCCATAGGCACGATAGGGCCATCCCTCGCCCTCAGCATCAAGAATGATATTGACGGTGGCCTCGATCGTCCCATCGTCTCCGTTCAAGAGCATGATATCCACGCCGGCGTCGCTCTCGTTGTCGCCCGAGACCCAAATTTTCTCATTGCTCACCTCCCCCGATTCCGTATCGATCTCGCCCTTGGTCCACGCGATCGCTCGTTGACTCCCATAATCCATGGGCACGTACCACGCGATACACTCATCCTGGTCCCAAGGTAGAACATTATCGCCCCCCGCAGATGTCTGTATACCGTCTTGGCCGTTGCTCTCCACGCAGTCGTCCAGCTGGTTGAAGATTTTGATCACCCCGCCCTCACGATTGGCGACGGCCACATTGCCGCTCAAACTCACCGAGGTCCGGGATGGACTTCCGAGCGTATCGGGTCGCGTCTGGAAGCGGCCGAGTTCCTCCATGGTATCCGTGTCGATCTTCGAGACCGTACCTTCGACGGAGTTTGCGATCCAAATCCGCCCGCCCTCGCCATGAACTCCCGTCGTTGAGCCAAGATCGAAAAGAGTGACACCGGGTCCGCCAGCATCGGCGCCGATGCCGCCGCCGATGCCGCCGCCGATACCGCCGGTATCCTGACTCCCGCCTCCAACGGGGTCGATCGCACGGCCGTCCCCGCCGCCGCCACACGCCGTCAGCGCCAAGAGAGCTGGAACCGTCGCGGCGATAAGAAACTTCTGTCGCACCGCCATCTTGTCGTTCGCTCGGCCACTCTCTCTACCCCTGTCCCCTGCATTGTCTTTAATCATCGTTGTACCTGCATCCACCCTATCGGGTCTGAAGCGGCCTATCGAACTTGCCGAGGCGCCGTTTCGGTTGAGAGTTGCGGCGGTTGATCGAAATCACAGCCACAACGGTTTCCACACCACAAGAATAGACCTCCCGCGCTCTACGAGCAACCGACAACGACGCGCTCAACACCGCGTGAGGCATCCTTGGCGGTCCCCCACACGAAACGAACACGGCGTCTCTACAATCCTCAAAAACGACCACCGCTAGGACCGAAAACGGCCAATTATCTCACCTCAGTCTGTGGATGATGTGACTATGAATCGTTTATGTGCCGTGCCGCATCCCTCCGGCGACAGCGCCCCGCGCTCGCCCATCGAGTCCACACAGGAGCCGATGAACGCCCCGGACCCGCAAGAGCAAGAGATGAAGATAGAGTCCCGTGAGAGCGTTCCTCAAGGCAACACTCGCTCGCCGAAACACCTCGCCGATTCAGACACATCGACCCCCGTATCTCTCGATGCTGATTCTGGCCTTAGCAGGGTGCACAGCGGGGATTGCGAACGGATTCAAGGCTCGATAACGAGCGGTCCGCAAACGCAGCGCTCGGAAGATACGATCGTCGCAGGCAGCCCCGACGACGAAAACTCCGAGATGGTGGATGCCGTGGATTCGATCCTCGAGTTAGGGCTACCGCTGCCCGCCGCGCGCAAGATGGTGGTCGCGGACTTCGAACGTCGCTACATCGAGCGAGTGCTTCAACAGAGCAACGGGAATATCGGACAGGCCGCGGCGGCATCTGGCATCGCTGGACGATATTTTCGTCTTCTCCGAGCCCGAAGCAACGCCTCTGCACCGCGCTCGATGTCGATGATCGATGCATAGCGTGACGCCCCGCTCGCAGCGTGCGTGATGCCTGGGGGTCTCCTCCTCCCGCTCGGCCTGCGTGCCGAAGCCGGTGCGTGCGAACTCCCCACCCGCCCGTCGCAACGCTCCCAACAACGAGGACATCATGACCACTAAAATCGCTATCAATGGTTTTGGCCGAATCGGCCGCTGCATTATCCGTTCCCTGGCCAAACGGCCTATCCCCGGTCTGGAAGTTGTTGCGATCAACGACCTATGTGCACCCGAAACTCTTGCGCATCTTCTCAAGTACGATTCGATTCACCGAACGTTTGAGGCGGCCGTGCGCGCGGAGGAACAGGGCATTCGTGTCAACGATGCCTTCATTTCCACCAGCGCAGCCCGAGATCCGAAAGATCTCGATTGGGCCTCCCAGGGCGTGGACATCGTCCTTGAGTGTACAGGCCTATTCACGGACGGCCGAAAATCGATCGCTCACATCGAAGCGGGCGCTCAAAAGGTCGTCGTAAGCGCCCCGGCAACTCACCATGACAAGACGATTGTCTACGGGGTCAATCACCACGAATATGATCCGGTCAAACACAAGATCATCTCCGCGGGGTCCTGCACGACAAACGGACTCGCACCACTCGCAAAGACGCTCGACGACCGCTTCGGAATCGAAAGTGGCCTGCTCACGACGATTCATGCGTACACCAACGATCAGCATGTTCTGGATCTTCCCCATCGCAAAGGCGATCTCCGCCGCGCCCGCGCCGCGGCCGTCAACATGATCCCGACCAGCACCGGCGCCGCCAAAGCGATCTCCCAAGTCCTCCCCAAGCTCGCCGGAAAGCTCGATGGAGTCGCCGTTCGCGTCCCGACCATCGACGTCTCGCTGATCGATCTCACGGTTTGCACCCGCGATGAGCTTACGGTCGAGTCCATCCACGACGCGATGAAATCTGCGGCCACCGACGGTCCTCTGGCCCCGGTCTTTGAGTACAGCGAGCTTCCGTTGGTCTCTAGCGACTACATTGGTCACCCGGCATCCTCAATCTTCGATGCCACCCAGACCCGGGTCCTCGGCACGCGGCATGCCAAGGTCTTCGCCTGGTACGACAACGAGTGGGCCTTCGCCTGCCGGATGCTCGATGTTGCGAACATGATCGCCACGAAGCTCTAGCGAGGGCTCTGGGGACGGGACACCGAAGAGAAGCTCCTGTTTTTGACGCTCATACTCGATGTCCCTGATCGAGCCGTCGTCGTGCAGCTCCTTGAGAAATTGCAGGCGAATCATGGTTGCGGGATCGTTCTTCGCGGCCAGTGGCGGTTCGCTCGAATCGGCGAAATGCCAAGTCAGCCACAGTGAATCGACCTTCCCAGCGGGTGAACGGTGGAGTTCCGTCCCCAGGGGTACATCGAGATAGACGCGGCGCCCGACTCCTGCGGTGGGGTCCTGCCCGCCACTCCCGGAAGTATCGACGGGGTCTGCGAGCCTCTCAAAAGCGATGTTGAGCACCCCTTCTGGTTCGACAAACACCGCACCGCGTGTTTGGAGGTCATTGGGAACAAACCACGGCCCTGTCTTTTGGCTACGGTGAGTCACCGAAAAACGTACACGCTGCGCGGGGCCAGCGTCTCCAATCCCGCGAGTTAACGCCCGGGCGAGCGTGCTGACATGCCGCTCAGAAATGCTTCGCTGGGGATTTTTTCGCCCCAGCCCTGCCCGGGTATGGCCAAGGTTGCGCAGCAAAGCCTCAAGTGCCACGGGGTCAATGCGTGCCGGATGAGAAAAAACAGCCCTCGGCCCGGCACCTGTCGGCTTGCGACTCTCAAGCTGGACCACGACTCGGCCATCGTTGTGCACCGTCGCCCCACCCTGCCAACCCCCTCCGAGGCAGGCTGTCGTTCCCCAAAGTGCGCTCCCACAGGTCAACGCAAAAATGGCAGCCCACAAAACCCGCTGCCCAGGACGACCATCGATCGACATCGTCAAGCCCCGCCCGCGGACACGCACGGCCGCTCGCCGCCAACAAACAGAGACCTTGTCCATAGGCGGTTACAGAGCGACGGGCAGCCGAACCCAGTCGAGAATTTTTTGATTGCTCACGATCCGGACCTCAGGTCGGCTCAAGGCATAATCAATAAACTCTTCGATCGCCTCCTGACGCTGTTCCGTCGTGGCATTGCGGGCTCCCGAGTACTTGCTTGAGTAATAGTCGGTGTGCGCGCCGAGCATCATCGGCGCACGGTTGCCGTCGAGGCGTTGATCCAAAGTGTACTTTAACGTCGCAACAAACTCGTCCTTGGTCATGGCGAAGCCCACCCAGAGATTGTAGTCAAAGCCCGTTATCTTGCCTCCATCTTCGTCAAACCAGCTAGCGAGAGCTTTCATCTTGGCTCGCAGTCCCACCGGGATTCCATAATCCGGGCAAGCCGAGTCCGGCGGGACAATCACGGGATGCACAGGAAGCTCCCACAGCCCCGGTTGCGGAGAAATTGGCTCCTTGGAGCCCCATTCCACGAGCACATCGTGGCCTGGGCTGCCGCCATCGAGTGTGAATGGCCAAAAATAGTTTGTACCGTCCTGCTCGGGCTGCCACCCCTCTTCAATGCTGCAATCGTAGACAAATCCCAGGTCCACCAAGGCCTCAAGCGCGGCGTTGTTGTATTCTAGAAAGGGCGTTCGAAACCCGGTAATCTCGGCAGCCGAGGCACCGATGCCCTTGCTCTCGTCAGGCCCGACGTTGTCTTCGTTCGGATCAAAGGGCTTGATCAGCCAGTCGTTGCAGGTCTGTATCTCGTCGGTCCACTCTTGGGAGGTGAATGCCGACCCATGCAAATGTGAATAGGTGTGATTGCCAACCTCGTGACCCGCGGCAAGAGCCTCGTGCCATGCCCGCTTCACGAAGGTTGGGCTGTCGGCCATCCACTTGCCGATATAGGTGCCAGTAAAATAGAAACTCATCGTGATCGGCGTGCCGTCATAAGTTCCAGACTTTCCGCTACCGGCCGGGTTTACGCGAGACTCCGCCATTGTCGTCGCCCAACTCAGTCCCCCAGTCCCTCCGCTACCATCGAGGCCCGAATAGGAGTTGTCGTCCCAGCCCAGGCTCACAAACATTGGCACTTGATCGACCGAAAGCCCGCCCGGCGGACTCGCGGACGGTGCCAACACGTCTATCGGATCGCCACCTCCCGTGCCGTCTCCGTCTCCGTCTCCGTCTCCGTCTCCGTCTCCGTCTCCGTCTCCGTC
>CAYTFJ010000133.1:0-7971 GCA_964437075.1 uncultured Nannocystaceae bacterium
GTCTTCTATGCTCGGCGCCCATCGGATTCGGGACTTTATCGCCGGGCTGCTAGGGGCACTCGACAAAATCGTTCATTTGGTTGTTGCCCGAGTTACACTCGGGGTCTGCGTGAGGAGCATTCACAACCGCCACGGCTTCGAGAAGGCCAGATTCAAGTGCGCCGCGAAGTTCAGGAGTGAGTCCGGAACTGTCGAATGCGAGTTCGACGCTGTTTCCCGGAAGAAGCCCATGATCGATGTCGAGAGTGCCGATCAGACGACTTTCGGCAATGGTACCGGCGAAGAGGTCCACGGTCGCGCGGCCTTGAGTGGCGGCTTGACCGGAATTGACGATCGTCGCGAGAATGGCATCACTTCCATCGCAGCGGTTCTCGAGAGTCTGTATTTGGAGGTCCGGGAGTGGGTAAGATTCGCTCGTCGTCGGGTTGTGACGAAAAAATTGCTTTGGACCTCGGCCCAGTGCGGCTCCTCAGGATTGGGAATCCCGTATCCGTCATCGAGGACATTTGTGTGATGGTATCCATGTTCGTTCCACGTGTTTCGTGTCGGCATCCACTCGCCTGACGCTGCGCCCCAGATTCGTAACCCCGTTTGTTGGGCTCCTTCACACTCGGCGGCGGCCGTGTAGTGGTTGGCGATCGTGATAAGATCAGCATGGCCGTCGTTATCGACGTCGGCGACAATAGGATTTTCCCAGAGCGTGGTGTCGGTGTTGCAGGTCTCAAAGACAACCTCGCCACCTGCGGACCCGCTGAAAAATCGAAGGTTGAGCTCATCGACGTGAATTACCTCGGTGATACCATCTCCATTGAGGTCGGCCGCGACGGCGCCGACCGTTCCTGAGCCGCAGTCGAGCGTCGGTTGGATCCACAGGAGGGTGTCTGCGTCGTTGATCGAGGGGTCCATGAGTGCGGCGCCGCTGAACGCAGCGTATCCGAGGCCGCCCGGTACGCCGATGTCGGGGATCGAGTCGCCGTTGATGTCGGCGACCATCGGCGGTCCCCCTCCGCCATCTTTGACGCAGGTTGAGGGGTCGAGAGTTCCATTGATGTCGACCTGCGTGCGGACCATCAGAATCCCGCTGGGGGCAGTGCTGTCATAGTTCCAGATGTTGAGATCATGTAAATTCGAACTGCGATTCGAAGCGACACTGATGATTTCGGGTGTTCCATCGGAATTAAGATCTGCGACCGCAACCCATTCCGCAACCAGACCCGAGTCAGCCAAGATACCTCCGTCGGCTGCGTGAATGCGGGTCGGAGTCACAATTTCCATGATCCCATCGCCGTCGATATCGATTGGAATGACATTGGACCAACCGTAAATATGATCGACGCCGGTATAGGCCACCTTGACGGCGCCTGTCTGTCTGTCCGTTGAGGATGTGGTGATGGGTAATAACCTCGGACCAGCCGTTACCGTCGATGTCGGCGATGCTGGGCATGAAACAGCTGTTTGAGGTTGGAGAGGTCCACAAAACCTCTCCGGTACCACTGTAGACCCGTACGGCCTCCGACACAGTGCAGGTGGCGACCTCTGCTCCGGGGTTTCCATCGAGATCTCCGGCTGCGATCTGTCTTCCTGGGTAGGTAAACTCGCCCCCCTCGGTGGTGAAGGTCGCCCATTTCTCTTCAAGAATGCCGTCGATGATTGAGAATGCGCGGACGGTTCCGAACGAGGTCCATGTACCTTCAAAGGTTGTCACGATAATGTCAGGAATGTCGCGACCATCGACGATGCCATCGCAGTTGTCATCGTCGAGTTGGGTGACTGCCGGGGTCATCATGATTTGGGCTTCCGACCATTGGTGCCTCAATTCGGGTGCGACGGAGCTGGCGAGTTCACAGGCCATGACGCATCCCACTCCGAGAGGGGCCTGATGTGCACAGATTTCGGGTGCGGGCAGGCAGCGGCCTTGGAGTGGAAGCGGAGAGTTATGACAGATCTCCGACGGGGTCGTGGGGGCGGCCGCGAGGCTATTTTCGCAATAGAACTCCTGCTCGCAGTCCGAGGACACCGAGCAGGGGTTCGTGGCATCGAGGCACTCCATGGCGACGCAGTATCGGTTCCCGATGCAGTCATCGCTGGTGCGGCAGGGGAGAAAACAGAGACCCTCGTGGCAGAGTTCGTCCTCGCTCGCGCAACATTCGGATCCGCATTCCACTCCACTCGAACATTCCTCGTCGCTACCGCCGCTGTCGTTACCGCCGCTGTCGCTACCGCCGCTGTCGCTACCGCCGCTGTCACTACCTCCGCTGTCGCTACCGCCGCTGTCGCTGTCGCTGTCGCTACCGCCGCTGTCGCTGTCGCTACCGCCGCTGTCGCTGTCGCTACCGCCGCTGTCGCTGTCGCTACCGCCGCTGTCGTTGCTGCCCCCAGTGTCATCGGCCCCAAGATCATCCTCACGAAGAGGGGTGGACGACTCCGTCTCGTCCGCCCCTCTGTGGTCAGTTTGGGCGCCGTCTGGAATCTTGACGATCACCTGTTCAAGAAGATCGCTCCTTCCACAGCCGGATTGAACGACCATAATAGAGGCGAGCGCCCACGATGCGGCGCTCGCTGCCAACCCAGGATTACGGGGGCGAGTGAGATCCATCTTCTTTGTCTCTGAGTCACGATGGAGTTCAGAGCAAGGGACAGCACTGCGTCGGGCACTGCCGAACGCGATGTGTCCTTTGACGCCAACGCGGCCGGAAGGAGCGGGGAGCGCGTGGGAATGGAGGTGGACTCAAACAAGGACGAGCCGGCCCATAAGGGGCTGTAACCTCGCCTAGGTCGACGACCCTTCAAAGAGTTCACGGATCACCGCGAGCAGCTGGGAAGGGGAGTAGGGCTTTTGCAAAAAACCAGCGAGTCCCTTGCCTGAGAACCCCGTGTTTGCATCTTCGCTGTTGTATCCCGATGACAACACAACGCGGACGTTGGGGTCGATGAGGCGCATCTCCCGAAACGCTTGGTCGCCGGAGAGCCGTGGCATCGTTAGATCCAGGAGTACAGCATCGATCGTCGCGTGGTGGGTAGCGAAGGCCTCAAGCGCTTCTTGGCCATCGGCACAGTCAATGACACGTAGACCCGAACGTTCTAAGATGCGGCGGGCGACTGCGCGAACTGAGGGTTCATCGTCGGCGACCAATATCGTCCCTGAGAGTTGACGGAAATCGACTTGCGACCTCTGAACTCGGGGGAGCGATGGACCGGCCCGGACCGTCTGGGGGAGCAATATTTTGAATGTCGATCCGCGAGTTGGTTCGCTATAGACTTTTATCGCACCCTTGTGACCACGAAGTATCCCAAGCACGGCGGCGAGTCCCAGCCCTCGACCTGTGAATTTTGTCGTAAAGAAGGGGTCGAAGATACGTTCACGTGTAGTCGCGTCCATCCCGCGTCCTGTGTCAGAGACCTCAATATAGACATATCGACCGCTGGGAAGGTCATCGTCCAAATAGGTGGATGCTAGATAGGCTCCATCGGCATCGATCACGCCGGTGGAAACCGCGATGACCCCACATTCTCCCTGCATAGCATCGCTCGCGTTGGTGATGAGATTCATCACGACTTGGCGCAGTTGGGTGGCATCACCCTCGACCTCTGGAAGATCGTCGCAGTAGTTGATCTTGAGTGTGGCCGTGCTTGAAATTACGCTCTTGAGCAGATGGGACATCTCGTCGACAATGCGGTTGACGTTGAGACGTTCAATGATGAAACGGCCTTTACCGGAGTAGGCGAGCATCTGTTTTGTGAGTTCAGCAGCTCGCTTTGCGGCGGTCTCAATGTCTTCGACGATCGGTAGAATCGGCGACTCTGGAGGGAGAGCATCGAGCAAGATGCCAGCATTTCCGAGCACACCGACGAGCAAGTTGTTAAAATCGTGTGCAATGCCACCTGCAAGCACGCCGAGGCTCTCGAGCTTCTGTGCGTGCTGATTTTTTAGTTCGAGGCCGCGTCGCTCGGTGATATCGGTGACGAGGGATAGTGACCCTTCGTCGCGACCGGCGGTGTCGTAGATAGGGTTCCCCGAAACGACGGTCCATAGCTCTGTACCATCGCCGCGTATGAAACGAAAGTCATGGCGTTCAGCGATGCCTCTCCGGCGCCGTTAAACGTTGACCTTGGCCTTTTGAATGGACGCATCATCCATGAAATCGAAGAGCGGTTTTCCGATCATCTCGGATGGAAGATGACCCATCATCTTGGCCATCCGGTCGTTGACGAAGGTCGTATTGGAAAACTCGTCGATCATCCATACGCCTTCGAGGCAGGTCGATACGATTTGTCGGTAGCGGGCCTCGCTCAGTGCGAGCTCTTTGTCGCTATGTTGACGAGCCATCTCCGCAGCAGCCCGGCTGGCGAATAGACCGAGCACGGCATCGATCCCCTGAGGGACAGCGAGAGGATGATCGTGAATGGCGACGAGGATACCCAGCGGATTCCCGTTGTGGTCTCTGATCGCCACACCGAGGTACCCTTCGATTCCCATGTCGACCAGGAGTCGGTCTTCTGGGAAATGCCGTTGGACCGCGCAGGGGTAGAACCGGTAGCCCTTGTCCATTGCATCCGCGCAAGGGGTGGATTTCAGAGCATACTCGAACGGCTCAGATTTTAGCCCCCAGTTCCAGTTGGCGATGCTGCGGATGCGAGAGCCGCAGGGGAGCAACTCGCCCACAAAGGCTTGCTTAGTTTGCAGGGCGTCACAGGTGCAGCGAGCGAGCGCATTAAAAAACCTCGATCCTGTGTGTTGCGCGGTTCCATTCAGCAGGATCGCCGCGCAGCGCTCGAGATCGAGAGGCATGGAGGTCATTGAGAGGAGCGTAGTATAGATCAATTGAGTCGGGTCAATTTTACATCTCGCGGACGAACATGACCGCGAGATGAGGGGCGTATTGGCGCATGAGGGCCCATCATGGGGAAGGAACAGGCTGGATTGTAGATGAGCGCCGAAGAGCCCGTGCCCACTTAGGAAAGGCAGGTAGGGGTGCGCGATAGACTCGAAATGAATCGAATGGACCCCGAATCGATCAGGGCGGTCGATACGATAGTACGGCAAGGACACCTTTGGGCAGATCGACCTTCGAATCTTCTGTAGCGCGGCATCGGTACCACCTCTGGGAGAGAGGCATGACCACGACCCTTGCATCACGGGGGGTCGGTTGTCTACTCTCCGCGGGCGTCTCATGCCGAAGTCTACTTCTCGCTCCACGGTTTCACGTTCCGGCGTCCTTGAGGCAATTGGGTTTCTGTTTCGCCAAGTTCGGCCTGCCGAACGGATACTTGTCGGAATCCTTGCGCTCGGACTTGTCTTGATCGTCGTCTCCCGGACCGGTGAGACGAATTTTCGAACGGTCTGGATTCAATATTTTAGGTTCTTCGCTCGAAATGTAGCGATCGTATTCATCATTTCGCGTGTCGCATATTGGATCGATGAGAACTACGTACCGCCGGGTGCGGCGTTGAAGCGTGTTAAAATATGGATATTGGGAGAAAAAACTGAAGGAAGGCTCGGACATCACTGGCTCGATACCTTGATGTTCGTCAACAGAAAGCGCTTGGGGGCCCGGCCGAGCGTGCTGGGCAATGATCTCGAGTTTATCCGAAATGTCATGATCTTGCTCGGCAGTCTTGCGATGTATTCGAACATCAAGACCCGAATTCCATTTATTCGTGACCGCACGCTTGGCGATAAGTTTTTCAAGGACCTTGATGGGATGTTAATTCCAGAAGGATGGATCGAGACCGTGGAGCACTGGTTCGCGTCTTCGTCTGACGTGACCGCCTATTTTCAGCACGTGTACATGCACGACTACACGTGGATGGTGCTGTTGATGGTTCTTTTATACATACGGCGAGATACATTTAGCCTGAAATGGCTAGTGTTGTCTGTATCTATTACCTATGTGGTCGCAATCATGATCACGGCTGTGTATCCTTCGGTAGGCCCTGTGTATATGGATCCAGAGCATTTTGGGTGGCTAAAGGGCACTCGGATGCATTCGACTCAGCAACACCTTCTTCGCTACTTTATTTGGTCGACCGGGCAGATGGAGGCCGGTGAAGGCATTACGGCGAAAGCCTTTGTTGGAATCGCCGCATTTCCGAGCCTTCATGTTGGACACATGATGATCATCTTTTGGATTGCGCTTCGAACCGTCCCCATTTACAGCATTTGGATGGTGTGGACCTCGGCGCTGACAGTGTTGGCTACAATTGGCTTCGGTTGGCACTACGCCGTGGATGCCGTGGGGGGAGCGGTCTTGGCGATAGTTGTGTCGGAATCTCTCTATCGATTTCTAAGGCGGCATGAACCAGCCGCAGCTCCTCATGTGATTGCGGAGAGCACAGATTGAAACCGCGTGCCGAGTAGGGTCTGCCCAGGCCCGGGGGCTTGGGCTCATATGTCTTCAGTGAGGCAGTCTCGAGTGTATGCGCCGTAGCAGGAGTCACGAAGTCTCAGAAGAAGCGGATGATTGGGTGTGCAGGCCTCGTCTCGATTGACCTTGGCGAAGGTTTTGATACAGAGGGCCGCCCTATCGTTGGTGTAGCGATAGCAATGTGAATCGAGAGCGTCACGCCAGGCGAAGTAGTCGACGCAAGCCCAACTGGTGAATTTATTCTCGTCGACGATGGTCCCAAGGAAGGTGGACTCATCAGGACAAGGAACGTCGCAGCGGTCCGCCCATTCTTCTTGTGCGTCCTGTAGACGGTCTTCGAAATTGTTTGTTGTCGTGCATCCGAGGCAGCCAACAAGAAGTACGTAGTGAGACACAGAGGCCTTCGTAGTTACACGGCCTCTGCGTGCGAATCTTGGATTGGCTGGTGCTTCCGGCCGGCAGCAGTGAGATACTGGCGGGACCGCAACGTATGGCTCTAGATCTGCGCGAAGCGTTTGCATTTTTTCAAGTTACCGCTGGAGGCAGTAGATGGATGCCATCATGTAGCAGTCGCGCGTGGTGGTACTCCACTGCTTCGAGCGGAGATCAGACTCACCAACTAGCGCGGGAATGGCGCCATCGGTGGTGCTCCACCCATTGCAGCTTTGACCTGGAGTTCCGGCGACGTCTGGGGCTGTGGCGCCTGTCCACACGGGTCCTCGATGGCGCGTGCCATCCGCGCTCATGTCGAGTGTAGCGATGAGGGTGGTGATATCTTGCACAAAGAACTGGCCGTCGGTGGCGAGTCGAACCCCGTCGGGGCGCATCCAGGGGGTTGCGGACGCGCCTAGGTCGAAGCGTTCCATCGGGGCGTCGGTTCCGTCGCTGAGCAGCGCGAAAAATATGGCATTCGCAGGGCCAAGTCCGGCGCTTTGGGCCTCGGCCTGGCAATATTCGTCGTAGCCAGAAACCATGTTGTCGCCCGTCATTGTCTGCGAGCTGACAAAGGCGTAGCGGTTGGCCGAGACGGGCTGTGGAGCAATTCCAGCCACCACTTGATCGATACCGAAGCAGTAAAGATGGGCCTGTGCGGACGCACAGTTTTCGCGCTCAGACTCGTCGCGCCACCAACGTGTGGCACCTCCATCGGTGCTACCGAGCGTGCTGCTTTCGTCGGATCCACTCCAGTTCCCGCAGGCCTCGGATGGTACGTCAGGTACGTCACCACCGGTGAAGACCTTGGTGTGGCCGACGTCTTGACCCATGGGATCAAGCGTGACCGGGTAGTAGAGACCTCCGTTGTTGAAGAGGCTCATCGCGGAGCTTGCCACCGGGCGACCGTCAGGTCGGATCCAGCCCTGTGCGCCCTCGAGTCGAGTAATTGCCATCGTGCTGTCGTCCGACAGGAGGGCGACGTAAGTGCCAGCGAGACCCGCCGCAGCCGCGGCATCGTTGCAGATGCTGTCGGCGCCCGCCAATCCTCCGAGATTGGATCCCATCGCGTCAGTGGTCACGAAAGCAAAATTTCCGATGGTGATCGCCCCGTCGCCATCGCCGTCGCCGTCGCCGTCGCCATCGCCGTCGCCGTCGCCATCGCCGTCGCCGT
>CAYTFJ010000134.1:0-7904 GCA_964437075.1 uncultured Nannocystaceae bacterium
GCCGGGTATCGCCGAGGGGCTGATTTTCTCGTCTTCGTTGTTTTGTTCTTCACGGCCGCTTTCTTGGACATATTTCACTTCACGGGTGTCCGTGAAAGCGGATCATACTCACAAGGCTTCGTTCAAAGCATGTCGAGAAAGGGAGACTGCTACGACAATAGCGTGGTTGAAAGCTTCAACGACAAGATCAAACAGGAACTTCTCCATCGACAAGTCATGCCGACCGAAGAGACCCGAAACGCCATCGTGGACTACATCGAGATGTTCTACAATGCCGAGCGTCTCCACTCGACCTTAGGTTACCTTTCTCCCAATCAGTTTGAATCCCAACACGCTGCCACAATCTTGGCTGCCTGAAATCAAAACTGTCCGAATTTGCGGATCATGGTCAGACACCCGCCAATCCCACTTCAAGAGGATGCGGATGATTCCCAGGTAAGCCCGGCGCAGCGCAAACGGGTCTGCTGAGCCCGATGGTTTCTTGCCGATGCCGATGATTGCCACCAGCGTGTCCACGCGATCACAAATAGCAACCACCGCACCAGCCACAGAGCCAGGTAGATCGTCACCTTGCCCCCTGGGCAGAGAGTGCTCGCGGATTCCGGTGGCCACAGTGTCGGATTCGCCGGCGCCGCGAGCGTAGTCGTCGCCCATGATGCCCTGGAGTTCCGGGAACTCGAACACCATACCGGTAGTAAGGTCGGCCTTGAACAGCTCGGCCACACGGTCCACGTCGTCGACCACCTCGGCGCCAAGCTCAAGGCGCTCGCAGAGCCAGGCGCCGAGGTGGTCGAAGCGAGCCGCGAGCACTCAAGCATAGCCTCGGGAGACGAGCTAGCGATCCGAGACGTTGGTGTTGCTCACGGCCACGAAGTACGGAAGCAGGCGACCGGCGTTGTCCTCGACGGGGAAGTAGCGCTGGTGCTCCGTCATCTGACTAACCAGCACCTCTTGAGGGAGCTCAAGAAGGATCTTCTCGAAGCGCCCCGTGATGGCCACCGGCCACTTGACGAGATTGGTGACCTTAGCCATGAGTTCAGGCAGATGACGCCGGCGGCCACCGCCTCTTCGCCAATCCTCGCCACGTTCGCGGCATTTCTTGAGGGGGTACTCCCGACCAAAGCGGCGCCGGCCATTTTTCGGGGTGGATGTCTGGCGCCCGCGGAATGCGCGGGCAGATCGCCAGAGATGGTGCCGAATTGGATTCGCGGTCGTGGCGTGGATCAGCCCACCCCCGTCGCTTGGGCGGCAAGGCTACGATCACAAACGCGCTGACCTTCGCCGGCGATACAGACATCATCAGGGCCGCGCTCATCAACCTGGACAGCCCGCTCTGTTAGCCCTTCCGGTCGTCCACCGGGATGCTGTCGATGCGCTCGATGGCCCGTCACGCTTTCTCTCGGACTCTGAAGATGAAACAGGTTGAACCTAAACACAGAAAGAGAACGCTCAAGATGTTGGACGAAGACAAAGCACCGCAAGCCACAACCTAGTCCTCGTCGGCCGCCGGCTGTAAGCGCACCGACCCGCCCAAAGCCAAGCCCGAAGAGAGCACACTTATCGCCCGGACCGCTCAGGCTGCGATCACGAACGCCCGGACGTTCGCGGGCGATGCCGAAATTATTGAGGTGGCGCTTGCTCGGCGGGGATCAGGGGATGCCCATCTGTGGCGGGTGCGTTGAGCAGGAGGTGATTGAGAGGCCATGTCACCCGTGATGGTGGGATTTTCCCGTCGGTGCCATGGCCCTCGTGGGATTTCTTCCGGATCCAAAGCACCGAAGAAAAGAGGCCGACGGGAGTCGTCCCGATTTGGAACGGGAATCGAAAATCCCCGGCAGAACATGCGAGCCGGGTTTTTCTTTACGTGTGCGAAGATCATTGAACAACTGCGGAGCATCGCAGCTTGAGAGCGCACGCCGGCCTGTGTACGCTGTACGCGATATGTCCTCGCCCAAGAACCCACCCAAGCCGGATCTGGCCAGACCGACACCGGACTTTGTGCGCGACGGTCCGAAACCTCGCGTTGGTGAGAATGTGGACAAGCTCATTGATCAGGTCAACCGCTCGAAACAAAAGCCCCCAGCTAAGAAAGACTGACGCGGGGCCGCAAGATCGTGAATCTCTTTGAGATACTGCCTCTCCTCGTGATCGTTGTCACCTGCGTTTTTGTTGGTTGGCAAACGTGGCTGTCGGCGACTGCCAACAAGCGAGCCGCAGACGCACTGGAGCTGAGCGCCCGCGCGAACGTGACGCAGAACTTGATGGCTGTTTTCACCATCGAAGATGCGGTCTCCGATGCACGATCGCAATTGGAGGCAGCAGCACACCTTGCCAGTTCCGAAACTTCGGACGCGAATGACGCGCATCGAAGCGCGAAGCAAGAAGCATATCTGAACGCGGTGGACCGACTGTGCCGAAGTATTCGCATGGGGGTGCTCAATGAAGCAGGCTTCCAGACTTACTACCGCGACACGTTTCAAAAGCTGCTCATGGGATTTTCGGAGTCGTTCGGGCCGGGCCACAGCTTCAAAAACATCGTGTACGTGCATGAGTGCTGGGCCGAGAATAAAACCGCTGTTGACATGAGGCCAACTCTGGACTCTTAGGTTCAAAGTTCATGGCCCGCGGGTATTCGTCTCTCGCTGGGTTCAAAGCGCCGTTGCCTGGCGCTAATCTCGGGCATGGAAACGATTGAGGCCAAGAGCAGCATCCCACCTGACCGGAACCGGGGACGATTGCCCACGAACTAACCCCAGCCGAGCCTGTGCTCGTCGCTACGCTCCGGCGATCGAATCCTCCGGAACCCGTCCCACCCCTTGCGCAGAGTCCGGTGGGGCAGACAACCAAAAGGAACTGACACCTTGAGACGCACACAAACGCCGATGCGCCGGAGATCGTGGACCTTGCTTGCTCATTGTTATCCAAGCTCGCAGACTTCTGGAATGGAAAAGCTCAGTAGGCGGGGAGCTATCGTCGTTCTTTCGCTCGCGCTTCCCGCGTGTGGAGACCAGCCGGTCGACGAGACAGAATCAGCAAGCGGGGAGAACGGAGAAGCCGAAGGCAGTGGCACCGCAGACACCGGAGCTATCCTGGACCCCGCTTGCGGTGAAGCTGATCACGACCTAGCCTCTACTTTGGCGGAATTCTAGCCCGGCTCGAGCCGATCGTCGCTGGGTTGCACCGCGCGGCGACGACCGACTCAAGCCGAGTTGATCGATGTTGCGGAAACGGGCACCGAGGATCAGGAGAATATGGACGCGCGCTCTGTTGAGGATCAGGTTGGAGGTGCGAACCAAACCAATCCGACACAAAAAACCCGCACGCTATGCTACCTGAAACCTTCGGTGTTTTCCTCCTCGTATTTGAAAACTGTTTCACCGCCCCAAGCTATCAACGCTTCTTGACCCTCATCAACGGTTGATTGCTGTGTACGGGCAAACACACGGCGACGGGAGTCATACGAGGGGCGGGGGGCGTCGGAGGGTGCGTGGGAGCCCAACGCAGTCGGCATCGCGCTGCGGACAGCGTTGGGCTCAAGACTCTTCCGAACGACGAGGTCGTCAAACGGACCGCCGACGACACCCTGGGCCGGCACACGGGTAAACACATCTCGTCCGCGAGTATTGATCGAGACCCGCGGCTCTCGACGGAGAGCAGCCCCCTCTTTCATTTCGGTCACAAGTGGGTCGTGCTAGCGGTCGTCGTCGAGTTTCCTCGCTGGAACGAGGTCTTCTCCTTGCTGGTGTTGCAGCGGTTGTATCGCAGCGAGAAGATGAACACGATGACCGGGCTTGAGCATCAAAAGCTCACAGAGTTTGCCGTACAGTTCCTTGCGCTGGTCGCTAAGAAGTTTCCGATGCTGATATTTCTCGTCATCGGCGCCGACACCTACGTCAATCGCACCATCGTCCGAAACCGTCCGAAGAACATTGAAGTCCACGGTCGTGGAATCATGGGTGCGGCTTTGTATGCGCTCGCTCGCTCGCGCCCGCCAAGCAAAAAATGGGACGCCCTTGGGTCAAGGGTGAAAAATTCGTCTCTCCCAAGAACCGCCGCACTCCTTGGGAGACCCTCGAACTCAACATCTCTGGTCGGCCAGCGACCGTGCAGCTCCGCGTCTTCAAAGCGGTTTGGTACAGGGTCAGTGATAACAAGCAGAGGCTCTTCGTCATGGTCCGCGACCGGCCGGGTCACAAGAAGGACGATGTGCCCGCCTGTACCGACCTCAACTTGACCGCGAAGCAGGTCATCGAACGGTATTGCCAGCGATGGTCCCTCGAAGAAACCTTCGGTTGGGCCAAGATCCGTCTCGGCTTCGAGGACCCGAAAAATCGAACCGAACACGCCGTGCAACGCACGGCTCGGATGGCGATGTGGACCGACTCCCTCGTTGTCCTTGGGTACGCGGACTGAGCCAAACGTCGTCGGCACCTCCCCATCCGCCTTGCGCCCTGGTACCGGACGATGAAGTCGCTCAGCGTCTCCGACATGCTGGCCACCCTGCGCCGCGAGTCCTGGACCCCTCTGGATTAGTGAGCAGGCGGGTGTCGACCGCTTCGAGCAAAAAAATCTCGAACCTCTGCTCGACGCCGTGGGGTACGCCTGAGAGGTTTGCCTATCCGCCAAAGTCAAGGCTAGAAGAGGGGCGACGGAAAGGACGCGATCGTCGTTTACTATGACTTTGTAGAAGAATGGGACGTTGTTCGTGTCACCGTTGAACACAAACATGATGGTCTCTCCGCGACGCCCAAGGCCCTTTTTCGACCGGGCGTGAACTCTCTCGGGACAGGAATACCCAGCCCCGGCGATAGCCCTTGACGCGGAGGCGAGGGCTTCGGGATCGGATATCTTGTTCGGATTGACGGGCTTCTCTGCGTCCTCGTCCGTCGATAGATCGGGTGCCGTTCGTAAGCTCCCCCTGCGCCTCACCCCTGGCGACTTTTGCACCGGCCTTGGCCGCCTCGATAGCATCGAGTTCCGAGGTCACGTCAGCGAGCCCACCTTTCACCTGCTCGTCCCCATTGGCGATTTTTGTCTTGAGCGCTGCCTCGCGCTTGATCAGCTCCTGCTCGTAGTGCCCTTGGGTTTCGCTATCGCGCTTCGCGGTGCTCGTCGGCGTTCTTGCATTTTCAGGGGCCGCCTCGTTCGCGCTCACGTCGTCGCAGGCTGAGCCGACCACCAACAAGGCGAGGAGCGAGACCCGCGATCAGCAGGGATCCCATCCAGGGGCCCGCAAACGCTCTGAGTTCCGAGGACGAGCTGCCTCCGTGTCGTCCATTTTCCGACATTTGTCGCTGGCGTCAGATCGCCCCGACGCAAACACCGGAGGCGCGGCCCCAAAAATGCAGCCGGGTTTCCCTGATTGAACTCCTCTTGGCACAACAACGAGCATCGGCACTCGGGCATTGTTTACTTCACCCATTCCGACCTCCACTGCGGGCGGGTCCCCGAGATCCTCACCCGACGTCAAGCTGCAATGGATGCGGCATTCGCCGACCACCCCGAAGGTTTCGTCGGTGGCGCTTCCCTCGTCGTGGCATCACCCAAGACCGTGTGGATCAACCCGTCCGAGGACCGACCGAAAATCGAGATCGGGCTACACTAAACTCTCAAGCAATTTGTCTCATTTTTGTTGACACGCACGGGGGAGTCATAGAAAGCTCGATTCGCCACGCCTGGAAGCTAGCGCCGAAGAACGTGCCCTTGGCTAAACCGGCAAGAAGCGCAAGCGGCCCTGCATGAATTCTTCCAAGAAGCCGCTCAACCCATGCAAACAGAATCATGAGCCTACTTCGAAACCAATCCCAACACCATCCGAATTCACCGAATACAGGTGGCGTCGTTGAATCTGACCCGCTCAAAGGGCTAGGCTCAAGCCTATGACGGCCCAGCTCGATTCGATTGAGTTTACCCGCTATCGATGTTTTCGAGAGCGCCAGAAGGTCGAGTTCGGCCGCCTAACGCTCGTTTATGGAGAGAACAATTCGGGCAAGAGCGCGGTTGTTCGCCTCCCGGCCTTGCTTGCCGACTCAATGCATCAAGAAAGCGAGGGACTCAATTCAAATTCCGAATTACTTCGTGGCGCTAGCACTCGTGCAGTTCAATGGCGCGGCGGTCTGGGAAGCGAAGTGAGTCCTGACACGGAGATTGCGGTACAACTGAAAGACGGCGATCGATGCGAGTGGATATTGGCATGGGAGGACATGAAGCGAGAACTTGGTGTATCGAAGCTAACGCTTGGTCAAGTCAAAGATGGCGAGTTTGACGGAAAGGAGATGTCGCCCCCGTTTTCTGGGTTGTTGCCGCTATCGTCTGATAGCAAGATCAAAGAGCTCTGGAAAAAGACCTCGTGGCTAGGCACCACGAGGGTTGGCCCTTCTTCTCGCGGAATACCGCTTGGGCGCAAAGGACGCATTTGGGGCGATGGATCGATGGCCGAAGTTAAAGTGTTGGACTCCCAAAAACTACGAGCCGATGTGTCGCGCTTCTACGAGGCCACAGTCAGGCAGAAGATCGGCAAAGAGTCTCTTGGTGGCGATGCTGAGCGGCTTGTTCTCGAGCCAACCGGCACAGCAAGCCACACTGTGGCTTTTGGCGAGTCTGGTTCGGGATTGGAGTATATGTTTGCAGTAGTGACTGCTGCGGAGTCTCTGCGCTTGGAAGGCGGGCTGTTGATCGTCGAAGAGCCTGAAGCTCACCTGCATCCCAGACTACACCAGGCCCTAGCGGAGTTCTTGATCAAGGTTCTTGCTGACAACTCGACCGCGCAAATATTGCTAGAAACCCACTCAGAGGTTTTCCTTCAAGCTGGAATGGACGCAGCGCTACCAAGTGCGCTGGGGCAGCAGGAAGTGGCGATTTATTGGACAAGAGCACACGACGATGGTTCTGCAAGCGTTGAGCGAGTCATGCTCGATGAGTTGGGGCGGCCGATCACGCCGCAGCTCGAGGAGGCATTTTCCACTATGGGCGTCATGCGCAAAGAGACCTTGCGTAAGAGGTATAGCGATGCAGATTGAGCTGTCCTCTGATTTGCTGAAATCGTCAGAATCCAAGCTTTCCTTGATTGGGTTGCTCGCTCATGGGTTTTCTGGGCGTCATGTGGTTCTTGTCGACCCGAGGGAAGAGGGTGCATCCAGCGCGTACGAAGCTTGGCGAGAAGAACTGGGTGATCCCAAGCTCAAAGAGGAAATCAAGTGGGTACTCGACGAGGGGGACCGGCGCGCGTCGGTAGGAACCAGAGTGCGACTCAAAGTCAGCTCCGTTTCAAACTCCGCAAGTTCGGTGCTACTTGAAAAAGCTCTTCTCCTCTGCAGCTACCCATATCGGGTATTGCTCGAGAACGGGGTCACCGACCGGGACTTTCTGCTTGTTGTTGCGGGCCCGCACCGGGATGCACTTAATGCCGCGTCTGAGAAGGGATGGCTACTGTTCGAGACTGCTGGCGGTATTGATGGTGTGAAGATGAGAGTGGAGGAACTTGGCAAACAGATTGGCGCAGGAGAGCGCTTCTATTGCCTGGTTGACAGCGACGCTAAAGACGAGAAAACAAGTTCTGAAGTAGCATTGACTATCCAAACAAGCATCAATGCGATTGCTAAGAAAATCGGCGTGGCCCCTGCGAAAATAGGGAAGGTGCTCGAGAGAAGATCTGTCGAGAACTACGTTGAGATCCACGCTCTTCAATCTTGGCTCAAGAAACAAATGCCCTTAGGCATGGTGAAAAATGTCGAGGAAGCGTGGAAGAGAGCCAACGATGTGGAGGGGGAGCCACTCGAAGACTCGCAACGCGGAACACCCGGGTCCAAAGAGCGCGCACTGTTCGCGGCACTTGCCCTAGAAGACGTGTCGGATAGAATTTGGAACTTCTTTGATTTCTCGAAAGGTCGCGGAAGACCGCCTAG
>CAYTFJ010000135.1:0-7804 GCA_964437075.1 uncultured Nannocystaceae bacterium
AATATCTTTGAGCACCTCCTTGCCACCGGGGTAGACCTTGCGAAGGCCCTGCATGGAGGATAGGCAGGACAAATGGGTTCCGCGATCGCCAGCACTTCTCTGAAATGCTGGGCCAGACTCTAGGACCTGATTTCTATTGGTTCACCCTGCAGGCCGCGCCATCCGATGGTATCCACTGGATGACTAAGGCCGAGATCGATCGGTACCATTTGGTCACGGAATAATGGCCTGCCGCATGTTCATTCCTTCATGTGTATTTTATGGGTCTGGGTTGATGACCGTAATGTCGAAAATTTAGACACCTTTTGAGTTCGGAAGTCTCCAACATGGGGTCTGGATTGAAGCCAAGCAAATCGCATCTCACAGGAGGCCCGCCTGGAGGACCTCCTCCTGTGCTGAATCACTCCATGCGGCATGAGAACGACGTGTGGCGAGGTTTTTGGTAGGCCTACTACCAAGCCCGGAGAAGGTTCATCGCTATGTCACGGATGATGACGAGGTTCTCTGCGGAGTTTTCGGCGTAAACGCGGCACTGATCTTCTCGGAATGTGACATCGAGTTGCCAATGGAGCCGATTCTCGACGGCCGATGCTCTCGAATCCACTTCACCCACCGCTGTGGTATCTGTGATCCCCCATGTCAAGGGGTAGCCCTCGCATCGTGGTCGTCGAAAACGGGAGCTACACTCCCGTAGCGAGCGAAAACGAGGGACAACCGAGCGCGGGGTGATCGGCGATGACAGACCTCAGGTAAGGATTCTCCGCCATGCTCTGGCAGTGCTCGATGATCTGCTCCATTGGCGGTGTCGTCGATCCTGAGAAACGATGCTCAACTGCCTGCGCGAAGGTTGCGGCGGAGTCCGATGCCAGCAGACTGGCTATTAGGCCTTGGTTAGTTTGCGTAAGATCGATGCCGATGTCGCCAATGCCGGCCATTTCTGAGAGGCCCGCAAGCAAGCGATCCGCGGGATGGCTCTCGCCCTCGTTCTTGTGAAGAAGCGAGAACACTTCATTGCGACCCGTCACGTTGAGCAAAATCGCGGATAGGAAACGGTGTTCCTCGGACGTGAAGATGCCGCGTCGACTGGCAATCTTGCTCCTGCTCACCATATTCCGCAGAGACGATACGATCGCGCCCAAATGCTCGGCATGTTGATTCCCGGCCAACCGCATCACCTCCGCGCGTGCGTGCTCCGACAGTGAATGCGATAGCGCGTGCTCCAGTACCACCAGCGCGATTAACGGATTCCCATTCCCCAGGGGCTCCGCGGCAACGTCGAGATAGAGTTCCTCGTCGGCCCTGCACGCGTCGAGGACCCTCCACAGGTGAGGCCGGTAGCGTTGGGCCCCCTCGGAGTGGAACGCAATACGGTTTGGCCGGTACTCGTACTGGATGCCTCCTCGTCCACGACCCGCAGTTCTTACCACGATGCTCACGCTGGGATTGCTGATGTGAAAAAGCGAGTGGATGCTTTTGTTGCCGGAGCGGATCTCTCGGACGTCCGCCGGTCCTAGAAGCTCATGACCTGTCGGCGCCAAGTTTCCAATCAGTAACGCCTGACTTACCTCCAGCTGCCGATCGAAGGACCAGCGGGTATGGAGACTACTCCCACTGAGTAAGGTCCACGCGCCAGTAAATCCATGGTCGTGAATGGATGTGGTCCCATTCGACCACAGCAGCGCTTCGATGTAGAAATCGCGTCCATCAAAGATTGTGACCGGGGTGTCGCCAAAAATATGCGCCCGGTCGAGGTTCAAGGGCAGAGCAGCCCTCGACGACGCCCACTTCAACAGTGCCCCTACGTCAAAGTACTCGCAAGGAGAAAAGGCTTGAAGGCCTTCCGCAGCGATTCCGGAAAAGCAGGAATGTTCTCGATGCTGGGTCTCCCAGGCCCGGTCTACACGGTGGCCAATATTGTTGATGAATTGTTGGAAATCGTCGCTCATTGGTCGCCACTTCGATCGGCCTGGAGCTGAGCCGGTGGGATGCGGATTTGCACCTGCCTTACCGCCTGAGCGTTCACTGAGGGTACTCCAAGACGACTTTTCCGAGCCGGCGTGGGTCGCAAAAGGTACGATGGATGAACTCGGGGCCGGAAGTGGGTTCGCAGACGGTATCGATCGTGACATCAAAGGAACCCGCGACCAGGTCATTCATCATTTTTGCCAGGTCGTCTCGAGTGCCAAGACAGTTTCCGAAGATCGAGATGTTGTTCGTGATCACGTGCGCCATCATTGTGCTGTGACATGGCGCGTTACGAGTCGCTAGCGGTTTGGGGACCAACCCACAGGTGATGTAGCGTCCAGAGAACTTCAGGCAGGGAATCGCTGCGGGCATATAGAGGTTGCAGAACGGATCGACGATCATGTCAAAAGGTCCGTAACCTTCGCAGAGCTTCCGAAAACTGGACTCTCGATCATCAGGATTTTCCATCAAAACAACCTCACTCATGCCCAGATCTTCCATCTGTTTCGCTTTGGTTGCAGACGATGTGACTACCGTGGTTTCTACTCCCCTTGCTTGGAGCGCACGAAGCATGAACATCGAGGTGTTTGAGCTCCCTGCGGTGAGCAACGCTAATTCGCCGGCACGGGGCTGCAGACGTCGAATCATCGCGTAGGCGGTTTGCCCGGACAATCCTGCAGCCGCAGCAATCACGGGCGAAAGTTCCTTGGGGATGCGCAGGAGACAGTCTTGGTGGAGCACATGGAATTCGCGTGAAGCATGGTTCGTCGGGATTCCGGTTACGCCCGCCTGCACGCCCTCGCTGAGGTCGTACCAGTGATCGGTAATCACACGGTCCCCGATCTCAAAGTCGCGAACAGCATCGCCGATGGCCAGCACCTCTCCACACAACTCTGAGCCAATCTCATAGCAAGCCGTTCCACCGTAGGCCGCAGTTCGGACGATGAGGCCCTTGTCTCGAAAGTTGCAACTGAATGCCAAGGTGCGAAGCAGTATTCGGGACTGGTTTTCAGGGAGGCTTGTGTCGAACTCTGGAGGGCTCGTGTCGACGAATCCCGCAAAAATGGGCAATCCATCAAAGTCGAGGCGGGTGAAGGAATTGGAGGACTCAGCATGACCGGAAACAGCAAGGCTTTTCATGACGGGTATCGTGATCTGGGGTCTCCGCCCTGACGCGAGCAAGGGACCTGTGGTGAGGCATTCTCAATGGTTGTTAGTGACGAGAGTTCAAATTCAACGTTGAGGAAACTGCAAGTTCCGTGTCCTGATGCGTCGCCCACAGTACCGTGTGCAGTGTTTCCTTGCGTGCAGATATTCACGGACAAATCTGAGAGACGTGGCATCGAGTCCATCTTCAGGCTCGTCCAGAAGCAAGACGGCGGGATCTCCGACAATCGCACTGAGCAATGCAAATTTTCTTCGTTGACCGTAGGAGAGTGTTCCTAGCCGGTGCCCCCAAGCACTGGTCAGGCCCAGAGCTTCTACGTAGGAACAATACTCTCGATGATCTGTCCCCCGAAGAATGGCGACCGTCTCGACGAGATCGCCGCCGCAAATGTCCAGAAACAACGATGCGCCGTCCGGCAACCATCCGATTTTTTTTCGCGCCTGCTCGGAGTCCTTCTCAATGTCGAAACCACAGACTGCAATCGTACCGGCGCTGGCCGGTAGAGCGCCCGCGATCGCACGGAAGAGCGTTGACTTTCCTGCTCCATTGGCCCCCCGAACGTGGTGCAGACCCGGGCCGACGTTGATCGACACATCGGAGACGATCAGTCGGCCGCCGCGGCGAACGCCGACTCCTTCAAGGATGAGCGACGATGGGGGGTGCGAGGAAGTCATTGTCGGTAGAGCTCTAGTCGACGTCGGAGATTCCTAGCGGAAGGTTCGTCTCGCCAGGCGGCCACAAGGTGAGCCATTGCAAACGGCAGGAGTATGAGCGCGCTCTCGAAGACGAGGGAGAGGACAAAAGCCAAGAGTATGACCGCGAACCATCCCGCCAAACGAGGCTTTCGTCGCTGTATCTCGTCTCGAAACGACATCCAAACGCTCACACTTCCAGTCCAAAGTACGATCGCTGGACCGGATATCGCGCAGGAGGCGAGGCTTCCGCCGAATCGCCCGGAGGCGAGAGCGGTTGCCAGAAACATGGTCAGGCATCCAAAGAGCACAAGCAATGCGGTGGGAATCATTCGAGCGACCACAGCCACCTCTCTGGAGACAGGGAGGGAGTCGAGATACCAACCGCTTGCACTGCCCTGCCGCCGCGCGACTTGGATCAACGCGAGGCCTGCGATCGCGCCGGCACACATCGCACCCAGTTGAAGAGCATCGCCGAGGTCGGAGGCTGCATTGGTGTGCGCCTGGTACACCGCGAGCGCAAGAAGGAGTTGAAGGCCAAGGACCGCTGCCAAGCGCCGCGGGAGGCGAATCCGAACAAAGGAGATCAACGGCCTCGCCAGAACCCAAATCTTCGGCAAGGGAAGATCGAACTTGCCAGTGACGACTCGATATCGCTCGAAAGCCGGCCGGTGCGCGGCGAAGTTGAATCCAACTACGCCAATCGCCGCGAACGTCACTGACACCGCGACTGGTGAGAGTGTGAGCAAGGTCCACGGCAGCACCGCAGCCACCATCCACGCAAGCAGACGGTGGCATGGCCTCGAAGTGACGAATATCGCCTGCACACACGCAGATGCCGCAGCGAACGACGCTCCCGTCGCTATGGCCAAGATCGGGCCCCCCAACCACGCGCCGTAACCCACAACCAAGGCCACTGGCAACTGAAAAGCCAACAGGCTCGGCGCGAGGACACGGTTCCAATCGGACTTTGGAATCGGCAGTGTGCGCAACGCTAGAGCGTCTGGAGAAGCCAGCAGCGAACGGCTGGATGGCAAGGAAAGGAAGCACCAAATCAACCACGCCGCTGTAAGTAGAAATGCGGACCCGAGACTTCCGTCGGAGAGCTCCGTCCGTATCCACGAAGGCGGGGCGACCTGATTAAACCATCCGTAGTAAGGGAGCACCAACGCCGCGAGGACACCGAACTGTGTCTTCTTTGCACGCGTTAACACCACCGAACGAATCAGTGCTCTCGGTGCTGATTGCGATGAGAAACTCGACCGATGCTCGCTGATCCAACGCACGATCCGACGCAATCTTCTACCACGCGTGGCGAGACGCGTCACGCGATAGTAACATGGCGAAGGCATTTTCGCGGGGTTTCCGCTGGCCCCGACCTGCGCAGTGATCCCGGCTCGCACTGTCGATGAATTGGGGTCCAAGGCGAGTGACGCTGCGAAACACGACATGAAAAATCGGCACCTTCTTGAGACGAATGCATCGGCAACAGACATGTTGATTGCTCAGGGAATGACGCGCAGGGAGACTCGAGATTCGTGAGGACCCACCAGACGCTCGGGCGGAGCAACTGTACTGTTCCGACCAGGACCGGGAAGCTGAAGCTGCCCCCTGACGCCGACTCTTCGAATTGCCAGCCCGAGGTACTTTCCGTCGATGTTAAGCACGAGTCGCGCCTCTACCAGAACGTCGAGAAACTCTGTGATCTTCTCTACGTCGTAAGTTTCTTGGTATCTGAGTTCGAGCCGCTGTCGGACCTGTTTCGCGGTTTTCCCCTCGTCGGTGGCGAGGAAAATGGCCGCTTGCGCTCCGGACAAAACGTACTCGTCATGATGTCGGAAAGGTTCCTCCCCCTGTGTCATCTCTTCGGGACCCCCTCGGTTGTCGATGATCTTTACGTGGTCGACACCGAGTTCATACTCAAGGAACATTCGGCGCCGACCGGAGTGCATCTTCTGCCAGTTCTTGAGTGCGTCGCGCAGCGTTCTGGTATATTCGTTTACGTCGGTTCCGTCCGACATCTCGGAATCGAAGAAGTAGGCGACATCATAGCGATCCTGCTCGCTCAGCATCGGATAGGCATGCTCGTAATACGGGAGGGGCCCTACGATCCGAATCCCGTGCTCCTCTGGACGCTCAAACATCGGGCTGTATCGATTGAGAAGAATGCCGGTGAAATTTGGCGGAGGAATATGAAGAAGGAAGGGGACCAACTCGGCCATGCGTTGGTAGGCTGCAGGGTCTTCTCCTCCGAAGCCACTCAAAATGCTCCATGTGACGCGCACACCATCTTCAAGGCACCATTTGAGCAAGCGAATATTCTGCAGCGCTGTCACTCCCTTCTTCATGAGGCTCAGCACGCTGGAGTCGAGGCTCTCGATGCCCGGCTGAATGAAGGTGACTCCCGCACTTGCCATGGCCCGCACCTGGCGACGGGTCAAGTTGGCCTTTGTCTCGTAAAACAGGTCGAAATCAGCGCTGATGTTGGTCAATGCCGGAAGGAAAGTGTTCAGATATTTTGTGTCGATAATGTTGTCCACCGCATCAAAACCCAGGACACGATAGCGGCGGCTCAGGAGCTGAAGATCTTCCAGGGCGCGCTCTGGTGTCTTGGCTCGAAAGCCCATGCTCGCTGCGTTGAGTCCACAGAAAGTGCAATGGTGTTTCTTTCCCCACCAGCAACCGCGAGAGGTCTCGAAGGGAAGTCGAATCCCCCCACTGTACTCCGCCATGACCGACGACTCCCGTGCCCGCAGCATGTACTCGTCGTAGTTCGGGACAGGGATATCCTCGATCGTTGGGGCGACAGTGAGTTCCTCCTGATGCGCTGAGCACTCCGAATCCTGGCGGAGGAGCACGCCAGAGTGCAAGGAGAGTTTGTCCGCATGAATCTCCCGAACAATCTGCGGAAGGATGTCCTCCGCTTCTCCGCGGACAACAACGTCGATCCACGGGAATTTTCGATGAATGACCTCACCCATGCTGCCGCTGCAGTTGGCTCCGCCAAAGATGATTCGAAGCTCAGGCCGCGCGAGCTTAAGAACCTTGGCAAGGGCGACCGATGGGATGTTCTGGCTGAAGACGGTGGAGAATCCGACAATGGTAGGATCCATGGCCAGGATGTGTTGTGCGGCCCGCGTGAGGAATTCCGGAACTCGTTCTCGGATCGAAAAGATCAGAGCTATATCCTCGGGTCCGCGAAGGTCGACTCCACTGTCCAAGGCCGCCAGAAGAAACTCTCGATACGCGGCGTCCTGCTCCCGCGTTGGGTCGTGAAGAGGCGGAACGGCGAAGGTCCAGTCCCCTACGCCTTGATGCCACAGGAGGTTGCCCACACGCAGCATCATCTCTGCGATCGATGAAGGCTTTTTTGTGCGCTCGGCCAAGAAATCTGCGAAGTCGAGGTAGGCGGAGTAGCTCTGCACGTGGATTCCGGCGCGCGTCAGCGTCGCATGCAGAGTCCCCAGTTGAATCGACGGTGTATTGACGATCGACCATGGCATGGAAACGAGTACTACATTGGCCCGTTGCTTGATTGTGTCGCTCATGGTTTCACTGCTCGTGACGTTTTGGAAGGATGAGGGGAGCTACTCGAAACGCAGAGCTTCGATGGGGTCGAGACTCGCTGCCCGATTCGCTGGGTAAGTTCCAAAAACGAGGCCCACCAGGCAGGCGAATCCGAGCGATAGGGCGACAGTCCACGGCGCCACGTCAGGTTCTGGCCACCCCTCGGGCATGAGCAGTGCGACCATTAAGCACAGGAGGTGGCCAAGGCCAACACCGATGACCCCTCCTGTCGTCGAAACGATCAGTGCCTCGGATAAGAGGATAGGCAGGACAAATGGGTTCCGCGATCGCCAGCTTTACACTTAGGACGTTATCGGCGTGCGAGACCCTCTACGAATGAGCGGCCCCGCCCGCCAGCGGTATTTTGCTGATCGACGATGAAATTTTCTCGGGCTTTGGCCGCACGGGGAAA
>CAYTFJ010000136.1:0-6367 GCA_964437075.1 uncultured Nannocystaceae bacterium
ACGCCTCCACCGTCTTGGCCGCGTTGGATGCGAGTCTCGCCGAAGAATCCTCCGCTCAGAAGACCGCCCCGGTCGTGTTGGAGTCGCCGATGCCGATGCCGATGCCCACGCCCATGCCCGAGGGCGCCCCGACCGAACATGAGCTCAAAATCCCTCGGGAGGCGCGTAGTCTCTATCGAAAGCTCGCACATGAAGCGATCGGTGACTGGGATGCCTTGTTGACCCGAAGCCGCGAGCATGTGGGAAAATTCGAGACCCTGATGGCAAGCAACGAGTTTCTTCCCGTCGATGACGCGAAGAACATCATGCGAGTGCTCGAAGTGCTCGCTGCAAAAGTCCGCCAAGATCCGGGAAGTGTGGCCGAACGACTCGTGTGGATCGCCGGGCGATATTTCGAGATCGAAGACGATGGCGACATGGACTTCGCCATCGGAGGGTTGGACGACGACATCGCCGTGATCAACGCGGTGGCGGTGTTCATGGGGGAGAGCGAACTGGAGATCGAGTACTCGTGAGTGTTTTGTGCGGGCGCGGTTGTGGGATGGTGGGATTTCAGCCGTTTGAATCGCGTCAAATTGCTGAGCGAGGCCGGCTTCTCTAGCGAGTTGGGTGTGTTTCGCTCGACGCTCGCTTCTCGATGAGTTTGCGAAGACCTCGGGTGCTGAGTTGCAAGCTCAAAGTAAGATCCAGTTTTTTGTGGAGGGCGAGCTCTCGTTCCAAGATCGCGGAACCCTCTTCTCCCCAGGGACGGATGCTTGGTTTGCAGAGCAGCACCACACGTGAGGTCTCGATGTTTCGGGCTTCGAGTTGTTTTCGAAAGGCCTGAACATAGGGGATCGCGGGGTCTCCGTTTCCGTGGCCGTCCGACCCTCCGTTGACCCACAACCAAATTTTGTGACCGTGGGAGCCTTTCGGTACAAGTTCTTCGAGCAGGGCCAGAGCCCGCGATCGCTCCGTCGCCTCGTGCAAATTGTAGCGTTCAATTCCGATGGCGCCGTCTTGCAAACGACGCAGGTAGACCTTGCGTGTGGCCATCTTTTTCGCGGCGAGCGGCAAGTGTTGTCCCCACACACCCATGCCCTTGCCCTCGTCACGTGCCTCGTGTTCGTTGGGGTTCTCAACAAAAAGCGGGATGATGACGCGACGACGCAAATCAGCGCCAAAGTAGTGGCGGTCCGATGCTGCGATGTGTGCGGCTCCGGTCTCTGCGACCCGTTCGGCCCCCCATTTTGACATTTTCACCATTGCGTCCGAGGCGTGTGCCAGCGCCTGCAAGGACATGCGAGCGTGGTGAGTTCTCGCCCGTAGGAGCGCGTCCTCCTGCCCTGCAAGGCTTCGCGTGGCGTCGATAAAGAGGGTCGCACTCGGGGGGAAACTGCCGAACACACTGCCTTGTGTCCGAAGCTCGCCCCACGCTGAATTGTCGAGCAAGTCCGGTGCTCGCATGCTTTGCAAGGGATCGTTTGCCTGCACGGCCGCGACCGCGACGCTCACCCAGCGCGGCGGCATCATCAGAGCCCGGGGCGCTTGAAGCACGGGGTGATCTTGTTGCGAAAAAAGGGAATCTCGCAAGACGACCATTCCTTTGACACCCGCGGCGTAGCGTCGCCAGTCCGCAGCGCTCTCGTTGCCGCTGCGGTAGAGGCCTTGGTCGTTCAGCGATCCTCGAAAGACTCGGTTGTCGCCCTCGTAGCGGAGGTTTTCGTAGCGTTTGCCCACGGGCAAGGCCGCCCGAAGCTGCACGCGTTCGTAAGCTTCGGGGGCATGTAGGATCCGGGATGCAAGAATCTTTGGCGTTCCCGGATCTGGCAATTCCAGCTCAACATCGGGTGCACGGACGACCTCGGCTCGGGATGAAGTTTCGGTCGCCGGCACCTCAACCCCAGTCTGCGGGCGGGCGGGGGTCTCGCTGCAACTCGACACAAGCAGCAGTCCGAGAACGGTACGAAGACCCATGCTCACCTTGAATCTCACCAGGTCAAGCTCGCACACTCAGGATCTGGGTTGGGCGGGGCTGGTTCAGTCGCGAGCGGTTCGAGGCTATCGAGAAGAATCGTCAACAATCCTCGAATCGGATTCGCGTCGGCTCAGTTTCGTAGAGGGCCCGCCCCCATACAACGCCATTGATCACATAAATGACGCTTCGCCCATAGTACCAAAGCGCAAGCTCGTAGCCGTCCACCGTACTTTGTGGCCCAACGCCCAGCTGGATGCCCTCCATTGTGAATCGGTCGATGACGGCGGGCGCCCCACAAGATGCCCTCATCGCCTCCGCAGGCATACCCATATCGACCGTATCAAAGAGGGCCTGTGGCATGTCGTTCGCCCCCGTGGGGACGGCCTCTCGCAGGAGCTTAGGACCGCGATTTTGGGGCTTGCGAGCGACAACCTTGTCTACGGGATGACAGTGGATGGGAATCTTTGGAGGATGTTGATCCCACTTGACGTAGCGATCGTGGCGAATCATTTCCCAGTTTTCGTAGCACTGGGCAAGTTCGAAGGGAGCGACGGAGTGTTTGAAACAGGCCTTGAGGAACTCGGGAGGCGCGGGGTATTGCGCGGTAAACAGCATGCATGTGTATGCGTTGATGCCTCCGGGTACGGTGTGCGCGATGATGCGGTCGACCAAGGCATGCCAGACTGGATTTTCGAGGTAGTCGATCACCCCATGGACCATCACAAGGTCCCAATCCCGATCGAAACGATAGTCACCGATGTCACCGATCTCGGTCTCGATGCCAAGCGCCTCGCGGGCCGAAAGTTTCGCAAGTTTGCCCATGCCCGCGGCCGAGATGTCGACGGCGCGAACGTGACAGCCCTGTCGAGCGAGAAACACCGAGTTGCGCCCCTCGCCGGCGCCAAGATCAAGCACATGGGCCCCTTTGGGGAGCGCGGGCAAAATCTCAACAATGTCGTGGTTCGGTCCACCCATGGTCGAGAGCGCCATGTCCGCGTATCCGGGCTCCCAAAAGGGAATTTCATTGGGGGTGGACACGGTTTTGAATGAACTCATGGTTTGTGCTCGTCTCGGCGCTCAGCGGGGAATGAAGGTCGACTCCAACCTGGTCACGGCGGAGGACTGGAAGAGGTCACCGATCACGTTGCTGTACTTAAACCCTTGATTCGTGAGGCGATAGCCCTCTGGAGTTCGACGGCAACACCCCTCGGAAACCAGCGCGGCAAGCTCATGTTTGAAATCGTCTTCGGGCGTCGTGCCGAATCGTTCTTGATACAAGCCCATGTCCAAACTCCCGAGCGACAAATTAAGCACACAAAAACGCCGTCGTTCTTCGTCCTGGTTGAGCTCAAAACCAATGCCGACCGGCGCATCGATTCGGTGTTCGTGTGCGATGAAACCCTCGATGATGTCAAGACTCTCGTGACGCCGCACGGCGAAGTCCGAACCGTAGTGCAAGGTTCGGGTGGCGCTGCGTGAACCAGCTCCCAGGCCAAGCACAGGGACCCCCGAAAAATCCGCCGCCTCTTGCCGCAACCCATCGTTCTCGCAACGAGAAAAGCGAACGAAGCTGTTTTGTATGTATCCGTGTTCCAAGAGCGTCGCCACGCTCGTGTCGTAGATCTCATATTTTTCGGCGTTGCTCATGAACTGAGCCTGGGGCAGGTTCACGCGTTTGTTGAGAGCGGTCAGCGGTCGAACCACGACCGGATAGAGCGTGATCGTCTGTGGCGCGAAACCGATGGTGGTATCCAGGCTACGCAGCCAACTTTCTCGGGTTTGGCCCTCCAACCCGTAGATGAGATCGTAATTGACGTTTTCAAAGGCACAGGCGTCAATGGCATCGACGGCGGTGTTGACTTGTTCGGGCGCATAGCGTCGCCCCGCGCGGGCTTGTTCGGCCGGTTCAAGACTTTGTAGACCCATGCTGATGCGATTGACACCGAGTTGGGCGGCCCTCGCAAGCAACTCGGGCCGCATCGTATCGGGAGACCCCTCCATGCCCACTTCGGCGCCGTCTTCCCAGCGCGGAAAGGCCTCATGCAGCGCGAGAAATACCGACTCGAGTTGATCCGGCGTGAGCACCGTAGGGGTGCCGCCACCGATGTAAAGCGACACGACCTTCATGTGGCCAAGGCGCTTGCCATGCGTCGCTATCTGCCGAATCAGCGCGTCAATGTAGGCCTGCACCATCTTCGGTGTCTGGGATGTTGTCAGAAACAACGTGCAGAACGAGCATCGATAGCCGCAAAAAGGGATGTGAATGTAAAGATTGATCGGCCCTTGTGCATCCGCCCAGACCTCTGCGACCGTGCGCGGTGGATCGAGCGGTCGAAAGGCGCGTTTCGGTGGATACCCGTAGACATACTTGGGCATCTCCGAATTTGCGATCGCCCGGGCCAGGCGCTCTTGTGGGGTGATTTCGAGCGGAAAATGCATTGTCTGCCTATTTGTACGCGGCCAGGATGTAGCCAATGGCTTCGTCGGAATGTTCGAAGCTCCGAGTCACGATGGCCTCGTATCCGGGCCGTCCAACAAATGAACTCCCAAATACGATGATCGGTTTTCCCGCGGCGTGGGCCAAGAACATCTCTCCGATGGTAAAGAAAGGTGCGCGGTGACTTTCGATGGTGGGGGGCAAGGCGAGGTTCACCAGCAAAATGTCGCTGCGGGATAAGTTCCAGCGATCGTTGTGGAACACCTCGTTCGGTTGCGGCTGGTATCGCTCGGCCTGACGCATGACACGAGTGGGATCGTAGACGTCGATCCCTGCGGCATCGAAACGTTCGCTCGCTTTTAGGCGCCAGCGAGCCGCATCCGCGAGTTCGATGCCATCGATGCGACCGGAGAGGAAGACCTGCAGACGTCGGCGACAGGGGGCCGAGCGCTCGGAGAGGGGGTCGTGTGTCATTTGGAGTCGTGAATCGGAACTTCGCTCGCCGGCTTTGGACGGAGATGCAACTCGACGCGCTTGTCGGCCACACACTCGGCGAGATAGGGGTTCAAAGCGAAAAGATCTTCTGCGAGTTCTTTGACCAGGGTGGCCACACGGCTCGGGTACATCCACGGTGCGTAGCGAAGCCCAATCTCGATCGTGATTTGTTCGGGGGTCTGCCCCGCGGCCTCCCTGTGGTCGACGCGATAGTGGAGGTCCCCGGTGAGTTCCAGGCCAACACCGATTTGTAGGTCGGGAAAACGGGGAGTGATCGCAAGATCAGGAAGACTGAGCAGCCGTTCGTAAAGCGGGCCTGACAACAACAACGGCCGAACTTTTCCGTCGTGAAGATGCAACACCGAGCGTGGCATGCGGCCCACGTAACGGACCGTGAGGCCCGCCGGGCCCTCCGGCCCATCGACCACCTCCACCAAGTCTCCCGTGACGTAGCGCACCAAGGGCATCTGCTGAACAAAGGGAAACAAGCTCGTCAACAGCAGCATGCCGACGCCCGATTCGATGGGCTCGTGCGTCGTTGGATGCACGACCTCCGGAATAATATGCGGATCAAAAACCCACGGGCCGCCAAGACCACATTCCTTGGCTCCACCAAACATTTCGGTGAGGCTGTAGTGATCTTGAATCGTGCCTTTCCGATCCTCGGCGAACCATATTTGGGCGAGCAGTTGTTTTCGGGCAAGCGGCACGTGACCGCCAAAAAGTGCAATGCGTCGTACCTGGCAGCTCGAAAAATCGAATTTTTTCGCCAACAGATAGGCGGTGAGCGCCATGATCATACGCTCGGTACCGGTGATCACAGAAATTCGTGATTGAATGCCCGGCAAGTCGTAGCTGCGTTCCAGTACGCCCTGAGCTTGACTCGCTTGCGCCCGGTCATGAACACCGACGCTCAGCACGTAGGCGCGACTCGGCACAGGAATGAGCGCTCCGTGGTAGGCATTGGCCAGGCTCAAGTGCAGCGGACGCACCTTCCCGGCCTCGATCTCCGGCATCTGCTGGGCGAAGAAGTTCCAGATGAAGGCTTGCTCCGACGGACTCCGGTACAGCTGCAAGAACTGTCCGGTTGTGCCTGTCGTGTGCTGTATTCCCGCGGGCAGCGCGTCATCGCAGCGCAGCTCCGCATGGTGATCAACGACCTGATGTCGATGAAGTACGGGCAGTTGGGCGATGGCCTCGAGACCCGCGAAATCCGCGGAAGGAAAACGCTCCCGGTAAAACGATGAACGCTCGTGACACCACGCCACCGTCTTGCGGAGCAAGGCGTCGCGCAATTCAAAGGTGGCGGTCGCCATCTAACCTTTCGATGTAGAGCCGTGTTTGCTCAAGAAGTTGCCGAATTCGATCCCCAACAGATCCGCGGACACGCCCTGCACCGCTTCTGCGGCCAAGGGCTCGGCAGCCAAGGGCTCGGCAGCCAAGGGCTCTGCGGCCAAGGGCTCTGCGGCCAAGGGCTC
>CAYTFJ010000136.1:6467-7707 GCA_964437075.1 uncultured Nannocystaceae bacterium
GCCAAGGGCTCTGCGGCCAAGGGCTCTGCGGCCAAGGGCTCGGCAGCCAAGGGCTCTGCGGCCATGGGTTCGCCGGCGGTGGCCTCGGCCGCGATCGCCTCGGCTGCGATCGCCTCGGCCGCGATCGCCTCGGCCGCAACCTTGTTCGCGGCCGCCGTGCTCCCCTTGCCACGCATGGCTGCGCGTGCACCTTGGGCCGCAGATCGAGCACTTTCCCTGGCTTTGTCCGCCAGCGCTTCGACAATCGATGCATCACGTGGGTCGCGGGCAATGACGACACGATCCAACGCGCTGTGGACCGCCGCACTCCGGGCTACCGCCGTTGTCAACAGTCGTCGAGCCTCGGCATCCTGCACCGCGACGGCTCGTTGGTACAGTTGAGCAAGTTCGTCCATTTCTCCGGCCCTCTTGGTTTTCGCCATGGCGCGAAGCCTAGCAGCCGAATGTCCATACGATCAACCAAAAACAGTTTTTGAGCCGATCCCGAAGGAGCCCTGCGACCGCCTGGGAGAGATCACACGGCTCTTCTTCTCACCGACCCATCCTAGAGACACAGTCCCAATTTCTCGCTGCCTGCTGGGGCACTCCCGCCCTCAAAAAAGGCTGTGCATTGAGTCCCGTCGGCTTCGCATACTCCAAGATCGAGATCACAAAATGCAGCACAGCAACTCGTGCCTTCACAACTAGGGAGGTTGCCGTCCCCCGTACAATACAAACCAGGTGCACAGTCGTTGATATAACCGCACTCTTCACCCAGGCCTAAGTTGTCCCCCGTGACGGCACAGCGAAACGAGCGCTCCGTCCAATAGCAAGCGGTGCCCTCAGGACAATCTTGATCGAGGGGTTGGCAATTGTGAAGGCAGACATTGGGACAGTTGTCCGCACAGAACTGGCACGTCTCTCCTTCGTCACAAAGCGGATCGGACGGCGTCCCTCCACAAAAATCCATACAGGTTCCGACCAAGACTCCATCGACGTCATGCGTGTTTAAACACAACGAATCTTTGTCACAGTTGTCGCGCGCGGATGAAGAACCCTCGCTTGTGCATGGTTCTCCCGAAACCGCGTCTCCTGTTACGGCGACACATTGAGTCAATGTGCCGCCGCTGCCGGCTTCTTCATAGAACGCACATTTCTCACCTTCTTCACAATCTTGGGCCCACGGGTCGCACGTCGACCCGAGAGCGCCGTCGCCATCGCCGTCGCCGTCGCCGTCGCCATCGCCGTCGCCGTCGCCGTC
>CAYTFJ010000137.1:0-7644 GCA_964437075.1 uncultured Nannocystaceae bacterium
CTCCGTCTCCGTCTCCGTCTCCGTCCCCGTCCCCGTCCCCGTCCCCGTCCCCGTCTCCGTCCCCGTCTCCGTCCCCGTCCCCGTCTCCGTCTCCGTCTCCGTCTCCGTCTCCGTCGCCGTCTCCGTCGCCGTCTCCGTCTCCGTCGCCGTCTCCGTCTCCGTCTCCGTCTCCGTCTCCGTCTCCATCTCCGTCTCCGTCTCCGTCTCCGTCTCCGTCTCCGTCTCCGTCTCCATCTCCGTCCCCGGAGTCCGTTTCGCCGGTTGAAGTCCCGTCATCCGAGCAAGCGAAGAGCGAAAGACACAAGCCTAGCGAGAAACCCGCATGAGCTAAGATCTGATTTTTTCTGGTTGTCATAATTCGGCGCTCCTCGTAAAGCTCTCTCAACAGGTCCCCTGAGGCGCTGAGTTTGAGAACAAGATCATCCTCCCAGCTCCTCGCTGTGCCAAACCTGGGTCAACTACGTGATCCTCGACGACCTCAAACAGCACCCCAAAACCATCCCCGGCCTGGTTTCGAATTGCAAGTTTTGTTGTGCTCGTCCGCCATCATTAGCGATGCACATGCAGCCGGCAGAAGGACTCTGGCGCCCACCCCACATCCCAGGAGTCACAACACACGACTCAGGTCGCGCAATGCACGCGACTCAGCCATCCTAGGGTCAAAAGTGCCTACGCGACACTGCGTGGCATTCGCGTGCATGTCGTCTCCTGTAAAATCATCCCAGCCGTCGAGTCACAATTCCGGCGCTCCCCGCTCGATCGACACTCGTGCCATCTTCCTTGCGACCGGAAACAAAAGCTATGAGCCCAGATCGTCTCACGCGAATCAATAAGTACCTTAGCGAAGTCGGACACTGCTCTCGTCGTGCTGCCGACAAGCTGATCGATCAAGGGCGAGTCACCGTGAATGGTGAGGTACCTGCCATCGGTACCAAAATCGGCCCGAGCGATCGGGTCTGCGTCGATGGTGCCGAGGTCGCACGATCACAGGGAAAACGGGTCTACCTCGCCTTCAACAAGCCGATTGGAATTGTCTGCACCACGGACCGCGGAGTCGAGCCAAACAACATTATCGACTACATCAACTACCCAACAAGAATTTTTCCGATTGGCCGCCTCGACAAGCCAAGTGAAGGCCTCATTTTTCTTACGGACGACGGAGACATCGTCAACAAGATCCTCCGCGCTCGAAACCACCACCAGAAAGAGTACATCGTGACGGTACAGCGTCCACTTGAAAAATCATTCATTCGTGCGATGGGAGCGGGCGTTGCCATTCTCGATACGGTCACGCGGCCCTGTGAGGTGGAGATGCTCAGCCGATTCGTATTTCGGATTATTCTGACACAGGGACTCAATCGTCAAATTCGACGAATGTGCGAAAAGCTCGACTACAGTGTTATCAAACTCAAGCGCGTTCGGATCATGAATGTGCGACTCGATGTTCCGATTGGGCATTGGCGACACCTCAAGGCCACGGAACTCCAGGAAATTCAGAATCTCGCCATCGATTCTTCGAAAACCCACTTCGGGAGTAGAAACTGATGTCCACAACCCTCCGACGGTTTTGCCTCTCGAAACCCGGCCGATCGAAATCTGAAGTCCTTCCCACCGAAGGATTCCAATGACAATGGTTGTCCTGCTCAACAAACCCTTTGGCGTCCTCAGCCAGTTCACTAGCCGTGAAGGCGCGCCGACACTGGCAGAACACCTGACGATTCCAGGTGTCTATGTTGCCGGCCGCCTCGACAGGGATTCAGAGGGATTGCTCGTGCTGACCGACGATGGCCGACTCCAACATAGGATTTGCGACCCAAAACACAAACTTAAGAAGACCTACTGGGCCCAAGTCGAAGGCACAGTATCGGAAGAAGCACTGGAGGCCCTGCGTCGGGGAGTCCTTCTCAAAGATGGACCCACTCGAGCAGCGCAGGCGCAAAAGATCTCTGTCCCACCGATGCTCTGGCCCCGCGATCCCCCGGTCCGTGAACGAAAATTCATTCCAACATCATGGCTTGAACTGACGATTTCCGAGGGCCGCAACCGACAGGTTCGCCGAATGACCGCAAAGGTCGGATTTCCAACCTTGAGGCTCGTCCGCCATCAAGTCGGCGAATGGACGATCGACGATCTTCTTCCAGGTGAGCACAGGATCGTTCGGATCTAAACAAAAAAAGAGGAACACAATCCCAATGGACCATGCTCCTCTCTTCTATTCCCCATGAGTATCCATAGGGGAACGCGGCTTCGCCTAGCTCCCGATGGAGAGCCGAAACACCTTGTTGTCACCCGCACTGACAAGATAGAGAGCGTCGTCGGTTCCGAAACTCATGCCCATCAGGTTGTTTGCCGGGATCCCAGTGTTGAGATAGTCGATCAACGTACCATCCGCATTGAAGGCAAAGATGCGGGAGGTCGCGTAGTCGCTCACGAAGATCACACCGTTGTGAATTTCGATTCCGCTGGGCGACTGCATTCCTGCCTGGACAGCACTCCCATCAACAAAGACCTCCAAATTCGCACCGTCGTAGTAATTTTGCGTGCAGCCATCGTAGTTCGGCTGAATTGGGCCGCCCTTTGTGCCAGATGTGGGGTCGAGCCGAACGATGCGATTGTTTGCCGTGTCGGCGGCGTACACCAGCTTGTTGTCGTGGTCGTAGGCCACATGCGAGGCCACCGAAGGCTCGTAGCCGAGCTCCCCGTCCAAGAACCGGTAGGTTTCGCCATCCGTGTGGTCCCCTCCGCCGAGGCCGTGATCGGAGTTGAAATCGTAGAGGGTCAAGGACCCGTGGGCTCCGTCGTAGTACCAGTAGGCGTTCCCCTCAACCCACGCGATCCCCGAACCGAGCGGGCTGTTGTGAAGCATATCCGTGTGGCTCGAGTGTCCGGCCTCAAACTGTGCGAGGTTGGTGGTCCACAAGGTCGGGCCCATGAAGTCTGCCGGCGTCGAAGCCTGGGTGATGGAGTCTTCTTGCTGGGCAGTCGCCATCATCCCAGTGGTGCCCCCAAAGGCAAGCGCCGCGGGCTTTGCGATAAAGTGCGCGCCGCCACCATACTCGTTTGCGTATTTCTTGGTGGTCGGATTGCCCGATTGCGCCCCCTTGATCACGACGATCGAGAAGTCATTGCGGTTGGTCACCCAAAGCTCGCCCTCTTCCTTGGGGTTGAAGGCCAGATCCATCGGAAGCCTGAGGCCATCTCCCGATCCTGCGATCTCCGTGAGCTTCAGGTCGTCCATCCCGTGACTGCCGTCCCCTAATAGGGGAATCGAGCCGCTGCTTCCGTCTCCGTCTCCGTCTCCGTCTCCGTCTCCGTCTCCGTCTCCGTCTCCGTCTCCGTCTCCGTCTCCGTCTCCGTTGCCTACGCCGGTTTGGTCGTTCCCATCATCCTCATCGGCACATCCAAAGAGTGAAAGACACAGTCCCAGCGAGAATCCCGCGTGAGTTAAAATCTTATTTTTTGTGATTGTCATATTCGGCGGATCCTTGTGAAAGTCGGTCAACAAATATCGTGATGGACTAAGTTGGAGAAATAAAATCATCCCCACAACTCAACACGTTGCCAAACCGGCGCCCACTACCCGATCCGCGACGGCCACAAACAACGTAACAAACCATCCCCGGCCTGGTTTCGAATTGCAAGGTTTGTATTGCTCTTCGGGTCGTGCGCCGCGTGAATTCCTAGCAATTCATGCAACGACAACGACACGATGATCTCCACGAGGTCCCTGCCCGACAGAATGAACATTCCCATGAGCCCCGCTCGGAGCGCCTGAACCTTTCGAGTCCAACCGCGAGCGCCGCAACCGTATCCCTGCGTTGGGACAACTCACAAGACGACCAAACCGGGATCCCATCACCAAATTCGAGCGCCTCCAACGAGAGATGTTTGCACCTTAGGCATCGACCCTACGGGGACTCGGATGTGAAAATACGACGATATCTTACAGTGCCTCGACAACCTCGATCGGCAGAATGCCATCGGAGTCGACGGGAGACCGCGAGATCTTCCGACGCCGGAAGTTTATTCGTCCTAGAGGCAAGTGTTCGCTGACCCATCGAGTCGGCGGTCGATACACCCCGCGCCCACTACGGTCGACCCAAGAGTCGTCGTTCGTGTGGGAGCGACCGTCACAGTCCCTCCCACACGAACCGAACCGGCTAGAGAGCCTCGGGATTACGAATCCAATCGAGGGTCGCCTTGGCGGTCGTCATCCGCACAGACGAGAGACCTGTCGCGTACTCGACAAAGTCGGCCACCGCGGCACGCCGGTCGTCGGCGGTCGCATTGGGCGAGTTCCCATCCCAACCGGCGACGTAGTACGAACTATGGGTACCAATCAACAACGGAGCCCGATTTCCCGCGAGCCTAAGATTCAACGTGTGCTTAAGAACCGCTGTAAACTCTTCTCGCGTAAGGCGGGCCGAGTACCAAAGATTGTAGTCAAACCCAGTGATCTTCGGGGGCTCCCACGTCCAACTCTCAGACGCCATAATGTTGTCCACGACCCGCTGCTGAAGACCAGGGTCGATGCCAAGTTCGACACAAGCATCATCGTCGGGAACCATCAACGTGTACACCGGCATCTCCCAGAGGCCCGGATGTGATTCGACGGTACCTTTCACAGGAGAGCCCCATTCATCCGCCACAAGGTCATTGCCGGGGCTCCCGCCGTCGAGTGTGTACGGCCAAAGGAAGTTCGTGCCATCCTGGTCCGACTGGTACCCCTCCTCAAGACTGCAGTCGTACCAGTAGTTCATCGACTGTACGGTGCTGATGGTATCGTCGTTGTGAGAAAGGAATGGGGTCCGAAATCCATAGATGTCGTCACTCGAAATTCCGAGATCGACCTGGGTATCATGGCAGCCCTGCAGCTCAGCCTCCCACGTGGCAGCATCCGTCTCGTTGCTGGTGTTGTGGTTGATCGTGTGATTTCCGATCTCATGCCCGGTGTCGTAGCTGGCCTTCCACGAAGATCCGGCACCGCCAGCGTAGACCGAAGTGTTGTAGTACGTAAAATGAACCGCCGAACCGTCCGAATTTGTATTGTCGGCGGCAAGCTCTACGGACCAGTCCATCCCGGCGGCTTCGCCATTGTCATCCCATCCGAGCACAACGAACATCGGGACCTCTTCGGGCGTCAATTCACAGGGCGGGTCTGCCGATGGGGCGCGAAGGTCCACGGCATTCCCCTGCCATGCACCAAGTTTGCACCCGTCGGCCCCAGGCTGGCCCGGTTCATCCGGAGTTGCAGGACCCCCAGTCTCTCCCCCTCCGCTCGTACCCCCCGTGGAATCCGCGGGGCCACCAGATCCGTCGCCGGTGTCGTTGGCGCCCGACCCCGCCGGGCCGCCGGCGCCCTCGGTCGAATCGGTCGAATCGGTCGACTCGGTGTCGGTCGTGCCTGCACACGCTGAAATTGCGAGGCAGCTAAGGCAAACAGGGGCGAGCCAGCCACGGCGAATATTGGTCGTCACATTCATATCGAGTATCTCCGAGATGCAAGCATAGAGGGCACGGTCGACGACTACGAGCCAGAACGAAGTGCACGAACACAATTTGAGAAAAATCGTCCAGGCGTGCCTGGGGTGTAAGCGTGCCCGCTCAATTGTCCGATATGTCGACAAAATTCGGCGATGACTGTCTTGATAATTGAAGACTCGGACGACCCGTCCCCTAATCCAGCTGACACTGACCCAGAAGCTCGTGACCTGGAGGAGTCTCGCCCTCTCGCCAAAACTTTTTGCACTGCTGCCCCTCGACACACGCGCTTGGCGCCGATATGTCGCACCAGGCATTGCAGCAGCTCTCGCCGCCACATCCGGGCACCTTCCCCCCCTCGGCACAATAGAGGCCAAGCGCGCAACAATGCTCGCAGCCGAGACAGTCGTCACCATGTTCGATGATTTTGTACGCCGGAAGACCGCAGGAAAAGCGACGTGAGGCCTCATCCCACAAACATGCCCGCTCAGTACCGCAATCTAAAGTGAACGGATTGCACTGTGCCGCACACAGATGCACCACCCCGCCACTCGCCGAACGACAGATCGCGTATTCATCCTGACACTGCGGCGATTCCTCAGTGCCCCCGCAAATGCCAACGCATCGGCCTTGGCCGATGGCCTGGCCTGGATGCGGGTGGCCACCACTTTCTCCCCAACAGATCTGTCCGTGCGCGCAGTTGTCAAAATTACCAACGACCAGGCCATAGCTCTTGCACGGCTCATACAAATCTGCGCCGGCAAGAACCACAACACATCGGTGTTCTGAGAAACCGACCGCTCCCGCCTCGTCAGCAACCGGTACACATTTCAATGTAGTCTGACAGTCCTGCGCCCAAACATCGCACAGTTCGCCGACTGCGATGCCATCGGGAGTGCCAAGATCTGGAGTCGCAACCGAGCTCCCTCCCTGAGTCACGGCCGCAGGAGTCCTCCCGCAACCAAGCACAACAAAACCGAGACAAAAAAGAGGAGCAAGACCCCAATTGGACCTCACCCCTCTCATCTCGGCACCCATGGGTAACCGTAATCTATTCACGCTAGCCTGCAACCGAGAGCCGAAGTACCTTGTTGTCGCCTGCGCTGACCAAGTACAGAGCGTCATCAGAGCCAAAGCTCATACCCATCAGGTTGTTCGCGGGGATTCCGGTGTCAAGGTAGTCAAGCAACTTACCCTCGGCATCGAAGGCGAAGATACGCGAGGTCCCGTAGTCACTTACGTAGATCACGCCATTGTGAACTTCAATTCCACTGGGGGATTGCATTCCGGCCTCAACGGCAGCGCCGTCAACAAAAACCTCCAAGTTCGCGCCATCGTAGAAATTCTGTGTACAACCATCGTAGTTGGGCTGAATTGCACCGCCCTTCGTACCGGTCTCCGGGTCAAGGCGAACGATGCGATTGTTCGCTGTGTCCGCGGTGTACACCAACTTGCTGTCGTGGTCGTAGGCCACATGCGAGGCGACCGAAGGCTCGTAGCCCAGCTGCCCATCCAAGAATCGATAGGTCTCACCGTCCGTGTGATCCGCGCCGCCCAAACCGTGGTCGGAGTTAAAATCGTAGAAGGTCAAGGACCCATGGCCCCCGTCGTAGTACCAAAACGCGTTCCCCTCCACCCAGGCGATTCCGGAACCGAGCGGGCTGTTGTGCAGCATGTCGGTGTGGCTTGAGTGACCCGCTTCGAACTGGTTAAGATTCGTAGTCCACAAGGTCGGGCCCATAAAGTCTGCCGGTGTCGACGGCTGTGTGATCGCGTCTTCTTGCTGAGCGGTGGCCATCATCCCTGTCGTGCCAGCAAAGGCCAGCGCCGCAGGTTTCGCCATGAAGTGCGCGCCGCCGCCAAACTCGTTCGCGTATTTCTTGATGATGGGGCTGCCCGACTGCGCGCCGGAGATCACCACGATGGAGAAATCATTGCGGTTGGTCACCCAAAGTTCGCCGTCTGTCTTCGGGTTGAAGGCCAGGTCCGTCGGCAGACTCAGGCCGTCGCCGGGGCCCGCGATCTCGGTGAGCTCCAAGTTGTCCATGCCGTGCGTACCGCCGCCAAGCAGCGGAATCGAACCGCTGGCGCCGTCGCCGTCTCCGTCTCCGTCGCCGTCGCCGTCTCCGTCTCCGTCTCCGTCGCCGTCGCCGTCGCCGTCTC
>CAYTFJ010000138.1:0-7418 GCA_964437075.1 uncultured Nannocystaceae bacterium
GCGTGTGCGACCGTCATCCTCGGGGTCGCCGGGCTTGGCGGGTCGAAACAACGCATTGTAGACACAGCAAGCGTCCGCTTGAATGTAGCCCGAGAATCCCTTGAACATGGCCGGCACCACGCGGGTCGTGTGGGTCCGCGTGTAGTCAAACAAGATGTGATCTCGATCTGCGTAAGCCCGTTAGCCGCCGCCCCCATCACCTCCTCGGGGCCTCATGTGACAGTTCCCCGAGGAGTGTGTAAATCTCGATCCCAGCCCAGCGATGCGGCATGAGTTCGGCGAGCCTCCGCATCGGCCAGCCCGCCTCGATCGTCGTCATCACGTCGTGCAGGTATTCACGTGTGTTGACATTTAGATTCCGGAAGGTCTGCACAAGTGAATAGCCCTCCGCGAGTCGATGGGCCGCATCGACGGAGCCTGTGAATAGAAAATTGGGACGGCCGACTGCAGGCTTCCGGATCTTCCGCTCACACGCCCCCTTGTCGATCTCGTATCGACTGACCATGATCCGTAAATTCGGACATTTTTGATTTCAGGAAGCCAAGATTGTGGCAGCGTGTTGGGATTCAAATTGATTGGGAGAATGGCCCAGAGCATTGCCTTTGATCCCCCTTTTCCGCCCGTCGCATCAAGATGCGCTCTCACGACGGTGGCGTCGACGATCGACCCTTCTTCATCGTCGTCGTCAAGCTCAATGGCGAGCGACGTAACCAGAAGCTCCCAGATGCCGGCCTTCGCCCAGTTGTTGAAACGGTTGTAGACACTCTTCCACGGCCCAAATCGTAGAGGTGTGTCACGCCATGGAATCCCTGTCTTTGCGCGGTACAAGACCGCATCAATGAAGGCCCGGTCGCCAATCTTCGGCTTCGGGCCAGGTCGACTGGAGTCGATGATGCGCTCAATCTGAGCCCACTGCGGATCTGTCAGGGCGTGGCGTTGCGCCCTGACCTTTGATCACGCCGAGGTCACGCCGGCAAATGAACCGTGTAAGTGATCGAAATGATCCAGATTTTCTGTCATCGAATTGGGGACACCCCCTAGAACTTCGCTAAATCGCGGAAGATCGAACCAGAAAAAGTAAAACGGACAGCCAACCATGTACACTTCGAAGAAAATAAATATCACAATCACAGGAAATATTTTATCCCTCGTCCTATTGGCGAGCGGATGCGATTCGGATCTTGAAGAATCACACGACACTGAAATGGAGATGAGGCAACGGACACCAACTCCCGAGAGCTTGCCAGCAAGCCCGAAAAATGCTTCGTATATGGCAGTGCTCAGGGTTCGGATCGATGCTAAACACTCAGCAGTCAAGATGCCGAACAAACCATACCAGGCTTCCACCTCCAAGATTAGTCTTTCGGAATTCACGTCGCAACTAGAGTCTGAAACTAACGGACGTCCAGACTTCGTCGATACCCAAGTAGGCTCGCACATGGTCTCAAACGCCAGATTTATTGGGAAGTCGCATAGGTACGATGTCTCAGTTAATCACAACTCTCACGAGATATTGGTCCGCGACAACGGGCACTACAGGCCAGACATCGAAGCAGGGTACTCAAACGAGCATTACAGAGGCTCGGCAGAGGGTCTCCTTCGCTCGATCGGCGCTCGTGTTGATGAGGCTGACATCCGAGTTGAAAATCTAGGAAGAGCGTCGATGACTCATGTTCCAGAAGGAGAAGATGCTGTGGCTGGCCTGCCAGAGAGGATTGGAAAAAAAGTTTTTGCTCGACGTGTCATCAATGGGATCCCTGTCCCAAAGCATCGTGCCGTATTGAGCTACAACCTTGACGGCCGACTGCGAAAAATGAGGGCAAAATGGCCTTCCGTCAAAGAGATCAGAAAAGGCGGACCGAGATTCATAAATAGAACGGAGGACGAAGTCTTCGATATGGCACTTGAAGTACTTGCGAAGAACGATGTTCCTGCGAATGGTGCGCCAATTTATATTGGAACATTTTATGATGAAATCGATAGCGATGAAAGTGGTGCAGTGTTAAAGTTACGGGGGGCAGTGGTCACGCAATCTCGAGGTCCCAATGGCGACCCCTTGAGAGGACGTGGGATACGAATGGAGTTCGATATGGAGTTCGATCTTGAAACAGGTGAGCGCACCGATTCTTTCGATCGTGACGACGGCATCACGAGCGAAAGTTCAACAGGCGGGGGCTCCCAATGACAACCATCCCCCGTTTCTCTCTCGCGATCCTAATTGGAATAAACCTGATGGGCCTGATTTCCGGCTGCGGCCGATGTAAGGACGGCCTGTTGTTGCAGAATCGATGCGACGAAGGTGACCGTGGTGACGTGAAGCCAGGCTCGACAGAAGGCTCGACAGAAGGCTCGACAGAAGGCTCGACAGAAGGCTCGACAGAAGGCTCGACGGGTGTAAGCGATCAGGCGAGGACCCTCCCCAAAGCAACGGCAGCTATAGACCCTGGCGTGGCTACGCGAGATCCGTGGATTTGGCCGGCGACGCCCTCGGATCCGGAGGCGGCTTCCAGTTCCAGGGCATGATTGACCATGATCCGCAAATTCGGACAGTTTTGATTTCAGGCAGCCAAGATTGTGGCAGCGTGTTGGGATTCAAACTGATTGGGAGAAAGGTAACCTAAGGTCGAGTGGAGACGCTCGGCATTGTGGAACATCTCGATGTAGTCCACGATGGCGTTTCGGGTCTCCTCGGTCGGCATGACTTGTCGATGGAGAAGTTCCTGTTTGATCTTGTCGTTGAAGCTTTCTACGACGCTATTGTCGTAGCAGTCTCCCTTTCTCGACATGATTTGAACGAAGCCTTGGGCCTTGGGCAGATTCAAGGGGTGGTCGCGACACCTCCTTGTTGAACCGACAATCGCTCATTGAAGACTTCAGCGGGAGTTCTCCATCCAAGGGTTTTACGCGGCCTCCCGTTGAGCGCAGCCGCGACCGCCTCCAATTCACTGGCGCCATGCTTGCTCAGATCGGTGCCTTTCGGGAAATACTGCCGCAACAAACCGTGGGTGTTCTCGTTCGTACCGCGCTGCCATGGGCTCCTTGGATCGCAAAAGAACACCTTAAGCCCAGGATCGACGAGCAACGGGGCATGATAAGCCATCTCCGTGCCTTGATCCCAGGTCAGCGAGCGGCGCAGTGAAGTCGGCAGCGTTGTCATCGTCGACGCGATCGCATCTCGAACAGCCGCGGCTCCATGGCGCGCGAGAGCAGGACCATTTTTGATCCGAGCTTTCTTGCCATGCCCCGGCATCCGGGGAAGATGAAGCCGAAGTGTGGATCGGGTCGTCCTCTCGACCACGGTTCCGATCGCAGAGCTTCCGAGGCCGACGATGAGGTCACCTTCCCAGTGGCCAGGGACAGCGCGGTCGTCGGCCTCGGACGGCCGTTCGCTGATCAGGATCTCCGGAGTGACGAAGCTCTGGCCGCGACCCGAGCGACGGGCTCGCGGCATGCGAACCGCGCGACCGGTACGTAGGCAGGCCGTCAGCTCGCGCCGCAAGCCCCCTCGCCCTTGGATATAGGGTGCTTGGTCAATCGCTTCGTGTGATATCCGCATGGCGCTATCGTTGGAAGAGTCCATTTTAATGCGATTGGATATCGGCTCCGGACTCCACGCTGTCCCCCAACGTCGATGCTGACGGTGCCCGCGCCGTCGGCCCTTCCATTGTACTCGAGGTCCACGAACTCGCCTCCCGTTCCGCTTCGTGAGCGTCCCTTCAAGTCGGCCTTCTACATACTTTCGGAGCCGCTCGTTCGTCGCTAGCTTGCATGGCTTCGGACGCCTGGCTCGTCGCTCAGCATGCCATTGGGCCGTGGATGCGCGATACTCAAATCCTCCGCTCCGGGTGGCCGCATTGCGGCGGAGTTCGCTCGAGATCGTCGACGGAGACCTCATGAGCTTCCGTGCGATGAAGCGAACACCGGCTCCTTGAGCGTTAAGCAGCGCAATCTCCTCCCGCTCGGCGAACGACAGAAAACGTTCCGATTGTGGTGTCAAGCGGATCGAGGGCATACCGAGGATAGGCAGGACAAATGGGTTCCGCGATCGGCGATAGGGTACTGTCTCTGGATGGCGAGCGAACGTTCTAGAACTCGGAGGATGGCCGTCCCAGCGATGTTGGCGTTGGTCGTAGTTTTGGGCTGGTGGTGGTTTGCGGATGAGTCCGCTGATTCGCAAGCGGGTAATGCTATCGTTGAGACGACCGCCAATACGGGGCATAGCTGGTCAAAGGATAGGGGACGAATCGATCAGTCCGCCATCGTCCGCGATCGAACTGCGATCATATCAGGAACGATTACGGACGAGCAAGGCGCTCCGATTCCGGATCCCACGGTGTGCATTTGGCCGTCGTTTGGTGAATCGTCTTGGACGGAGGCACGCGAGCCAACCTGCGTTACTGGAGCTCGGAATGGGACGTATCAAATCGCTGGGCTGATGCCTGTTCACTGCGATGTCACGGCAGGAGCTCCGACATTCGTTCCAGATACTTACGATCCTCCCGGCATGGCCTCGGGGGTCGAGCTGCGGTCGGGTGAGCACCGTCAAGGAGTGGACATCCAACTCCAGGGAGGCGCCGTGAAGGTTGCCGGTACCGTACAAGACGTGAGCGGAGGGGTGATTGAGGGCGCTCTCGTGAGTGGTGGCCAGAGTGGGGCGTCGTCGGTGGCGCGATTGCGTAGCGGGGTCATTGCGCTATCAGACGGAGATGGTAAGTTCGAACTCTGGGTTGCGCCAGGGTTCACTGCAGTGACTGCGGTCGCAGATGGCTATACCGCGGGCCGCGATCTCGGGCCGGCGCCAGGGCGCTTTTTTGAGATTGTGCTCACTCCGGAGTCAGTGCTGGTGGGTCGCGTTGTCGTGGCCGGAACTGGGGCGCCAGTGGAAGGCGCGCGCGTCTATTCCAACGGCGACTGGAACCGACGCTCGGCCAATGACACGTTCTCAGACGCTCAGGGTCGGTTTCGTATCGATCGTCTACTACCCGGTGAATACAAACCTGTTGCGGAGGCGGAAGACGGTTTTGGAATGGCTGCTGTGACTGTGGGCTTAGGACTGGCCCAGACATCGGAAGAAGTGGTCATCGAGATGCATCCTGCGGGGTCGGTGGAGGGGTCGGTGGTCTACGGGAAGAGCGGTGTGCCCTGCGAAGAGGGTTGGGTTTTATTGTCGAACAAAGCCGATGGTCTAGAGCGGTCGAGTTTGTCGAACCGTGACGGGGTTGTGAGATTCATTGGTTTGCTACCGGGGACATTCTCAGTCTCGGTTGATTGTTTTGGAGCTGCGTCGACGGCCGAATATCCCGATGTGGTGGTGGCCGGTGAACCCATTGCCGGGCTTACCTGGGCCGTGGATGAGACAGAAGCCATTCTTGGCATTGTGGTTAGGCCAGACGGGACGGGGGTTCGCGGCGTACGCTTGACCGCATTCCTTAAGGGAGACAAGGCAGGAGCGCTTAGCGGGGCGCGCGCCCAAAGTGAGAAGGACGGAACTTTCGAGCTGAGAGGTCTGCAGCCGGGCACCTATGCGGTTTCCGTGAGTCGCGCTGGGCCGCAACGGGACTATCCAGAGCCCAAGGAGGAGGTGGAAGTAGAGGTAGTCCGTGGAGTCGACACGCGGGACGTGAGGATCGAGCTGTTGGAAGGGGGGAAGATCATTGGTCGTGTGGTGGACGAGAGAGGCGAGGGGGTGGCCAGTGCGATGGTTCATGCGACCGGAAAGGAGACGAGATCAGGGAAGAACTCGCTAACAGCCGACGACGGGTCGTTCACGATTTTGGGTCTTATACCTGGCCGATATCGAGTGTTTGCGTCCAAGGGCAGCGACCATGAGATGCGTGCTCCCGGCCAGAGCGACGACGACGTCAAGGGATCGTATGTCGATGTGGACGCTGGGGAAGAGGTCGAGGTAGAGCTCGTAGTGGAGGACGATGGTGGGGTCATCGACGGTCAAGTGATCGACGAAGGAGGCGGTCCTATCGAGGACGCCTTTATCTCTGTCAAGCGAGAGGCGGAGAGTGCCGGGGCGGGGAAGGGGAGAGCAAGGCGCAGAGTGGGTTCGCGTCGGTGGGGAAGGGGGAGCACACCGGTCCTCAGCGATGCCGATGGTCGCTTCGAGGTGACGGGATTGTCTCCGGGCAAGTATACGGTTGAGGCGGCGCGGCGAGGCGGTGGCGAAGCTGTGATCGAACATGTAGAGCTGGGTGCGGACGTTGTCTTGCGGGTCGAGAGCGATGCGACCGTCGCCGGAACCGTCACCCTAGCAGGAGGCGGTTTCCCAGACCGATTTCAGGTGCTGCTGCGGGACAAACAAACAGGATCCCGCGCGTCTGAAAGCTTCTTTCAGAGTGATGGCGCCTTCACGCTCGCGGTCCCAGCCGGCAACTACGAGCTCACAGCCTCCGCCGCGCAGGGGACGGGCAAGGTAGAGAATCTCCAACTGTCGGAGGCAGAGGTGTTGACTTCCATCAAGGTCGAGATTCAAGGGCTCGGTACTGTGAAGGGACGGCTCGTGACATACGAGGAAGGAACGCCCCTTCGTGGCCGGATAGTTCTTGCGAACACCGCAGGCCAAGCGATTCGTATGTCGCCAGCTGACCTTGACCCCGGCCAGCACATCTCCAACGCGAACGGCGAATTTGTAGTGGAGCGCGTTCCTGCCGGGAGGGTACGAGTGATCGCTGCGCCCGCACCGCTGAATGTTGAAAAAGATGAGTACGACATGCTCGCAATGACCACCGACGTAAAGGCGGGAGAGGTCACGGATTTGGGCGTGCTCAGCGTTCCCAAGTTGCAAGTGAAGCGAGGCGAAAAACCGGGAGATCTTGGATTTACGCTTGCAGATGGTGACCCTACCAAGGACCGGGATGAGAGGCCGTTGGTGGTCGCGTTGGTACGACCTGGGGGACCGGCGGCAGCGAAAGGACTGAAATCTGGTGATGTAATTATTGCCGTCAACGGTCAGAGCGTTGAGGGCAGCAAGCGCTATCTGTACGGCGGACTGACAAGTGTCAAAGAAGGAACAACCGTGACGCTGGGTCTCAAACAGGGGCATGCCGTATCTCTCACCGCTGTGGCGCCAATGTAGGATGCGTTCCGTTCCTGTGAGAGGTGCACTGATGAGGATAGGCAGGACAAATGGGTTCCGCGATCGCCAGCTTTACACTTAGGACGTTATCGGCGTGCGAGACCCTCTACGAATGAGCGGCCCCGCCCGCCAGCGAGCGGACAAACGGCCAATCCTCCCTTCATCGGCTCGCCGCTGCTCGCACCCCCGCCCCAAAGCCGTACCGCCGTCACCGGCAAGGCCGCGGTCGAACGTGACCATTCACCCCCTCACTTAGACGACGAGAGTAACCACACAAATGCCGGGATCGACAGGCAGCCCGCGGTGTGATCAAACATATGCGTGAAGGGCGAGG
>CAYTFJ010000139.1:0-7403 GCA_964437075.1 uncultured Nannocystaceae bacterium
CCATCGCCGTCGCCATCGCCGTTTTCACCCGACGGTGGTTGGCACTCGTCGGCGGTGGACGCGACATCGGCGTCGACGCATCCGTGATTGACGTCGCTGCACGCGTCGCAGACGAGCCCGGCGTCGCTGCAACCAGCATCGTCGCCGCGCGGGTGATTGGAGCAGTGATTCTCAAGGATCGAGGTGCATGCCGAGGCTGCGAAGCCGGTGGCGAGGCAGAGACTGCACCATAGGGCGGTTGTTCTGGCGGAGAGCATCGGGGAGACCTCTAAAAACGATGGTGAAGGGCAAGGCCGGTGTCGTACCGACCTGCGAACGGAACAAAAGCGGTGGTTGGTGCAGGCGCTCTTCGACCACGATCGAGCGCAACCATGACGATACCGGTGATCAAGAGCGCTGTGCCGATACCGAGAACAATCCCGCCTGGGGCTGCATAGCTTGTGAGGGTCGCCCTGTGGTTGTCGACGCTCTGTTTGTCGTCCTTGGTGAGCACGAAGATGCCGGCACCGAGTCCTCCTAGGCCCACAAGACCGGTAACGATGCCTCCGATCCCGAGTGGACCGATTTTCTGGGCGGGTGGTTTCGATACGCCGCTGTCTCGGGGCTCGGGCGTCTCGGGCCGTTCGGGAACAGGTGTAGCCGCTTCGGATTCTGTGGAGAGGGCTGCGCTGCGCTTTCGATCATCGAGCTGCGCGATCGTGCCCACCAACAGGCCTTCGAGTTGAGTGATGATCTCCTTGTCCGTGCAAAGTTCGCAGGCCGACGTTTCGAGGCTGCCCGCAATCTCGGCTCCCGACTGAAGAAGCCGCACACTTACCGTGTGAATGGGGTTGTCTTGCGGGCCAGATCTCTCGATCATGATCATGATCGTCGGATCTTTTTCACTCCTTCCGGGCAAGACCTCGGCATCGAGGAGGGCGCTCTTGGCCCGCTCAAGAAGACGTTGACCAAGGCCTTCTCCGTCGTCGCCCAGGGCAGACGCGTCGACCGCAAGCCCCGCGCGTGTCGCCGAGCTCGGCCGTTGGCTTGCGGACGGGGCCGGGCCCCCGGTTTGAGGAGGGGCTCCGGTGGCACGCGGCGTGGCCGCAGCGAGGGAGAGAGCGGAGGCGAGGGCAAGGATCGAGGCGGCACGCGACATGGCAAGGCAGGGAAGCGAGCCCAAGCAAACTACGAACCCGCGAATGACGCAAGACCCCTGGGTGTCAGCGCGGAGTCGTGCCGTGCGGAGTCGCTGGCACCCTACGGTCGGCGGAGTCCAGCGGCCATCGAGCGTCGCTCGGCGAGAGAGTTGATCCGATCTTCATGGTACGGCGTGGACGCTCGCATCGGGCGCCCAGGATCCCTCGTGGTGGGACTTTGGTATTGCGCAAATCACGCTTCTTGATTGCCTCGGCCGTCGGGCCTCGATCGCGGTTTGCTACGCCGGGCCGAGTCTCTGGTACTCGCTCGGTGTCATGCCCATGTGGCGGGCAAAGGCGCGGCTAAAGCTTGGGTGATCTGCAAATCCGACGGAGAGCGCAATCTCAAGGATAGGCATCTCGGTCGTGCGTAGCTTTCGTGCCGCATGGCAAAGACGCAGGGTGCGTAGGTAGGCACCCGGTGTCATGCCCACCACCTGAGAGAACTGCCGTAGGAAATGGTATTTCGAGAGCCCTGCCACCTCGGCCAGCTCGTCGAGGCTGATCTTTGAAGGATCCTCGGAGCCGAGGCTACGAATGTAGTCCATGGACCGAGCGATCTTTCGGTGACCGACGCGGTGGGTCGAGCGCAGGACGGGGCGGCGCAGGTTTGAAAGGCTATCAAAGGCGTGAAAGACCACGTCGTGCAGGGCCGACTCCACGGCGATAGCGATGGGAGGGGAAGGGGCATCCCTTTGGGGGGCGCCCGAAGCGAACTTCGTGGGCAGCTCGATCTCGGGGTCCGCAGGGGTCTTGGGCAGGGGAAATATCTGGGTTCCTGCCTGTTCGCGGACCAGATCCAACAGCGTCTGCAATTTCTCGATCAGTGCGCCCTGGTCGCTGTCTTTGACCACGGTGAACTCGGGGGTGTGGGAGCTCAGCCCGTCTGCCGCGGCGAGTCCCTGCACGAGACTACGATCGACGTACAGCGAGATGTACTCAAGCTGCTCACTGCCCTTTACATTGCCCGTATGCACCTGTTGCGGGTTGATCAGCACGACATCACCCGCTGCGAACTGATGCAGTTTTCCGCTGACCTCACACTCTTCGTGCCCCTGAATCTGTGCACAAATAAGGTATTCGTCGTGAAAGTGCGGGCTCAGCGAGAGCGCGCTGTTTGGCCCCCACGCATGATACAGCGTGAATCCAGGGCCTCCGAAGAACGAGGCACGCAGGTCCAGGCGCGGCATAGCGGCAGTCTACCTCGACCCTCGGCTGCGGTCGAGGGGGTGGTCTTCAAGCACGGGCAATTTGAGCACCGGCTGGCGGGTCAGTGCAAGTACACTCGCGCCGTGAACGATCGTCAAAATCTGCGTGCCGGTGCACGAGACACCCAGCTTGAGCGGCTCGAATCATCCCAGCGTTCCAAAGAAGTTGCGGCTGATGCGCCGGTTCGCTGGGAGGTTTCCCGAGTGAGAATCCCTGAGGCGGGTGCCCTCCCGCAATCGCAGGCGCTTTTGGAGCGGCTCTACGACGGCGAGCTCGTGCCCCGTGAAAAAAAGCCGCAAGTCATCGACACCCGGCGCAGCTGCGGTCCGTACATGGCGTCGGTCGATGATGAGCCGATGGTGCTGATCGACGCGTGCAGCCAGATCGCCACCTTGACCCACGGCTTCGCCCATCCTGAAATGGTGAAAGGAATCCACGAGGGTCGATTTGCGGACTGCTTGTGGTCGAATCCTGAGACGCTTGTGGTTGAACCTCAAGTGTTGCGCGACTACTCGGAGGCGCTTCTTGAGCACGCTCCAGCGGGGCTTGCCCACGTCGCATTTGTGTGTGCCGGCGGTGCTGAGGCCAATGAAAAGGCATTTCGGCTTGCGCGGCTCCAGGTCATGCGGGATCGAGGTCTCTCGGACGATGATCCGAAGGCGCCAAGGCGAGTGCTCGCTTTTGAAGACAGCTTTCACGGTCGCACCTGGATCTCGTTGATGTCCACCTGGAATCCGGCGAAACGTGGGCCCTTTGAGCTGCCAGGCTATGAAACGGTGTTCAGCAAGCCCGACCTAGGGAGCCTGGCCAAGGTTCTCGCCGAGCGTGGCGATGAGGTCTATGCGTTGATTCTCGAGCCGATGATGGCCGAGGGAGGCGACGTTCATCTCAGCCGTGAGTTTGTGCTTGGCGTCCGTGAGTTGGCCACGAAATACCGTATTCCGATGATCGCGGACGAGGTCCAAACAGGCTTCGCAACCGGGGCCCCGGACTTCTATTGGTGGAAACGGCTCGGGCTCGGCGATACACCCGAAACCTCCCCGGACTACGTGACCTGCGCAAAAAAGGCGGGGCTCGGGATCGTGCTGTCGCGCGAGAAAGATCGGGAGCCCACCTCCGTCAATGTGGTCTCGGCCCTGCGTGGCCTGATTCAATGTGAGACTGCACAGGAACAGGATCCGCTTGAGGCCAAGATTCGCCCGCGACTTGAGCGGTTACGCTTGGCCCACCCTCAAAAATTTACAAACCCCCGAGTCGCTGGAACCACCTTTGCGTTTGATCTGCCAAACGCCGCCGCACGGGTTGCATTTATCAATCAACGCTTTCAGCGTGGGTTCATGACCTACCAGGCTGGGGAGCGGACCCTACGTTTTCGGCTCAATGCTTGTTTCTCGGATCGTTTGCTCGACGACCTTTTTGCGCGAATTGACATGACTCTGACGCGTCTTGAAGATGAGTCCGCGACCCAGTGGGAGGCGGAGGGACGCTCGAGGGGTCCGGACATGAACGTTGAGGTCGTGGAAGTGTCCGAGGAGGATTGGCCGGCGATCATGGTGATCGAAGACGCCGCCTACGAACCCGAGCGTTCGGATTCAGAAGAGTGTCTGCGTGCATCGGGGATCAAGGGGGTCGGGCTTGTCGCCAAAGACACCCGCGATGGGACCGTTCTCGGTTTTTGTTTTGGTGGGCTCCTCGAAAAATTCACGGATGTCTCAGGCCCTGATTGCGATAGATTTCAAGGCACGGGCGAGGGTTTCTATTCTGCCGATGTTACGGTGAGTCCGACGGCTCGTGGTCGTGGTATCGGCCGTGCGCTCAAAGAAGCCCAGCTGGACTGGGCGCGAGCGCGAGGCTTACGTTGGTGTACTGGGCGCAATCGTGTGGGTGCGACCGACGAAATGATGGCGCTGAATCGTTCGCTCGGGGCTTACATCGACCAGCGGCTCGTTCGACAGTACGGCGGCAAGGCTGAAGCGGACTACTATCGAATTCCGCTCGGGGCACCCCGCCTTCCTCAAGTTACGAACGATCCCTTGGACCTTGGCTCGGGCGTTCAGGCACCCTTTGGGCAGGCCCCGGCTTTTATGGCGAAGCGCGACCTGGTCGGGCCGGCGAGCTCCCGCCTGAATCTCTCCAACTGGGCGACGCCCGACTTGGTTCACTATGCGGAGCATATGCGGCTGATCTTGCCCAGGGGATGCTCGCACATGTACTTCACATCTTCGCGTGATGAGACCTGTGACAAGGCGCTTCGCTGCCTGAAGATCTCCCGTCCCGATGCTGTGATGGCCGTCGGTTTTCGTGGTGGCTTTGTCGGCAACGTCACCGCTGCGGCCCGGTCCGTGAGCGATGGCGATGGTTTCGAAGAACACTTCGCGCTGTTTGACTGGCCGATGTTGCCTCACCCCAGCGAGGATCTTGACGGATGTTTGGCGGGCTTGGAGGCATTGGTGGCCAAACACGGTTCAACCAGCATTTTGGGTATTCTCATTGAGACTGTAGGCGAACGCTCCGGCAATTGCCTTGAGGGCGAAGCTGCCGTCGCGCTGGCAGCCGCATGCAAACGCCACGACTTACCGCTTGTCTTGGTGGAGACCGCAGCCGGCTATTACCGCTCCGGCGCGGGTGCATGGGGGGTCGATAGCCTGCCCGACAGCGTTCGCCCGGACTTGGTGCTCTGGTATGCGGGAGGCCAACTTGGCCACGTCTTTGTCAACGATCGCTATTATGTTGCGAAGCCGCTGATGTTGATCAGTACCTGGGATGGAGACGAAGTTTCGATCATCCGTACTCACGAGGGTCTTCGACATGCATGGCGAATGGACCTTCGTGCGAGTATCGATGCCTTGGACACGCTGGTACGGGAGGTCGCGGGGGCTCTGGGCGCAGATGTCGATTGTGGAGGACGTGGTCTTTACCGTACGTTGCGGTTCTCGGATGCGGTTGGGGCCGATCGCTTTCGCGCCGCCTGTGCCAAACACAAGATGACCCTGGCCGTTGGAATTCCGGGGACTCTAGTGCTGTGCCCAGCGCTTGACATCGACGCGGCGGCGATTCGTGGCGTAGTGCGAGATGCCATGCTGGCATCGTTGGTTTGACGATGAGGCACGCAGGCCCAAGAGACTTCGAGAGACCTATGTCGAATCAAGCTGGACCCTCCTCCATGACCCCTGTGTTATTTGATCAAGCGACACCCGCCGGCAGAGGCGAAGCGCACGGTGAGCTGTGGCGGCACGAAATCCGTGCGCTCGCTGACATTCGTATCACCCTCGCCCTGAAGCGCGGTGCATTTAAGGACCGAGAACAGCTGTTGGCGGTGGCCGACCTCCATCTTCCCGAGTTGTTGTCCGCTGCGCCTCGCATGCACGAGGAATTGCTGGGTATCGCGCGCGGATCCGATCTGAGCGCCGCCGAGATCGTTGCACTGAATCACTACACCGACCTGCGTGATGTGCCCCCAACCGTGTTGGGATCGACCGTCCAAGGAGCCGACGAGCCGCCTAAAGACGCAGATCCGGGGGGATGCACATCGCTGTTTGTGAACGGCCCCGAGGGGCCTGTGCTCGGGCAGACCTGGGACATGCATGGGACGGCAGCGGAGTTTGTTCGCATGATGCGCTTTGCTCCGGAAGGCAGTGAGCGGGAGGTGCTGACCTTCTCGCTCACCGGATGCTTGGGCATGACCGGAATCAACGAACGTGGCGTCGGAGTGACGATCAACAATCTCTCAAGCACGGATGGCCAAGTGGGCCTGGTGTGGCCTGCGTTGGTTCGACGCTTGCTTGAGCAAGACACGGCCGATGCCGCACGGGACTTGCTATTGAAGGCTCGTCTTAGCAGCGGGCATCACTACATGATCGCCGACGTTCACGACTTTCATGGTATCGAGACGAGCGGAGCGATTAAAGTCCAGACCCAGAGCGGCCAGCACCGGGCGCATATGCACACCAATCATTGCTTCGACCCCGTCCTGCGCAAGTACGAAAACGTCTCGAAGATCAGCACGACCTTTCGCCGCATGGAGCTGGCGACCGCATCTTACGATCGTGATCGGCCTGAGACCGCCGAGGAACTCTGGTCATTTTTATCCTCCCACGAAGGCTATCCCAAGAGCATCTGCTCGCATGTGGACAACGCGGAGGGCGACCCCTCTGCATCCCAGACGTGTGGACTTGTGGTGATGAATCTTGTCGGAGGTCGGGTGCTCGCGGTGCGTGGTTGCCCGCACGAGCATGGGCGTGAAGAGCTGGAGATGACACGCTGGCGCGGACCGACCGCGTCCGGTGGGTCGCAATGAGCGATGGCCCGAGGGGCTGGCAAGAGCGCCAGCGTGAGCATCTTTTTTTTACCTGGACGCATCAAGCCGGCGTTCAGGGGCTGGAGATCACGGATGCCAAGGGCCCGCGGTTCGAGGTCGCGGGCCAAGGTTGGTTTTGGGACCTTGAGAGCCAAGTGTACAACGTAAACGTGGGTCATCGCCACGCTCACGTGCAGCGGCGGATGATCGAGCAGATCCAGACGCTGCCGGCCTGCGCACCCAATGTCATGCTGCCGATCCGGGCCGAGTTGGCGACGATGCTGGCGGAGCGGACGGGACTGCACCGGGCCTTTTTAACCACAGGGGGTAGCGAAGCGGTTGAGAATGCCGTCAAAATCGCGCGGCTTGTCACCGGACGCAGCAAGGTCGTGACTCGCCGGCAGTCCTATCATGGGGCGACGTTGGCGGTTTTGGGGATCGCGGGCGACCTTCGCAAACAACCCTACGCATCGGATCTTGCACCGGCGTATCATATCGAAGATGGCGCGGACTCCGATTGGCTTGACAGTTTTGAGCGCTTGCTCGCCCAGGAGGGCGCCAACACCGTTGCAGCCGTGCTTCTCGAAGGGTTCACGGGTACCAACGGCATGCAGCATCCCCCAGAAGCTTTTTGGCCGGGGGTACGGGCGCTGTGTGATCGACACGGTATTTTGCTGATCGACGATGAAATTTTCTCGGGCTTTGGCCGCACGGGGAAA
>CAYTFJ010000140.1:0-7298 GCA_964437075.1 uncultured Nannocystaceae bacterium
CCGCGGTTCACGGCGACCAAACGGTCGTGGCAACCCGCCCTGATGGGACACCTAGACCCCGATACCGATCACAACACGCATTCTCTGTTCAAAAAATCGCGGCACGCCTCCACAAAATTTTCAGCGACCTCTGGATTTGATGCCCAATGAGCATGAACATAGGTGGCCACGACATTGTCCACCTGATACCCCTCCCATGTCACCGTACCCCCTCGACGTTTTTTTATACGATAGAGATTCATTCGATCACCGTCAATTTCACTCAATGAAGAGTACCGATACTCATGACCACGAAATCGGATCCCTGCCGGTCCTAGCAATGAATCCGCCTGCGTCTCGACTTCGACATAGCCTAAGGCTCGTCGTTTCTCTGAGAGGATTGCCTCCGCAGGTATCAAACCGACCATGGGAAAACGCGAACCCGAGAAATCCACGATCATTCTGGTCAAATACATGAGACCGCCGCATTCCGCATAAACGGGGCCACCACTCGCTGCGAACATCTCGATGGACGCGCGCATCGACCGGTTCTCCGATAGACGACGAGCAAAAACCTCTGGATAGCCTCCACCGAGGTACAAGCCATCAACGTCAGGCAATTCTCGATCCGAAAGTGGAGAGAACCGCACAAGCTCGACACCAAGCGACTCCAACCTCGCCAGATTATCTTCATAATAGAAGCTAAACGCGTCGTCCCATGCCAATCCGATACGGCACGTAGGCCGCTTTGAGAGGTCCTCCCGAGCCTCGGAAGCGAGCGCGGGGGTCACGGTCGAAGCTCCCGCGACCGCATCGGTCGCCGAGCGAAGCATCATGTCAATGTCGAACCAATCCTCCGCACGCTGCCCCCAGCCTGACAAGAGATCGTTCGACACCCCCTCATTCGCCGCATGAAGGCCCAAATGGCGGGTCGGAAACGTCTCGTTCGGCGCTTTGGGGAACCCTCCAAAGATTGGGGCGGCACAGACCGTTTGCTGAAGAAGCGAGAGATGTCCTCGGCTACCCACTCGATTGCACACAAGCCCTGCAACTGCGAGATTCCTGTCGAATGACGCGAACCCGTGCGCCACTGCCGCGATCGTGCGAGCCATGCCCGAAACGTCGACCACCAATACGACGGGCGCGCCTAGCCACTTTGCAATTTCCGCGGTCGATCCCTCCTCCCCCGTCGGAGACGCCCCATCAAACAGACCCATGACTCCCTCGATCAGGGCGATGTCAGCGCCTCTAGAACCGCGTTCGAACGTGTCCAGAACTGCCTGTCGCCCCATCATCCATCCATCCAGATTGTGACACACTCGACCTGCAACGCGACGATGATAGGTTGGATCCAAATAGTCGGGACCGCATTTGAACACGGCAACCGTAAGGCCACGAGTTCGCAGAGCGTGGGCCAGTCCAACCATAACCGTGGTCTTTCCGACACCACTCGACACACCAGAGATCAATAAACATGGAACAGTCATTAAATATATTACTTTCTGCGATGCAGCGATCCGCGTCCTTTTCTTCACGCCGTCGGACCAATCGAGGTGCGCACCGACTGCAACTTCTCTTTTCAGCCATAACAGCGGGCCTGCTCAGAATATGCGAAGCCCTGCGCACAAGAACGGATCGTTTCAAAATACGCAAGATCGCTATACAAACCTTCCGCCACCTGCCCCGCCCCAAACGTTTTCGACCCATTTCACCATACACTCAGGGGTATCTTCATCTGTCCGAAACACCTGCGTTAGCCCCCCGGCACGAGCCTCACTTTCGGTATGCACACCGATGGTGATGGTGGGGGTATCCTTGAGATCACTCACATTGCAGTGATCAAGAACCGCCCGTGCCGACGATGAACTCGGCAACACAAGCAGATCAATGGATCCCGGCGGCGGCTCCGACATCATTCGTCGCACCCGATAGACAACGAGTTCTTCGATCGTTGCGCCCAACTCCCGAAGATCACTCGCCAAACGGGGCCGCCCCTCTTGCGACGTAAACAGCGCAAGCGAGAGACCATGCCAATCCTCCTTACGCGACAGTTCCGCGACGCAACTCCCTTCGTAGGATCGAGATGGGGTCACCCCCTCGCGAAGAAGCGTATCTGTGACCGACCGGCCTATCGCTACAACATGTTGCATTCCCGCGGTTAGCGACCTCACTTCACGTACGTGAGCGACGACGGCATCAACACCTGAAACACACGCAAAAACGATGCCATCAAAGCGATCCAACCCCTTCAATCTATCCGCAACGAGCTTCGACACGGGCGTCCTGTCGATCTCAATATACGGAACTTCATGCACTTGAGCCCCGAGTGCTCGCAGGTCGGAGGAAATCTTCGAACGACCCGGCCGAGACCGACCGACCAAAATACGCCGGCCCCACAGAGGGCATTTTCCGATCCACGAAATTTCTTCGGACAATGAAACGACATCTCCGACAAAGACGAGTGCGGGCAACTGAAGCTTAGCTTGCTCCATCTCGTCAGTGATATCTTCGAGTGTTCCTCGGACAATCTTCTGGTTCGGGCGGGTTGCACACGATATACAAGCGGCGGGTGTCTTTAGCGATCGACCTGTTGCCAACAGCTTCGCAATATTTTCACGAATACTGCGTGCTGCCATGAAGAGAACCACAGTATCTCGCGCGACCGTTTTTTCTGCAGATTCCCACACAATCGGAGACACGCTCGGAGCATCGTGACCTGTCGCAAAGGTCACTGCGGACGCGTGATCACGGTGTGTAAGGGGTATACCCGCGTAGGCCGCTGCTCCGAGCGCCGAGCTGATACCCGGCACGATCTGAAATGGAATCTTCGCCTCCGCCAAGGCTTGAGCCTCCTCGCCACCCCGCCCAAATACAAAGGGGTCTCCCGCCTTCAGCCGTACAACGTGGCGTCCTGCTCGCGCGAGCTCAAGTACTGCCGGGTGAATGCGATCAATAACCGTACCGTCTCCTGCACGACGTCCCACGGAAACTAAGTCTGTGTCTATCCCCACGAGGTCAAGAATCACCTGCGGGATCAACGAGTCGTGGGCCACAACATCTGCCGAGCGCAGAAGCTCCAGCGCCCGGCATGTCAGCAGCTGGGGGTCCCCTGGACCCGCGCCAACCAGATAGACAAATCCTACCTTAGTAGGGCAGGCGCTCAAGTTACGTCATCCTTGGCACTCAATGCACCCTTATTGTCTTTCGCGCGCGGTATTCCTTTGCGAAATTTATGTGTAAAATCGGCAGCATACAACCGAGAATCGGCAAAATCCGTGGCCGTCAGAACTTTACCCACTAAAATGATCGCCTGACTGGTAATTTTTGCATCACGGACACGCTGAAATATATCCAATAACGTTCCCTGAACAATTTTTTGATCTAAACATGTCGCCTTGTGAACAACGGCCACCGGGCAATCCTCACCGTAAACCGGCATCAGCTCACGCGTGACTTTCTTTAGTAACGTGACACTGAGAAACAGTGCCAAGGTCGCTCCATGCTGACCAAGTTCAGCGAGGCTCTGACCTGCAGGCATGGGTGTCCGCCCCTCAACACGACTCACAATGACCGTTTGAGACAGTTCCGGAAGCGTGAGCTCTTTCCCTAAGACGGCAGCCGCAGCCGTAAATGACGAAACCCCAGGCACGATATCATAGGGGATCTTCAGTTCATCCATCCGTCTCATCTGCTCAGCCGTGGAACCAAAAATAGACGGATCGCCCGTGTGCACACGGGCAACATCGTGACCCGCATCGCGTGCCGAGGCCAAAATTTCGATAATCTCCTCAAGAGTCATACCAGCAGAATCGATCACCTTCGCATCCGCTCTGGCCCCCGCCAGCACCTCTCGCGGAACGAGTGAACCTGTGTAGAGAATCACCGGACATGAGGCGACTAACTCGGCGCCACGCAAGGTCATCAATTTAGGGTCGCCAGGTCCCGCTCCAATTATATAGACACGCATACTACTATTCTCTTTCTTACACTAACACCGTAAAACGGCATCTCTCACGATCGCCCATAGAGGCGCCGGAATTTCTCCAAGCCACCGGGCATCGATCCGTAGCGATTCCTGTGGTGTCGTTCCGTCAGAACCAGAAACCAAATTCCACAATCGTTCGCTGACGGATCCATTGCGATGGATAACTAGCCGCTGAAACAAAAGTTCAGCAAGTGCTGCACCTTCGAGATTCAACGAGAGCTGGACCCCGACTGGTGAGATTTCTCGCAAGGGCTTCAACTCGATGAATGAACGGTCACTCGCCACAATCTCCCCCGGGTCTTCGAATCCATAAACCTCCCAGTCGCACGGCTCCTTTATGTTTCCGACCAGATAGTGGCGCCCCTTGGTCTCAGCCAAAATGGCCCCCGCGATTCTTGATGCTCGCGACATTATTTCGTTTCCTCCGGCAAACTCGTCATGGGATCGTCATCAATCACCAACGAACGTCCGGGCCGTTGACCTGGTAACGTCTTCCCATTCCACGTGTACTTATTTGTGTAACCACGCGGTGTAACCATATACCCCTCATACACAAACGTGTTGCTGGACCCAACAAGCACCGTGGTGTTCATACCGATTTCATAATCGAGAAAATTGTTGAGATCGGACTGCACTATTTTCTGTTTCTTTCGATATGCACTCTTTACCAATGCAACTGGAGTGTTCCCATCCCGGTAGCCTGAAATAATTTTTTGAGCTTCAACGATCTGTGTCGTGCGGCGTCCACTCGCGGGATTGTACAAGCCAATCACAAAATCGGCGCTCGCGGCAGCATCAATTTTACGTTGAATACTGGGCCACGGCGTTAGCAAATCAGACAGGGAAATCGCACAAAAGTCGTGTCCCAAGGGTGCTCCAACCAAGGACCCACAGGAGTTAAGCGCGGTCATTCCGGGTACAAGGCGCAACTCCGGAGAATCACCGCGCTTCCACCCCATTTCTTTCAGAACCTGAAAGACGAGACCCGCCATGCCATACACCCCTGCATCTCCCGATGAAATCAAGACAACATTGTCGCCGTCTCGCGCTCGTTCCACTGCGGATCGAGCACGACTGATCTCTTCAGTCATCCCAGTACGAATGACTTCCTTTCCACCAATAAGATCTGCGACTAGCTTGATGTAAGTTGAGTAGCCCACAACCACCTTGGCATCCGCAATCGCTGATAGCGCGGCCGGAGTCGCTTGCTCACTTGCACCAGGCCCAATTCCAACGATCGACAATACACCCAGAATAGATTTCTTTGAATTATCCATCAGTCACCTCTCGCTTGAAGAATGGAACACGAGACACGGCCATCGTCATTGAATGCTCAGCATCTGGCTCGGTATATTTCTGTTTAGGGACCGTAAGATTTCTCGCGCCCGCGGCCAAGATCGATGCCGCTTCTGAAACCGATCGCGTACCCACATATTTTTTCACGACCTCAGACGGATTTTCGATGCCCTCTACGAGGTCGAGTTCTTCCGCGGTGTAGATGCGTAGCGGCCACTCATAGGCCTCGGCAAGCGCGAGAATCGCGGGCTCGTCCTGTTTCTTATCGATCGTTGCGAGTTCCCGGACAGATTTGATGGACAGACCATGACGGTCCAACATCGTTCGAACTCCGCGCTCCAGCATTCCAGGGTCAGTGTCACGGTCACAACCAAGGCCAATGCTCAGACTTTTAGGTCGATAGATAACAGAGTTATTCCAGTGGTCAGGTGCACTCAAACGAATATTTCGGTCCGTAGCGATCAACAAAATCTCCCAATCGTCCGGGTCGACCCCCTCAAGCGAGGTCGTATATTTCACCCCTGCGGGCAAAGAACGGTCCCGCGGCCACCAATCGGGCTCTCCCGTCTCTTGAATGAACAACGTCGGTGCTGCGTTAACCACCGAAGCACAACCGCGTGTCACGTTGCGGTCCATATCGTCGAGCGTCCATCCGAGATCACGCCCAAGGATATCCACAGTTAACGTGCCTATCACATCTGAAGCCGTGGTGATGATTGGTGCAGCATTTAGAACGCTTGCGACCTCTTTAGAAAATTCGTTCCCGCGCCCGACATGCCCCGAGAGCACACAGATGCTGTAGCGCGCACTATCGTCGACGCATATCACCGCTGGATCGACTTTTTTGTTGCGCAGAAGTGGTGCGATCATACGAACCACTGCACCAACGCTAATCACGAAAACATGGCAATCATAGGCGGTAAAGGTCTTTGAGAGAAGCGGTCCCATGGGTAGTGGCAGTGTTTTTGCCCCTTCAGGAGCATGCTCCATCAATTTCGCCGACACGTACAGATCCGCGTCCGGAAGCGACCCTGCAAGTTTGCACGCATGCTCGATTCCGTGTCGGGTAATTGCGTATATTGCGACAGACTTTCGAGCTGAGCAGATGCCACCAGTGATCCCCGCCCCCCTCTTGTCTTGAGTAGAACGGAGGGTCATTTTAACATCTCACGGTCGGTGAAGGGGCAATCGCCCACAAGAACGCCGCTACGATCTCTTTTCGCAATCAACATCATTGAAAAACAATCACCACGCTGTTTACGAATATCGCGGACATCGTTGACGACTTTTTGCTCAGGCATCGTTGCCTTTACGACATAGACTGCCTTGTCAACCAGTCCCTTTCGTTCAAGAGTTTCAACGATCTCATTCATTTTTGGACCGATTTTCATCAACACGGTAGTGTCGAAGTTATCGAGTGTATTTTCAAGGTCGGCCACACCGTAAAGTCCCGGAATTATAGCGATCCGTTCCTGACCATCCGCGAGTGGCACACCGCTCACCGCCGCGACAGCTGTGATCGAAGTGACGGCTGGAATGATCTCAAGCTCAACCTCCGGCCAACGTACCGCTGCCGCTCGCTGCAAGTAGACAAAGCTACTAAATACCATTGGGTCGCCTTCAGCGATAAATGCGATCGAAAGTCCCCGTTGCAAACGCTGGTCGATCTCAACGAATGCTTTTTCCCATGCAGCTCCAACCACGTCAGGGTCCATCGACATGGGGAAGGTTAGAAAAATTCTTTCCTGCCCATGGACGTCGCCTACATTCGATTTAGCGATCGCCCACGCCACCGATGTTCCGTAGTCCGAACTCCGAGGAATGATGATCACTTGGACGTGTTTGAGCGTAGCAACGGCGCGCAAAGTCATGAGGTCGGGCGCTCCAGGGCCGACGCCAACGCCGTACAATTTTCCGAGCGTCATGAAGAATCCCCCTGCACCTGGGGCTTGGTGGCGGAAAAAATATGGACGGGGTTCAACGCCTCGTAACGAAGATACCTGGCCAACGGCACACCACGAGATACGTTAACAAGGGT
>CAYTFJ010000141.1:0-7248 GCA_964437075.1 uncultured Nannocystaceae bacterium
CTAGGCTACCGCTGACGACCTTGCTCCCAAAGTTCGGCCTGCTAACCTCCCCGCATGTTAAATGACGTTACTTGGCTTTTTACTAAGAGTCGCCTGAAGTCAAACCGCGCACCTTTGCAGCGCCTCTTTACCCTTGCATCCCTGCTCAGCCTTGGCTCGCTTAGCGCATGCGGGGAATTCGATGCGCCCCCGGCATCGGAGACGCAACAACCCCGTGCATTGGAGCACTTCGACAGCTGCGCTGAGATGCTTCAGTACACTCGTGTACAGAGCCTAGCGCAGCTTGAGTCCGATGATTTTTTCTACGGCGAAGTCGAGATCGAGAATGCGGCACGAGGCAGTGATGATAGCGCGGAAGGGCTCCCGAGCGCCGGCGGCAAGAACAACGCCGATTTTTCGACCACAAACGTGCAGGAAGCCGGCGTGGACGAACCCGACGTCATCAAGACCAACGGCGACCGTATCGTTGCGATCTCGGGCGACACCCTACACATCATCGACAGCTCAGGCATGACTCCTGAGCTCCGCGGCTCGATCGATCTCCCTGGAGGCATCCGTGACAGTGTCCTCTTCATGCGTGGCGACCGGGTGCTGGTGATCAGCAAGAACGAATATTACAGAGACAATGAGACCTCCGATGGCGAGGAGAACTATGGCGCGGAGTTGGCCACTATACCCGAGGCCTGGCAAACAGAAGACGTATGGATCAATCTAACTCAACTGTTCGAGATCGACATCTCGAACCCGAACTCGCCGACTCTCGTCCGCAGTGAAACGATCGGCGGCGACCTCGTCGCCGCCCGCATGGTTCAAGGAAGCGTCCGGGTCGTCGTACGTTCCATGCCCGTAGGACTGGACCTCAAGCATTGGAATGAATTTTACACCGACGGTGATAGGCCCGAGCAGCCGGAGAACGACACGCCGGACGACGATGAAACAGCGGCCCATGGCGATGGCGATAGCGATGACGATGGCGGTAGCGATGACGATGGCGATAGCGATGGCGATGGGTTCTTTAGAATCGGATCGACCGAATTAGGATCGACCGTCGAAGGCGCCAAAAAGCTCGCACGCGAGCACAACGAAGCGGTTCTTGCCGGTGCGACTGCAGCGAATTGGCTCCCTCACCATATCCGCGACGACGGAAATAAGGTCGAGAGCAGTCTCATCTACGGCTGCGAGCAAGCGATGAAACCGGGGCTTGAGTCCGGGATCGGGGTACTCTCCGTACTCACCTTCGACCTCGAAAAAGATCTGAAGGTTGGTGCGGGCGTCGGGATTTTCTCGAGCGGAGAACAGGTCTACGCCTCCACAGAGGGGCTCTACATCGCAACTCGACCCTGGAGTGACTGGGAAATGGATGCAAGCGTAGCTGTTAATGGCGGTTCGGACACAAGCGAAATTGATCCCGAAGACAATGGCACCGGAGCCGAGGAATCCAGTACCGAGGGGGAACCAAATCCTGGTCCTGACTCCGACGAATTTCGTAAAAACGATGACTACACGGGCTTTACAAGCTACGTGCACAAATTCGATATCAGCGACCCCTCTCGCGCCGACTACGTCGCATCGGGAGAATTCCGGGGGTGGCTGCTCAATCAGTGGTCCATGTCCGAGCACGATGACATCTTACGCATCGCCAGTACCGACCAAGACACGGTCCACGGGGACACCCAAGAGAGCTTCGTATCCACCTTTGCAGTCGAAACGGGCGACGACGAAAAGGCCGAGCTCATCCAGCAAGGGCAGGTTCGCGGGCTGGGCATGGATGAGCGCATCTATGCCGTACGGTTCATGGGGGACACCGGCTATTTGGTGACCTTTCGCGAAACGGACCCTCTCTATTCGCTCGATCTCAGTGACCCGAAGGCGCCAAAATCGGTCGGAGAGCTCAAGATCAACGGCTACTCTGCGTACCTGCATCCTCTCGGCAAGAACCATCTCATCGGGATCGGCCAAGATGCCACACAAGACGGCCAGACCACCGGTACCCAGGTCTCGATCTTCGACGTCTCCGATCTGGCCAATCCAACGCGTGTGCAGCAGCTAACCTTGCCAGAAAGCTACTCAGAGGCCGAATACGATCATCACGCATTCCTCTATTGGCAGCCCAAGAATGTCGCAGTGTTGCCCGTCTCCGGCTGGGTAAACAATGGTGACGTCGGCGACGATGATCCCGAAAGCGACCCGTCGGCCTATTTCAACCGATCCCTTGTCCTGCGGATCGATGCTGGGGACGAGATCCGGACCCTCGCCGAGATTTCACATCCTGCAAAACCTGAGAGCGGCGACGACATGCCAAGGCAGCTTCGATCCTTGGTGATTGGCGAGCAACTGTATACGCTCTCCACTGCGGGACTCCTATCCAGCGATATCGACGACTTCAGCGAAATCGCCTGGATTCCACTCCCGTAGCGCCTTGAAGATCTGAGGAGGTACCGCGAAGGTCTCGCGGTGCCTCTGAAAGCACCGCAACCACCGCATTTTCTCCCCCTTGCGACAGAGGGGAGTCCAGGCTAGTGACCCAGATCCGCAGCCGGGTCCGGGTTTCTTCATGTTCGTCGCGCAGATCTTCGCGTTTGTCACCCTCTCGTGTGGACCTCCACCTGAAGCCGTCGCTCTCCCGACACACGCGACGATCAAGGTGAACGGGGTCCTGGACGAAGCGATCTGGTCCCAGGCCCCTCTCCACCGCCTCGACCATCAAAAGATGCCTCGTACCGGTCGAGCGAGCGTTCTCACCACATGGAAAATGCTTGTCACCGAGGACACGTTGTTTGTCGCCATCCGCGCGCAGACTCGTCCCGATCTTCCGATCGTCGCACGTAGAACCCGCCGCGATCGCGAAGTGGAGTCCGACCGAGTCACGATCGACATCGACACTCGAGGCCGCGGAAAAGATGCTTTTCACTTTGAAGTCACCGCCGGTGGCAGCCTCGTAGACGGCATTCGATACAACGACACGGTACTCGACCTCCAATGGGACGGTAACTGGGATGCTGCCGTTAAGCGTGATTCTGGAGGTTGGACGACTGAGGTCGCCATCCCGTTGAAGTTGCTCCGCCGGCCTCGCAATGCCACCGCGCCCATCACCCTCCAGGTTCGGCGCTACACCTCGGTGCTGGCTGAGACCGATGAGTGGGTCCCGACCCCGCGCGACAACAGCCAGGAGGTCAGCGCCTACGGCACGGTCGCAGGTTTTGATCTCCAATCAAGACCTGTAACCGGTCGCCTCCTGCCCTATTTGGCAACTGGAACGGTCGTTGAAACGGGTACTGGAGCTCCCGTGGAATACATCACCCGGGTCGGCGCCGATGCCAATCTCCAATTCGGTTCCGATACGTCGATCGACGCCACCGCATACCCCGACTTTGGCACCGTAGAAGCGGACACCGCGGTCTTCAATCTGACCCCGACCGAGGTTCGCTTTCCGGAGAAGCGCCCGTTCTTTCTTGAAGGCACGGATGTTCTAAGCACCCCGCTCGAACTGTTCTATTCGCGAAGAATCGGATCACTCACCGGAACAACCGCGGGCACTGTTCTTGACGCACCACCACCTGCGCCTGTGCTCGGTGCGGTCAAGTTGCTCTCGCGCGCGGGAGAAAAGTGGACCTTTGCTTCGTTGTTCGCAACCTCTCATCGCCAAGATGTGGCCGTCAGAGACGATACAAACGGCGAGGTCTCGAACCAGCGCATCGCGCCTGTCTATACCTACGGCGTCCTCCGAGCCCTCAGAGATCTACCGAACGCGGGCTCCGTCGGTCTCATGGGGACCTCTCGATTCTCCTTTGATCAGGGCCCGATCGGTACGTGGAGCCATTGCCCCGACGGAAAATCACCATCTCGCAACAGCTGCTTCGCCGATGTCTACGCGGCAGGCCCCGACCTGCGACTGCGCTCTCGTGGAGGCACCTGGATCGCCACCGGACAGGTCGTCGGCACCCTGCGCCAAGGCGGGACCGAACGCTCGGTCCCCGACGGAACGACACTCGCGTCGGGAGATCTGGGCATGGCCGTTCACTCGCGGATCGAGAAGGCCGCCGGAAGAGTGATCGGCTGGGCACGATACGAGTATTTTGGCCAACACGCAGATTGGAATGCGACAGGATTCCTACCCCGCCCCAATCAGCATGCCGCACGTGCTCACCTCGGGGTCCAAACACTCACCCCTCATGGCTTTGTGCTCGAGGACCGCTGGCAAGTCGAGATCTTTGAGCGTTTTACGCTGGGCGGTCTTCAACTCGGCCACGGCTATCAAATCAATTATCGAGCAACCTGGAACACCTTCTGGCGGACCTTCACAGAATTTCAATGGCGTCCCCGGAGATTTGACAACCGCGAGACCCATGACGGCGCCGCCCTCGAACGCGCCGGCCTTGTCGGTCTCGAACAAAGTATCGCCTCCGATCACCGTCGACCCTTGGTCGCTCGATTTGCAGGGACTTTCCAGCAGCGAAGCAATGGTCCCAGAGTCGAGGCTGACCTCACGATCGACGTGAACATTTTAGGTCCTATCCAGCTTCGTCTTGGCACCAACGGCACCATCGAGCGTGGTGAACCACGATGGATCGAATCTGATGCCATCAACGATCGCCATCGCTTCGCTCGACTCAATGCCCACGCGCTCAGTCTCCTCGCACGTTTCAACTACACCATCACCCCAAAGCTCGAACTACAGGTTTTTGGTCAACTGCTCGGCGTCGGGACAATTTTTCACAACGGATTCTCGAGCCCACGAAACGACACGATCATTCACCTAGACGAGCTGAGCCCAGATCCATCTTTCACATCTCAACGTCGCAGCGAGGCGCTCTTGGTGGCCAATCTCTTCCTTCGATGGGAATTTATGACAGGCAGTAACCTCTACCTAGTCGCCACGCGCAACCAGCTCAACGCCGCAGACCCCGAGGGCGCCGGCGGCATCGACTTTCGCTCCGTGGGCGGCTCTTCTGCGGCCTATACCCTACTCGTAAAGGTCGCCACGCTCCTCGGCCGATAGCACCAACGCTGCCGCGAACACGGGCGGCCACCATGAGTTCGACGCGTTTTCCCCATTCGGAGCCATCTGCGCATCTCGCCTCCGGATTCCCCCGAGTTCGCTACCATCGCCCATTCAGGGAGTGAGTCACCGCCTTGCGCCCGCGGTCGGGCCGCTGTTGTCTCCGAACTCGGGCGCCGAACAATTGGATCATGCGTACGCTGCTCGCCTTTCTCGAAAGCTCGCCCATCGACAAAGAGCATTTTATCGTGTTTCGCGGTGACGCGGGCGAGGTCTTCGAGTTGGTATGGAGACGGCGTGCCGGACAGGGGCGATGGGCACTCTCGCGTGAGGGGGATCCCGTCTCAATCGAGTTTGCGGCCGCGCAAATTCCAATGGCCCTCGGGGCACTGGGCGTGTGCCCAGGCCATGCCGTCACTCAGCTACGCAGTTGCGCAGCGATGCAGATCGCCCAAGCCTCAATGTTCTTGACCTCCGCGCAGGCGAGCCTTGGGCCCGACATTCTCGAGGAAGCAGCGGGCTGCATCGTTCGTCTCTCAACAACGATCCAGACCCTTGTCGAGAAGCCTACGCTCGGACCACAGACGCGTAGCCGATCGACCGTGGACGATCCAAGAGCCCACGATTCATCTCGGTCGACCTAGCCAGGCACAAAACTAGTCGCCAAGCGGAGGGAAATGCCGGGTCGCCTGGGCCACCGGGTCGACCAGAGTGAACATCTCGCCCGCCTCGTTCGTGACAACAAGATCGTTGCCATGCCAAGCGATCGCCTCTGCCTGGCGAGTCACGCTGAACTGAAGATCAATTCTCTGAACGAGGCCCTCCAGCAGGTCCTCTTGACCACCTGACCTCAGGCCGAAAATGTAGATCGCATGATAGCTGAGCAGCGCGAGGTAGTGCGCGTCGCCTCGAACATCGGCGCCCGTCGCCATTCCCCCCCACAGCTTCGGTCCATCGAGAGGAAATGCCGAGACACGCTCAAGTACACACGTTCTCCGTCCACAGACCTCCGATTTGACCGACGGACGCCAATCCGGAAACCGAAAGAGGATAGTCTCTCTATCTCGCCAGCGTTTGGTGAGCAAATACAAATGCCCATGAAACCAGAAAAGCGCCTCGGAGTCGTAGCTTAGGGGTCCGTCCACCCGAACCTGCGGGAACGAATATCGCAGGCGCCCCGAGACCGCGATCGGCCCAGGGGCAAGCGTGTTTAGCTGTGGCTCAGGGAGGCGATACACCACCAAGTCTTCTCGGTCCTCGGAGTTGTTGCCGATGTCTCCCACATAGAGGTTTCCGTTGTCATCGGTAGCGATGTCTTCCCAGTCGACCGCCCCAGCCTCAATACGAAACCGCCCGAGAATCTGCCCTACGCCGTCGATCGCGTAGAGGATGCTCTCCGCCCCCGAATCGGAGTGGGTCCAAAACACCCCCTTCTGCGCACGGCTTGCGACCAACCCCGAGGACTCCAAGATGCGCTTGTCGAGCTTCCCCGTGATACCCTCGACAGACCTTGGCTGACACCAGAGGGCCAGGAGACCCAAACTCAATACCGAGGCAAGGCCGAGCCCGCAGAAAATGAAACTCGCACGGCATGCTCGATGATGACTCGCCATAGGAGGACCGAGCGCAGCCTATCACTCTTGTCACACAGGGCCATCGATTGCGGCTCACAACGGCCCAATACGACAACAACACCTGGCGACGGGCACCGGCGGTCTCCCTATCGGGGGCCAAATCGACCTTCCCATTCAAGAAATGAATCGGGGTGACGGATGCAGGGCGGCCAGCGAGGATCCGAGCGCGGAAGCGCCAGCTACGAGTTGAGGGGGCCGCCGATCCACCCGTGCGCCTGTTGCTCATCCCCTTCCTCCGGTTCTCCCCGTCCACGCTCGAAGAGCCGCCGTCCGGAGAGCCCTTGTCCGGATCTCTGCCTGCGTTCTCCTTTCACTGCACTCAAGGTTCAATTGCCGGGTCTCCACGTACCCATTCACCCGGACACTGTCGGACCTCCACTCCCTGTCTCGGCCCACTTCCCAATGACTTGGGTCGCAAGGGACAGGCATCTTGTCCTGCCACGAATTCTACTCACAATCCTTCCAACAACATTCGATCGGACACATCAAAGGTACCTGCAATCATTCAAGTGCCCTTCTTTCTCTAACACTACAAAAAATTTTTACTTTTCACAACAGATTTTATGTCATTTTCACTTGACTCATATCCTCATATCCTCATATCCTCATATCCTC
>CAYTFJ010000142.1:0-7091 GCA_964437075.1 uncultured Nannocystaceae bacterium
CACAATCTTGGCTGCCTGAAATCAAAACTGTCCGAATTTGCGGATCATGGTCAGCATTGTTGCTGCGCTACAAGGAACAGCGCTCGACTGTGCTGCCACGATGACCACGAGTGTCATCACGCCCGGCGTTGATGGCCCTGCGACGTTCGAGGGGACAAACGGTAACTTCCACCTGAAGGCAGAACAAAGCGCCATCGCGGCCGTCGCCGTGTGGCAAGAAGGCGACCCTGCGACCGACATCGACGGCGACGCGCGGCCGAATAGCGGATACCCTGGCATTGACGAGCCGTAGCCAACCTCCGTCGGCTTCGTCGGAAATCTCCATGGCAACTGGAGTCAACACACGAGTTGTCGTCCGTCGCCCACGCGCTCACGCCATCGAACTTGTGGAGCTGAACTTTGGAACCGATCGGGCGGTTTTCCTGCCCGTTCCCATAATCAAGCCGGAATCACTCCCGGTCACGCTGCCGCTCGCGGCTCGCAGAGCCATTTCCCAAACTTGGCAGGTTCGGGGCACGCATGCCGGGGCACGGCGACTACGTGTCGGCACGATCGCAAGCGGAGAAACTCGCACCGTCACGATTCGACCGCTAACACTCAGCCGGGCCAGACAGTCGTGCGGAAGCAGCCTCGGCGATAAAATCAGCGTCGTCGTCCGCGAGCCGTTTCAACACGGAATTCGGCGTGCTCGCGTTCCGAACGATCAGGTGTCTGATTCCCAGTGCAACCCCCTCATCACCCTGATGTTGCTCACACAGTTCAAACATCTGACGCTCGTTGAGAGTCGGAAGCTCGATTCCTGTGATGCCGAGAAGAGCGTGTCCTTGAACCATCGGAGAAGGATGGATTCTGAGCTGCCGCAGTGCTTGCATACTCGCCCCAGGGCTCGATGCGGCCGCCATGGCGATACGATTGACGGAAGGCGAAATCTTCAACGCGAGGTCGACCAGTTCGCTGGGGCAGCGAGGATGCGCGAGGAGGATTTCCATCAAGTCCGCGCGAAACACCTCGACCGAGGATGCTTTTCCCAGACGAAGTAGATCCTCGCTGGAGAGCTGCGGCGAAAGACGAACAGCAAGTGGAGGACCGGTCGTCTCGTAGTGTGAGACAATCGAAGCGAAAGTACTCTCCGAGGTGACGAGGAGCGATGCCATCACTAGCATCCCCCCGATCGAAACACGGATTCAGTCTGCTCGGCGAGCTCATCGAGGTTTTTCTTGATCACTTTCTTTGCCTTGCGTGATAGCGCGGGGTCGCCAGGATAGACATCTCCCGTCGATGCGACAAGACTCCCCTTTTTGTAGTAGTCCTGCATGAGAACACGGGTTTCGACTTCGCCGGCCTGGTTCACGTGACAGTGCAAGGGCAAATGTTCTTTTCCTCCAGGAGGACCCGGATAGGCGTTAACTTCGACCCCGTTCTCCGTGTGGATGCGTACCAGCCCAAGCGGGTCGGACCACACCGTGGGGTCGAACACGTAGCGATACAAGGCAGCATCCGAGCCTCTCATCACATCCAAGGCGATCGCCGCAAAATCACCAGATGTAGCGTATCTCGACAATGAGATCCCCAGAACAAGACGCAAGGGATCCTGGCTGACGTACTGGCCAGCTTCCGGATCGTAGTAGCGGAATCGGTTGTAGTACAACCCAGTCTCTACATCCTCGTATTGTCCGGGCCACCGAAACGGACATGACCCGGCATCAAATCCCTCGATCACCTCCAACATACGCAACCGGCCAAAAACATCGATTTCCGCCGACCAGACCTTGGTTCCAGCGCCGTCGAGCATGGCGACGGGAACGCCAAGGTCGTCCGTGACAATCGAATATCCGACGCCCCCGACCACCTTCGCGCAGGGCGCAAAGCTCTCGGCATCGAATAGCCATGTCGTAAGCCCTTCGGCGACGGCCTCAAACTCAGGCACCGCAAGTCGTGAGGGCCCGCGCATCGGTCTCCCCGCCAAGATCGCATCAATTTTCTCCACCCGTTCGTCTTGGCCAGAGCGCTGCTGAGGAGTCGGGGCGCTGCCGGCATCGCCCTCGTTCCACTCGTGCAGTGGGTTGTTGCCATCCCACATGAAGCGAGTCGTCGTGTTGTCAAAAACCTTCGCTACGCGGCGACCGAGGGCATCGTATTTGAACTCAATTGTCTTCTTGTCGGGACGCTCCACCCCCTTGAGCTGGCCGGCCCAGGTCCACTCGTAGCGCCAAACCTTGGCGCCAGGCTCCTTCTTCTCGACCAGATTCCCCTCGGCGTCGTAGCGGTAGCGCACAACACCCGCATCGGTGGCGGTCTCCAGCAATTGCCCGGCGGGTCCATATTTGCGATCACCTCGGTCTTCTCTCTTGAAGAGGTTCCCGACCGCGTCGGGCATACGCAGATCGATCTTGCCATCCGAATACTGGGCCCACGCCAAATTTCCGACTTCATCATGTCCGAAACTGCATTCCATCCCGCGACCACCGTCGACAATTTTTTCGAGGCGCTCGTGGATGCCCCACTTGTAGCGAACGTCACGTTGCACGACCGTGCCGTCCCACAGCTGGTGCTGCTGAGGACGGCCGAGTCCGTCGCGGGCCCATCGCGACCGTACGCCCCCCGGAAGACGACGCTCGATTTCTTGGCCCATCAAGTCACGTTCGAAGTGGGCCTCCCACATCGCACGCGCCGGCTCTTCCACGACCTCGTTCGTGGATTGGTGATCGAGATACTGCACCTCGACCACATCTCCCATGGCGTTGCGTTCAAATTTTTGATCGGCACCGTAAGATGAACGGATACGGACCCTCCGTCCCGAACTGTCGTAGTTCGACTGCACCCAGTGCTCATCTTGCCATTCGCGGACCACGCGGCCCATTGCATCGCGCTCCAGTCGAACCTCTCCATCGCGGTTGCTCGCTACGAGCAATTGTCCAGCGAGATCGTAGTTAAAGGCCTCCGCCGATCCGTCCGAATGGCTGACACTGACGATACGACCCATATCATCGTACCCGTAGGACGACACCCGCTCGTCGGGTCGAAGCACCTCCAGCACCTGGCCCGCCTCATCACGAAGGTAACGACGACGAATATGGTCGAAGCCGCTCTCGGTGACGACGTCGCCGAGTTCATCGAGCTCGAATCCGTAGACCCTACCGTGCTCGTTCGTGATCGAGACGAGCTGTTCCTCCGTGTTGTACTCGAAGCGAACGGTCGTGTTGGCCTCAGTTCTCGTCGACAGACGACCCATTCCCGCGTAGGTGAGCTTCACGTCGTGCTGGGCATCCTTGGTGCGAACAACGTTGCCTTCACCATCGTAGCTAAGCTCACGCACGTTGCCATCCGGATCCTGAACACGGAGTAGCTGGCCAAGTTTGTCGAAACGACGATGTTGGAGATTTCCGCGTGGGTCCGTCACGGCAACACCACGACCGAGCGGATCAAAAACCCACTGGCTCGTGGCTCCGTCGGCGGTTTGGACCGCATTTAGCATGCCTCGGTCGTCGTACCCGAAGCGCGTCAACTGTCCCCCCGCCATGGTGACACTGTCCAAATAGGCGCCTTCATAGTGAAAATGCGTGCGCCCCCCATCGCAGGCGACACGTTCAATTAGGCGCCCATGTCCGTCGTAATGCCACACCCACCATCCGCCGCTGGGGTCGGCGGCTCGAACGAGACAGTCGCTATCGTTGTACGCAAGCTCAACGCCCGCTCCATTCGCTCCGACGATGCGTGTGGGGTTTCCGCGCACATCGTACTCGAAGCTTGTCACCCTCCCCAGCGCATCGGTTTCGGCGACGACCTGGTGATTCTCATCGTATTCGCTGCTCGATGTATTTCCCCGTGCATCCTCGACCTTGATGATCACCCCCGCCTCGTTGCGAGAGTAGGTGTTCGAGTGCCCCAGTGAATTTACGACCTCAGTGGTGCCTGCTTGGTCGTCGTAGAAAAGCCTATGATCGTAAATTCCCCGGTCGCCCCAGGTATGAACACAACGTGCCCCCGTTTGCGCGCCGTCATATTCGAAATAAAAACTGAGTCCCGTACGGTCCGTCTCTTGGACCATCAATCGATCGACGTAGCGATAGCGCGTCGCGTGTCCCAAGGCATCTCGGACCTCCAACAGATTGCCAAATCGGTCGTAGCCGTACGACACGAGAGTGGCACGCGCACCTGGATTGTCGGGATCGGGACCATCGATGGCCAGGATTCGACCGTCTACATCGTTCTTGAAATTGAACTTTCGACCACAAGCGTCAACGATAGAAATCAATCGTCCATCGCCATCGTGATCCAAGGAAAGCCGCGCTCCGCCGGGTTTTTCGATCGACACCATAGGCTGAATCCCTTGCCGGTTCTGGGACCCAAAACGCCGTACCAAGCCCGAGGCCTCGCGCACCGCGTAGCCTTGGACATCGCGAAAGAGCGTGAGTCTCTCCCGGCGATCGAAGTGCCGCTGTCCGTCGCGCAAGATGGGAAAGGCGACGGCACGGCCGTCGCCTTTCCGGACCGCCAGACCCTCGCCGAACTCACACAGGGCGTAGTCGTACTTGTGGTGCCAGCCATACCCCAAGGGCCCCATGTAGCTGTCGCTACTGTACCAGTCTCGTTCCCACGACAATGGGATGGGCCCCGATATCCTGAAATCGGTCGCCTCCGTAAAAGCCTTGCCTGTTGCGACGTCCACAGGGTGCCCGGTCACCGTACAGATCCCTTTGTGGACCTTCTTTTGTATGTTCGGTGGTACACCGAGCTTGTCCATGGCCTTGCCGGCCTTCTTCTGAATCTTTTTGCTTAGCGCCTTTATCCGCTTGCTGCCCTTTTGCAGCTTGCGAAGCTTTCCCAGCCCCGACATCGCAGCCTTCATGGCCATCGCCATCATCGAAATCGTAGGCGGACCTCCAACGAGCACCGGCATCCCCATGGGCACCGAGAGCACAACGCTCGTGGGAAGGTACATCGACGTGGGCGGAGACTTCTTCTTCGGCCTCGGTGGCGGGGGCATCCCGACGTCCGAACAACTGAGTACCGGCATCCCCAAAGAGCTGAGCGGCTCATCCTCGGCCAAGACCGTCGAACTGCCCATGAACACTTCACAGTCGCTGGCTGCCGGCTTGACCGGCACACCGCCGATAGGAATATGCGGCGGAATGCAATTTCCTGCCGACCCCGCGGTGCACCGAGGCACACCATTGATCGAGACCGTCGACCCCAAGATGGGCACGTAGTCCATCGGATCGATCAACATACCCACGAAGGGATGTGGCACCGGAATCGGCGGTACTGGGCCCGGCGGTTGCACGATGTGAATGTCGATCCCCACCACGGGGTCAAAATGCTTTGCGGCGATCATCGTTACGCTGAGCCCTTCGCCTGCGGTGGCCAGTCCCGGCGCCCGAGCAACTCGGCCCTCCGAAGATCCAGTTGCTGCGTTTGAGTTCGGTAGACCGAATGCCGCACTGCCGCGTCGATCAGGGCCTGACCCGCGTAGGCGAGGGTGGATCGCTGACGCGGATCGGCGGTCATGCCATTGAGACATCGCCATCGGGCGAAACATCGGCACCAGCGGCGTCGGCACCCCAGAGCGTCCATGGCCCGGCCGGCGTTCATCATGCATCTCACCTTCGACGAAGATCTCAACCATGCGAACCTCGTCTTGCCGGACGACCTCTCGCAGGATCCGCATCTCAGGATCGTCGGCGAAGGTATGCCATTGTTCGTCGAGCCGCTCGAGACGCCGAGTCATCGCGTGGGTCTGGCCTCCGGCCACGTAGATCCTTGGGGCGAGCCTACCAGAATCAGCGACGATAAACCGAGTGACGTTGCCACTGGCACCGTGGGCTGCAAGATCGCGTAGCGTGCGTGAAGCCGAATGGCCTCCGCAAGGTATTTCTCGAACAGGGTCGCAATCCTAAATCCACGAACGGCCTTTGGACGCTCGTGGCGAACGTCGACGCGAATATCGTGTTCCGAGCTTTATCCTCGACCGAGTCGAGCAACCCGACTTCTTTCCTGAGTCCAGAAGAAGCTCTCGCAGTGCATCGCTTTCGGCGGTGAAGGATCGATCCATGCGAATCTCCCCAAAGTAAGACATCCGCGACCTCATGGCCCACAGCGTCGAAGAGCGGTTCAATGCCACCACGACGCCACACAAAATTCAGGGGCTCTCCGAGGACAACGAACACCATCCCCACAAGGGACTCAAGAGACTCTCCCCGCAGAGATTTCGCCGTTCACAAGCCCACTGATTTCAGTTCGATTCGACCGGCGCAACTCCACACAAAAGCCCCCTCAGCGTTAACTGAGGGAGCTTTCAGTGCCCAGACTCGGAATCGAACCAAGGACACGGGGATTTTCAGTCCCCTGCTCTACCGACTGAGCTATCTGGGCGAGCTGTCTTCCTACTGGATCCCCATGCTGACGTCAAGGCAACCCAGAGGCATCAGGCCTCCCTAAGGTGGCGTCTTCGACCCATGGGCCGCTCCTCCCGATATCGGCGTTTGCCTGGTCTGCGATCCTGCGAGGCTCACGGGCGCCAACTGGGGTAGAAATACGGTCGTGGGTCCCACTCAGATCGTTGCTCTCATGCTGACGATTCAGTCTGCGGCAGACGCGCGATCTGACGAGGTGGACGGCAAGATCGACAGGGCTGGGCACGCTGCCTCTAGGCATCAGGCCCCGGCAGAAGATCCGTGGCCAACCCCGCCGCACAAAACAGCTGCGCACACGCGCGACGCACGATTGGGTTTCGGTGGCGAAGCGAGGGCGGGTCTCAGCGTCCAGCGGCCAAGCGCCCATTGGGCGATCGAAGGACACCATGCATGGTCGCGGATCGCCTTGGGTCTCGGGATCGAGTTCAACCCTATCCTCGACTACGCCGAAGGCTCGATACACCCAGGATCGCTCAGCAGCTATGTTGTGATCCAGCACCGTCTTCAAATCCGACGTCTCGTGCTTCGTCAGCGTTTCAGTGTAGGTCTCGGGATCTTGCTCGACGACTATCTCGAGCACGCACGCGGGTCGACGGGGCCAGCTCTGGAGGTCACGATGATCGGCCTAGCAGGCCGTCGACAAAGTCCCGAAATCGACGGGCGCCGAGCATAGACGAG
>CAYTFJ010000143.1:0-7044 GCA_964437075.1 uncultured Nannocystaceae bacterium
TCGCCGTCCCCGCCATCGCTCCCATCGCCATCCCCGGCGCCGCCGGTCTGTTCCACGGAGCCTGCATCCCCACATGAACAAAAAATTGCGAGGCTGAGGCTTGCTGAGACGAGAGTGATACGGCGCATAACAAAAGAAACATATCGTGCAATAGCGTTGTTCTCAACGTCGACATGATGAAGATTTGCGTTTTCCTGATTACAATCCGATCTGGCGGTGCAATCCGGGTCCACGAATGGGAGCGGTGGGCGCGTTTTATCGATGAACCTGAGCGGACCGATGCCGTTGAACGCGCAGTTCCGCAATTTTCGACTTGACGCCAGCGAGCTTTCAGCGACTCTCGGTCTGAATACTATGCAAAGACTGGCACAGATTTCCGTTGTCGTAGCATTGTTCCTCCCCGCTCTCGGGTGCTCGGAGTGGTCGAGTCCCGTCGCTTTCGAGTCTCAGCGCGAGCGACTTCAAGCGGAGTGGAAGGCTCAATGCGACGAGGTCTGCTCGGGAACGACGGCGCCGTCGGCGTGTGAGATTGCGGGGGATGCGGTCGCTTGCAGCGCCTACAACGAGTCGAACGCATCGGCCTGTCTCGATCTCTACGAGCGAGTGATTCGCCGTGATATTTGCGCTGGAAATGCCAAAGAGATGCTCGACCTTGGCCGCGTATGTGACGCGGTCTATATCGATTGTGTTCAGGAGACCGAGGGCACGGGGGGCGAGTCGGGACTCGAAAACGTTGTCGACGGAACGCCAGGGGGCTGGTCATGATGGCGAGGTGGAGTGGCCGCTGTGTGAGTGTGGCCACGGTCGTACTGGCGGCGATGGGCCTGAGCGCGACGGTCTTCGCCGCGGAGCCGTCACTGATCGGCGGGACTGGGGGCAAACAGGACCCGGCGTCCTTGGGGAGTACGGAGTTGGCTGGGCAAGGGGCCATGGCGACCGCTCTCGAGATCGAAGAAGAAGTCGAGGAGGCCGTATCGCTCGATGCCACGGAATTCAGCCTCGGGGCCGGCGGAATCGTGAGTGCGGGAAATGCCCGTGCGTTGGCCATGACGGGGACGGGCGATGTGCGAATACGTCGGCGACAGCATCAGTTTTCGGCCAATTTGGCCGGCAATTATGGACGTGCAGGCATGGACAAAAAGGGGCCCTGGGTCGAGACGACCCGGAATTTCCAAGGGCGAGTGCGCTATGATGCATTTTTTGCGAAACGCTGGTCAGTCTTTGGGATGGCGACGCTTCGAAACGATGTTTTTCAGGGCCTTGATCTCCGCCTCAATCTTGACCCCGGCGTCGCTTTTTACGCGATTCCGGAGGCTAAACATCGTCTCTGGTTTGAGTTGGGCTATGACTTTCAATACGACGTTCGGACGCGAGGTTCGATTCTCTTGCATGATGATGCGGGAAACATCGTGCTCGACGATGTGGGTCGCAGTTCTCGAATCTTGGCCCGAACCGACTCGAACCACGCCGTCCGACTTTTTGCGGGCTACGTGAATACGCTGAACTCCCATCTGAGTTTGATCGCGGGCGCGGAATACCTACAAAGTGTGTTGGATGGCGAGAAATTTAGGATGAATTTTGACGTGGGCGTCGTGACTCAGCTTAAAGATCGGCTCTCGTTGGCGCTGACGACCACGCTTCGCTACGACAACGCTCCGCTCCCTGAGGTGGAGCGACTCGATTCGCTCACTTCGATCCAGTTGAGCTATCGATTTTTCTAGTCTCGCCTTCTGGAAAAACGAAAATTATCGGACCGGAGGCTGGGCCGCGGTCTTGACCACCTCCAGAACCATGTCGGAGAGGATGCTGAGGCTTCGGGATCCTTCTTCGGCACTGGCGTTGGCCGGCGAGCCGCAGTAGGCATCGGGGAGCCCACATTCGACGAATCCACTTTTTCCCTCCTGCATTTTTTCTGAAAGGGAGACAAAATGATCACCAAGCGTGTGCGCGATCTCTTGTTTCACCAGCTTGGGAGCGATGGCCAGGAGCAAGCTGGTTTCGTACTGACCCGCGTGGCACGAACCCGACTGAAACTCGGCCGTGAGTCGTAGAGCGTTGCGCCGACGGGTCTTGTCAGGAAACAGCAGTGCGCGTCCTGTCTCTTTTTCAAATCGTTTGCACACCGAGCGCAGCGCGAGGATGTTCTCTGGTTCAAGATGCGCGTTTATCAGTACGACATGGGCGAAACCCATTCCATGGGCGGCGAGAGCGGTTTCGAGCACCATGGCCTCGGCAGTTTCACGCTTGAGCGAGCTGGATCCGGGGAACATCGCCGCCCACTCCGTGACCGCATAGTTTAGCGTTGGGAGCCGAACGGGGCAGTATCCTGCGGCGTGTAGCTTTAGCGACGCATGGTTGAGGACCGCCTCTGCGATCAGAGTGTCTGTGTTCAGGGGAAGATGGGGACCGTGGGCTTCGACGCTTCCCACCGCCAGGAGCGCCACACTGCGTGGTTGCTGCAAGAGCAGCGTCTTGATGTCTGTGTAGGTGAGGCTTCCGAGATCGTAAGGAGGGAAATGCGCTTGCTCGAGCATTGTGCTGAGGCTCTCATTTTCGACCGAGGCCGGCTACACTCACACCCGGTGCAGGTTCAATATCCCACCCTCAAATTCGATCTTCAACGCGATTGTTTTGTGGTTTGGTTGCGGTGGGTCGAGATCGATCCACCGACCGGTTCCGTGCCGGCGCCAGCTCATCGGGGGATCAGAGTTGAGCTGATGCTCAACCGCAACAGCGTGTTGGGACCTGTCATCGTTCGGAGGGAGGAGCTTGACCGGCCGGTGTACCTGCAGGCGAATCGAGATCGAACATGTCAGATTTTGGCAGATGGTGTTCGCCGGGGAGCCGGGTTCTTGGATTTGCAGTTGGTGATTCATGGCTCCGTAGCCAATGCGCCATTTGCGGCGGTCTACCATGTTCAAGACTATTCCGGTGCTGCGCTGGATCGGGAGAGCATCGCAGCGACTCCGCTCTTGCAACTCCAGCCCTCGATACCTGGCGATCGCTGGCAGGTGTCGGCCCAATCCAATTTGCGTGTACGGCTAGAGATACAGGGGACGTCCTCGTTGCGCGTATTGCGGTAGTCCGAGGCGCGGGTGTGGGTCCGAAATCGGTCCGTGAAAAACGCGCAAAATTGGCACGAGGTTCTTCGTCTTTTTTTGCAGTCGGGCCGAGTACGGGCAAAACGGCGGTGAGGAGGGTTGTCTGTGAATGCCTGCGCGGGTACGCGTGGCACGGCATTCACGCATCATTTGCGAGATGATGTAGGTAAATGTAGTCTTACGTGGGACGTTAGGCCCACGGCGGACACGACCTGGAGTTACAGCCGAGCAAGAGCGACATGGCGAAGAAAAAGCGTAAGACCCCGGACTCGGAAAAAATCGTTGATGAGGCATCGGGTCTCCCGAAGGGGTGGACCGAGTTCTTGGGTGTGGCTCTGCTGGCGATCGGTGGGCTGATGTTTGGAGGTCTTTGTTCCTATCAGTTCGGCGATGGCGAGTTGATGGGTCCCGTGGGCCGTTTGGTCGCGGGGGCGCTCTACGCAGGCTTTGGCATGGCGAGCTACTTGGTCGTGCTTGGAGTCGTGGGTGTCGGCATCAAAGCGTTGCTCGGCCGCCGCATGGAACTGCGGATCGGGGAAGGCATTGGGTTTTCTGCGGCGACGGTCGCCGGATGCGTGCTCTTGCATGTCCTCTTTCCGAGCTACCGTGTGCAGGGCTACACCGCGGGAGGGTTGAGCGGCGAGCTTCTGGGGGAAGTGAGCTTAGGTCTTTTCGACTATGCGGGTACCTACTTGATCTCGTCGACCGTGATCGTAATTGGCCTTATCGCTTCGACCCCACTGAACTTCGATCACCTGGTGCTCGGAGGTCGTATGGCATATCGCGTTTCGGCAGGGGTCGTGGGTTACCTTTGGGAGGGCTCGCTAAGCGTTTTGAGAGCGCAAAGAGATCTTCGCCGGGAGTATGACGAGGAGGAGGCGGAGTACGACGACTACGAAGGCGATGAAGAGGACGAGGAGCCCCAAGATGAAGCGCTCGATGGTGAGGAAGAGGAGATGGACGGGGAGCTCGAAGCGGTAGAGCCAGAAAAAAAATCCCCGAGAAAAAAATCGATCTCGACCCGGCGTGCGAACACAAAACGTGACGAAAAAGGCACCGGAGACTCCGCGCTTGTCGATCCGAGCGCGGAGTTTGATCCGATCGATTTGGAGCAGGAGCTTCCGGCGGCGAAGAAACCCAGAAAGGTCGTCTCTGCCCCCGGAAAACGAACGAAGAAAAGATCGACGACCGAGGCCTCGATGGGCGCCGATGCCATCGAACAGCGGCCCGAGATCGTTGTCTCTGACGAGGTTGCCGAAGGCGTCGATGCTCCAAACTCCAATCAGGCTGGAGGCAAACACAAGAAAGCTCCTTTGCGAGTCGCAGACTTGGCGGCGGCCCGTGCCGCCGCGCAGCCGGTCGCTTCGGTGGCTCCCAAGAAACGTGCTGGCGCTCAGGAGGTCAAATATCTTACCGAGCGCTACGAGTTGCCTCCCCTTGAGCTATTCTCTGCCGCGAACACCGACCGTGTCGAAGTCGACAAAGACCACGTCTACGCCCAGGCCGAGGCGATTGTTCAGGCACTTGCGCAGTTCAAGATCAAGGGCAAGGTGACCAAGGTTCACCCGGGGCCGGTGATTACCCGATACGAATTTAAGCCGGAGGCCGGCGTCAAAGTTTCGCGGATTCAAAACCTTGAAAACGATCTGGCGATGGCCTTGGAGGCGATTCGCATTCGCATCTTGGCCCCGATTCCTGGAAAATCGACGGTGGGACTTGAAGTTCCGAACAAGGTCCGCGAGACGGTTTTTGTCCACGAGAACCTCTCGGATCCCGAGTTCGCCAACAACAAGACGCTGCCGCTGGTCCTCGGCAAGGATATCGTCGGAAAGACCCAGTGCCTCGATCTTGCCAAGGCGCCTCACCTTTTGGTGGCGGGGGCGACCGGGTCTGGGAAATCCGTAGGGGTGAACAGTATGCTCTGTTCGTTGCTTTACACCTGCACTCCCGAGGCGTTGCGATTGATCCTCATCGATCCAAAAATGTTGGAGTTCAGTGTCTATTCCGACATTCCACATCTCCTGCTTCCGGTGATTACGGATGCCGAAAAGGCCAATCTTGCGCTGAGATGGACAGTCAACGAGATGGAGCGTCGGTACGAAGTGCTGAGCGGTGCCGGGGTCCGTAGTCTCGAGGGATTCAACAAAAAGATCCCCCAGTTGCAGGCGGACTGGGATGGCGAAAAAGTCATGCTGGAGCGCGAAGCCCAGGAGGCTGCCGCAATTGTTCGGGAAGAGGGGGAAGAAGCCATACCCGGTGCGGCGCTTCCGGGTATGACCGTTCGCTCAGACGGCGAGATGGTCCCAAGTTTCGGTGGCGTCGAGATGGCGGACCGTCCCGAGACGCTCCCCTACATCGTGGTCGTGATCGACGAATTCGCGGATCTGATGATGGTGGCGAGCAAGGAAGTTGAGACCAGTGTCGCGCGTATCGCAGCGAAGGCGCGAGCCGCAGGTATCCATCTGATCCTCGCTACACAACGTCCTTCGGTCGATGTCATCACGGGGACCATCAAGAACAACTTCCCGTCGCGGATTGCATTTCAAGTGACCAGCGATGTCGACTCGCGCACGATCCTCGATCAAAAAGGGGCCAAGCAGCTGCTTGGGATGGGGGACATGCTCTATATGGATCGTGGAAAAGATCCAGAGCGTGTTCATGGCTGCTATGTGTCGGAGCAAGAAATCGACAAGGTGGTGGAGTTTGTAAAGAAGCAGGCCAAGCCCGCTTACAACATGGACATCACCAAAGATACGCAGGATGATGCCAATGGCGAGTCGGCACGTTCGCACGATCCGCTCTACGATAAGGCCGTCGAAATCGTGGCTGAGGCTCAAAAAGTATCGACGAGCATGATTCAGCGACGGCTAAACGTCGGCTACAATCGCGCGGCAAACATCGTCGAGCAGATGGAAGAGGACGGTGTCATCGGCCCATCCCAGGGCAGTAAACCCCGCGATGTGTATGTCTCTGCGGCATAGTCGCGGTCGAGCGCCTGGGGCCGAAGGGGGGCATTCCGCGATGGGAGCTCCGTGCGCTGGCATTTTTCTGCTTCTTTGCAATATTTTCGGTGCCTAGCAGTCTCAACTGTGACCCCAGCGTCGCTTCGGGGGCCGAGCCAGAACAAAAATCATGGATCTTTTGACGACATGCTTCCTGTCCCTCCAGCTGTGTTTCTCATCGATGGGATCCGCGGGCCACTACGAGAGCTTGACCGAGAAAGGCGCAGAGCCGTCGTCTGCGAAGAGGCCCGCATGGCGTCCTGAAAAGGCATCCTCCGTATTGACCTTGGTTCAGGCTTTCTACGACGGGACCGCGGACCTCCAGGCGACATTTTCGCAGACCCACTGGAACCCGAGTTATGGATCGAACACCAAGACCGGCGGGACCCTCAAGCTTAAGAAGCCAGGGATGATGGTCTGGGATTACAGCGGTCGGGCCGATCCCGACTATTTCGCGGACGGTGAGCAGCTGTGGATGGTCGAGCATGATACCCGTCAGGTCATCCACACACAGCTCAGCGCCAACAATGAGCTGATGGCGCCGATGAAGTTTCTCTTCGGTGGCGAGCAACTCTTGCGTGAGTTTAAGGTGCGTTACGCGAAGACCGACAAGATCACTCGCTACGGCGACAAGGACCATCACGTCCTGCAACTCAAGCCGAAGAGTAAGAACACTCGCTACAAGGGACTTGTATTGGCGGTACACGCGACCACAGGCCGGGTCGATTCATTTGTTGTCTACAACACCGACGGTAGCACCAACCTGTTCGAACTGAGAGCCATTCGAACCAATGTCGGGCTTGCGGACAGCGTGTTTCGATTCGTCAATACGAAGAACTACGTCGAGACGAACGAATAAGTTCATACATCGAGGTGACCTGTGACCGGTCCAGGGGAATCGTATCTTATTTGAGAGAGGCGCAAAGCACCCTCTCGCGGAC
>CAYTFJ010000144.1:0-6822 GCA_964437075.1 uncultured Nannocystaceae bacterium
AGCTTGCATCAAGTCGGGCGTGTTGTGGGGGAGGCGGTCGATAAGGCTATTACCTGCGAACGGACCTGCGGGAACTGCCTCGATTCTGCGCCATGAGCGGGCTGGAGGCCTGTTACGATTCTACCAGCGTAGAGCCGCATAGCTACTCGATCCTGGATGGCACAGGACGAGCTTGACGATCCGTATCCAGACGTACTCGTGTCCACTTGTAGAATCCGTCTGTCTTGATGAGAGTCAAGCTGAGACCGAAATCGGTCGGACGACGGCCCACGATCAACATGAGGAGAGCGTTGGTGTTCAATGTTGAGTTGAACATGAGTCGGCCCATGGTTTCGAGGTCCGACGAGGAGGGGATTGGACAATCCTCTGGGTGAGTATGCCATTCTCCGAGGTAAAAAAGATGATGCTTTGCCTGAGCGGCAATCGCTTCTTGGGCAGCGCGAGGGTGAGAACGGTAGTGAACGCGACTTCGTTGGTCATATCGGTATGGACCGGTGGCCTTCGAGACTTTGATCATGTCGAGAGCTACGTAGCCAAAAAGCTGTCCGCCTGCTTCTGTGCTTCGTGCGCCAAGTTGACGATGCCGACAAATGTGCTCCAGCGCAGCCGGCAGGACCATGACTGTTTGCAGCGAGTGGGCCGAGGCATCTTTGAAGTGAGCTGCTTGATCACCGCGTCCCGTTTCTTGGAGATTTTTCATGGCCAGTTGAATTCCTTCACGCAACGACTCTCGGTGAAGGAGGGCATGGCTTTTCCGCCTTTTTCCCCGACCTTTGAAGGATCTCCCTGCCATACTCGTCGCATCGACCTGGAGATTTTCCCAAGTAGGACATCGAGAACAAGTTCGGCGGAAATGGTTGCGGTTGGCTGTAGCTCGACAGCGCCATGGGGCTGAAATACATTACCGCAACCTGCTTCTGCGATCGTCGTACTGATGCTATCCGGCCACGAGGTGAGACGAAAACGGACGTTTTCAAGCTCGTCAAATGCGTCTGTCATACTATCGTCACCAATGAGTGCCACCGCGTGGCCGGCGAATGCAAACGCCTCAACCCAGGTACATACGTGAACGGGGGGCCGCCGTAATCTCCGGCGCCAGCGATCAAGCTCCAAGTCCCCCTCCAGATCAATTCCGGCTGAGAGGACAAGATCAGAGGTCGCCAACTTTTCCAGATCCTCCGATGAAAGAGCAGAGAACCGATCAGGAAACGCAAGCGCCTCTTCGATATGTGGAAAATCGGTCTCCAGCATCGTTGCGACGGCTTTGGCTTTGTTCATCTCAATGAAGCGATGTCCAAGAACGTGTCGACTCGTATTGTGAGGAGCTAGTTTGTCTGGATCGACGAGATAAAAGTGCGCCACGCCTGCTTGCGCCAGCAATCGGGCAACGTATCCGCCTAGTGCCCCGCAGCCGACGATTACGACGGTGCGTGATGCCAAAGAGCGATATCCAGGATCACGATCTCTCCCGTGGACCCAGCTCGCATCCGCACGCGTCACGTTGCAACGAACAATCGGTCTGCTTTTGAAGGTATTGACGACTCGCCCCCATGGTACCCGTGAGAGGCTTCGAAAGCCACCTCGAAGCAGTTCCGCTCTGTCGGCCGACTGTAGCGTAACAGCCGCAAGGACCGGGCCTGTGCGCGTTCGAACCCCAAAGAAGACTGGTGATGGCTGTCCGAGACGCAGCACTCGGTCGTACTCTTGAGTAGCAATGTGCCGAAGAACATCTGAGCCATACGTTGGGAACTCAAGCGGCGTCCACGGTCGTTCCAGCCAGACAAGTTGACTTTCAAGTGTTCGGGATTTGAACGATTTACCGTCGCGATTTGTGAGCCAAGCGGAGAGAATCTTCCGGTCCCCAGCGACTATCAATCGTGCCTGTGAACTCGGATCGACGCACCAAACGACAGTCCTTGAAGGTTCGCGGGGCTCCAGCAGACTAAGAACCCTATATCCGTCTCCTGAGCTGCGCCGATGCCAGTAGACAGAAAACTCTCTGTCGAATTCGTTGCGGCATCGTGGCTGTGAGAAGCTAAGTACCTCTATTGCCCAGGCGAGATGTTGGATGATGCGTTGGCCAGGTTCTCCACAGAACATGGTGGCTCTAAGGCATATAACACCACTTAGTTCCACGTGGGGCCAGCTGAACTCGGGCGTTACCTGCGTCGCAACTACACGAGGCTGCGACCTGGGAAAACGTGGATCGATCGCCACAATCAGATGATCGACGCCATCACAGGCTACGGTTTGAGGATCTAACTCAACCCTCCATCCGGCGCTTGCGCGGAGACCATTTGGTCGAACCTCTAGTTGTCCGAGATCCAGCCGGCGCCACTTGCCAGGGAATTGCCCGTCAAGGGCTGTTTCGATAGTTGCCAATCGGGCTAGCGCGCGCCGATCGACCTCAGCCGAATCTGCCCCCTCCATCATCGCGCCTCGCAGTATCCGAAGAAGTGACAATGATGGTACGGGCCTTCGCCGTGGCTTCCTCTTCCTTGTCTGGAAGAGTGGAGAAGTAGGTTGCGTTGAACACGGAGTTCCACGTATCGCGTGCTTTCGTACGGGTGCAGTCCTTTTCGTCGAGGGCATCCAGAATCTTGAGCGCGCTTTTGAGACAGTCGCGGAAGTATTCGACTTCTTTGTCGCTCTCTTCCGCGAGTTTTGTCCCCGTCAGGACGGGGTGGGCTGTCTCGGTCGACTTGTCCAGTGCGTCTTTTATTGCGCTCCACGTCTCACGTACTGCTTTGTCATCTCGATCGGTCGCGGGAATGAAGTGATCGACCACAAGCTTTGAAATACAGATGCCACTGGTTGTCTTGGATTTCCAAGTGTTGCGACTGCGGGCGAGCTTCTTTGTCAATTTCGTGACCCGCCGCATCTGACTGCCGTCTGACTCGCCTGCGTTCAGTTCGCCGACTATCCCGTTGTACCAGGTTGTGACGGCGCGCGCGTCGGACTTCACCCAGCTTTCATCGCTGGCCAACTCGAAATATTCGACGCTTTTTCCTTCGGAGTCTTTGGTCGCAACGATCCGGTAGACTGGAACGTCGATGTGATACCCTTCTGGATAATTTTGCCGGACGCAGTTGCGTTTGACTTGCGCATCATACGTGAGGCGCCCGTCCCATTTCAGCGCCTCGCAAATTCGCTTGCGAGCGGCCTTCGGAGTGAGAGCAACTTCCTTTTTGTCTAAAAGATCGTCTGTCTTGAAGTACGCACCGTCGTCGATGTCGTAGTCGCAGTCGTCATCCTGAATCATGGTGCGCATAGCGTACGAGCCTTGGGATGCCACTTCTTTTGGCTGCGGATGCTTCTTTATGTTCAGACCCGATTCAAGACGCGTGCGCCCAGCCTTCCGCCGGGTCCTCATATTGTCTTGGTCAGTCTTCGACAGAGTTACTTTGGTCTTGTGAAAACCGATGATTTCAGAGTTGCAGTTAACGTCAGGCATTAGGTTCCTTTTTCGTCGTTTGAGAGGATAGGTGGTGCGGACCCGAGCGCATCTGCGAACGCGGCAAATCGCGGTTCGGCGCGTGCACCAGTAAGTGTCGACCACGCGAGGTCCACGTCAGAAAGAGCCTGTCTTTCGAGTGCATTCAAGACCTTTGGACGTGCGTCATCCATGTTCACCAAATAGTTCCGGAGCTCATTGGAGGGGCATTGTGCGGGCAAGCGAAATGCGAAGCTCTTTTGCGGAGCACAGAACTCGGCCATCTTCGAAGACAGATAGTCATAGCCAACCGCTTGGGCGTTCATGCTCGCCGACACAATATCCACACCGAGCCCCCACCCCCAAATGCCGCGATGCAGATCACTGTTTTTCACCTCTTCTCCTCCTTGTGAGGGGAGTGTGCCAAGCATAAACAACTGGATAGGGCGAGTGTGTTGCTCACGGGCGTGTAGAATCTCGACCGCCTCCATCATCCCTATCAGACTGGGGTTGTTCGCCCACAATCCGCCATCGACGTACACAGAGGTCACCCCCTCTGAGCTGGGGTCTGCTAGCCTAGCCATGGAGCGCAGGACCGGGGCCGCGGTCGTGGCCATGCACAGATCTACCAAAGTTCGAGCGTCATCTCGACCGCCTAGGCGAGGTAAGTGAGGTGACTTGAAAACGACGGAAGAATGTCGATTCAGATCGAGTGCTGGAATAGCGAACGCAATATTCCGCTCGTCATACACTTGGGCGACCGTGCGTTTCCCAAAGGCGGAGTTCAAGGCGGAGCGGAGGTTCCGGTCGCCTTTGCGAAGTCCGAATCCCATGCCACGTACGATGCGACCAATAACTGGGAGGGCGCGTAGGCGTTGACCCGGAAAAATGAGATGGCCGTTCTCCGCATATAGCCGTCGAATGGTATCCAATGGGATCCCCGACGCGAGTGCACAGGCAACTATGCCGCCTGTGCTGGTACCCACGATTAGGTCGAACGCCTTTCCAACATCGATCTGCGCCGTGGAGTTGGGATTAAGACGTGAGGCGACCGTTGAGAGAAACTGAGTCTGATACACACCTCTCATGCCGCCTCCGTCGAGACAGAGCACCCTGAACGGAGAGGATGACATCTACGAGGGCACCTTCGCGGGATGCCCAACGATTGTAGCTTCCGATGGGGATCGATAGGAGCCGATGCAGGTTGGCACAGGACTACAGTCCATCCGCAGACAGGAAGGCGCGCTGCCGGCGTTTTTGGGTCTGAAAATCAAGCGTGAAACACAGACGTTGTGGGCTGAAATCGTCACGTAGGAGAGAGAGAAAGCACGACTATACCCTAACTTGACTAGGTGCGGCGCATCTAAGGCAACCTCTGATTGGAGATTTTTGTCGCCGGCGCGAATTGTGCGCATAAAATGGTCTTAGTCCGAAGACGGATGCGCCAGGTAGAATCTTTTGATGGGCGGTATGCTTGCGACATCGTTGAACTTGGCCTCGTGAGGAATATCGATACGGGGCTCCTCACGTTTTGGCTAGTGGTCACGTGCGCGGTGGTCGGGAGAGCTCATCCGGCTCTATCAGCGGTCAGACATACTCGGCGAGCGCCACATGAATCACGGGCCGAGCGCGTGTTGACGACCATACCTCAGGTCTACGCCGTTTGGCACACTTGGCGATCGCTACGCCGGCAGAGAAGCTTTACGCAGCAGTCTCCAGTGGCTACACGAGTCGATATGGAGAAGCATGCCAGCGCGCGGCGGGGTAACGACAGTTCGTCCTCTATGCCTCCCTAACAACAACCGCAACGCCTCTCGGACGGCTTCCAGATCCACCCTCGACCGTCCATCCATCATCCCAACGATCTCCTCCAACACCTCCGCACCCTCGCCCCGAACCTCCACCGGAACCCGAAAAAGCTCCACAATATCCACTCCATACAGTTCCGCCATCCCCACCAACATCTCGTACGAAGCGAACTGCTGGGGATACGCTCCTGCCGGCTGATCGTATCCCCAGCCGCACCGAGCTTCCCTGCGACCTCGTCTTGCGTGTGCCCCGCGCTCTTTTGCAGATTTGCCAGCCACCGCCCGAATTGCGCGAAGCGGCTCTCGCGCGGACACAGCTACGATACCGGGCTACGCGATGCCATAGAACCTCGCCAAACAGCCAGTCTGCCGCGTTGGCATCTTCAAAACCGGTGTAGCACGTCGAATCTTGGGTTGTGGCGGTCCCGCAGCCGACGCGTCGGCACTAGTCGGAGCCAAGGGCCACACCGATGTCGACGCACCGAAATCAGGAACCTCAGCGAACCGCGCTGCTACTCAAGGTGCTGGCGGGACCCAGGTGTCCATCGTCTTGGGACCCGGAGATCGGCTCGTTGCTGCGGAGAACACTGCGCGGAGCGTTTCCGGGTACCTACGCCGTCTGTTTCGTCCATCAGGAGAACCACCTAGTAACCAATCTCGACGGTTTCGACGAAGCGATCGGTGTGCGGCAGAGAGATCTCCCGTCTCGTCGGCCAGTTCGCGCTCAGTTTCGACCTCGCTGTCGGAGCCGCGAGAGTGATGAAACCGCAGGAGGTCCCGACGCAGGATGACCTCTGCCACCGGGTACGCGAGGTCTACTTACTGCCACGTTGCGCAGGGCTGGCCCTGTGCCCGCTCGCGTGGCCATTTTCGACGCATCGAGATCTCGTCGGCGCCGTTGTTGATCCATGGCTTTCGGCCGTAACGTTGGCGGCGGGGTTGGAGATCTACGACGCCGACTTTTCCGTCGGGTTTCACGAGCACGTCAGCGACGATCTGTCCGCTGTACATGGTGGAACGCCGTATCCGCAGGCCATAAGGGTTCCGTGTTTCCGTCGCGCTCGCTTAACTCGGTGGTGAATACCGCTGCGCGTGCGACTCGTTCCCAATGGCTATCCGCTCCGGTGGTCCCATCTGAATCGCCTTCGTGCTCCTGGCGCTCTGGCATGGTTGGACGAACCTCGACCGGTTCGCGTCGCTGTGCAGATGCCACCGCCGCGCGATCCTGCGGATCTCGAAGCTCGACAGGCTGGAGCTGCTCGGCACGGCTCGCCTCTGCTCGGGCGACGAACGACGAACGACTACAGGTCGTTCAGGTGGCGGGCACTGGAGCGTCGCCCGGGGCTGGCACCGCGAACGAGGCCACTCGTCGCGCACGGATCATCTCCGGTCTCGCTCCCAGTACACGGCAGGAGGGCGATCTCTATGACCTGTCTTGACCCGCTGTCGGAGTCTCATCGACGGTTCCGAGCATCAATGCAGGCGGGTCAGAGGTCAGGAGGAGGTGTCGCGCTTCCTTCGCATGACGGTACGTGTCAACAAAAATGAGACAAGTTGTCTGAGAGTTTAGTGTAGCCCGAT
>CAYTFJ010000145.1:0-6801 GCA_964437075.1 uncultured Nannocystaceae bacterium
CCTTCTCTAATTACCACGTTGGGTTTGTCTCACTCGATATTGGCACGCAGGGGGGCTCGGAGTGAAGCGCGCCGAACTGTTCGCGGATGTGGATGTGTTGAGTAGCTCGCTGGAGAACACGAAAAATGAAGTCGGGGAGTGCCCTGATGACACGACAACCGACAGCGCAACGTGCTGATGAAATAAGAGAGCAGAGCGCGCGACGTACGCATTGGTCTGCTCTCGGAAGCGAGCTTTGTTCATCCGTGTCTGCAGTCATGTAAACGGCCGCATTACGCTTGCGCCACTCGTGCAATGTGAGAAGTCGTAGTGCTACTATTTTCAGAGAAGCCACAGGCCTGGCGCAGTACCGAGCACTGTCGGTCGAGGAGGAGTGAATCGCAACATGAAAGCAAAAGTTCTCCTGGTTGCTACAGAATGGTTGCCGTTGAGAGGTGGGGTCTCCACCTTCAACATGGAGTTAGCGATTGCGCTGGAGCAGGCGGGCCACGAAGCTCATTGCGTCGTAGCGCGAGCGTCACCTGAAGAGTTCTCCGACGCCGAGAAGAGGGGCATCAAGCTACACAGCGCGGCTGCGATCGGTGTCGATGATGGCTCCCCGTTCGATCTCGGATTCGAACCGGACATCATTGTCGGCCACGATCGGTGGACGGGTCCAGAGGCTGCGCGATGGCGTCTTCGGAATCCCAGCGCCCGGCTAGCAGTTCTGCTTCATGTTCATCCTGGACAGATAGATGGGCTCAAGACGAAGGAATCCATCGCTCGTCGGGACAACCGGATCAAAGAAGGAGCGACTCGAGTTCGCCACGCTGACGTAGCATTTGGAGTTGGAACTCAGCTTGCCGAGTGGTGGGGATCCGATATTCTCGACGTCAATATTCACACGTTCGTACCCGGTTTGCCGCAGACGCTCCCAAGCTGCAGCCGCGTTCTTCCACCACATCCACGCGTACTTCTTCTGGGCCGAGCTGAGGACGCAGAATTGAAAGGGGTATCTCTGGCGGCTCGTGCGATGAGAACCGTAGTCGACAGGGAATTCGAAAATGCGGAGCTGGTGGTTCGAGGAGTTGCTGCCGGGACCGAAGTGGAGTTCGAGAAGAGCGTTCGAGATGACTTTCCGAAGCCGAGACGGTTCTTGTCTCGAGTGTTCGATGCAAGCCGGAAGACGATTGCCGAGGATTTGGCGACCTCGACGCTCATCTTGCAACCTTCGTTGGAGGAGGGATTCGGGTTGGTGACCCTCGAGGCGATCGCGGCTGGTACTCCAGTACTTGTCAGTAGCCGATCCGGCGTCGCTCGCCTGATCGAGCGCGTAGACCCGAGTGTTGCGGATCGATTTGTCGTCGAAATCGGCAACGAGACAGCTTGGGTTGATTCCATCCTTCGAGTGCTCCGGGATCCTGCAGCAGCAACGCGGGCAACGCGGGACCTAGGGACAAGCATCAAGTCCGCATGTTCGTGGGAGGGATCAGCACGGGAATTTGTCTCTGTGGCGCTCGCATCGATGTCGCGCGTTGACCAACGGAGTCCACCTACGGTGATTCGCCAGCTCGAGACCGCTAGCCAGGACGTGACGAATTTTCCGTGTTTGACGGATGGCAGATGGATAGATCGCCCTGAGGAGGCCGTCGTGAACTCGTGGTCGACCAAACCACTGTTAGACCACGAAAACGGCGTTCTGTTCTTGGTTGGGGCACCCGGAACCGGAAAGAGCGCTCTCGTATCCTCATTTGTACGGCAAGCGAAAAAATCGGGAAAACCTGTCCTCGCGCTGAAGGCCGACCTCATTCCCGTCGAGGTGCACAGTCCAGAGGCTCTTCGGATCCACCTCGGCCTAAAGAAACCAATCCTAGACATCCTAACTGAGGCGATTGAAGTGTACGATGAAACTACGCTGGTCATCGACCAGCTGGACGCGGTGTGCGAATTTGTAGACTCGCGGACGAGAAGACTCAACGTCTTGTTGGATTTGATTCGCAGCACGATCAAGTTGAACCGCACGATCAAGTTGAACCGCGTTCGAGTCATCGTCTCTGTTCGACCCTTCGAGTTGCGTCACGAGGCTCGACTTCGATCGTTGTATGCCGATGCGCGGGTGATCTCGGTTGGTGAGCTCACAAGGGATAACCTGCGTGTCGTCTTGCAGGGTGTGCCCATCCCCAACGACATTGACTGTGCGCGGCGTACTCCGCACGCGCTCGATCTTATGGTGCAGCTACGTCGGATAGAAGGAGAACAATTCGAGTTCCCTTCTTCCATCGGGCAACTCCGCGCGAGGTTCTGGAGGGCAGCCGTGGCCGGCCATGTGGAGAGGGAGCATGCCGTCACAAAGATGGCTTCGATAATGAGCGAGACGGGCGCCCTGTGGGTAAAGTTGGAGGATCTTGAGGCGGCGGAGGTGTTAGCCGGCCCGCTCACGGATGTAGGCTTCGTACGTCGTTCTCCATGTAGGAAGCTCGTCGGTTTCCGGCATCAGACTTTGTTCGATTTTGTTCGGTCCAACGAGTTGCTCAAGAGTGGGGAGTTCACGAAATTTATCCAAAAGAATGAGCACTCGTTCGAGGTCCGACCGATGGTGCGTAGCGCCCTCTTGCATCTGTGCTCGGACAATCCCGACGAATACGCCGAGCTCGCCGAGTGGTTGTTCTCTTCGGAAGTGCTGCACATACGGTTGCTCGTCGTAGATACGCTCCTAGAATCGGATAGCCCTAACGTCCGAGAGAGGCAACTCTTCAGACGCGCGGTCGAGGACTCGTCCACACGTGGGCGGGCACTCAACGGGTTGGCCCGGCGAGATGGATGGCTCTCGTCGTTGCACAATTTGGTGTCAATATGGATCTCCAAATATCCGAAGCAGTCGATGCGGCTAGCGATTGAGTTTTTGAGAATCGATCCTGTTGCAGCTTTGAAAGCCATGAAGAGCTCGTGGCTTCACACAAAGGAAGACCGCGCGCAGATAGTGAGCGTGTTGTCTCGCTCCCGACGGCTGGGTGTGGAGGCAAAAGAGATCATCGAGAAGCTGGTGCCCGACGTAGTTCGGACCTCCAGCGATGCCGTCGGTGCGATCGGGCAGGCGATGGCGAAGGTCAATGCAGAACATGCTGTCGAGTTCTACATGGCTTGTATTGAGGAAGAAGGGCGAATGCTTGAAACAAGAGAGCGCCCGGCTCCAGATCTCAGGACGGCCGACGAGCTGTTAGAGTTGGACGTGGGTACCGAGCATGTCCTCACCCGGTTGGAAAAAATCGGACATAAAGTCCTGTCCGATGGATCTGATCGTCGTGGCGGCTCCTACTATTCTTTCGAGAAGATGATGGACGAGATGATCGAAGAGCTGCTTCGGCGCCTCTGCCAAGCCAACCCTCTCGCAGTCATAGGCCGAGCGGCGGATGTTGCCGGCGAGAGCCGTCTTCTTCGGCTGTATCTCCGGGTGCTTGGCGGGATGAGCGGCCTAGTTGCTGACCGAGTGTTGTGGGTAGTCTCGGATTCTCGACGGCTTGGGATCGATCGGGAGTCGGTCGACTTCATTGAAGCGATATCGAGACATCTGAATGCGGAGGAGGTAAGTTCTCTCGAGACCGCAATAGACGTTGTCGAGCTGCATCCGGCATATAGGGATGAGGTAAGCCCGGAGCGGCGTCGGGATAGAGAGCGAGAGAACCGTCGATATCGATTGTGCCTCAGAGATCGACTCCCTCAAGTGTTGCGTGAGCCGGGGCGAATCAGATCGAGCGAAGCGGAATGCCAGCAGCTTCCGGATCTGCCGTTCGAACCCAATCGAGGTATACGAGGTATAGGAGGGTGCTTAGTTGGAAGCCCTATGACGAGGGCACAGCTATCCCGAGCGAGCGATGATGCTGTCATGGGGGCACTGGTAAAGGAGAGAAGAGTCCCCATGAGGTTCGACCGGGCGGACAATCCGATCGGCGGACCGGACGAGATCATGTTTCAACTAGGGCGGCTATCAGAGCAGACCCCCGAGCGGATTCTTGGTCTGGTTGAGAAGCTGCGTGACGGCGGCGAGAGCTCTCAAGCTCGATGGTTGCTGTCGCATGTCGCAGATCACCATCCTGATCCCGTCCTCGTCGAGTCCCTGATCATCTCGCTGGTGGCTTCCGATAGCTCTCCGCTTGAGAGTGACGACGGGTGTGCCTGGGCATTCCGGATTCTAGCGAGACGTGGATTTCTGAGCAAGGTGGCCGTCTCGTTAGTGATCCACCGTTTGGTGTCCGCAGAGCCAACGTCGTTACGGGACGAGTTGGATGAAGTGGACGGACCGGAAGATGATCTCCGCAAGCTCGCGTTGTTCAGCCGAGACGTTGACCGCGTATATGCCCCTGATGGCGCAGTTCCGTGGATGGAGGTGCTGCATTCTCACTATTTATTTCACGGCGAGTTCGATCCTACTGCGTGGGCTCGCGCGGTGCGAGGTGCTCTTCGTGCAAATCCAGGCGTCAGGACTTTGGCAGCCGTGCTCGACAGGTGGGGGGAGCGGTGGCGAGACTTGGCGGGTGAAAGTGGGTGCGGCTTGCTGTCCGAGATCACGGGTGCAGCGTTCTCTCCATTAATTGCCCGATTCTCGACGCGGGCGTACGTGGCGAACAGAGACATTGTGGACGAGGGTGTCCTGAACTCGTGGGTACGGCGACTCGTCGATGAGAAGCTCCTGGTGCCGGCCGCGGAGTTTGTGTGCCTTTGCTGCACGGATCAGGATGGCACCGGGTGGGCAGATGGGTTTCTCGCGGAGTGGCGACAATCAGAAGAGGGCGCGGCGAGATACTCGAGAGGCGTTCTCGCCGCCTGTGGGTGGCTGATGAAGGTACCTGAGCGGCGAACGAAGGTCGCTGCAGTTGCCGTGGATTGGGTTCGACACGCTGGTCCCGGCGATCTGGAACTTCTTTTGATCGACGAAGACCGCGACCTTGCGTGGACGCCGGACCAGACATCTCTCGACGTACTAGACGCGCTTCTACCCGTGGTTGGTCAGATGGAAGGGGCTGCACTGCACAAGATGGTGCTCATGCTAGAAGGACATCTCAAATGGAAGCCCGAGCGAGTTCTTGCCTTCACAGAGGCCATCCTTTGTCGATCACTTGAGCTGGCAAGCGACGCAGGCGACAGGGTTGTTTCCGAGTGCCTTGCCCTCAGCGTATCGCTTCGCCTGGCGCTCCCCGTGGAGAAAAAACGGGTTCACGGGCTCTTCGAGCAGGCACTTTCGGCGGATGCTCCGGCAGCTATCGAAGCTCTGGACGCCGCCGATGGGGAGACCTCTGGCTTCGCCGATCGTTCGTGGTATCGACCGGCGCGACGTCGTACGGGGATACGAAGAGGACGGCGTTGACGATCTGAATCTCCAGGCAGGTGGCCGAGGCGTGTCCGTTCGAGGTGCCTGGTCGATTCTTGCACCGCGACAATGACAAAATCTACGGAATGTACTTCAAGGACCGCATCGATGGACCTGGGCTGACGCAGGTGCCGACGGCATACAGGTCACCCCGGCAAAATCCGTTTGCAGATAGGTGGATTGGCGGGCTGCCGCGAGATTGTTTTGACCAGTCTATTGTGATCAACGTGAGGCGGTTGCGATGGATCGTCAAATTCTGCGTCAGGTATTTTCATGAGGACCGAACACATCTAGGGATCGATAAGGACACGCCGAATCCTCGGGCTGTGGAGCCACGGGAGACGGGGAAGATCGTGGCGTTTCCTCGCGTCGGAGGTCTTCACCATCGGCATTCACGAGAGGAGAAAACGACCGCGTAGGCGTTCAGATATGGTTTTGGCGATGCACATCCCCGACGGGCGTGGATGGAAGCCTGAGCATGCAGCGCACACATCCTGTTTTAGAGTATCGGCGTAGAAATCGAAGGCGGCCCCCCAGCGACCCGAAAGGGCAAGGGCACGGGAGTTCATGACCCCTTGCAGCCCTCGCGTCCCCCAATGCGAGCCTGGATGTTTGACGCGAAGTTGGAAGAGGGCACAGGTCGACTCTGTCGCACCGCTGCCGACAGGGTCGTTGGCAGCACGGGCGACAGCGTATGCCATTTGGGACTGACGTCTCTCGAAGTAGGTTCGCGCGGCATGAATCGCATCGGACAAGAGGTCCGATCCTTGAATTGCTCGCTCGTGTTCTCGACGGAGAGGAGCGACGATGTGTGTCGCTCCGTGCTCCACATCGAGGAGCTTTCCTCGACACCAGCCGGCCATCGCGTGCGGGTCGCCATCGTCCCTCGCTGCGACGATGGCGTCGAGATAACCAATCGCGTGGTAGAAATCGACGAGGTCGCGTCGATTGACTCCGCGGGGGAGCCTGTCGTCGATTTCTCGACGTAGTACTTCGAGGTCGGATGCTCCATCTTGGATGCAGGACACCGTGACGACTCCCGCCTTCGTCACGACTGCGAGCACGTCATCGACCATGCGGGCGGTCAATGCCGTGACGTCGCTTGAGGCGCTGCTCCCGTAGCGAAATGTACGGCGAGCGCATCCTTCGGCATCGTAGAGCGTGACGTTGCCTGCCCATGCCATGCGCCAATTCATGACAAAGGGCTCCGCAGGCGTGCGCTCGTACACGGATGCCGGCCTTCGAGCTTTGAGTTTCTTGTCCCGCTTGCTTCCTTCGGGAAGCGTTTCCTGCATCCTCACTGAAAATCGGTCGAGGCCACAGCTGATCGCCTTCACTTCAAAATCGAGTTCTTCGTTCTCTCGGCATTGCTCGTCGAGTTCTCGGGCTCTGATCGCCATGCCCTCAAACATCCCACCCACACGTCTTTCGAGGACAGCACGGCTTGGTGGGTGAAA
>CAYTFJ010000146.1:0-6559 GCA_964437075.1 uncultured Nannocystaceae bacterium
GGGCCCTACGGCCGCGCCCGGTTTAGGTGGCAACTATCCTGACAGAGGGGGCTATGGAACATCTTCACCGCAGCGGTCACCATCGGAGCTCTTGACGTACCGACTGAGGAAATGGCCTCGCGTGCCAATAGGCTCGGGCGCCGACTTGAAGAGCTTTCGGAACTCAACGACCGACCGAGTTCCGCCCTCCACGCCCGCTCTCTCTCCCTGGTTGGTCGGCTGGTTTCTGGCGCCGAATGTCACGCGGAAATTTTCAGTGAGATTCAGGATGTTATTAAGCGTGCAGAGGGGCTCCTTGGATTTCCGCTCGAGCCTCTTGCAGATATCATCATCGAGCTCGGCCGCTACTATGACGGCGACCAACAATATGAAGATTTACATGATACCTTAATGCAACTACAGAGTCGGCGAGCCGGTGACGTGCAGACATCAAGGATGCTACTCCGGCGAGGGCACCAGCAATACCGAAACGGACGATATGCAGAGGCATCTCGAACGCTGGGTCGAGCGTTTGGCCGCCTGTCTAGCCAAGAAACTCGAGGGCATTTTGCTCATGCACTGGACCTCTGCGCCATCAACTATCAAAAGCTTGGTTTGCTATGGGCCGCCCGCGGAACGGCCGTCTATGGCGCCTATGTTGCGGCAGGAGACTTCTGGTCGCATTCCACCGTCCGAAGTGAGCTGGTCGAGTTGGCCCGGAAGACCAAGTGGTTCGAGCTCCAGCTCGGGCGTGTGCCGCAGTCGCTCTCGTGGTACAGGCTGGAGTGCCTACTGGAGGAGCAAGCTGCCGAAGCTGGGACCACTCAGCAGGCTGACACCACACTCCTCGAGAGACATCGCTATGACCATTCATTGGGAATCCTTCTCTTGAGGTCGACAATGGAACAGCTGCCTCGGCTTTCTAGGCTCCCGGCAGCGCTACGAGATCTGGGTTTGTTGCTCTCCTCATGCTCATTGCGCTGGGCGCTGGGCGATGACGAGGCGACGATCTGGAATGTATTGTTCGAGGATGAGGGAGTTGGCGAGCCAAACACCCAAGACGATCTAAAAAAATTCTTTGCCAGGATGCTCACTCAGCCAGCTGCTAAAGGGCTGCCTGACAAGCCCGAACTCGGCGATGGGCCCAGGACTATCCTCCGCGGCGTCGTAGTTGGCTGCTCCGTCGTCATTGACAGCTCATCGCAGGAACCTGCGCCGACGGTATCAGAAGCGATACTTGGATCCCTACAGGCATTTCTTGCGATCGGTATAGCTGACAATGTGATGCCCAGCACCCCACAGCTGACGATCGTGGTTGAGACTGTCGAGGACCAAACTATTTCCGGGATTACGCACCGTATCTGGGAACTCAAGGGGCGGCCGCACGTTGACGTCTCAGTGTCGAAGTTTGACCCGCACCTTCACTCCCTGAACTTGAGAAAGTCACTGGTGGATTCACTCTCCTGCCTCATCTTGGAGGTGTTTGCCCACACCTTCGTAGTTGGCGATCTAGAGCATGTTGTTGTGCCTTGGCTTCGGGATGACGAGGCCATGAACAGGTCGATGGGCGTCCTGGCAGGTTTCGGCTCTTTGGCTTCCATATTCGGAGATGACTACAGGTGTTCCTATATCACTAGTATTGAAGAGTGGTGGAGTACAGAAGTCAACGAGGTCCCTTTGACTCGAACAGTTCTCTGGCGCGGGGACACTGAAATGATGCCGTCTAATCTTCTTCAGCCAGGAGTAGGGCCCCCGCCCGACGATCTAAGACTCAACGCTGGCACATCCCACGCGGACGTCGCCATTCACTCGATCATCAGGATTCCTCTGTGGGACCGCGCTGACTGGCACGCTACAGGATTTGCTACGGACTTGGGAGGGTCGAGGCCCCCTCTCACGCTGGCACTCATTTTCAGGAAAGGTAGAGTCGGGCAACAGATATTTAGGTACCTGCGGGAAGACGTTGGCGCGGCGGACCCGAGAAACAGGCTACGCGTTGTGATCATTCGCGGAGTACGTAGGCGCCATCAGCCCGCGTACCGCGTATTGATCTCATCGAACTTCCCTGCAGAGGGGGGATCGAAGTTTTTTTACTCGGTATCCCGCTATTGTGAGATGGGCCCTGACTCCGACCGCAATATCGACTTGTTTCTCCAGCGCTACAAGGAAGAGAAAGAGTTCCTGCTCGCCCCCGGAAAACTGAGAGGCGCACAGCCCGACATTAGCTTTGAGGATGCCATACTCAAAAGTGATCTTGTGGTAAAATGGGCGTATGAGATCGGGCGGAACGATCTCGACGGAGTTGCGATTAGGTACGACGATGACGTCTATATTCCATCGGGACTCACTTCGCCGCCCATAGTAGAGCTGCTCGCATGGATGCAGGACCACAAACAGTCGACGGGCCGCGAATGGTCCAACGTCAGCGCCCAAAATGCGAGGCTGGAGAGCAAGCGGAAGAGTTCAGATCAAAGGAGGCGGAAGCTGAAGGGCATACGAAGTGAAAAAGGGCGGCAAAAGCGGAAGAACAGGAAAAGGTAGGTACCCACATCTACGAAATGGGACGCCAAGTTAGCGCAAGGTCCAGCACCGAGGGCTCACGCCCGCGCCGAGGTTTAGCCTTTCCCCAGATTCGTGGATACGCTTCCGCAGTCTTCAGGGCGGCGTGGAGGCGCCGATCATGCTCTCGTGGTGCCCGGTACCCGATGCTTGAATGCCGTCGCTTCCCGTTGTAGAAAACTTCGATCCATTCCGCAATCGTCGTCTTCGCAGAGGCTGGGTCGTGCTCGCCCTACACTAAATTATGAGGCTGTTGCTGTCTCACTCTTGTTGGCACAGAGGGCACCGAGAGCAGAAGAACCTGTGCTTGCTTCCCGCTCACCGCTGGTCCTCCTGAACCAAGTTCCTACCGGCTTGGTAGATTGCGCCGAATAGAGGCGGCTCGATCGCTACTGGCGACGCAAACTGATTTGGGGATCGCCCATGCGCCGTGAGCAGTTCCTGCGTCGTCTTGAAGTTCACGGGGTGTTCAAACAGCTCCGTTCCCGAGAACTGTACAACCATGATGCTCGCCGTTGGGTTACCATCGGTGAGTTTGCAGATGTTAGCCCACTCATAGATCCCGAGGCGGCGAAATCGGCGGAAGAGATCGTTCGCGGGACCCACGATCACCTGGTCGATGTACGAGCACGCGCGCACCGCCCCGACGGCACCCGAGACGTACCAGAGGACTCGCCCCGGGGCTCGGACTACGTGGGGGCGCGGGGCGCGAAAGTACGCGTTCTCGAACGCGAAGCCAAGCTCTGCCGGTAGGCCGAACAGGTCGCGCTCGGCGAGCTTAGTGTCGAAGAGTTGCATCGCCCAGGTTGGCTTGATCGGCACGACGAAGCTCGGGATCTCAAGGTCCTCGAACTTCGTCGGCCAGAACAATCGCTCCGCCTCGACCATGCGGCCGCCCGCAACGAGGGCGCGGGCGTGTGCGGCCAGCGGCCGCAGTTCCGGCTGGTCTTCGATCCACGCGATGGCCGACTCACTGGGCTCGACAGCGAGCCGGCCAGCCTTGATCCACGTCTCTCCTGTCGAAAGGAACCCCGCGTCCTCCAGTGCGGCAACAGCATCGGGTGTCGCACCTCGGTCGCTGACCATGAACACGTCGGCGCTCCGGCTAGCGAGCTCGGTCGTGAGGTACTGGCGCGCAACTGTCGGGGCCAAGCGGTCGCGCCCGAGACGAAAACGAGTGTAGTCAAGAGATCCATCGGATCTCAATACTCGAACAGCGAATAGTAGGGATCGCTCATTCCGGTCGAAGATCTCGACGATCTGAGAGCACTTGGGGTCGGACAGCGCTCTCCGCACTTCGCTCAGGAACTCGGCCTTCCTCTCTCCATTGTCGCTTCGGAGGAACGCATTGGCGAGCCTCGTTTCCTCGGTCGGTCCTGTTTTGGGTCCACGAGTCTTGAGCCTTGACCCCTCGAAGCGACGCGGCTCGTAGAGACTATCATCGAGGGACGCGCTGATTCGCCGAACGACATCTCCAGGACGTGCGACGCTCGTGGCGAGCCGTTCTTCCAGATCGCGGCTCGCCTTGAGGATGGTGCCGTCCCTAGTGACGAAGTAGTCCGCGTCGCAGGCGACCGCATGTGCCAGCTGCCGACGATCCGACTCGTCTTGTTGCTTGGAGTTCGCCGGGCCAAGCACTGCGATCGCGGTGTGCAACGCCTGGCTGTACGCCTCGGGCGTCCCGGTCAGTGTGCGAAAATTCCTTGCGCGTGCCTGGGCGGAGGCCCGAAGAGTGGCGTTGTCCTTGCGGTCGATCTCAGTCGCCAGCTCGGCGGTGATGCAGAGGTCAACGTGTTCGTCGAGCCAGCCGGCGAGGAGGCCCTGCGACTCCTCCGCGGTGGAACTCTCGTCGTCCCAGTCGAAGAAGACGTTCGCATCGACTGCAACAACGAAACGCGACGCTCGCTCGGCTTCGGCGAGTAGTCGAAGCAGCGGGAGTTCCTGTTGCATCAAAGACCAGGTAACGAGGAGGTGGCCATCGATACTGCGGCCCGGCGCCTCACCGATGATCTGAAACCCAAGCTTCGGCCAGATCCGGTGAGCATCGAAATCTCGGCGGCAGCGGAGCCGGATGCTGTCGAGGTGCTTGGTCCGGGCCTTCAGCCCGTCCACAAGGAGCCGTGTCACACCCTGGCCTCGAACGGACGGGTCCGTGCATAGATGAACGATTGTCGCGCGCCGAAGGCGACGGCTCTCTCGGTACATCAGATAGCCAACACAAGCCTCGCCGCGGACTGCGACCAAGAGTTGGCGCTTCTTGGCGTGATCGTCGAAACCTCCTGCGGGAATGAAGCCAAGAGTCTTCCGATGTGCCCTGTGAAGTTCGAGGACACACTCCATCAACGTGGGCGAATCCACAACTTCGACGACTTGTGTAGCCGAGGGCTCCTCCGGGTTCATTGGCCAAGCATACCGCAAGAAGTGCATGAGTGGCCTTCACCCAGGTTGACGGACACCTGAGTGGCGCTTCTCTACCCATGTTTATGCGGGCGATTTCGCACGCCATTTTGCGAGATTCATGTTTCTCGTCTAAGTTCCAAACGTTGTTCATACCTAACCTGACAGAGGGAGGAAGGTTCTCATCCCACAGGCGGGCCTGACCTCAGAACCCCATCAGCAACGCCATGAACGCAACAACAAAGACCCCCACTGCAACCACAGACACCGCAGTTTTCATCCACAACACCATATCACCGGCATCGCGGGGGGTCCTGTCGACGACCGGCGCATCTGTGTTTCTCGCGCTGGCACGCGCCCTGGCCCGAACGTGGGAGAGAGGCTTGATCTCGTCATGGGTAGCATGCACGACCTCGAGCGCGGCCAAAAACTCGGGACTGCGCAACACCTTCCCCTTGGACATGTCCCGCGCCAAGGGCAGATCGATCGCAGCAGAAAACCCCGATCGACAGCTGGGCAGTATCTGAGTCTCGATCAGCACGCCGCGCGACAGCACCCGCAGGTATCCAAGCTGTAGATCGTCTGAGAGCCCTGCCCTACCGATTGTCTTACCGTCGAGGCACAGGTCGACTTCGAAGTAGGTCCGGGTCAACAGCGAGCGACCCCAGATGGGGCGGCCGTCCAGGTAAACCGGCGTTTGATCGAAGCCGCAGCGCTGGGCGATCAGCATGTGCTCGCGGCGTTGACCGAGCGCGGACTTCAGTCGGTCGCCCACGGCGGATGCCTCGTGTACGCAGATCCGCATCCCCGGTCTAGCGTCCACCAAGACCTCCGCGCTCGCCTGCTCGCCGAACACCTGCCGAAATCCGCGCCCGTCGGGGCCTACGCTCTCGATCACGATCGCCCGTGATCCGAGTCTCAACGCCGCGAGGACGCCGACCGCGAGCTGCACCAGCGCGCCTCGTGGGACACCTTGGTCTGCTTCAGTGGCGGTGGACACGTTGGAGACCAGGACAGTCAGGAGCCGCCCGAGCACCGTTGGGGGGATAACGATCGGCGCCGGACGGTCGAAGGCGACACGAACTCGACCGGGCTCGACGTCGAAGCGCAGCCGGGTCGCACCGGCGATCAATCCAGCCTCGGCAAACCTCAAGATGTAGGTGTGTGGATCGGCGGTTTGAAAGCGCTCGAGGGTCTTGAACGCGCCGACACTATCGATATCGAACCCGCCTTCGTCGACGAACTCACCACCTGCTTCGAGTTCGCTGATGAGGTCTGCGACGACCGAGTTCTGTTGTTTCTCCACGGGCGTCGCTCCTGGTTCCTATCCCTAGTCAGGGTCGACTTCGCTGGACTCGCCCATCCGGCACCCGGCCCGCACCATCCGGGTACGGAGGGTGTTCCGGGCGAGCCCGAGTGCGGCGGAGGTCGCCCGCAGGGAGGAGCCGTGACGCCGAAAGGCGTTGGGCAGGGCGATCCTGTCGAGCTCGGTGTGGAGCTCTTCGTAGCGGAAAGAACCGCCGTCGATCAGCGCCGAAAGCTTGCGCCCGGCGGGCGCGGGGGCCCCCTCTGTCTTGGTTCAGCGGAAATCGGACTTGAGGTCGGATGAGTTGAGGAGGTGGGC
>CAYTFJ010000147.1:0-6545 GCA_964437075.1 uncultured Nannocystaceae bacterium
GCCGTCGCCGTCGCCGTCGCCGTCGCTATTCGCGCTGTCCGATGAGCCCGCGCCCTCCGCGGGGGCAGACTGACAGGCTGCGAGCCCGACACAGAGGCAGAGCGAAAAGGCTGAGAAAACGGGTGAGGGGAGCGGGGAGTCGGAAAAAATGTCTGGGCCTGGCATGGGGAATCACTCCTAGACTGGATCGATATCCTATGATGGATCGTATTGACCTCGCTAGCGCGGTCCCGCTCCGCGTGGGAGGTGCGGGCAGCGAGCGGCCGCATTGTGATCGTGGTGGGCATGAGGAATGAACGACCTGATGTGCTCTGAGGGTCCGAGAGCCGCGGATGGTACATGGCGGATACCGCAAAGCTCGTGCTATCTGCGGTTCACGAGGCTGGTGTCGAACTCCGGCCGGTCGGGTGTGAAGACACGCGTTCGGGGCGCGTTCGAAGGATGGTCCCCTTGGTCTTCTGAGATGCGAAAAATACGCATTTCCGAAGGCGGTGGATTGTGGACCCCAATGGCACAGTTAAAGTGGATGTGAGATCCAGTTCGTATCTGTCCTTGAGGGGGGGATCTTTGAGTTTGTCCGCGGTGTATTGCTGCATGTTTGGCGATTGGCGCCTGCGGGGGGAAGATATGCACATGCCCATCGCCATCGCCCTGCCCGATGCCTTACAGTCGGGAGCCCAAGAACTTGTATCGCGTGACAAGGCCGTGGGGTGGTCGGCCTTCAACGATGCTGAGTTTCTCGGCGAGATGGCAATTGTTCTGACCGCAGCGGTCGTTCTCGCCGCGGTCATTGCCTACCATCCTCTGACGCGCGCCAAGGTGTCGAGCATCGAACAGTTGGAGCAGCCAAAGACTTTCTTGATGTACGCGATGGTCGCGGCTGTCATCGCGCAGATCGTTCAGGTGCAGCCGAGCATGGCGCTCGTTATTTTTGGGATCGGTGGATTGCTTCGTTTTCGGACAAACGTGGGGGAAGCGAAGGACACCGGCAGGGTGATTTTGGTGACAGTTGTGGGGCTATGTTGTGGCCTCAATTTGTATGTCATCGCCGTGCTGGCCACTGGCTTTGGTTGGCTGATCATCATGTCCATGGAGACTCGGGTTGCGGGGCGACTCGTCGTCCAAGGCCTGGATGTTAAACATATGCCAAAGGCGATGGAGACCTACGCGGCGACTCTGCATGCCGCGGGATGCAAGGTCGTTGGCACCGAGGCCAACGTGAAGAAAGGAATGGTCTCGCTAGTGTTCAAAGCACCGCGCCGATTTACGCCGGATCGGATCAAACAGGCGATGAGCGCCGTGCAGCCCGAGCTTCAAGGTGCGGTGGATTGGCAGATGGCCTAGCGACCTGGACGAGACGATCTCGTCCGGCTACGGGGGCACTTTCGGTTGTCGTCCCGTGGAAGGTCCATGATAGTGCACCGGACCGATCAATAGGCTCGGTACGAGTTCGCCCTGGCTGCCGATGGCCCGGTATTGGGCTCGATTCACCGTGGGGCGACGCCATACACAGTTCATGGGATACTGGGACAAGCGCCGTGCCCATGCACGCTATTCATTTGGGGTGAGAATCGTTTTTGACAACGAACGGAGACCCAATTTTGAGATCCATACCCATGATATTGGCGCAGGCGGCTGCGCGATCATGCGCGATGCCGGACCGGATCTCGAGATTGGCGATCGAGTCGGTCTCACGATGACCCTCGCGGATGTTTCGCTTGACCGTCCCGCGGCGGTTCGATGGCTCGGGAGTGACGAAGGCCTAGAGATTGTCGGCTTCGCGTTTGATGAGCCCCTTGCAGAGGATGAGTTTGAGGGGTTGTTGCGTCGGGCTTGGTCCGCGTCCGAGAGTCCCGGCACCTCGGGCTGAATGAGGGATGCTGACTTCCCGCCCCTTTTTTGGGGGAGCGGTGATGTCGGCGATCGATCGATGATCGGATGCGAGGTTGTCGCGTCTCGGGATGTCGCGTAAGACGCCGAGATCGAGGGCGGACCGTGCGCTCGTGAGTCTCGGGGTCCAATGGGCGACAACCGCGCGGCCGTAGGGCCAGATACGTCGGAATTTATGCGAGAGGGTCCGTCGCCACTACGGTGGCATCGGCTCGCCTATGTCCTGGACGAATCGTATTCTCTTTGCCGTCTTAATCGCAGCCGCGGTGGCCCTGCTGCCACGATACGAGGGAGTGGAATCCGATGATCTCGAGAGGGTCGCCGGAGAGAGGCAGTCTCTGCTTGAGGAGAATGCCCAACTGCAGCGTCAGATCCTTCGAATCGAGGCAGAGGTGCGCAGCCTGAAACGGACAGGCGACAAGATGGGTCGTTCGACGCAGGTTGACCGAGAATTGGCGAGAATCGCACGTGAAGACTTGAACCTTGTAAAGTCGGGTGAGTTTGTTTTTGAGCTCGATCGATCTGCGATTGCCCCCGCGGGGCCTCGACCATGACAGCCATGGCCCGTCGCTTGTTCATGGCGAAGCGACAAGCCACGGATTGGTGGGGCCTTGTGGTTGTCGTTCTTTGCGCCTGGTTGATGGCCGCAGGCCTGTGGACGCCAGAAAGAATTTGGCGAGGCGAGTTGTTGTTGATCTCTGCGGTGGGTGTATTTGCCGTGACTCTTGGACGCGCGATCCTCCGCAACATGAGCTTTGTTCCGCCCCAGCCGCGTAGGTCTCGGGCCCCTGTGCAGAGTGTTCGGGACCTTGAGCTGGGTCTGCTGCTGATGGTTGGCGTCTATTTGTTGATCTCCGCGACTGGCGGCGCGACCAGCTTCTTGTATCCGCTCGTCTACGCTTTGGTGTCGTTTCTACTGATTGTTCATCGGCGGCGCTGGGTTGCCGCCGGATGGGTCGCTTCGGCCTGTCTGCTTGAGATCCTCGTTGCCAATGTCAGCGCGCCATCGGGGGCGGCATTGACCGTTGCGGCCTATCACATCACCTTTATCTTGTTCTTTGCTGCTGGAAACACCTTGATTCTTGCCGGCCTCGGTCGACGTCTGCGAGGGCATCATGGTCAGGTTGTCCACGCCGAACTCAAACGTATTCGTCAAGAAGCCGCAGATTTTCGCCTGATCGCATCGGGCTTGCCCCTCGCCAGTCGCGAGGTCCGCAGCCGTGAAGACGAAGAACTTCGAATGTCGCACGGGGCAGTGCACGCGGTTCACGAGCAGCTGTTTTTTACGATCGATCTTCTTTGTTCTTCGCTGGGACTACATACGGCTGCACTGCTGTGGGTAGAGGCTGATGGTCGCGGCCGTAAAGATGGAGACGACTCACGCAGAGCGTCATCGTTGGTCATCAAAGAGATGGCCACCGCGAGCGAATGGGCGCAAGAAAATCCACACATTCAGTCGCCGGGAATACTCGCATCGGTGATGCGAGATCCCAAACCGATTCGGCTGAAGGCACTGAATGGACGCAGAGTGCCCCCGTATTATAGTGGTCCCGAAACAATCACGGACCTTTGCGTGGTTCCTCTTCAAGAAGGGGAGGTCGTACGTGGTCTTTTGTGCGCCGACCGCATTGATCAGCGCCCATTCACGGCTGAAGAGCAGCAGGTGCTGGAAAAAACGGGCAGTCAGATCCTAAGGATCATTGAACAAGAGCGCTCGTTTGCTGCCGTAGAGCGGGGCAAATACGAACAGGAGCAGTTCTACCGAGCCAGTGAATTGCTTAACCAGGCGCTGACAGTGGAGGATGTGCACGCCAAGACATTCGCAGCGGTGGGAGCGATGGCGCCGTATGAGCTGGCGGCAATTACACGTTTTGACGATCATACACGCCGTCACGAGGTGCTCGCGGTTCACCTACCGAAGCGAGTCGAGGAGGACAAGTCTTGGTCGCTCGCCGCCGCGGGGCTGGCGGGGCTCTGTTTCGATGATGGCGTGGGACTTGTGAGCAGCGCGGTAAAAAATCGTCACTACATGCCCGCTCGAGGCGAGATCAAAGATACAAACACGGCGGTCTTCGATGGATCGATCAAGCTCACCAAGGCAAGGAGTCTGCTAGTGCTTCCGCTCGTTCGGGGGGATCAGGTGATGGGAACCATTGTTCTAGTGACCGCCAAGCCCGAGGCATATCGCACGGAGACCCGTGAGATGTTGCGGGTCCTCAGTCACCAAGTTGGTGTCAGTCTGCAAAATGCTCGCATGTACCAGTCGATGGAAGAACGGGCGACGACCGACGGTCTCACGGGTCTGACCAATCATCGCTGCTTTCAGGATCGGCTTGAGCAGCTGCATGCTCTTTGCGAGCGCACGGGACAGGGATACTCGCTGATCCTCACGGACATCGATCACTTCAAGAACGTGAACGATACCTACGGGCATCCTGTCGGAGACTCCGTATTGAAGCGAGTGTCGGCGATCCTCGCCCGGCGCACCCGTAAGGTCGATATCGTCGCGCGCTACGGCGGCGAGGAATTCGTGCTGGTGCTTCCGGATACCGATGGGGCGGGGGCCGCACTGTTTGCCAATCGATTGCGTGAAGAGATCGCAGCTTCCCAGATGACCTCTGAACACGGAAATTTCAACGTGACGCTCTCTCTTGGTGTCGCTGAATTCCCCGCGGATGGTCGTACACCACAGGAGCTGATCGAGCGCGCCGATCAGGCCCTGTACCATTGCAAGGAACACGGTCGGAATCGAGTAACTCGGGTCTCTGAGATGATCTGAGGGTTTGGGTCCGATGTTGACCGATGTGCGAATCGTGTGGCAAGGCGCTCGGGTTATCGGTCTGGTGTTGCTCGCGAGAAGCTCTCAGCACTTGCCGCCGCGAATGCCTCGACATATTCGAGGAGCGCATCATGTCCTTCGAGCAGGCAGTTTGGACGCAGACGGGGATAAATTTCGGCGTAGCTCTGCACTCGTGTGGCTGACACTCGGCGGTGGATATGCCATGGCCGCAGATCGCTAGGGTGGTCAATGCCCGCGGCGCCAAGAAGATCCATTAGATTCGCCAGGGTCGCAGCGTGATAACGGGATACACGTGGGATCTTGTCGTCGACGACCAATCCTGTCACAAGGTCGGGACGCTGGGTGGCGATGCCGGTCGGACAGTCGTTGGCATTGCAGCGTAGCGCCTGGATGCAGCCGAGTGAGAACAGCATAGCCCGGGCGCTGTTGCACAGGTCGGCACCTGCTGCGAGCCGAACGATCATATCAAAGCTCGAGACGACTTTTCCCGAGGCGATGATCTTCACGTTATCCCGCAGGCCGAAGCCAGTGAGCATGTTGTGGACGACGGATAGCGCGTCGAGCAGAGGCATACCCACGGCATTGGAAAACTCGAGGGGGGCGGCCCCGGTACCACCTTCTCCCCCATCAACGGTGATGAAGTCCGGTGAGATTCCAGTCTCGCGTATGGCTTTGCAGATCGCTGCAATCTCATGAGTGGAGCCCACACACAATTTGAATCCGATCGGTTTTCCTTTCGACAAATTTCGGAGTTTGTCGACGAAGCGGAGAAGCCCCCTCGGCGTCGAAAATTCGCTGTGGCCCGGCGGCGAGAGAACATCCTTGCCGATTGGAACCCCACGAATATTCGAGATCTCGAGGTTCACCTTGGCCGCCGGAAGAATCCCTCCATGCCCAGGTTTTGCGCCCTGAGACAGCTTGATCTCGATCATCTTGACGCAAGGGAGCGCGGATTGCCGCGAGAAGGCTTCCGCATCAAAGGCGCCATCGACGGTCCGGCAGCCAAAATAGCCTGTGCCGATCTGCCAGATTAGGTCGCCACCATGCTCGATGTGATAGGGGCTGATCCCGCCTTCACCGCTGTTGTGGGCAAAACCCCCGAGGGCCGCGCCACCGTTGAGAGCTCGAATCGCGTTGCGGCTGAGTGATCCGTAGCTCATGGCCGAAATGTTGAGCAGAGAGGCGGAGTAGGGTTGCTGACAGCGGGGAGATCCGATGAGGATCCGGGGAGGGGGGCCGTGGTGTGATTTCGCAGACAGAGAATGATCCATCCACTCGTAGCCCACGGCCCCTACATCGCGCTGAGTTCCGAAGGGAAGGGTGCTCAGCTCATGTTTGGCTCGTTGGTATACCAGTGACCGCTGCTCGCGTGAGAATGGTCGACCATCGCTATTTGATTCAACGAAATATTGGTTGATCTCTGGACGGATCATTTCGAACAGGTAGCGAAAATGGCCGACGATCGGAAAGGTTCGAAGGATTGCGTGTGAGCGCTGCCGCATGTCCCAGATTCCGAGCAGAGCGAGGGGAACGACGACAATGAGCAACCACAGCGCGAGAGGCCACCACACAGAGAGCCCGGCGACGAGCGCGAACGCGAGAACCACAGAAGCGATGAATACGCGACGCATGCCCCAAGTCTATCAGCGAATCGAACCTAGCAGGCCGTCGACAAAGTCTCGAAGCCGATGGGCGCCGAGCATAGACGACGGTTCGGTATCATCGAGGGCAAAGTTACGCCGCGATCTTGATTTGTACGTTGGGCACAGGACGAGGCCAATCGAAGCCCCAGAAGCCCCAGAAGCCCCAGAAGGCCGAGCATGGCCCGTGTCAGCGACCACAAAAGAGCCAGGAG
>CAYTFJ010000148.1:0-6410 GCA_964437075.1 uncultured Nannocystaceae bacterium
AGGCGCCCTCCCGCCGTTGGTCTCGCCAAGTCGAGATAGGGGACGAGTAGAGCCCTTCTTGCCTGAGCAGCTTGCCCATGGACCCCGGTTCAGTGCAGCGATCCGCTTTCTCAAGGATCTCTAGCTTGTATTCCTTCGAAAACCTTCGTCGTGTGGTTTTCTCCTTGACCTCGGTCTTTGGCTTCGTTTTTAAGTTCGCTTTCTTCTTCGTCATCATCCTGCTGTGCGGTTTCCTCGCCCTTCACTAATTACCAGATCTAAATGTCTCACTCGACATTGGCACGCAGGGCAGCTGTCAACGATCTCGGCGGTGTGCAACTGCACTCGTAAAATTGCCGAACGTCCTCGTGCTCAGCAGTGCTAGAGTTCCCAGCAGATGATTCGCTTGGACACTCGAAGGCGGAACGCGATCATTCGCCTCCAACAGGACCTTGAATCGCTGAGTCCCGCCCAGTTCGAGCTAGTGTGTCACGACCTGTTGTGCACCGTGGAACGTGTGCCGCTCCTCCATCGAGGCCTCAACGAGCGTGAACACCCAATAGGGTACACAGTCGACTCCCTCGACGCTCGGAGTCTTGTCGTCGGGGAGTATGGAACCGAGCAGGGCTACTTCAAGGGCTCCCTGTCAAAAGTCTCGTCTGACATCAAGCACGCAAAAACGATCGCGCCAGATCACAAGCGCCTCTACTTGATGTCGAACCAGGAATGCCAACCCAGTCAGCTCCGATCAGTCGCTGCGCTGTTGCTGACCGAATACCCGGATCAAGAAAACGGATCGGCTCCCCTTCTCTTTGACGTGCGAGAACTCGCAAAACTCCTCTACGAACAGGCAACCACTAAGACGGAGCTCTTCAACCGTTTCAGCATCTTCATCCCATACCTCGAAGTAATGCGGGAGGATTGGGCGTTTGACCATTCATGCCCCCCTTGCCCGCCTGACTACGTCCCTCGGAAGGAGATCGAACGCCAACTCGACTCGCTTCTAAGCGAGCATTCCGTAGTCGCCCTCTCAGGGCTCAGCGGTTCAGGCAAAACGTATTGCGCTGCCGCCTACGCAAACGCGTCTGCCGAAAAATGGGAGCAGATCATCTGGGCCGACGGGACCGAGGTCAATTCCGGCGAATTGTCTGGCGTAACGATCTCGCAACTTGGAGTCACCGCGAACCTCGAAACCCGTCTGAGGTCGAGCCGGACTCTTCTTGTCATTGACCGATGGTTTGGCCCGGCAATGGAACTTGAACGAATCCAGAAGAAAGTCTCCGATAACACTGACACCGGCTCCCGAATCATCATCACCTCTGTCTGCGCTTTGGAGGGCACGAAGATACCCACTATCTCGACCCACGAAATTTCGACAGAAGAGGCAGTCGATATCCTGGCGTTTGAGTTGCCTAATGGACCGCCCCAGGCCCTGGTCGACAAGCTGATGCGCGTCTCGGGAGGACTCCCAGTCGTCCTTGGTGTCCTGCGGGAGGCCGTTCGTGCCGGCGATGCAACCTGGGACGACTGCAGCGATGCGTTGGACGACATCGGCGAGCTAGACGCGGAAGGGCAACTCCTGATCGAACGGGTGCTCGCACGCGCGGGCTCAGTTATATCCAAGGAACTTAAGGCACTTGCTTTTCTCGGCTCGCGTGAAGTCGAGCCAACTTTGTTGAAAAGACTGTCAACTCCGATGGCATCCAGCAAGATGCGACAGCGATGCCTCGCTCGTAGCGGGGTAGCGGGCTCGCTCGTAGTCCACGAAATAATCCTCGCTGTGGCGGCCAATTTCCTGCACGAATCCGAGCGGGAAACCATCGCGGCAAGATTCCAGGACTACTTCATCGAGCACGTCCGAAAACGTCCTGCACACTACGTCCGCTCCGCGCACCGCCATGCGGAAATCCTTCGCGCGCTTGTCGAATCCCAACCGGAGCCAGGCTGCCTTGCGAAAGCCTTTCTCGACCTTGAGGATGCCAGAGAATCTCCAATCGTCGATCTACTTGTTTCGAGCGACCTCAAGCAATTCTCTGAATGGTGCTCAATCGCCTCAATCGTGGAGGCGCTTGAGGTTCAATGGCGGACCGCTGCCCAGGGCGAAAAACAGGCGGTGGCGCTAGAGTACGCCAAACGCCTTGAGATAAAACTCGCCACTGAGCGAACCGATGAAGTCGCCGAATATCTCCGGCATCATGTCGCGAAATTCTACTATTTCGCCAACAAGCCTGAGACAGCTCTTCCGTTCCTGAAAAGATGCGACGGCGAGAGTCTACCCACGCGACTTCAAAAGGCGCGTTGTCTCAGAGATCTTGGGCGCATTGACGAGGCGCGTACGGAGCTTGTGGATGCGCACAGTGCGTTGAGCCTCAATCTCCACGCATGCTCTCCATCCGTCGCTCTGTCGCTATATGCCGAGCTTCGATACCGGGAGTTTGGGGACCTGCTCAGAACGGTTTTGCTTGAACACCCGACTCCATTTTTCGAGCTTGTTGAAACGGCGATAGCGGAAGGCAACGGCCAGCCATACGATACAGTCGCAATCCTCGCCAACAACATCGCCTATGACCATCCCAGTTTTCTAGCTCTGTTGGTGGCTCAGGTCGAGTTCCCGCCACCGAGCGGGCGTCACAGTCGCCAGAATCGGAGTGTCGGAAAAATGTTCCTGACGAGAGCGAAAAATGCATTCTACGACTCCGACGAAGCGGTGGCAGCTCGTTTTGCGGAACAGGCTCAGCACTATTTCGACAAGGAAATAGCCGGACGGCCGTGCGGCAGCCTGGAGACGCGCGCGCGTTGTCGAGAGCTAAGAGGAGAACATGAGGCGGCCCTGCAGTTGCTCGCCGGAATCTCTGAACCAGATGCGTTTGCCCAGCAGGCAGCAGCGCGATCACTTCTCCTGCTCGGTCACTACGAGCGCGCGCGAGCTGAAATATCTGCAGCCATCGAGAACGCGAGGAACAACCGCAAGATTCAGCGTTATCTTCCGGCGTTCCTGTCGCTCCTTGGAGATGTGCACCTCGCAGGCGGCTCGGCTTCCGATGCCCGAGCGGCGTGGTCAGAAGCACTCGAACTCACTGATGGCGAACGCTTCACAACGACGCTGAAGGCGAAACTCGATGACGTCAAAGCAGATAGGTAGCGCCAGGCAACGTATTCGCGGTTTCTCCGTCAGCGCACGCACGATTTTGGTCATCGGCGACGCGCGTGGTTTCAGTTTTCAGTTTTCAGTTTTCAGTTTTCAGTTTTCAGTTTTCAGCGCGCCAGTGTTGCTAGTCTGGTCGCATCGTGCTGTCCCTCCCGAATACTCTACCCTGCTATGCGCGAGCACATTCAGCAACTTAGCGCGTGCAGCTACCCCTCACCGACTTCGTCGAACAAATCCACGCTCCGGGACCGGCCACATGATCTGAGTCCGAGCGTAGCTAGGGCCGTTCACCCAACCCGGAGTTCCGACGGGACTGAGCGCGTTCGTCGGCCGGCCCCGATTCCGTCTACGTCGGAAACGGAGTGCAATAGGCTACCACCAAATCAAGTATGTCACCGCGCTCCATGAACACTATCTGGCTGCGCTGGCTGGCGTTGAGCATTTCACCGAGCCAATTTCGGGCCGCTTTCGTGAATTGGCCCCCGGCTACGATGATGGCGTGATCGACCAAATGTTTCTTATTGGTCTCCGAGTCGAAAATCGGATGCGCCAACATCATCAGCGCTTGGCTGTGGATCTCGGCGATGTTCCTGTTGCTGCCCTTGGACTTCCCCGCGGCGTCCAGTTTCCCTTTCTTGGCTTGAATCCCAAAATACAAGTCGTGGCTGATGGGCAGCCGGAATTCCATCCACAGGTCCTTTCCGTACTCAAGTGCCTTGTCTCTGTGGCCCGTCGGGGAGATCCGTTTGAAGTTGAGCTGCTGAAAGAGCGGGCAAAGAACCTGTTCGATCAGCTCATCCTCCGAGCAAGTGTTGAGGTAGGTCTCCTATTGGGATCGACGCTCAAGCTCTTCTTTGGTCCACGCGCGCGCAGGGACTTTCTTGACGACACGAGTAAGGCCAGCATCCAAGCGCGAACAAAGTTCCAGGCGGCTTTTCTTCTTGGCTTTATCGAGGTCGCTTAGCTCTCCGGCGCAGCTGTCTTCGTAGTGGGTCCAGAGTTTCCGAAGCGCGTCTACGACAAGAGTCGGGCCTTCAACTTCGACAAATCTTCGGAGGCGTTTGCCTTTTGACCCACCATGAAAACCGTATTTTTCGTCCCAGATGTTTACGCCCAACTCCTCCTCAAAAAACTCTTCATACTGGTCGCCAGAGAAATCCAGGACGTAGCCTACACGATTGAACGCGTCTTCTATGATCCGCAGTTCGGACTTCTTCAGGCTCACCACCGGAGGAGGTTACGACAATATTGGGCAGATTCAAGGGGTGGTCGCAACACCTCCTTGTTGAACCGACAATAGCTGATTGAAGACTTCAGCGGGAGTTCTCCATCCAATGGGTTTTACGCGGCCTCCCGTTGAGCGCAGCCGCGACCGCCTCCAATTCACTGGCGCCATGCTCACTCAGGAGGGGCACCCGGCGAGTTTTCACTGCGCAAGCCGGCTTGCGCTGGAGGTTCCTCGTGCACCGGTTACGGCTGCGAGGGATCGCTCGTGCACCAGCTACGCGAGCGGTGCACGAGCGATCCTTCGGGAACGAGATCGAGGACGATAACGCGCTGCCGACTGTGTATCCGAAATGCAAATCGCCGTATTTGGAACGGGTCACGCGAGAACCCCACGCCGAAAGGCCGGAAGCGGGCCGGTAAGAAACGGCGTTGATCTTGTTGGAATTTCGCGCAAAACTCGATGACCTTCACAGGAGCCCCTATGCAGATCCAATGTCATAATTGCCATAACCCGATGACCGTCAACCCGCAGGGGGGCCAGTTCAAGTGCCCCTCGTGCCGGGCGGTCAACGCGGTTGGCGGTCACATCCAGCCGCGCTATGCACCCCTGGCACAGCAGGTTAGGCCGCAGCGCGCGATGCCCCCGAATCCCAAAAGTGACAATCGCAGGGTGGTCGTCATTGGAGCATTCGTCATCCTGGGCGGCGGTGCCATCTTCGCGCAGTGGATGGGCATCGCCTTGGGTGTCGCCATCTTGGCGTGGGCCATTGCAGGGGCGATGGGGAAGATCAAGGGGCCGGTGGCGTTGATCTTCCCTGAGTCGGTACGCAAGGTCGGGCTCGCTGCCGTAGGGATCGGGCTCGGCAGCTTCGTTACGATGTGCGGTGCAATCGGCACGACCGCTGCGGCCGAGGATGCCGAACTGGCCGCAGAGGCGGCAAAGAACAAAGAGGAACGTGAAACTGCGGCGGCGATCGAGAACGAGAAACGTGAAGCAGATGAAGCGGTTGCGAAAGCGGCCGATGAGGCGGAGTTGAGAGGGAAAGCCGGAAAGACGGCTACCGAGTATCGAGCTGCGCTCGATACTGTCGAGGCACTGATTGCAGAGGGAAAGTGGGTTGAGGCCGAGGCCGAGGCCAAAGCCAAGGAAATGGGATCGCTTGCTGACTACAAGCAGCTCAATCCGGTGCCCAAAGAAATTCTCGCGGTGATTAGTCGCCAAGATGCGTTGACGCTCAAACTCGATGCGGCCCGCACGGGACGTGAAACTGTAGCGTGGATCGAAACTGCGGAGGGCGTCGTGTCAGACAAGGCGAGCTGCCAAACGCAAAACGATGTTGAGGCTGCACGAGAACAGGTCGAGGGCTTGCAGGAGTCGGACGCCAATTATACCAAGGTGCAGGAGCTAAACACGAAGCTGGATGAATGTCTCAAGAACATGCCGCCGCCGAGCAAGTGGATCTACAACAAACGAGACGACGCGATGGGGGGCTCCGTCTCGACGGCAACGGTCGAGAGCACCAACTCGTTCAAGTTCGATTTCCCTTACCGCGGGACACAGCACGCGACTCTAACGATTCGGAAGGAGAAAGGGATGGACGTGCTTCTCTCCATCGAGCAGGGGCAGTTCATGTGTACGCTTGGCTGCTCGTTCATGGTGCGGTTTGATGATGAGAAGTCTGTCAGATGGCGGGCCACCGGCGCCTCCGATCACAGCACTACGACGGTTTTCTTGCGCAGGGAATCGAAGTTCGTGAAGGCACTTTCAAAAACAAATGTGCTCCGAATCGAGGCCCAATTCTACCAAGCGGGCTCTCGTGTACTTGAATTTCCGGTGGATCGGCTCGACCGCAGGAGGCTCAAGTAGGGTAACCGGCGCACGAGCGCTCTCGAGCAGAGCGCAATTTTTCCAACGGTTCGGGATGAAAATTTCAAAGGAAGAATGGGGAACGCAGATCCGAGCATGGCGCATGAGTGGCGAGTCGGCCACAGAATTGGGCATGTGACCATGATCCGCAAATTCGGACAGTTTTGATTTCAGGCAGCCAAGATTGTG
>CAYTFJ010000149.1:0-6393 GCA_964437075.1 uncultured Nannocystaceae bacterium
AGACACAGACACAGACACAGACACAGACACAGACACAGACACAGACACAGACACGGACACCCCAGGCAATGCGCTCTGCCCCGACTACCCGTCGATGGATTTCGACGAACTACTGACGGAGGCCAAACCAGGCAAGCTCGAAGTCGATGGCGAGTTACGTTCGATCGAACTCGGTTATTTGGATGCCTACGGCTCTCAGGTTGGCGTCCTGGCGGAGATTGGCCAAGACATCTTGTTTATTCCCTTCTCTTTGCCGGACGAAAATCCGACGGGTGAGGTCATTTGGATCAGTGATGGCATTACTTATAGAGGCATCGCTGACGTACATGCCGACCCCGAAAAACAATCGATGAGCGTTGACCTTACAACTCTTGAGGCTGAATCTGGCTCAGGTAGTGTAGACCTCCGCGCTTGTGTCATGGGCAGAGCCGGAAATAGTCAATTTACGATTGATGGCTCGACGGCAACGCTCACGGGGGACTTGGGGGGACTTGCCTACCTTCAGGTTTTACGAATTCAGCAAAAACTACCTGAAATCGATACTCTGCTTTTGTTCAGCGTCCCAGGCTCGGTCGACGATGACATCAATGTCGAAACCGGTCGTCTTGTGCGGAACGCGGGGTGGACGACACGCGTGCCTGCCAATGGTGGGGTGGCATCAGGCGGAGTCGATCTCTTCTGTGCCGGCGCTACACGAGAGATCGAAGAGGGCGCCCACATCGGTGTACACTCATGGAGTGATGTTAAAGACGGTGCAGACTATCCCGCCGACGACCCGGCTCACGCATCACAGCTGGCCTACTTCTCTGAAATGCTGGGCCAGACTCTAGGACCTGATTTCTATTGGTTCACCCTGCAGGCCGCGCCATCCGATGGTATCCACTGGATGACTAAGGCCGAGATCGATCGGTACCATTTGGTCACGGAATAATGGCCTGCCGCATGTTCATTCCTTCATGTGTATTTTATGGGTCTGGGTTGATGACCGTAATGTCGAAAATTTAGACACCTTTTGAGTTCGGAAGTCTCCAACATGGGGTCTGGATTGAAGCCAAGCAAATCGCATCTCACAGGAGGCCCGCCTGGAGGACCTCCTCCTGTGCTGAATCACTCCATGCGGCATGAGAACGACGTGTGGCGAGGTTTTTGGTAGGCCTACTACCAAGCCCGGAGAAGGTTCATCGCTATGTCACGGATGATGACGAGGTTCTCTGCGGAGTTTTCGGCGTAAACGCGGCACTGATCTTCTCGGAATGTGACATCGAGTTGCCAATGGAGCCGATTCTCGACGGCCGATGCTCTCGAATCCACTTCACCCACCGCTGTGGTGCCATGACATAGGTGACACATTTACGCCAAGACAGGGGCAACACTTTGCGCTTTTTACGCAAACCGACGATCCGTGGTTCGTTGGAAAGGTGCCGTGGAGAAGGACGACAATCGTGAAGGCGCGTCATGAGTTTGCACTCAACGCGCTGGCTCCTGACGCAAACGTCTCCGCGCTTTGTCGGGAAGCCGGGATCAGCCGAAAGACTGGCTACAAGTGGCTGAAACGGTTCAAGGAGGCAGGACTGGATGGCCTTGAAAGCATGTCGACACGGCCCCGAGGATGTTCTGTACAGGTATCCGGAGAAGTGGTGCTGAAGGTTCTGGAGCTCCGCCGCGCTCATCCGCGTTGGGGCCCGCGGAAACTTCGTGTGGTCATGGCACGAAGTCTCGACGCTGATGAGATCCCGAGCGAGCGCACCGTCGCGCGCATCCTTGAGCGCGCGGGCGCGGTCCGAACGCGTCGCCGAATTCAGCGTTGCACGACGGAAGTTTCCGAAGCACCAAACACCACCGTAAATGCGGCCAACGACGTCTGGACGGTGGATTTCAAAGGATGGTGGAACGCCCGCGGCGGAGCCAAATGTGAACCGCTGACGATCCGCGACGCGTTTAGTTGCTATGTGCTCAAAGCCAAGTTGATGACGACGACGGGCGCAGTGCCTGTACGAGGGGAGTTTGAGGAGCTGTTCACTCGTCGAGGCATCCCATTGGCGATCCAAGTGGACAATGGCCCGCCATTGGGGTCAACCCACGCTCGATGCCGGATGACGACCCTTTCGGCATGGTGGGTGGCTACCGGAATTCGGGTAATTCGTAGCCGTCCCGCTCCCCCCCAGGACAATGGCGGTCACGAGAGAATGCACCTCGACATGCGTTACGAAGTCGAAGACGTCGGAGCCGACACCGTCGAGCATCAGCAGACGGGGGAGTGTCATAAATTCTGTGGATGAGGGAAATCGGTTGAAGATGGGCTCTTGGAAGGAACAACCATGCAAACGACAAACGAAACCATTGAAAACTAATCGCAGAACTCGACATCACCCCGCAGACGGATATCTTGGGGGAGCACGGACTCGTCAAGCCGCTCACGAAGAGACTGGTGGAGCGGGCCTTGCAGGCCGAGAGGGATGAACACCTTGGCTACGGCCGCGGTGAACGTGGGCATGCTCCACGGGCAAACACCCGCAACGGCATCGGCACGAAGCACCTCAAAATTGAGAGCGGTGAGATCTCTCTTGATGTGCCTCGTGATCGAGATGGAAGTTTCGAGCCGCAGATGGTGCAAAAACGGCAGCGGCGTCTCGTCGGTTTCGACGACAAAGTACTTTCACTGTACGCGCGTGGAGTGAGCACACGCGACATTCAGAGCCACCTTTTCGAGATGGAAGGCACGAAGGTGTCTCCCGACCTAATTTCGCGGGTGACTGGAGCGGTCATGGATGAGGTGCAGGAGTGGCGGAAGCGACCCCTGGACCCGATTTGGCCTAGTGTGTACCTCGACGCGCTTGTCCTGCGAGTCCGTGAAGGTGGCTCGGTCCGGCGCCAATCCGCGTACCTGGCGATCGGCGTCGGGGTCGAGGGCCGGAAGGAAGTTCTGGGCATGTGGCTCGAGGAAACGGAGGGTGCTCGCTTCGGGCTGAAGGTCATCACTGAACTCAAGAACCGTGGCGTGTCAGCGATCGCTGACAGCTGTGCAACCACAGCTTTCGCGCCACGGGGATCACGGCGTTTTTGCGCACGGGCGGCTCTCTCGAGCATGCGGCCTACATCGCCGGCCATGCCCTCACCCAAACCACCCGCGTCTACGACCGCAACAAGTACGAAGCCACCATCGCCGAGATCGAGCAGATCAAGTTTTGAGGCTTATGCGGACCCCTTCGAGGCGATTCAAGGTCGTGAGCCATGCCTGTCATTGGCCCGACATCCTTCATGCTGCCGATGCGGCGGAGCTGGCCAAGACACTTGAGTGCTCGGTCCCTGATGCGGCCCAAGCCATCGACAATGCCTGCCTCGTTCGCGGATACCTAGCTTGGGATCCAGTACCAAGACGATGGTTTGGGAAATGACACAGGACTCGGCAGGGTTCAGGGCGTCGCGCTGAACCCTGCCGAGTCCTGTTCTAGAGCGTGTCGTTCACGGGAGGTGCCCATCGTTCCTGATAGTCCGGACCATCGGATTCTGGCCGCGCTTCAGGCGGAAAGACCTGGATTGTCAACGGTATCGGAAAATCGGCACCGATAACTACAGCTTCGCCTGGCTTCAAATTCGGGAGGAAGGAAGAGGCCGAACGATCGATTTCACCGCACGCCCGCTCCACCACTTCGCGGTCTCGGTCGTTCGTAAGCCGATGCACCACGAGCGTTCCCATCTGGCTCAGGACGCCTTCCGTGATGTCGCGAGGTCGCTGTGTGGCGAGGCAGATATTCAGCCCAAACTTCCTGCCCTCCTTGGCTATTAGCTCGAAGGCATCAAGCCGAGCCACCGCGTCCTCTCCTCCAATTCGTCTTCCAAGGAAATTGTGTGCCTCGTCGACAACGACGACCATGGGTGCCTTACGGAACGCACCACCGCGGGCCATGTTCAGCACGTGGCGGCCAATTACGTTGGCAACGACCTCCCTCGCCTTGAACTCGTGTGCGACGCCGCTCAAGCAAACCCTCAGCAGCCTCTTGTCTTTCTCGACGAAATCAGAAATGGTGTCGCTCAACGCGGGATCACTCGAATCGAAGACGCACGCAAATGAGGAGGACTTGAGAACGGCGTTGATGCGTGAAATGAGGGACAAACAATGTGAAAAGTCGGGGGACTCGCCGCCCCATTTGGTCGGGTCCTTCGTCCCCTTTGTTGCCCCAAATCCCTCTGGGTAGACGCACTCTTGTTCGATCTGTGGAACTAGTTTGTCGACATCGAACTCTTGTCGGGGGTCATCTATCTTTTCGGCGACACCAACTTTTTGTTCAGCTTCTGTCACGGGATTCTTAGGTTGTCCAATCTTGTTGATGACCCCGTTCACCGCCAGCTCCGGAACCAGTTTGGCGAGACGTAGGCTTCGCATCGCTGCACGCATCTTTGGTCCCTGGACCTTTCCGGCCGGCTCGAATAGCGCGATGAAGTCCGACTCAACGAAGCAAGTTGGTGGTAGAGTTCGTGGGAGGGAGCCCTCCGCACGGTTCACCGGGGTTCCGAGATGGCAGTGGATCACATGCTCGCCAGAGAATCCGCGATACTCTCCAGTTGCATCTAGCAGGATGATCTTGGACCTAAAGTTCAGACACTCCTCGATGATTCGGGCGGTTGTCCAACTCTTGCCGCCCCCCGTTGTTCCGAGTATCGCGCAATGTCGCCCGAACAGCTTTTCGGGACGAATTGAGACGGCGCTTTCACGAGCGCCATCGATGGAACCCAATTTGAGGAGAACCGGGCTGACGGGGCTCCCTTCCGGTTCCATAAGGCGAGGCAGCTCTGCTACGAATTTGTGCGGCGCAGCATATACCCGGTCGCCAAGACGCGGATACGATCCCACGCCGGCAGTGACTCGAAGCGAGTCCATCCCAACCGAGCCAAGCAACTGAATCGTTCCGACCGCGTCAAGGTCTGCGACTTTCGAGTGCGAGCCGTCGACTGAGCGCCGCTCCGACTCGGGAAGATGGATTTCTACGACGCGTCCAAGCAGAAGGCTCGTCTGGCCTTCGATCAAGACAAGTTCACCAACCTCGCCCTTGCCGTAACGCCCTCCCAGAAAGTGTGCACCGCTGGGCGAACCCGCATCGCTCAAATTGAAGCGCGCAGCCTGGGCGGAAACAGAAGACAGCACCCCGATGAACAACTCGGGCCGGAGAAGCCCCTTCGGAAAGGCCTCATCGCTCATTGTAGAGGCGTTCATTTGGTGCCCGAGATTTGCTTGATGTCCCGAGTGAGCCGCTGAGCTGGCGTCAGGGACTTGAGGTCCGGAATCATCTCGCTGAACTCCCCGAAGTTGGCGTCGATCAGCCAGACATCCTCGCCCTGCCCTGCCAGCTCGAACAAGGTGGCCCAAAACTTATTGTCCTTATGGGTCTCCGCCAGTTCACGGGCGGACGGGTTGACGATGATTAGGCGCAGATGCGGGTTCGTGCGCACAGCAGCGAGAATGGGCTCTGACAGGTGGTCATCGTTGAAGCCGAAGCCGATGACGATGAGGCAAGTGTTCGGTTCCCGCAGGGCAGAGAAATACTGCGACACCAGTTCAAGGTGGGGCTGAACGTAGGACTGCTGGTACTTCCCCTTTGCGGGGTAGATCAGACACGCTGAATCGGGGTCCGGGTTCGCCACCACTGAGACCTCTCCGTCACTCTCTCGCATCCAATTGACCGAACCGTGAAGTTTGAGGATGTGGAATACTCCTTCCAACGGCGTCCCAACATCGTCGCCAGCGCGGGGCCTTCGGACGATGTCATATAGGAAGAAGCGCGGGTCGAAGTGCCGCGGCTGGGTGAACGAAAAACCATCAAGAGCCACCAGGCCCTGCCGGGCCGCGGCGGTCTCGAAGCAAAGATCATAGTTGGTGGTGAACAGCTTCAGTCTCGAATCCCGGGCTCGCCGACGCGATAGTCGGTGGAGAAAAGTGCGATGAGCGGCCAATTGGTCCGTGTTTTCGGGGTCGATGAACTCCGAGCATTTCTCGAGAATCATCTTTTTGGAAGCAGTGACAAAACTGACCACATCAGCATTTTTGTTCACTTGGAGGAACGCCTCGCAGCGAGACAGCAGCGCCTCGATGTTTTCTCCTTCCCCTTCGGTGGAGCTGTCGTAGCCAATCACATCGATCACCGCCTCGGCGGCGCTCGATGTGATGCGATCGTCGGTATCGGGATTGGCGTTGACGCAAAAGTCCCACAACGTCCACATCGAGGGCCCGCCAGTGACGAAGCCTAGCAGGCCGTCGACAAAGTCTCGAAGCCGATGGGCGCCGAGTATAGACGACGGTTCGGTATCATCGAGGGTAAAGTTACGCCGCGATCTTGATTTGCACGTTGGGCACAGGACGAGGCCAATCGAAGCCCCAGAAGCCCCAGAAGCCCCAGA
>CAYTFJ010000150.1:0-6345 GCA_964437075.1 uncultured Nannocystaceae bacterium
CGTCTTCGGTCGCGTCTTCGTCTTCGGTCGCGTCTTCGTCTTCGGTCGCGTCTTCGTCTTCGGTCGCATCGTCGTCCGTCCCCTCTTCCGTCGCATCGGCGTCCATCCCGTCTTCCGTCCCGTCTTCTTCAGCCGTGGTGGCCTCCGTCGGCTCGCCCGCGGCCTCGTTCATTTCGGGAACCCGCGCTGAATCGGAATCGGTGTCTGCTCCGGGCGCAGCTCGGCTGATATTCCAAGGCGCGATAACGAAGGCGGAGACGAGAAGGCAGTTGGAGACTCGGCGAAACAGGCGGTGAGGATTCATAGCGCTCTCGCGGGCTTTGTGGCCCCTTGTACGCGATTATTGTACGGCTTTCGTCGACGACACAACCCCCCGTGACAAGCGGTTTGAACTTACCTTCGAATCTGCTCGGTTTTCTCTCTCTCCGTGCCGCAATGAGCGAGCGACTTGTCTCACATCGCGGCACTGGCGCGGCGCGCGACAACATACCGATATATGGGAGGCGATCCTCGCGCTCGACGAAACGTTCCTCAACTTCGGCGTTTTAGCGATAGACTCCGGCCATGCCAATGATGGCCGACCTCGACGACCCGCCCTCGCCCCGATGGCGGTTTTTACTTGTGGGCTTCGCCATTGCTCTCCCCCTTGGTGCACTGTTCCTCAGCTTCGCGCTTCCGGCCCTACGGATGGCCATCGTAGGTGGTGCAGAGAGTCTAGACGCCCGCCTCCGGGTTGAAGATGCCTACATGAAGGGCGTCTGCACCGAGGCTTTAGTGCTAGAGCGGGACGAATCCCTGTGCAAATGCGCCCTTGCCGTGGAATTTCCTTCGCTCGATTGCCGCCAACCTTTCATGCGCTGGTCGATCGAGCGTCAACACGAACAATGCTCGAGCGGCGCCGACGAGACCGCGATCGCATTTTGTGCCTGTGTTGAGTCTCTTCTATCTCAGATAGGCGCGGTGGACCTCACCGGTCCCAGCAAAGACCAGAGGCTCATTATCGGTCGCTATCCCGCGTGCGCAGAGCTGCAAGACGCGCTTTTCCTGCCGGAAATCGCTTCGCTTGCCGCCCCAGACGATGAGCGGGCCGCGGCCGTGCAGACCCGCTAGATCGAATATCGCATTCTCCACACACGGTCGCCTCGACGCCGCGTCATGAACTCTCGACGGCTCTCAGCGACCGATGGGTTCTCGCGGGCAAACCTCCACGGCCCCAATACATTCACAAACGATAGCCCGGAACCATGCGCATCTTCGAGTTCCGCCATTGCCTCAAGCCCCAGATCGTAAATGTCGGTGGCAATGTGGAACTCACCTCCCGGCCTCAGCAAGCGCTCGATACTGCGACAAAGTTCGATATCTACCACGCGGCGTTTTCGATGACGCGGCTTGAACCAAGGATCTGGAAAGAGAAGATGAAAACAGTCGATACTGTCGGGGGCAAAAACCCGATCGAGGTCGACGTTCATGTTGACGTAGCCAAAAGCGATATTCTCAACGCCAATCGCCTTCGCCTGCCTGCGATTGCGTTCGACGACAGCCTCTCGGATTTCCAGCCCCACCACGAAAATGTCGGGGCGCTGCTGGGCGAGCGAATACGAGAAGTCGGCATCCGCACAACCCAGTTCAACCTCGACGCGGCACCCCGAAGGCAAACTGGCGGGCCGCTTCATCGGCTGGGCGCGGGCGGTCATATAGTGCAACCCCAAGGGGTTTACATGTTGACGAGGAGTGCGCACGACTCGGTCATTATCACGTCATGGGCCAAACGGCCCCACGGTATTTATGCGAGCAATCGAGCGGCATCCCCCCCACACCGGGACCCAGGACCTCATAAAGACCAGTCCCATGCGCAAGCTTCGATAAATACGCATGGGATTGGTGGCGCTCTTCGTCTAGTCTCGGCCGGTGCAAAGGGAGGCAACGATCCGTGGCAATCGGATAGAAACACAAATCTATCGCCGACTGGGCGCCCTCTTGGCCCACGATCTTCGCAATCCCTTGCAGAGCCTGACAATCCTGCTTGAGCTGATCCAAGATGACTTTCAGCCCCACAACCCCGAGGTCGCATCCCGTGTCGACCAGTGCCTGGAGGCTTCCGTCCGAATGCGTGATCTCTTACGCAACTATGCGACCCTAGTACGAGAACCCCTTGGGGACACTATCCGCGAGGGCCTCGGCATCGCGCTCAAGCGCTGCCTCGGTGTGCTGGAAGACCGTCACCAGCGCGGAGTCGTCGCCATCGAACGCGACACGGCATCCGTGGACTTTCGATACGTCGCAATTGAGAGCCTCGATGACACATTGATCGGTCTTTTCTTGGCGATCATCACAGCACTTCGAGATACGCGAGTAAATACAACGACCTTGAACATCGTTGGCCAAGCCCAGGGCCCGAACTCAGAGATTGCGCTGCGGGTGCACGCCGAAAATGTCGCACTTAAGAGCGACACGCTCGAAAGTATTTTTCACGGCGCTCGTTCCCGGGGACTGCGGATCGAAGCACCCATTCAGTCCTCGGAGACAGCGCTGGATCTAACAATTTGGATTCCCACGGAGCCCCGTTCATGCGAGACGAAAATCTAGACAGCGATGCAGAAGCATCCCCCGGCACCGTGCTGGTGGTCGACGACGATCGACTCGTAGCCAAGGCACTTGGCCAATCGCTTGAGGCGGACGGCCTGATCTCTGAACTCGCACAGAATGTTGACGAAGCGCTTGCGATTTTTTCAAGAGAGTCGATCGATGTGATCTTGACGGACCTCTCGATGCCGGGGGGAAGCGGTCTTGATCTGCTGCGACACATCGATCTTCGTGACCCGATGGTCCCGGTCATCATCATCACCGGAAACGAGAGCATAGAGGCGGCCGCGGAGGCCGTTCGCGAGCGTGCCTTTGACTACCTCACAAAGCCCGTTCGCCGTGAAATGCTGCTCTCGACCATTCATCGGGCCGTCGCAGCCCGCCGCCAAGGTCGAAAAAAACGGGCCCAACACGAGCATCTTCGACGCGACCACGAACGCCTTGATCGACTGAACAGGCAACGCGCCACTGTGCTCTCAGTGCTCTTTAATCGCGCGGTAGAGGGGATTATCATGTGGGATCGCCAGGGGCACCTCATCGACGCGAGTGACAGTTTCGTGTCGATCGTCGATGAACCGCTCTACAACCTGCTTAACGGCGACATCGATCATCTCTTCGAGCCCCATCCTTCGGAGGGGGCAATTCGTGAACGTATCGTCGGCCTGGCCAACGCCGCGGGTCCCCCGGGACATTGGCGAGGCGACGTCACGGTCCGGGCCGCGGGCGGTCTACCGCTCCCCGCCCGCTTGAGCTTGTCCGTCTGTGAGATGCCGGCCGATCAACCTGGTGAAAGCCAACGCTGCGTGGTGGGCTTGCTGTACTACGAACGCGCCCACGCAGAGCTCTCTCGTCAGCTTCAACAGGCGGATCGATTGGCCACCGTGGGCTTGCTCGCTGGCAGCGCTGCGCACGAGATAAAAAATGATCTCGGTCCTCTGCTTGGATACCTCTCCCTGCTTGAAGTGAACGACTCGGAGGGAATGATCGCGCCCATGCGCGAGAGCGTGCGGCGTATTCAGGAGCACATCGAGCAGATTCTGGCTCCGCTACGGCCGCGTGTTCGAACCCGCGGTCCAGTGTTCTTGCAAAGATCGCTTGAGGAGATCTTAGTCGTTCTGCGTCGCGCTGGGCGGCTGCGTCGTCTCGAGCTCGTCGTGCTCGGTGCTCAAGATGTCATCGTTCATGCCGATAAAGATGAAATTCACCAGATCGTTGTCAACTTGATAACCAACGCACTCGATGCTCTTGGCGACGGAAATGGTGCCTCACGCGGCTCAATCTCGATCCGTATGACCAACGATGATGCCTATGGCTGCCTCGAAGTCGAAGACGATGGCGCGGGTATTCCAGAAAATCTTCGGGCTCGCGTGTTTGAGCCGTTCTTCACCACAAAAGGACAAGGTGGCACGGGCCTCGGACTCCCGGTTGTGCACGACATTGTGCGAAACCTACACGGAACGGTTGTTCTCTCCAGTACGATCGGCAAGGGAACGAAAGTGCTTGTGCGAATTCCCCTCTACGGGACGCCGGAAGCCAATGCCTAAAACATCTTCCGACTAGCCCTTTGGAATTTTGGCAGCATCGTCCAAAAATCGTTGAAGTCCAGCATCGGTGAGTGGGTGCCGGACCAACTGGGCAATCACCTTAAACGGAATCGTCGCCACATCTGCGCCCAATCGAAGAGCTTCCAGCACATGTGCTGGAGAGCGGATCGATGCCACAAGCACCTCCGTGCGCATGTCATAGTTCCTATAAATTTCTAGGATCTGGTCGACGAGGTCCATTCCATCGTGGCCCACATCATCGAGCCGGCCTACGAAGGGGCTGATGTAAGTCGCGCCAGCTTTTGCAGCCAAGAGGGCCTGGAGAGGCGAAAAACAGAGGGTAACGTTGGTCTTCACCCCCTCTTCGCTCAGGCTTTTGCAGGCCCGAAGACCTTCGGTCGTCAACGGAAGCTTAATCACAATATTTGGTGCTATGGTGGTCAGCTCCTTCGCTTCTGCCATTATGGGTTCGTATTGCGTTGTGAGCACCTCAGCGCTCACCGGGCCGCGCACGATCTCACAAATTTCGGACAGCACATCGCGCATCTTGCGACCTGATTGGGCTACCAAGGTCGGATTGGTTGTGACCCCGTCAAGCATACCCAGGGCCTCTGCCTCACGGATCTCTTGAACATCTGCGGTATCGATGAATATTTTCATGGCGCGGTAGCCTCCTACCACAGAGGTCAGCACGACAGCGGTCTGGCCTTTTGAACGACGGCCCGCGCGCCCGACCCCAAAAATGCCAGGCCGGCGCCGGTACCGGCACTGGCTGCCTATCGCCGACACCGGCGGCAGTGGGCAGCGCTGGACCATCGCTACGCGATCGGCTAGCTTCCCACCGCTTATGGCCACGGGATCCCCAAAATACGGAGTTGTGATCGACCACGCAAGCGCGCTTCGTGGCGGACGTCGAGACGACTCTCTCACCTGGGTTCTCTTGCGTGGATATTTTTTGGATCCACCGAGGGCCTCGGCCGCGCGAAAGTTGGCGGAACGCATCGAACATGCGCACCCAGCGGTCGAATGCGTGCCTTTTGCGTGGCACTACTTAACTCACGAATCTACGGACGGTATCTCGGCGCGCGGTGGGCGAAAGCTCCAAGGTGCAAAGTCTGGCATGGGCCACCTCAAAGAGACCGCAGAGGTCGACCAGGCATGGAACATCGTCGAGATCTGTAGTGAAGCGATGGGTAGCAAACGCGTCGTCCTTAATACTCCCGCAAGTTTCTCCCCAAGCGCGCACTACCGTCGACGACTCGAAAGATTCGTTGCCGCGCACCCCGATTATGAGTTTCTTTGGCAGCCCAGCGGTCTTTGGACTCCTCCTGCGGCCGCGCAGTTCGCCAAAGAGCTAAACGTTCAGGTGCTCGGAGCACCGGCGTCGCCAACCGAACGTGAAGACGCCGGCCCCGCGGAGCATTGGCAGCTCATATCTGGCGCAAAAGACGCAAGGCTGAGTGCGGCCCATGCGGAGATCCTTGCGGACTCTCTGCTCGACGTCGTGGAGCAAGGCGAAGTTCCGCATCTGATATTCAGCGGACCCCGAGCGTATTCGAATTTACGCACGTTTCGAAATGAGTGGGAACGACTCTAATCTCCATCTGCGGCGAACCCTAACTCGACCGCAAATAGACAAGAGCGAAACAGCGACCAGAACTTCGCTCGACTTCACAGCCGAGCGCTGGCGTTATTCTTTGGTTTCGGAATGAACCACGCAAAATGCCGTCGGGGATAACTTCCGACGGCATTCACTCTTACCAAGAGTCCGCTAGTCGTTTGCGGGTTTCTTTTTGGCAGCCTTTTTGGCAGCCTTTTTGGCAGCCTTTTTTGGTGCCTTCTTGGCGGCCTTCTTCGGCGCGTTTTTGGCGGCCTTCTTCGGCGCCTTCTTCGCGGCCTTCTTGCCAGCCTTCTTGTCAGCCTTCTTCGGTGCCTTCTTGTCGGCCTTCTTGTCGGCCTTCTTGTCGGCCTTCTTGGCAGCCTTCTTCGGCGCCTTCTTTACGGCCTTTTTCTTTGTAGCTTTCTTGGCGGCCTTCTTGGGCGCCTTCTTGGCGGCCTTCTTGGCGACCTTCTTGGCGGCCTTCTTGGCGACCTTCTTGGGCGCCTTCTTCGCGGCCTTCTTGCCAGCTTTCTTGGGCGCCTTCTTCGCGGCCTTCTTGCCAGCCTTCTTGGGCGCCTTCTTCGCGGCCTTCTTGCCAGCTTTCTTGGGCGCCTTCTT
>CAYTFJ010000151.1:0-6209 GCA_964437075.1 uncultured Nannocystaceae bacterium
CCGGTCGACCGCCGACGATGATGACGTCGTAGGGCCCGATTCCCCCCCGTTTATCGCGTTCAACCGCCATCGCCAGCAGCCTAACACGCGCCCCATGCTCCACGGCGGACGACGCTCGCCCGATAGCCCATCCGCCCATATCGCTGTCGGCAAGCCACTTTCGACCTCAACCGCCATGGAGACTGCCACTGCGTGTTTTTGCGCATAGCCATCAGCATGAAGCGCACAGAGGGATCCCGACGTCGGCAGTCATCGGCTCAACATCAATCTGGCCCACAAGCCGGGCACGAGCGGCATGACCACGCCGACAAGCGAACTCAACAGCCGGACGATGAGGAGCCCCCTCTCATCTTCATCTCTCTCCTTGATCTCGCCCCGCGATGTTGATGTCGATTTTGGACGGCAATTTTTGTGAGACCGGGCTCCAAACCAAAAAATATGTAGGCTAACCCGCGTAGCGGTACGCAAACATCGAGAGGTTGTCTGTGCTATCGCTCCCTACGGCTACGAAGTAGGCGTTGAGCGGAGCATCGTAAAAAACATTGTACTGTGGGTACTTCGTTGCGGTCAGGACTTCATCCGAAATTGCTTGGCTGTCCCAAGTCTCAGTGTTGGGGTCCCAGGTGTAAACAAGGCCATCATTGAACTGGAAGATCACGAGCAGATCGTTCGCCACATCGTAGAGGGTCCCTGCTGAGTTAGGCCCGAACTCAATCGGACCTGTCCCTGATGATGCCGGTTGCGTCCACGTATTCGTGTCGATGTCGTAGACGTAGAGCGTGCCACTGCCCTTGACCCCCCGGCCCATGTAAATCCGGTTGCGCTTGCTATCGTACACACCACCGTTGTCGTAGCCGGTCGGTCGCGTCCCCGTGTCTTGCAGAACCATCCAGTCTTTCGCCACCGGGTCAAACACCGCGGCGCCGTCCTTTCCCACATGAACGTAGCGCTCGTCGGCCTCTGCGTAGACGAACGTCGATTTTGAGCCGAACGGGATCGGGTTCTTGGTCGCCACCGGGTAGCGCTCCCAGCGACAGTCTTCCACGCTGTAGAACCACGGCGACATCGACTTGATCTCGACCTCCTCGCGCTGCGCGGACAAGATGTCGAGGCCAGGCTGAATCGTCTCGAGTCCGGGCATAAAGTACTCTCCCATGCCGTCGCCAACTGAGAACGCGAGCCGATTTTCCACGGTATTGTACGTAAGAAAATCCCAGGCGTGAACCGCAATGTGAAGCGGAACAGGGTCCCCGTTGATGTCTTGAAGCTGACCATTCGCATCGATGCTCAAGTTTCCGTCCATTACGCGTTGGTTGAAGCTCGCGATGTGGTTTCCAGGATGAATGACGACCCACGCATGCGCGTTTAGATCGTAAAACCACACATCGTCCATGGCGTAGCCGTCGGCCTTCACATAGGCGTGAGCGCCCTCCCCCGTAAAGAACGCCCCTCGCAGAGCCGGCGCAGAGGCAAACGCTTGCCCGCCCCATGAACGCCCGTGTGCGGTTCCAAATTCGGGATCGGGAGCCGGCGGGCCGAGGGTAAGCCATGAATTGGGCCCGAGAGCTTCGATCATCGCCACGTGCGCACCGGGCTCGCTAGGAATAGCCTCGAGCGCATCGCATGTCGCCGGTGGCATCGGCACGCCCCCCGTAGATTCACTGTCGGATCCATTGCCCGTCGTCTCGAGAGTCGTCGAAGAACCCGTGGTCATATCCGGGGATGAAGTCGCAGAATTTGTGGTATCGGTTGTATCGGTTGTATCGGTTGTATCGGTTGTGCCGGTCGAAGCGGTTGTCGCAGTTGAACCCATTGTGGCACTGCTGTTCGTTTCAAGCGTCTCGGTGCCATCATCGCCTGGCGTGGAAAAACACGCTGTACAGAAAGCCGCCCCAAGCCCGCCAATGCGCAAGATTGATCGAATGTTCATCATGAACGCATCTATATCTCAAATGCAGTGCGCGGTCACAAGAATATCAGCGCGAATCCATCAATGAAGCTGAGTGGAGTGCTCGAGCTAACACCTGGGGGGTCTAAGCCTCAATCAAGTACAGGAAAACCCCCACCGGATTGAGAGCCGTAGCTGATGGGGTATAGCTGAAAGCCTACGCGCCTAGACTGACCAATTATGTCAGCGAGCCAAGTGCCTCACATAAATACTGCAAAAAAATCTTGCAAATTATCCCCCGCCTGGCAACCTCACGCCGTGAGAGACTTTCCCCTTGTTATATGTTCATTCTTGGCCATCCTTCTAACCGGGAACAATGCACTAGCAGCCGAATGGATGGTTAGCCCAGAGGAAGATTTTTGCAAAGTCTTCAATGAGGATGCGGGACCCGGTGATGTTGTCCTGCTCCTCCCGGGTATGCACAATGGGCCTTGTGTGCTCTCGACAGGGGGGCTTCCCGGGGAGCCCAAGGTGTTGCGAGCCCAAAACCCCGACCAGCTCACAGCATTTGTATACAACGGAAATTCTTCAAATATCATCGATGTCAAGGCTAGTGATATCGTCATCGACGGCTTCTTCTTTGGTCCTAGTAATGATGCAATTACGGCGATCAAGATCAAGTCTGGCGATCGCACAAGTGTGCTCCACAACCATTTTTTCCAAATTGGTGGGATTTCAGTCGCGGCAAACAGCAGTGACTCGGAGGGCATCGAAATCAGAGAAAATCTCTTCGAAGATCTCATGGGAACAGGGATCTATCTCGGGTGTCATCCTGGTATGTCGTCGTGCACTGCCGCCGATTTTCTGATTGCCGATAATCTGTTCACAGGCGTCGACTCCGAAGAAATCGGCTACGGACTCGAGATCAAACGCGACTCCTACGGAATCGTCCGCGACAACGTTATCGATGATACAAAGGGACCAGGCATCGAGATCTACGGCTCCTCCGACCTCTCCCGAATCAATCTTGTCGAGGGCAACATCGTCGGCGGGTCACGAACAAGTGCGTCCCTTGAGATCGCGGGCGGGCCCACCATTGTCCGCAATAACATCGTTTTGGGCGGCAACGACGGAGGCCTCCTCGTCTACAATTATGGCGGCAATGGTTTTGTCCATGAGATCCAAATTCTCGGGAACACGATCATTGGCGACGAAGGCCCCGCCGTCGATCTGCTCTCCTGGGTCCCAGGAAAATCGCTCGAGATGACCGGGAATGTCGTCTGGCAGGAGTCAGGAGCAGGCCCCGCAATGCCAGCACCGATTCCCGACACAATCATGAACGGAAATGTCGACTGCACGAGCCCCGGGGAGTGTTGGGTCGACGCCATGAATCGAGATCTCTGGCCCCTCGCCGATGGACCCCTCCTGACAATGGGAGCAGTACCGATGCTCGCGGAGCTCGAGGTGGACTTCTGCGGAAATGAACGCGGCGAGGTCCCTCACGTGGGCGCCTTAGAGTGGATCAGAGGAGGGGGGCCCGGCCCTCTCCCCCACGACTATAAGTCGGCGATTCCCTGTCCGATGGCCGGCGGCGGCACAACTGGAGGGAGTACGACCGGAGGTGATACGACCGGCGGTGATACGACCGGCGGCGATACGACCGGAGGTGATACGACCGGCACCGGCACAAGTAGCGGCGATACGAGCGGCACTCCGACCTCCTCGAGCGCGAGCGAAACAGGCAATACCAGCTCCAATTCCGGGCCCACAGGTAGCAGCGGCACCAACAGCACAGCAACGGCTGGCGACGATGAGGATAGCGATGATGAGGGATGCGCCTGCCGAACGAACCCCGAAAGCGAAGGCTCTGGTCTTGTATTCGCCCTCTGGGGACTCTTTGGCCTCGGACTTCTAAGGCGTCATCGCTCGAACTAGCACTCGCATGCCCACCACGCTGCGCCATCAATCGACTGATCTGCGAAGCGAAGAAGTTCCTTTCGCAACCTTTCCTTCCGGACTTCGGATACCCACGATAATGAAAATTCAGTACCTGACTACTCTATCTCTTCTTTTCTTCGCATGTGTTGACAACTCATCGTCGAACAGCGGCTCAGAAACCATGAGCAGCACGGACAGCGCGGCGACAGACCCCACAGCGAGTTCGACATCATCGACGACAAACTCAACAAGTACGACAAACTCGACCCGCGCAGAAACTGATACATCGGCTCCCACGACCAGCAGCTCCACCACGACCACCGAGACATCCTCATCTACGACTGGGGACACATCCACAGGCGGTATGCCAGAGCTGCCTGCCGCGCTGGCCGACTTGCCCCTCAACGAGTGGCGGGATGTGTCACTCAACACCATGCAAAGCCAGGATCCCTGCGAAGATCCGCCATGCGCATGGTGGGGTGGAGAGGGACCAAAGGGGATTCTCAACGACTGGACCGGCGGAGCCTACGCTTCGGGCGAGGGGGAACTTGGTGGCCTGGTCTACTTTGGGGGAGGCCACAATGGCTACTACGGCAATGAAGTCTACTTCTTCGATTTTGCGTCGTTGATGTGGGAGCGACGCGGAGAGCCGACAGATGGCCAAGTACCAGGCGACAAAACGACACTAGGAGGAGACGAGTTCTGTCGCTTTTGGGATGGCAAACCGGTATCTATGCATACCTATGATATGCCGTTTTACGACCCCATCCAGAACCGCTTCTGGCTCGCCATCGTCTCGGATTTCGCAGCCCCACTACCGGGTTTTCCTGAGGGGTGCTCGTCAAAGCTCTCTGCATTTTTCGATCTCAGTACAAATACCTGGGGCGATAGCACCACCGACTCGACCGTAGGAAAAGTCTTCACCGCGAGTGCATGGGATGATGCCAGCAGTCTTGCGTGGTTCACCGACTACCGCTCAAAACAAACTCACTCATTCGACCCTGTAACGGAAGAATGGAAGAGCTATCCGGGGTGGACAGTCAACACGCTTGATGCTCTTGCAGCTGTCGACCCTGTTCGCAATCTCTTGGTCACAGCCGCTTTTAGGGGAGATTCCAAGGATTTGGCAATCATTGATCTCTCCACCCCCGATGTGCCTGCATATCTTGCCACGACTACGGGTGATAAAGAGATGGAAGTTGGCGGAAATCACGGCTTCGAATGGGCTCCCCAGCTCGGCGGATTCATCACTTGGCGTGCTGGCCTCGACCTATTTTTATTGACTCCACCCGACGGCGACCCCAAAATCGAGCCCTGGGTGTGGACTCGCATTGTCGCCACCGGAGAGGTCCCCGATATGCCGATGAGTGGACCCTATTCAAAGTTCCAGTACGTCCCGGAATTGGGAATTGCATTTGTCGCGAGCCACTATGCAGGGCCTGTCTCCGCAATTCGACTGGCATATCCATAGCACAAGGGGCATAACTCCCGGGCGAACCATGGACCGTAAAGCATGCCGTATCGCAGGCCTCACGGTCATCGCCCGGTGACATGGCCCTTTCTGCCCTTGCCAGTATTCCGAGCAATCACGAAGAAGGCTCAGGCTCGACGCGTTTCACCTGCGGTCCTGTGAGATCGACGGTGATCGCCGCCGCACCGCGTCCAAGGCTCAGCTGCGGCCCGTCGTCGTGCTCGACGAGACTCATGTCACCGCCCTCAGGCAAGAGAGCCCGCGCAAGCTCAACCTTGGCGCGAAGGTCTGCGCGACGCCTCGCCAGTACCACCAGCGCCGATCCATCCCCCTCCGCGAGCGGTCGCACACTCAGGGGTAGAGCCGCGACCAAGCCGAGAACTCCATCGACAGTGCGCTCCGCGAGCAACTCCGCGAGGCTCTCTCGGATCATCGCGAGGGTGGCAAGCACTTCGGGATCATCGGCCGCTCGCTGGGCCCTCGCGATCAACGGCCGCTCGACAGCGATGTCGAGGTGGACCTCGCCAGCAGGTGTGTCACCGATCGCCTGCGGCGACCACCAGCGATGACGGGTCCAGACGAGGTCGTCGCTGCGACCACTGCGTGTCGCCCAAACCCGACCGAGATCGCCCCGACCGACACCCGGTGCATGCTCGCAGCGGGGTCCCCGAGGCCGCCGAAGAGCGCCCAATTCGTGCTCTTTTGGCGCCGGTCGGTCGAGAATTGCCGCCAACCAACCCAAGGCACCGCCGAGTTCCCAACGCGAAGGATCCGCGCCCGGCATGCTGTCGTGGATATGCCAGAGGCGCGCTAACTCGGAGCCGACAAGCCGACCCAAAGCGAGCCTGGCGAGGGTGAGCAAGGCGCTGAGGCTGCGCTCCGCGATATGCCTAGCAAAGCCACTGGCGCCCG
>CAYTFJ010000152.1:0-6195 GCA_964437075.1 uncultured Nannocystaceae bacterium
GAATACTGAGTCGAGATGCCGCCGAGGAGGCCATGACCAAGAGAGTGCGCGATCGGGCTCCGATCGGCGAGCGCACATGAGGGGAATCTTCAGCGGTGCGCGAGTTGCGGCTTTTGTTCTGTTGGGGGGAGGGGGGTCTCCGCTCGCCTTGACCGTATTGGTAGTGTCATGGCAAGACACCTTCATGCGTATTGCGACGTTGACTCTCGGAATCCTTTGCGTCTCCCTTAGCGCCTGCGATGATGGGAGCAAACACAGTCTGCAAGCGGAAGATGCCCCAGCGGCGTCTGCCACGGTCTCCAAGCGACAAGAGATCGACGCGCCCGCAAAGCCAGCGACCGGCGCGAGCCAGGACAATGTGGGTGCAGAGGATCCGGTTGAGGTTGCGGCCGCGGGAACGAAATTTGATCCACCGGTTTCAAAAGGCCAGATTCCAGAAGGCGCTTGGTACTGTGATATGGGATCAGTCCACTATGCGCGGCGCGACAAAGGGGATGGAAAGTGCGCGCTTTGTGGGATGAAACTCAAGCAGGCCGAAAAAAAATAGACGAAGCGCATCGTCGCCGTCTCGGCTAGGGGGTCGCGGTCTTTTGAACCGGCCGTTTCGCTTTTCGTTTTTCGATTCGGTCTCGGGTGAGTTTTGCGGCCACTTTCGCGCGTTTTCGGACAATTCTATTGTAGTGGTCCTCGGCGACCTCGTCGAGGTAGGGAAGTCCGGCTTCGGCCTTGAGCCGGCGAAGCTCGGCGACGACGATCACACTCAGAAGTTCCTCATTACGTGCGGCTTCGACGATGACGGGGATTGCAGCCTTTCCTCGGCGATCGACGAGCGCCTGGATACCAATTTTTTTCATCGAGAGGTCGTGGTCAGCGATCGCTGTACGAAGGTACCGAGTCTGGTCGAGGCGTCCGACCCGGCCGAGTGCGCGTGTGGCCGCCATACGAACCGCCATTTGTTCGTGTTGAAGAAGACTCTCGATCTGGTTGGGAAGGTCTTTGCCGACAGATCGAGAGAGTCGCGCGATGGCGGTCAAGATCAGCGCGGTTGCGTCGGAAGATTGTTGACTGTGTGGTTGTTGTTGCGCGCGGCTAAGCATTGTCGAGAGCGGGGCTGCGAAGCTTGAAGCCGAGAGTCGATGCCATTTACGAACAAGACGTAGCCACGGTAGCCACTGGGTGGGGGTGCCGTGCTCGGCCCAATCCACCAATCGGGCAGCGGCATAGCGCCGATCGAAGTGGGTCTGGTCCTGATGAGCGAGTCCGTCGATGAATCTAAGCTCGCGGTCTGTGCCTTCGATCGTCCGCAAATGTTCAACAATTCGACGGCCCCAACCGCTGGAATCACGACGTCGAAGATGTCGGAGAATCAAGAGCCGCGTTTGGTCGTCGTCGGTCTCGTCGAAGATGCGCCTTGCTTCGATCAAGGTCTGCTTGTCTTTGCTCTTCGCCGCAGTTTTTAGGAGGAAGGGCAAGGACGCGCTTGGCGCGAGTGGATCTTGCTCGCGCAAACGAGCCCGGAGTCGCTCCAGCGTGCCAGGGTTCTCATATTCGTCGGCACAGAAGCTGGGATTAAGATGGAGAAGACGCCGGGTCATTTGGCGGTCTTGCTCTGGATCCGTGCCGTAGAGGTCAACATCCTCTCGCGGATCGAGTTTGAGATCGAAGCGATGAAGTGCGCCTGCCTCCTTGTCGAAGATCAGTTTAGACCGCCCATGGACGATCGAGATCAGTTTTGCGTCGGCATTTTCGATGTAGTAGTCGCGTTCGCCTTTCTCGGGGGGACGGCCGGGACCGTCGTCGTTGGCCATCGTGGGGACGAGGCTTCGGCCTCGGTGGTTGGGATCGATATCGGCGCCCAATAGATCGAGAATCGTTGGCAAGATATCGATGTTTCCGACCGTGGCCCCATGAACACGACCGGGATAACCAGGGATAGAGATCACGAGAGGCGTGCGTACAGCCTCTTCGAAGACCGTGGGGCCGTGGGTGCCGACTCCATTGGCGCCGAGGCCCTCTCCGTGATCGGCAGCCAAAATTACGATCGTGTTGTCGAGGATTTTGAGTTCATCGAGAAGGGTGAATAGACGACGAATCTCACTGTCGAGCCACTGCAAGGAACTGCGATATCGCTTCGCCCACGGCCCATCCTTTTTCGTGAGCATGCGTTTGTTGTACCCAGGAAGATGCATGGCGTAGTAATGCACCCAGGCGAAAAACGGTTTTGTGCCTAAGGGGCGTAGCACCTGGTCGATCCGCGAGAGTTGGGTGTGCATCTCCGGCTTGTCGTAGGTGGCAACATGTTCGAAGCCTCGGAGAAGCATACGTGAGCGCGATTCTCGCTCCTCGAAAAGAATATTGGGCACCATGGCCACCGGGGTACGTCCAAGCATGCTCATGGTTTCTGCGAGCGGTTGGCCGTGAAACTTGGGATGTTCGTTGGCATGGATCGAGCGAAACATTGCGGGCATCGATCGGTTGGTTCTCGAGGCCTGCGAATAGTTGTATCGAAAACGATGGGCGTTTGAGATCCAGTTGTCCAAAAAGGGGGTATCCCCGGCCTCCGCCGGCCCCTGGCCTGGCTCGCGCACGGGGGGCAGAGTGTCGGCACGGAGGGTATCGACGACGATCAAAAGTACGTTCCACGGGGCGTCATGGGGAGCGAGCATGAGACCCCGCTTTTGCGCACCAAGAGCTTGAGCTGGAGGACCCTCGTGTTCGATTCGACCGAGCTCGTCGTGCAAGAGGCTCTTCGGTGGTGGCGGAAGCAGACTTCGGATGAAATTTGCAGCGCTTGGTGAGCGCAGCAGCAGCTCACGCCGGACCTGACTGGACATCAAGAACCAAGCGGGCAGCGCGAGGGCGAGCACACCTGCCGCCGCGATCGGTGCCGCTGGGCCCGCGCCCCGTGAGCGGACAAGTGACCTTATGGTTGCCAGCTGTATCCACGCGCTTCCGCAGACAAAAAGCAGGAGATGTGCTTCGCGGTGGAGACCGGGCATCACGAGAATCGAGGCTGCGAGCGATCCGAGTCCGAGTAAAAAGGCGACACCCGTGATACCGCGGGCGGAGCGGCGAGGGGATGGCGAGGGGATGGCCTCGTGGATCAAAAAGGACAGCGCAAGGGCCGATGGGACAAAAAATGTGAAAGCCCAGGCGGCCGTTGATGCCCAAGACTGCTCAGAGATCCATGGGCCTGATACCAGTGATTTTCCGGTCAGGTAGGCTGGAAATGCCATGAGCGCGAAGGCGAGCAGTGGTGCACCGAGCATTGTGACTCGTCGGTGCAGAGGTGTTCTGCGGGATCGAAGCGAACACAAGAACGCGGGCCCCGAAATGACGATCATCCATGCGAGCTGGAATACGAAGATCCCTGCGTAGAGCGTGACCGCCGAGATTGGGCTGACAACGACATGGCCCAGGAGTGCCAGGGTGAGGGCACGTTCACTCAAAAAGAACAAAAAGCTGGCAAGCGCCGGCGCGGCGAGCCACGGCAGTCGTGCTGAGATGTTTTCACGCGGGAGGGCGAGCATGGGCTGCAGCCGTGAAGGGCCTGGCCCTATCGTATCCGTTCAGGTGGGGGCATCCAAGTCGGGGTTGCTACCGTCGAGCTTCCAAATAAATCCATCGAGGAAATAGTGGACGATCTGTGGCACAGAGAGCAAAGCGACAACGATCGATTGCGCGGTGGCGGCAGCGAAAGCAGATGGAAGAATGAAGATATCGCCAAGGTAGACCCGCCAGACCAATCCGTCCCACAGCAGTTCCTCGATGAGCGCGATCCCAAGGACAAACCCATAGAAGAGCACGATTGTCCGGCGTTGAGAGATCCACGCAAGGAAGGGAGATTCTTTGCCCTGTTTTCCCTCCCATCGCTGATTGCATCGGTTCCACACGAGCACGAGGAAGGGGATCCCGTGAAGGAGATTGATGACCGCAGCGGAGATTAGGGGATGGTCGGCATCGCTGATTCCGACCGACCAGCTTGTCCAACTCGCAAAAATCCACAAATTTTTCCCAAGGGTGTGCACACGTTCTTCGTGGAAACGAACGACCTGCCTAGCAACATACGCAAGCGCGGTCACAGCCATCGTGACGTAGACAAAAGGCGAAATTTCGGGAGGGAGCCGAACAATGAACTGCTCGCCGGCATCAAACCAGTCGAGTTCACGTCCTGGCGTGGCATGCCACAGCAAGAGAGGACCCAGCGCGCCGGTCCAAATCGTGAGCTTGTCGAGGTAGTAGTCGAGGGGACGATGGTCCTTCGATGTTCGTTTGTAGAGCGCGACGATCCCCCACTGTTGTGTCACGAAGTGAATGATCGCAATGTACGCCAAGAGGGTCCAATAGAGCCCCGATGAGTAGTGGTGGACAAAAAAGGCGATAGAAAAGCTTACGGGAATCGGCCACAAAAACAGGGCTCGACGCCGTCGCATGAGGTTTCGGTCGAGGTAGCTGAGGTAGAGGGTCGCCCAGACATGGGCCACGTCAAAGGCGACGACGAGCAGTATAAACAACCACAGAGGCACATCGTCCGTGTTGTTGCCGATCCAAGGGAGGGTAACGAGGGCCAATGCGTAGGGCCCCAGAATCATGGTGAGGTCCTGCCGTCGGGATAGAATCCACGGACTGCTCATGGAGTGAGGCCATGCTTACGTGTAGCGATCGGTCCATGACGCCCAGAGGAGACGCGGGGGCGGCGATTCAACTTGATTGGCCACAGCCGTTGAAGAGAACCGAGGCATGCAGGCATGGTGTGGATGGAGGACGCATGGAGAGAGAGAGGGCGTTAGCCGCTGGGCTGGTTTGCACCTGGAAAGCTGTCGCCGTTGAGGGTGCGAGGGTTGAGGTCGATGTCGAGGGAGGGGTCGGCATGGGTCCAAAGTGCGACATCAAAGAAGGAAGAGGGAGGGGCGTCGAGGAGGCGCCAGTTGTTGTTTCCGGGGTCGACAAACCAGGATGTGAGGACTTCGTCGAGGAGGGTGTTGGAGGGATGGTTGAGGTCGGACTGGTCGGAGAGGGAGTGCGAGACGGAGAGGGAGGGGCATTCGACGGCAACGGAGTTGCCGAGTCCTGCGAAGAGGATGCTGTTGCGGATGCTGTGGGTGCCGGCCGAGCATTGGAAAGCATTTCCCGGGGCACTGCCGAGATTTGCGCCGATGGTGCTGTAGGTGATTTCGGTGGTGCCGCTGTCGAGGGCTCGGATGCCGTAGCGTGGGACGAGGCCGCTGCCATTTCCGGCGACGATGGAGTTTTCGATGAAGAGCTGGGTGTCGTCGGAATCGATACCGCCTTTTGCGTTGTCGACGACCTGGGAGCGGCGGAGATGGAGGTTGCAGTCGTTGGCGTCGATGCCGAGGTTGGTGTTGGAGCGAAGAATGGTGTCGTCGATCCACAGGCGGCCGCTGCTGCATTGAATGCCGGAATCCTCGGAGCCGACGACCTCGAGGCCGGAGAGGTAGGCGGTCGAGGAAGCGCCGACAAGGACGGCGACTTCGCTGGGAGGGCCATGAAATTCGGGGGAGTTGATGCCGCGGACGGCGATGATGTTGGCGCCTGTGAAGGAGAGTCTTTCGAGATAGAGGGAGCCTGCGGTGACCCAGAGGGTGAAGTCTTGGTCATCGGGGATGGAGGCCATGGCGGCGGAGAGAGAGTTTAGGGGAGAGTTGGGGGAGGCACCATCGCCGCCGTCGGGGGCGTCGTTGAGGACCCAGAGTTGGTTTTCAGGGGGAAGGCAGCGGCCGGAGTAGAGGTCGCAGGCAGCGATGCAGTGTTGATGTTCGGAGCAGGCAAGGCAGGAGTTTTCGTAGCAGAGGGGAGCGTCGGAAGGGCAGTCGTCGTTGAGGACACATTCGACGCAGGCGCCGGACTGGGGGTGGCAAAGGGGAGTGTTGGGGTCGGCTTCATCGTTGCAGAAGTCGGAGGAGAGAGCGTCGAAGCAAGGGAGGCAATCGCCCTCGAGGCAGGCGGGGGTGGAGGAAGTGAGGTCGCAGTCGTCGTGGGACTGGCAGCCGTCGCCGTCGCCATCGCCGTCGCCATCGCCATCGCCATCGCCATCGCCGTCGCCATCGCCGTCGCCGTCGCCATCGCCGTCGCCATCACCATCGCCATCACCATCGCCGTCGCCATCGCCATCGCCGTCACCATCGCCGTCGCCATCGCCGTTTTCACCCGACGGTGGTTGGCACTCGTCGGCGG
>CAYTFJ010000153.1:0-1233 GCA_964437075.1 uncultured Nannocystaceae bacterium
GTTGGACCTATGCGCACAGCTTGAGCGGTCGCCGCATGCGATCCGGGTGGGTCGCTGGGATTTATGTGTCGAGGCCGTGGGGCTGCTGGGCACCCGCCGCGAACTGGGGGTGGTGCTGCGGGGGTATTCCGGCACCGAGGGGAAGGGGAATGGTCCCCGCAATTACTTGGATGATCTCCTGCTTCGTCCAGAGCACTGCGAGGCGACCTGTCGAATCGTCGAGAGATTCGGGTTGCTGGTTTGCAGGGGTATCCCGGACACAGGAAAGGGATACCGCGACGTCCGTGGCCGCTCGAGCCGTGGACGCCTGAGTCAAGGGGAGTACTACCATCACGACGGATGCTCCGGACCGATGAAGCCTCGCATCGTCGAGATTCGGTTGCCACAAGAGGGACCCGTACGTCACGTCGCCACCGCGATCGCTCCCTTTGTGAACACGGTCCCGGCCATGTTGCAGGAGGTCGAATCCTGGCTTGAACTTCGTGACGAACTTCGTGACTGGAAGGCGAAAGCGACGGCATCGGCGGGGATTCCCGTGCAGCAACTCGATCGTGTCCAGGGTCTCGTCAACAGGGCCGTTCGCCGGGACCTTAGCGCCGAAGACGCACGAGCCTTCTTCCGCGCAGTCGATCGACGATCTTATGCCTTCTTTGAGCGCTGGGAACGTGGCGAGAGTCGTCTGATTTGCAATGCTCATGTCGACGGAAAAACAACGTCGACGATGCCGACGATGCAGCATCGTCGCGCCTATCTTTCCACCCATCGCGGAGGCCTCGAAAATGGCAAACTCGTGAAACGCTGGCCCCTCGAAGAGATGTTCTGACGTCCCGGAGAAGAAGAGATCCGCTCTCGGTGTCCATATTCACCGTGTGTTCACGCTTGTGCGCGAGGCGAGTTCTTTTTGTCTCCATGTTTGTGAGTGGAGCGTCCGGCCCATGGGTCTTGATGCGTGAGGAACAGGCTGTCTTGCCCACGACACGGACCGATGTAGCGATTGGGTGTTCGTCGATGCAACACATTGCATTGTAATGAGATGTAATATGTTTTATTAATAGTGATTACAGCCTATACCGAAACTCGTCAGGGTCCCGAAGAAGCCCGTGGCCCGAAGGAGGATCTACAATGTATACATTCCCCCCCCCCCCCCCAAAAATAAAACTTTGTGGTGGGGCGGGGGGCCGGTTTTGCTTTGGGCCCCCCGCCCCGGCCGGGCGCGGGGCACCCCAAACGGGG
>CAYTFJ010000153.1:1243-6193 GCA_964437075.1 uncultured Nannocystaceae bacterium
TTTTTTAGATGGGTTAACAGCCCTGACCGAACCCCTCGGGGTCCCCAAGGAGGCCCGGGGCCGGAGGAGGGTTTTAAAATTTTTCATTCCCCCCCCCCCCCCCGAAAATTCGGTCTTGTTGTAGCGGCGGCGGTCGCGTTTGTCTTGGAGCCCACGGCCCAGGCCGGATCCGGGAACCTCATACCGGTCGGGGATCACCTCGAGGCCGAGATCAACGTGCATGTGGGTTTTCAGCCCAACGAGGCCGATGTCACCGCGGCCATCGAAGAACTCCGACGCACCGCGGTGGGGATCTGCGATGCGACGGATGGGCTTGTTCGTATCAAGAAATTCAGGATCGGGGCCGGTGGCTACGGCGCCAAGCAGGCGGATGTCATCTGGTATGCCGAAGGCACTCGCGCCCGATCGGGCGCCACGAGCCACCTTTTCTTTGGCACGACAGGCAACATGAGCATGCTCAGCTACAAGACCTTGAGCCACAACAAAAAACGGCGGATGACCTTGATGCACGAACTCGGTCATGGCTTGTTGGGGCTCGCGGACCAATACGGTGAGGTGCGCCGTTTTGGAGGCGCGTGTGGAATCGGTCGCTCTTTCGAGAAGGAGGGGGACCCGTTGGCGTTTCCTCTTGAGGAGTTTCCGCAAAACCACACGATCATGCAGACGTACACGCGCATGTGCACCAACCCCGATCAAAGTGCGGCGGGAAAACAGCCCAGGGCATGCAATAGCGACAGTGATTGTTTACAAAAGGTGGGGTTCAAGCGCTGCTCCACGTCTCCACCTCACGGTTCCGAACTCAGCGTGGAGTCCAACTTCGACCGCCTTCGTGGCGACGAAACTGGTTGGCCCGGCGTGCGTCCCGGCAACGAGATTACGCTTGAGGGGCGGTTCAGCGACGGCGACGGCGATGTCGGCGTGTTTGACCCCAACGACCCCCTCGGAACCGGAAAAGTTGTGGGACACTACGAACTCATCGACGCGGTGGGCAATCTTTCGGGAGGGTTAGGAAAACTTTCGTCGCACCTCTTTCGAGTTGTTGTGGAGCGTAAGTCGGAGGCAAAGTGGGTTCTCCACTTTGTGATCGACGGCGAAGAAATTGATGTTGTGCCCGATGTGCCGACGATCTTCGACCGTGTCGAACTTGAGTTCGATACCGCCCATCCGATCGCACAAGGCGGAGACGTCTACCCCTTGCTCAAGGTCAACGGCGAGCCCTACACGGGGGCCGATCCCACGATCACATTGGTCACCGACACACTCGCCGTCGAAGATTCGGCAGAAAAAAATACGGTCTCCGTGATCACCGTTCATGTTGAGGCGCTGGAGTTCACGCGAAGCGCGGGCGCAAACACAAAAATCGATACGGTCTACCCTTCTCATTACTCCGAGAAAACGATTCGAGAAGCGCTGGTGAACAGGGATTCGAAGGCGAATATAAACTGGCATCAGGTTCTCGCGGACGGAAAACGACCGCTGGGTGACTGTGCGTGGAACGAGGAAGAACTCTTCGAGAGTTGGAATAGCGAGACTCAGATGCTTGAAGGTTCGCAGGCGCTTCTTCGCGCGCTGTGGAGGAAAAGGATACTTAGAGGGACTGAATACGAGTCCGAAATCCCCGAGGTGGGCAGCGGGTCCGATTGGAAATTCATGCTCTGGAAGTTCAAAGACAAAACTCGAGGGCCTGAACATCCGCCAATTCTCTTTCAGAATAAAATCCCTGCAGACCTCCCGACGGCCGCGCCTGGGCCGATTTGCGAGGCTTTGTACGAAGGCGTTGAGATCGAGAATCGTATTTCGAGCGCCGACAGAGTGTATATCTTGCTCGACTTGTCCGGTTCGATGCACTGGGAGTGGAATAATTTGGGGAAGCGTCATCGAAAGATTGAGTGGGCCAAGACGGGCATCAAAAACTTCATCAAGTACGTCGAGAAAGACGAGATTGCACTGGGGCTCATGGGGTTTCGTGACCAGCCCGAGAATATTCAAGACCCGATCTTTGTGAGCGATGAAAGCCCGTCGTCGGACACGATGTCGGTCGCGGACTACAGCGCCCTTGTGGACGGTCTGTACGGCCAGGGGGGCACCAACATTGGCGACACCTTGTTGTTGGCCAAGGAAAAACTAGAGAGCGGTTCCGACAACCTCACGGGGGCCGTCATGTTGCTTTCGGACGGGCGCTCAAACATGGGCGTCGACCCCCGAGCGGCGGCCGGGGTGCTGTGGAATGCGAACCCTCCGATCCCGGTCATGACGACCCCGATCGGGAAGTTCGCCACAGATGATCTCGAGGCCGTCGCGTCGGTGACCAAGGGAAACTCCTTTGATGCGACGGCCCCCCATGCCATTCCTGAAGTGTTTTTGGCGATGTACGCGACCTACCGGGGCGAACAGCTCACCCTGGCAAAGGAACGCCGCGACGTCTCGGGGGCGCAGGGGGAGCAAGTTTTGATTCCGACGAGCGGCGGGAAGCGCCTTAATATTTTGCTGTCGAACCTCAGCGCGAATCTCGGGTCCTCATGGAAACAAAAAAATACGGCCACCGGAGCCATTTTTCCTGAATATCGTTTTGCGCTCGACGGCCCGTCGGGGGAGCACATCACCCACGACGATACACAACATCTGAACTACGACCCAGACTATCGGACGCTGGCGATCGAGGTCGACACGCCGTCCAAGGGGGACTGGGTCCTTACGCTCAAGACCGTGGGCGAGGTGTCGGTGGCGGTGCACGAAGAGGATGCAAGGCCGCAATGTTTGGTTGGGGTGACACGGAGCGAGGTGACGGACACGACGCAGGAGGTCACCATTCATGCAAGAGCGAGCTGGGACGGTGGCCTCATCGCATCGGGCGCGAGCTACGATGTACGGGTGACAGGACCGGACGGCGAGGTGAAGGTTCTTTCGATGGCGCCGAGCGAGGACGGCATGGGTGTGGAGGGCACCTTTTCGGACTTTGTGGGGCGTGGACAGTACGGAGTAGAGCTCCGTTGCCAGGTTCAAGACGGAGCGCTCTTGATTCCCGGGGAGGGGGGCGCATCGAGGGGGGGACGGCTTGAGGAGGTCCCTGGGTTTACGCGATTCGACCAAGATGCATTTTATGCGGATTTGAGCAATTTTGCCGGGCTGCCCGGCATTCAAGGCAAATTGGACTGCGATGGCGACGGCGTAGCCAACCCGCAAGAGGGGTATCCTTGGGTGGACACGGACGGAGACCAGATTCCGGATTATTGCGACGACGATTCCGACGGGGATGACCTTCCGGATGCCCTTGAGGCGAAGGGAGACAGCGACGGCGACGGGATTGTCGACCGGCTCGATGCCGACTCGGACAACGACGGAGACCTCGACGGTGCGGACGTGGGCTACAACAAGACGGGGCCGGTGGACGCCAAATCCTATTTGCGCAGTGCGCGAGGGGATTTTGACGGCGATGGAGTTTCGGACTTTGCGGCGGGAGAGCCGTCGTACAACAACGATGCAGGCCGCCTGGTCGTCGATTATGGAGGCCGCGGCGTGGAGAACGACTACTGGGACCGCAACCGCCCAGGGATTCTCGACTCGACCGTGGCTGGCGACAGGTTTGCTTACAGCCTGGCGGTCGGAGACTTTAACGGGGATGGCTACGACGACATTGCGGTCGGAGTTCCCTACGACGACGTCGGCCCGACGGTCGCGGCGGGCAGCATTCACATTCTTTACGGCTCGAGCACGGGGCTCACGGCGGTGGGCGACCAGATGTGGCATCCCGACAGCGCAGGCGTGAAATCGACCAACGAGCGGGGCGACCTCTATGGACGAGTGCTGACCTCCGGAGACTTCGACTGCGACGGAAACGACGACATTGCGATTGGCGTGCCCTACGAAGACATTGGCTCGCGCGTGAATGCCGGCTACGTCAATGTGCTGTACGGGTCTGCGGGCGGCATCACGAGCGTCGATGATGGCTGGTATCAGGGCAAAAAGGGGGTCAACGGCGAAAGCGAGGCCTACGACTACTTTGGTTGGGCGCTCGCCGCTGGAAATTTTGACGGAGGCTGCGAGGACCTGGCCATCGGTGTGCCGCGGGACGACATCGGTTCGGTGGTCGATGCGGGCTGGGTCTACGTGATGTACGGAACGCAGACGGGGCTCGAGACCTCGGGCGACTTCGCGTTTACACAAAACGGCAGTGCCTATGCGGACGCGAGCGAGACGGGCGACCGCCTCGGAGACCGGCTGTGGGTGGAGGACCGCGACCTCGACGGCTACGACGACCTCACCGCATTTGTGCCCGGAGAGGCTTCGTGCTCGGGAGCCGAGGTCAAAGGGTTTCATGTCATCTACGGAGGCGCGTCGGGCATGTCCTCGAATGGCAACGGTCTCGAATGCCTCCGGGGCTACCAAGAGCGTGGGTAGGGGAAGAAGACGCGCAGCATGAAGAGACTCAAATTTCCCCTTGTGGTTGTGGCCTCCGGCCTGCTCGTCGCGGGGGTGTATGCGCTCACGTCGTCCCCTCCGCCGCCTCCGCCGCCTCCGCCGCCTCCGCCGCCATCGAGCCCTTCGGCGGGGACGGAGGCCCGCGGTCGCCTTGCGGGCAGGGCACGGGGAACCCGAGTGGGGGCCTCGCGCGCATCGTCGTCGGAGGCATCGGGAGCAAGCGCTTCGGGTTTTCATCCGACGATTGTCAAGAACCCTGCGCATGCACACGATGCCGAGGCGCAACGGTGGGAGCGGATGTCTTCTCCCCGGCGGAGGGACCATGCTCGACGTGAATTTGATCGCGCGGTCGTCAAGATGGAAGAATCCGTGGATGACGACGAGCGGGAGGCCTGGCGGTCACGCGCGGGGCAAGCGCTCAGCGCGGCGCGCAGTGATTTTTTTTCCTCGCAAGAGGGAATGGATGTCTATGTTGAGCTGGAGTCTCGCATCGAGGAATAACAATTCTCGGGTCCCTCAAGGAATTTTCAC
>CAYTFJ010000154.1:0-6069 GCA_964437075.1 uncultured Nannocystaceae bacterium
GCGATGGCGATGGCGATGGCGATGGCGATGGCGATGGCGACGGCGACGGCGACGGTTGCGTCGCTTGGGTGGAACATATGCCAGGCTTGGAAGACGTCGGTAATTTTACTCGCGTCGTAAAAATGGAAGTCAACAGTCTCAATCAAATCCACATCGCTGGATACGTGCAAGGTGATCTCGGTGGTACTAATCTTGGACTGACGAGCGGAGGTCCGAGCTTTTTTGCAGTAAAATACGCAGGAAAAGGAGCGGACAACTACGCGTGGGCCGTCGAAATCGATTCCGACAAAGATGATCGGGCTGCATCTTTTGTGTTTGATTCGAACGACAACTTAATCTTGGCAGGATACACAACAGGCGATCTGGGGCCAGGGAAAACGACCGACGGACAAGCGGACATGGTCGCCATCAAGCTCAACAGTGAAGGTGAGATGATATGGATCCAGCAAGAAGGCGCCGGCCAGGGGGCGTACACAACCGCGAGTGATGTTGCCGTGGACAGCCTTGGAAACATCTATGTCGTCGGAGACACTCCCTTGACCTTCGGCGGGCTCACATCCGCCGGATGGGCAGATGTTTTCATTGTCAAGTACAATGAAAATGGCACAAGCGATTGGAGCCAAATGTTTGGTTCAATCGTCTCCGACACTGTCACAGGAATCCTCATCGATGGCGACGACAGCCTCTATCTCGCAGGCTACACTGGAGGTGCGCTCCCAGGGAATACCAAGCTAGGCGGTTCGGGCGACTTCGATGGATTTCTCGCCAAATACAGTAACAATGGCCAGAGACAGTGGATCAAACAGTTCGGAACGAACGTTCAGGACAAAATCACCGATTTCGTCATGGACAGCGATGGCAACATCTATCTCGGCGGAACCACGGAGGGGATTCTCTCGGGCGCCGGGAACGGGAATACGAACAAAGGTGGCCGAGATCTGTTCGTAATGAAAATGAACAGCGCCGGAGAAGAACTGTGGGCCCATCAAATCGGCACAATTGGGGATGAAGACACGAACGCAATTCGAATGGATAGCAGCGGCAACATTTATCTTCTCGGAAGCACACCGGGGGAGTTGGATGGTGTGATCTCCGCCGGTGAACAGGATTTCTTTCTTGTGAAATATGATAGCGACGGCAACAAGATATGGGTTCAACAACTGGGAACGAACAAAAATGACTATGGAACCGCCATGGTGATTGACCACAATGACGATATTTATGTATCGGGTTCAACCGTCGGAATTTTCCCGGACAATGATGTTGAGGAAGGCAATCTCGGATATTTCATGGCAAAGATTTGTCAAGACGAAGACTGAAAATCGAGGTTAGGGGGTGGACGGCGCCACACCACTCGGCCCATGGGTAAAGAAGGTCACGTCTCGGATGAAGACCTGGTCGTCACGTCGATCGACACGCAGCGGTCCCGTGCCGGCTTCCCCGCCTCCATGCAACTCCACACGCACCCGAGCGACCGATCGGGTCGGCGTCCAGAGCACGGGGCCGGAAGGCCAAGTCCCCTGCGCATTGTCAGGTGGGTTCAGGCGGGCGACTTCCATGTCATCGACAAAAACCACCAGTCGAGTCTCGGCCGACACCCGAGACTCGGTCAAGGTCACAACGATGTGCATCGGTTGAGTCCCACCGCCAGGCAAATAGATGAGCGCAAACTCCAGTCCAGGCCCCGCCCCGAGCCGCATGCTAAGGCCTGAGATCTGGGGACGCGGAGTGGTCCCCGGCCGATAGCGATTCACAGAGCGCGCGGCAGTCCACTCGCTACGCTCAAAGGCCTGTCCCAGGTCATCCCGCGGGACAATACTTTCCGTCCAAGCCACTTTCGAAGCCTCAAGTTGAGAACGATCGGGCGGCGACAGTCGCAACTCCGCCAACTCGCCATGGGCACAGGGCGTGGGTGTCGATCCTCTCCCCTTTCGGGACACGGGATCCTTAGGACCCGCAGGGCTGCCCCAGATCTTGATGTGTCGCGGTCGTGTTTCGAGCGCGACCGGTCCGAGGGTGTCACGCGCGCGGGGAGAGATACCCACGGCATCAAAATTCAATCTGCGGCCATCCACCTCAACCCGCCATCGATGATTCTGTCGGCCACTCCCAGGCCCCGCGATTAAAGCGATCGAGGTCGGGCCCCGATCTTGTCCGGTCGAGAACGGCACAAGGATCTCCAGCGGCTCATCGACATCGAGGCATCGCGGCCCCTCTGGGTTCTCTCCTCCGATCTGGGGAAGGTCCGCTGCGGTCCACCGCTCGATCTTCAGGCGTTGAAGTGGGTCCACACGCACCCGCATCAATACCATCCTCAACTGATGCCGCGTGATACGAGTCGGCACTCGGTCCTGGGTCGCGGTCAGGCTGTGGACAAAGAGCTCGAGAAATCCGAAGTCGCTGGCGACAAAGGGCGACGGCAGCATGTCGTCGATCCCCGCGATAGAACGACCATCGGCTCGCCTGTAGTTGTGACTCGCCTCGTTGATCAATAGAAACACCGGAGGCACCGGTTTCCCCGCAGCGCCCCTCGCTATCAAAATCTCCCACAAGCTGCTGTAGGTCGCCTCTTGTGAGCGATAGGGGAGAAGCTGGCGACCATGACCCAGCGCGAGCGCCCCACCGATTTGGTTGTGCGTATGTCCATGGTGCCAGCCTTCGCCACCGGCGATCACCACGGCATCTGCCGGCAGCGATCTCGCCAGCAAGTCCACCGCTCGCTGAGCGCCGGAGAACTCCCGCAGTCGGGTCACTGGATCGGTCCATAGCACCCCCGCCACACTCCAGATCAGTCCAAGAGACACAACCGCCGCCATGGGCTTCGCAAGGTCGACCCCACGAATCTTGAGCCTGTGTGTCAGGATCCGTACCGCCGCGGTGCCCCCAAGAACCGCCAACGGGAGCAGCTCTGGAACAAGATAGCGCCCATAATAATAGAGTTCGAGGCGCGGCAAATTACGATTCGCGTACAAGAGAAGCGTCATCACGGGAATTGAAGCCACCGCCACGAGCCACGCCTGCTCGGGACCTGGCGACCAACGCAACGATGTAGCGAGCACACCCACGACCGCCAGCACCACCAACGGCCAGCCCAAAAGGCCCGGCGCGGGATCCAAGCGCCCGTAGGGGGCTGTATCGATACCCCACGAGACCGTGGCATAGAAGCCGAGGATGCTGCATGCAGCGAGCGCCATCAACCGAGGGCTCCAGGGAAATCCCACATGCGCCCAGGCCATCAGCCGCTTTGAATGTCCAATCCTCCCATCGACGACCAGCCACAGAGCTGAGCCCGCCGCGCCACAGCCAATGAGGGCCCCCGGTGATGGATCCCAGTCCCCGAGCAGAGCCGGCATCTGGCGAATGATCTCATCATAGAGGTAGGGATAGCTGGTCAGGCTATGAACCACCAAACTCGAAAAGAGCATGGCGAGCAAGATATGTGGGGCGACACCACCAGAACGCCGCCGAAACAACAATATCCCCATAAACACCGGCGCGACGATAAACGCATTTCCGCGGATCCAGGCGGTGAAGCCCAGATACAAGGCCGCAGCCACCAACTCCCTCCTCCGCATGGCTTCCGGAACCGAGCGCGCGCGCAAGAGACTCAGCAACGCCGCCAAGCCGAAACACAGCATCGGTCCTTCGCTCAGGGGGACGCGCTGGGTCCAGATCAACAGCGGCGACCCGCAAAAAAGCGCCGTCGCCAGGAGCGACCAAACTCCTCGCGGCCACAGACGACGCGCGACCGCTGCGAACGCCAACAACGCCAACAATGCTTCGAGAGCGACGATCAGACCTGTACCCAGCGCATCCCCAGGAGCATCGGCCGCAACGAGCCGGCCAACCGCGAGCAAGGTCGGATGAAGATGGAAAAACTGCGGAACAACCTCACCACGATCCCGATCACTCAAGTAGAGCCCAGGCCGATAGGCGGACTCGTATCTCCCACTTCGACCCTCGGCGCTACGTTTGTCGTAGAGACCTAGGACGTCCATGGGTCCCGATCGCTCCGAGACCTCGCGTCCCGCCTGGGCGAGCTGCCGATCCACCCGACGAAAGCCTCCGTCTCTCGCGGTCGCCGCCGCGCGCAAGGAATAGGTCCCCTGATCACGCCCCGCCAGCGGCATGGGCATTGTGGGAAGACGCAGGGCAATGCCAACCATGATCACCCCCGCGAGGGCAAAACCCCAGACCCGTGAGGGCTGCTCGCCTCGAGGCCTCCGCGCCCGAACACTGGACGAGTTCCACGGCCAGCAGCCCAAAGCGATCAGCATCATTCCCACGCCCACGGTGAACTCAGAAAATTGACCTACCGTGGCCAGCAGCGTCCCGAGAACACCCAAGAGGCCGAGCGCGAGACTCACCTGCAAGACCCCAGCCTCCAGACCTACACGACCGCGATTCCGGCTCCAGCGAGCGAGCAGCGAGCCGACCAAGAGCATCATCGAAAAGGCGGCGAACCAGCGCACCTGTGGAGGATACGGGCTTCGCCGAAAAGATGGGCCCGGTCCTCGGAACATGAACCATCGACGCCGGACAATGGAGCATGCACGCGATTTTCGCGCCCGGCGATACACGCCCATTTGCTCTCGATATGCCCTCAGCAGGTGCCTACAGCACAATTCCAGCCGGACACTTCGGCGGGAGCCCCAGCTCCCATACGTGAGGGCTCTTTTTCTCGTTTTCTGGCATTGTGCGACGGCAATGGTGACCTACTTCGACGGAAAGTTCGTGGATGACAACGACGCGACCGTGAACGTGCGCTCCCGCGCACTCAACTACGGGCTAGGATGTTTCGGTGGAATTCGTGGCTATCTCGCCGACGACGGCCAACAGGTATTCGTTTTTCGTCTGAACGCCCACATCGAGCGCCTCGGCCATTCCGCGAAAATCCTCTACATGGATCTCCCGCTCAAGAACGAGGAGCTGACGATGGTTGTGCTCGATCTCCTGCGCAGAAACGCGGTCCGACACGATGTCTACGTTCGGCCGTTGGTGCTCAACAACTCCATCGAGCTCGCTCCCGTACTGCGGGCCGAGGACACCAGTCTCGTCGTCTATTGCATGCCGCTCAAGCGCTACATCGACAAGGACAGCATCGACGTTTGCATCTCTTCATGGCGCCGGGTCGCCGACAATGCCATCCCATCGCGCACAAAACCGACAGGAGGCTATCTTAACAGTGCGCTCGCGCGACGGGACGCCCTCGACAATGGATTTGATGAGGCGATTTTCTTGACGGAGGCTGGCAAGGTCTCAGAGGGGAGCGCGGAGCATGTGTTCATTGTCCGAGATGGCTGCCTCTATTCGCCTCCCGGCACCGAGGACAACCTCGACGGCATCACGCGCAAGACCTTGATCACGCTCGCCACAGAGGACCTAGGCATGCGATTTCAAGAGCGTAGCCTGGGACGCACCGAGCTTTATGTCGCCGACGAGATGTTCCTGTGTGGCACCGGCGCCCAGGTCACTCCAGTACGCTCGGTCGATCGTAGAACGATCGGCAACGGAGCGGTCGGCCCCATGACCCAGAAACTCTCAGACTATTTTCAAGACGTCGTTCACGGACGGGTCGAGCGACGTCGAAACTGGCTCACGCCGGTTTGGGGCTGAGATCCCGACCTCATCGGGTCATCGAACAACCATCCTAGAGCCAAGACACCGGCCCCGCGGGGTCTTGACGGCCATGTTCCCGCGCAGCGACGAAGAGCAGACCGAGACAGGCGAAGGCGGCGATGCCTACAGCCACCTCAAACCACGACCGTGCCAGCAGGCATTGCGCGCCATGCGCCAAATGCGCGATTGACACTTTTGCTCCCGTGCCACGCCCGGCAACACACGAGCTGAACCCGAACAACACGACGAGCGAACGCGGCCCCCCGTCGACGCTTCCCAAGCCGCTACGCGTCACCGAGCCCTCGGGTGGTACATCCGGCAAGCCCGACATCGTCTTCGTTGGGCTTATCTCGGAGCCGATTGTCTATCGCGTAATGCCGAAACAGCTCGTCGGCCAACAACAACAACAACAACTAGGCTACCGCTGACGACCTTGCTCCCAAAGTTCGG
>CAYTFJ010000155.1:0-5837 GCA_964437075.1 uncultured Nannocystaceae bacterium
AAGACGAAGACGAAGACGAAGACGAAGACGAAGACGAAGACGAAGACGAAGAAGACGAAGACGAAGACGAAGACGAAGACGAAGAAGACGACGAAGACGAAGAAGACGACGAAGAAGACGACGACGACGACGGCAATGCCGAACGAGAGCCTCCGGAGGCCCCCCCTCTAAAGCATCTGCCATGGCACCTTCGCGGGATCGCTTTCGATCACTACGAGAGTGGGCAATGGGGCCATTCTCCCCACGCAACTACAACGCCGCTCCTACCCGATCGCGGTTTTTGGTTTTTCGCAGACACCGATGGCCGCCGTGCAGAAATGCACGTCCGCCCCCGAGAACAATGGAAAACCGTACATAGCTCCTGGCGACCAGTCGCGCGCCCCATCCCCGGCTACGCCGGAAGTACCGAGACCTTGCGGGTCATCGCCACACTAGAGGACATCGGCACCGAGTTACTCTTCGCTGCCAGCGCGCCGCTTGGGGTCGCGCTCGAAGCTCGTGGTCCGATCGAGAGTCGCCAACGGATCACAGCGGACGTCGATCTTCAGATTCGGGTGTTTAATCGCCAGCCAGGTCCAATCCAATACGAATTCTTGAGTCGCATCGGAAGGCCCACTCGCGATGAACTCCTCCACATCGGAACTCCCCTCGCCAGCACAGAGTTGGCGAGGGCCTATCTTCAGCGCCCACAAAGCCTCTCCCCAGAATTTACGAATCTCGCCCAGAGCATCGTCGGTGATGCATCGACTCACCTCCAGAAGACCGAGGCGATTCTCGACTTTCTCCTCGCGTTCCAATACACGACAGAGCAGCGAACCTCGCAACGTGTGCTCGATGGTGCAGACCCCGTCGAGGGATTCGTGTTCGACACCCGTGCTGGACACTGTGAGTACTTCGCTACGGCCATGGCCCTCTTGCTTCGAGAGGTTGGGGTGCCGTCCCGCAACGTCAATGGCTACTACGGTGCCCATCACAACCCCATCGGCGACTTTTATACAGTCCGTCAGGCTGATGCCCACTCCTGGGTCGAAGTGTATTTCGGCCGGCTCGGGTGGATTACCTTCGACCCCACGCCACCGTCGGGCCGAAGCGCAGGCCGTGATGCCCCGTGGTTCCCCGCGGTCACCCAACTCCTCGATGCCGCCCACAATACCTATTTGAACTACATTATCGACTATGATCTCGGGAAACAGATTGAGGTGCTTGGGGCATTGGGGGTCCGAGCAGACCGAACTTCACAACGCATCGAGATTGACTGGGAACGAGCATCGGGGCCGATCGCCCTCCCCTTTGGACTTGCCCTTCTACTGGGGACGCTGATTGCAGTTCGACGGCGACGCCGACGGACTCAGCTACCTAGACACCAAAAGCTCTATCTCGCCCTGCTCGATGTTTTTCGAATACGGGGAATCCAACGTCAAAAACATGAATCACCGACCCACTTTTTTCATCGGGTCAGCGCGATCTACCCTGGCCTGCGCCCATCCTTGATTCCATTCGCCACGGCCTATGAGTCACTACGATTTGGCCAGGAACCTTCGAATGCGGCGGACCGAGAACTCGCCGTCACCCATCTTTGTGAGCTCGCCAGCTCCGCGATCGCCTTGTCCAAGGCACTGCCAACGTCATCTGAGCAAACGATGGATTCGTGAACAGCCGACATCTTCGCCAAGGGTCAGTCGTCCATCCCATCCGCCTTTCGTCTCACCATGGAGAACCTTGGCTGGGGTCTTAGGCGACGAGCGTGATACTCGCCCCCGCGCGAGCGAGTATCACGCAAGCGTGGTATCTCTTTGCCAAATTGTCACGAGGCTGGGCCACACGAGCCGAACAGGCAATCGGCCCAACGAAACTCTGGCCTCCTTGGGCGCTCGACGGCTATCGTGACCCCCTGCTGGCTCGCCCAACGACGCCTTGAGTTTCGGTTCAGATGGCATCATCGTTGCACCCGATCACGGACGTCGAATGCGCCTCTTTCACAAACATGCACCAGGGCACAGCCGCTCACCTTGTGCGGCGTTGTACGTCACCGCAGCGCTCCTGCCCGCCATCGTTTCAATCGAGGCTTCCGCTGCCGAACCAACCGCGACCGACTTTGGCGTGCTTTACCAGGTCACCGACGAGAACGGCGACGTCAGTCGACGCTTCACCTCGCAGGACATGGCAAACTTCGTCAACAAGGCCCGCTGCGAGTGCGGTCAGACGATCGAGACCCAAATTAGTCTATTGGGATCAGGGGTCGACAGCATACAGATCGAGACCTACGTCGGAAATGGCTGCGCAACAGGGCAATCGAACCCAAGCGGTGCCTACGATCCCTGCGCCCGGCTCACGGTCGGACTCCCCAGCAGCTTTCAAAGCAATCCAAGCTTCACCTTCGATCCTCTGTGGCTTTCCTCGGGGACAAATCTAGGCGAAACGGGTGGTCCGAGCCAGGATATCTCCGAAGCGGTACCAAGCAATCTCTGTGAACACGACGAGGGAACCGGCGGCCTCTGGATGTGTTCCGGAGTTCAGGGCTGCGTGGCCGGCGATTTCTTCATGGAAGGAGAGAGCAACATCAACCTTGATGAGGGCAGCACACCTCGGGGAATTAGCTACGATTTCAATCCGCCCGTGGTCGTGCCCACCGATTTCAAAGCATCGGCTGGCGATGGTGCCGTCAAGATTTCGTGGAACATCACCACCACCGCCGCGATCAACGGCTATCGGATTCTTTGCGCCACAGCGGACGGAGCTCCGATCGACAACGGCAAGGCGATCAAGAACATCGCCGTCGATCGGATCAGCGACGGAACGCTTTACTATACGCGGGACAACCTCTGTCCTGGTGGGCGTTTCGGATCAAAGTACAACCCCACGGGCGAGGGCTGGCCCGACGAGGACGACGAGGACTCAACAGAGCCGGATACAGGGACGGACGACACGGAGACCGGCTCGGGCTCGGGCAGCGACGATGTAGAGACGAACCCCGACTCGGGTGGAGGTGAAACTGAAACCAGCCCGGATGAAGAGGCAAACAGCATTCTTCTCTCTCTCGACTGGGGCTTTGTCTGTAGCGATCACATCGGAGGCACCTCTACCCAGGCTCGCATCACCGGTCTGACAAATGACACCGCATACCAGTTTCTGGTCGTCGCCTATGACATGGCCGGAAATCCCGTCGCATCGGACGCAGTCGTGCGCGCGACTCCAGTCGCTACAAGCGGTCTGTGGGACCTCTGCGAAGAAGAAGGCGACGTCTGCGGCGAGGCGAACTACTGCAATCTTGGCGGCGAATCGCCCTCCCCGTGGGCCCCCCTCGGCGGACTCGCCATCTGCACGCTGTTCTTCCTAAAACGGCGAGAGCGTGCGGTCTCATGAAAATATTTCTCGCGTTCCTTTACTTGGGCCTTGTTCCGGAGCCACAGCCCCAGGACTCAATGGCGACGGAGCCGACGCCACCATTGGCTCCCCCCCCCGAGCCAAACTCGGCCTCAACGACACCGAGCCCGGCATCGGAACGGGCACTCGATGAACGCGGAGACCCCGTCCTCGAATACGATCTTTCCCCCGTCCCGCCTGCGCCGTTGCAGTGGGCCACAGAGACGCCGGCCCCCCCCGAAGTCCAGTGGTCCCGCACTGCACCTCCTACACCACCGCCGTTTGCCACAAAAGAGGGCCCTGGCCGCCCACCACCCAACAAGGCCGCTCTTGGTCGTCAATCGGCCCTCAATCGTCCGGCATTGGCGGCACAGGGATTTCGCCCCTCCTCGCAGCGCTTCGCGCTAGAGCTAAAATTTGGACCCTATATACCCGACGTCGACCGCTATTGGACGGGAGATGGACCGGGTCCATACATGCGCGTCTTTGGGGAGACCGACGCTACAGGCGCGGCTACCGAGGCCCCTCAACAGGGCCTATTGTCCGCCGTCGCCTTCGAGTGGCAGTTTCTCAAGCTCGGGGGACCCGTGCTGCTAGGCGTGCAACTTGGCTATTTCCGGGACAGCGCGAACGCGCTTCTCTCCGACAGCCAAGACGTTCAAGATGGAGGCTCCGTCCGAAGCGAGGCCGACAAAACTCGTTTCAACGTGATCCCTCTCGCTCTGCAGTTTGGCTATCGATTCGAGTTGGCCGCGGACCGCATTCACGTACCTATCGTCCCCTATTTCAAGGCGGGACTCGCCTACGGACTTTGGTGGACAGGTGACGGCAACAACAAGATTTCGGTCAATCAAGCGGGCGTCAAGGGCCGTGGGGGGACTTGGGGTTGGCAAGTTAACACCGGAGCCATGCTGAGGCTCGACGCCTTCGACACAAACAATGCGATCGAACTCGACCGCATCACAAAAATTAACCACGCCTACGTCTTCGGTGAGTTGCAGATCACTCAGCTCGACGACTACGGTAAAGAGCGCGGTGTGAGCGTCGGGGATACGACCTGGATGCTCGGGCTGGCGATCGAATTTTAGAGGGGCACAATGAAAATCGAAGTCACGTATTGCGTTATTTGAAACTACCTCCCGCAAGCCACCGGTCTGGTGGCAGAACTGAGGACCAGCTTCGGATCACGTACACAAATTGATCTCATCGAAGGGGGCGGGGGCGCATTCGAAGTCACACTCGATGGCGCAACAATCTACAGCAAGTTGGCCACGGGAGAATTCCCGCGGCTACGCGACATTCCCAAGCTGATTGAGGAGACGAACTCATAATTTCGCGCCCACGTCGCTTGAAATGTCGTAGTTTCGACCGAGGTATCAGTCTTCTCCCCACAGCCTGACATCCCCACGCGTGGGGTCGGCATTAATGTAATACGATCCCGCGCCGACCTTTTCGACCTCGACACAACGACCATCTTGAAAACCGGCCAACATATTGTGATCGACGTCCGTTTTCACCAAAAATGACAGATCTGTCGCGTAACGCCGGCACTCGGCGGAAGGCTCCGAGAAACGTAGAACATTACCCACCAATGATGGGCCGCTGCATGCCTCAGAGGCTCTTTGATAGCGAATCACGGTCGAGGGACCCGCCACCCAGATATCGCCGACTTCGACCCTCTGTTGCACGTAGTCAAGATGGTCCTCGTACTCTTCGAGAGTGATCTGCCAGGTCAAAGTATCCACATCTGAAGACAGCGACTCTACAACCCCATGAAATTCACGGATCGCATACCCCCCGTCATCGATTGCCCTATCGACGTAGTCATCGAGCTCCACCAGCTGATGAGCGTTCGCCCCCACGCCTGTTGGGCTAGCGTGCACGTCAAAATTTAGCGCAAAGGGGTCGAGATTCTCGACGTAGTTGACCATGCCCTTTTCGCCCGCTCGCGCGCCGACGTAGTCGATCTCTCGCAGTTTATCGATGTGTTGGTCGGAAAATAGATCTGTCGGAAATATATAGAATTCAACAGGGTACTCGGTTCCTGCTTTAAGAAGATCAGAAGCCTGCTCGATCTCCATATCAATATCGTAGGCATATCCCCAACTCCCATCGACCGGGTTATGCGAAAAGCTGTGGTTTACGAGTTCATGCCCCGCTGCCCCTAGCCGTTTCACATCAAGCCACTGATCCCACTCGCCCTTCGCAAACACCCCGGTTTGGCCATCCACAGGGTCCCAACCATCGCAGCCCGCGGCGACCATGCCAAAGGCTGCCACCAGACCTCGAGCCTCGAGCGCCGGAGCGGCAACATCGAAGTGGCTATGCTCAAAGTCCCAACAGGTATCATCGTGAAAAATCGTGTAGGCGCCCGTCGCATCATTTTTCCATGTAGCGACGTTTACGCTCACGGTTGCATTCCCTAGGGCGATACCTGTCGACTCGCCACACATATCCATCGAGCCGTCGCCGTC
>CAYTFJ010000156.1:0-5685 GCA_964437075.1 uncultured Nannocystaceae bacterium
CGAACCCGAACCCGAACCCGAACCCGAACCCGAACCCGAACCCGAACCCGAACCCGAGCCAATCGATTCGACCATGAAAATGGTCGAACAGCTGGATAAATTTGACGAGATCGACGTTCCGGCGAGGTACGACTATCTGTCCAACATCAATCGCGACGTGGTGGAACAGACACGCGCTCGCATGACCAACATGGAACGCGATGCCGAGACTGTGCGATCGATGCAAATCGAAGAATCGAACCGAGCGAACCCAGGAGATGCCATGGAGCTGGTGATCGCGGAAGAACGGGAGAAAGAAAGTCGGCTTGAGCGGGTCGCCACGGATGAGCGGCCTTCAAAAACGGAGGCGCGTATTCAACGGGAAGACCCTCGCGCCAAAGCGATGCTCGCAATGCGGGAGTTGGCGCCACGGGAGCACTCAGAGGCCATGAGCGAAGTGGATCCGCTTGCGATCGAGGCCGACGACGGTGTTGTCGAAGTCGAGCGAGCTCGAGTCGCGGGTATCTCGGCTCAAGAGCAGCGAGCACGGGTGCCACAGAGCGATCCTCGCGACCGTTTTAAGCTCTCTCGAAACGACCTCGACGCGGCCTTTGGCGACAATCCCGCGGTCGCCCGAGCCATCGAATCGAAGACCAGGAGTACCGTCCAGGGGATTTGGGACAAGGCGCGCGAGTCCTATGAGTCGCCCCTCGAAAATGTTGTTCCCGAGGTAAAGGTCGGCAATCAGAACGCGCTCAGATCAAGAAAACACCCCTTTGCGCGTTACATCGCCACGATGCATCGCGACATCCATCGGTTGTGGGCCTTTGGTTTCTTGGGTCAGCTGGAGACTCGGGGCGTACGCGACCCGATGAACGACCATTCGCTTTGGTCTCGGCTCGAGATCGTCTTGAATGGCGATGGTACTGTCGACAAAATACGCGTGATGCATCACTCGGGTGTTCTCACCTTCGACCAGGCTGCTCGCGAGGTTGTGCACGCCGCGGGGCCCTTCCCGGATCCTCCACAATCGATCAAGAGCGGAAATGGGAAAATATACATCCACTGGGCGTTTCATCGAAACGCCGCCGCATGTGGGACCTTTGGGGCTACGCCTTACATCCTCGACAACGCGGGGGAGGGCGATGTTCCAGATCCGCACGCCCTCGTTGTGATGCCGGGAGTGACGGGCGAACGAAGACTCTCTCGCGGAGTCGGTCACGAGGGCCATTCCCATGGCGGCGAACGTACACGTAAGGCATTTCCCGAGGGACCCCGTTCGCCCGGGCCGCGGTCTTCGCCCGCGTCCGCACAACAAAAAACACGAGAGCCCCTGCCACTTGGGATTCCTCGTGTAGGATCGGAGAGCGGGCTCCACAAGGATCAAGATGCGACCCTCGTTGAGCGCGACATCAAGGTCGCCCGCGCTGCATGCCGTGGCTGGATGAATGCGTTTACCCGGCGCGATGTCAAACGTATGATTGAGGGTAGTGCGGTGCCGTTTCGGTCGGGCGGGAGTACTGCGGCTCGGACGACGCCAGAGTTGGCAAATTTTCTGCACGCGTTGGCCGAGGAATCTCCTCGGACCAACGCGAAGATCGACGGGGTATTCACCGCCGCAGCCATGCGCAGGCAGTACGGCTCCTTGCCCGTGGGCGTGGCGGAGGGGCGGAGTCGACTCTACGCTGTAGCGACGATCGGTGGTGATGCGCTCGTCGTCATCCTCGAGAAGCGTTTTGGTGTCTGGAAGGTCGTTGGCATCACGCGCTGAGCTTCGTGGCGGCGCTCGCAAGTTCACAGATCGTGGACAAGAGGTAGTTCCATGGCTCCGCAAAACCCTACGCTCGTAGAGGGATCCTCGGGTCGGGCCCTCTCGACGCTAGAGCCGTCCGACTGATAACAAGAAGCCGGAGCGAGGCGTCGGGAGCCGCTGTTTTGAATTCATGCCGCAAGCGCGGCAGAGATTTTCGTGCGAAATTCTTCGTTGAAGCTCTCGTCGCGAAAACGAAGGGGTTTGTGGACGACATCTTTTGCACCGCGGTCAAGGTGGCCCTGCAACGTCGCCTTGTCCCGCAAGGCAGAAACGACGAGAACGTTGGCCTTCCCGTCGAAGGTGAGGATCGCATCGAGGCAGTCTCCGCCATTCATGGTCGGCATTGTCAGGTCGAGAAGCACGAGATCAGGATTTTTTTCTTTGTAGAGTTCAATCCCGAGCTGACCATTTTTGGCAGCACCTACGACTTCATGTCCCTCCCCCTCAAGGAAGGTGCGTGTGGAACTGAGAATAAAGGTGGAGTCGTCGATGAGAAGAATCTTTGCCATGGTCGCTCTGGACCATCGTCGCAAATCGACCGGGGCTGAAGCGCTCCAAGCTCCGTTTCCGAGGTAGGATTCATATTGAAGCGCCGCGGTAAGGTCTCGACCCGTGGCGGGCCGCCGGTCAAGATAGGTCGGGAGATTCGTTCTATTTTTCCCGTGTGATCTTGATGGTCAAGAGCTTCACATCCTTCGCAGGCCGATCTGGAACCCCAAATCGGTCCGAGGTCTGCACCTTTGAGATTTTGATTGGAGTTTTCGGGTCGTCGCACTTTCCGAATATTGTGTGGCGATTGTCGAGATGGGGAGTCTTTCCCACTGTGACAAAAAATTGGGAACTCCCGGTGTTGCCAATCTTCTGGCCGGTCTTCGGATCGGTGCGTAACTTTTGATCATGTCCGATCGGGTTGCGATTCGCCATGGAGAGGATGCCGGCGCTCGTATGCCGCAGACTGGGATCAAATTCATCGACGACATTGAATCCGGGTCCACCGGTGCCGGATCCAAAAGGATCTCCGGTTTGAATCATGAAGCCACGGATAACGCGATGAAAGATTAGGCCATCGTAGAAGGGCTTTTTTGTCCATTTTTTGGACTTCGGGTCCAGTGTGGGACGTGAGCCGAGCGCGAGCCCTACAAAGTTGGCGACTGAGAGGGGCGTCTCCTTTTCGAAGAGCCGGCATTTAAAGTCCCCTAGGCTCGTCATAAACGTGGCCGTGAGCTTGCCGTTGCTCGTGTCGGCGAGCATTGGATTTCCCAAAGAAGCCTGCTCTAGCGTGAAAGGACCATCCACGGGGTCTCCCTGCGCCTTGTTGTAGGCGTAGACGTCGGCAGCGATCAGCCCTTTGACTCGTTGACCCTTCCTAAACTTAGGTGTTGGGCGTTGGCTGGCGTCACAGGCACATCCTGCTTTGGCTTCACCGCGAGGGGAATCGACACACTTGTCTCCATTTGGGACGCCGTCCAAGCAATAGATGCAACAGCCCTTCTCCTCCTTCTCCGCTGCGGAGACGATCGGTGTGACACCTGGCTCTACACTCGGTTCTGTTTGGGCTCCGGCGGTCCCTTTGGGGCCCGCAGAGGGATCGTAGCGACTCTCGTGATTGGCGCTGTCGGCTTCGGGGGGCGGTGTGCAAGCTACGCAGAATGCTACAAGGAGGGCAGAGCCCAGGAGCTTCGTTGTGTTGTAGAAAATCATGATGAGCAAGTTCTCTGCGGCGGACCGCGCTCGCGCCGGCGCGACCATAGCGTTACTCTCGCGCGAGTGAGAGCCAAAGCGAAAGTGCGAACCAAAGCGAAAATTCGGCATTTTCCGGGGGCGCCGTTCGGTGTGGGGGTGGGCCTAGCGCTGGGACTTTTTCTGGCGACGGGATGTGCGGGGCGGGCCGAAACAGAAGGAGTGTTGCGATCACCGCCCAATGCCCGCGAATGGACGGGCCGGCTCGCGGTCGCATTTGACGACGCATTTACTCCCACAGGAATAAATTTAGCGGGACGCGCGCCAAACGACGTGCAAGATCAGCGGCTTTTCGCAGCACGGCTAGGACACGCCGACCTCGTGGTTCTCGTCCGTCTCGAACAGATGTGGGGCAAGGGTCGCTACGCCGGTCGGCAAGACCAATATGTCGAGCTTTCTCTCGGCGAGGTTCTGGCCGGTCAACTCGAGGATGGGGTTGCTGATGAGCAGCTTGTGGGCTTGGTGGGTCAAGACAAGCTATCGGGCGACCTCAATGGGCAACTCGCCATTTTGTTTGTTCGCTGGGACCCCGGCGCCGAGCCGTCCTTTCACCATCACCTCATGGCGGCGCAACCCGCGACGGTGGTGTTGATCAAGTCGATGGTTGCGCACGCCGATGACGCAGGCGTGAATCCGGGAAAACGGCGCTCATCCAAGGCTTCACGTCGGCGCAATCGACGGCGTTCTCGTGCGCGGAGCGAGCCCCGATCCGCGAACTAGTGGACCAGGAAATGACTCGAAGAGCCCGCCCGGTACCGTCGGCGACTGGGGCCTCGAGTTTAGGTCCCTGGGTTGCGTTGCGTCCTCGCCACCGTGGTGAATCCACTCGGCGACGTCCATTCTTTCCCGGCTCGGCCAGGGGGCCTCGGCGACATTCGGCCGGCCCGTCCACAAACTCCGTGTTCAAAGCGACCCAATCCCACCTCCAGCTGTGCCCACACCGCCAAATGACGTTTTTTGAAGAAAACTTCACGCATCGCTTGACGCAGCTCGGGATCGCAAGTAGATACCGCCTCCCGCCGCTGGTGGGGCCCAAAAGCCCTCAGCGGCTCCCACCTTCGGGTGCGGATGGGTTCGCTACCTGAAAACTGAAGAGCAGAAAACGGACCATGAATAGTTCGTGGGACTGCAGCTCGGTAACGAGATGCACCCACGGTTCCACATGGAGCAGACCGGGCTGGCGCCCGGGAAGCGATGAAGTGTGCGGACCAAAAAATCGTCAGAATTAAACTGGAGAGTTTGATCCTGGCTCAGAGCGAACGTTTGCGGCGGGCCTAACACATGCAAGTCGGACGAGAATCCCTTCGGGGAGGACAGTGGCGCACGGGTGCGTAACACGTGGATAATCAACCCCTTTGCCTGGGACAACACTGGGAAACTGGTGCTAATACCGGATACGACGGAGAGTTCCTCGGGACTTTCTGGGAAAGACACGCAAGGGTCACAGAGGGACGAGTCCGCGGCCCATCAGCTAGTTGGGGAGGTAAGAGCTCACCAAGGCGAAGACGGGTAGCTGGTCTGAGAGGATGGCCAGTCACACTGGAACTGAGACACGGTCCAGACTCCTACGGGAGGCAGCAGTGGGGAATATTGCGCAATGGGCGAAAGCCTGACGCAGCCACGCCGCGTGAGCGATGAAGGTCTTAGGATCGTAAAGCTCTGTGGGGGGAGAAGAATAAAGTCGGTGAAGAGCCGACCTTGACGGTATCCCTTTAGCAAGCACCGGCTAACTCCGTGCCAGCAGCCGCGGTAATACGGAGGGTGCAAACGTTGCTCGGAATCATTGGGCGTAAAGCGCGCGTAGGCGGCTGAACAAGTTGGGTGTGAAAGCCCCGGGCTCAACCCGGGAAGTGCATTCAAAACTATTCAGCTAGAATCTCGGAGGGGGCCAGAGAATTCCCGGTGTAGAGGTGAAATTCGTAGATATCGGGAGGAATACCAGTGGCGAAGGCGCTGGCCTGGACGAAGATTGACGCTGAGGTGCGAAAGCGTGGGGAGCGAACAGGATTAGATACCCTGGTAGTCCACGCCGTAAACGATGAGTGCTAGACGCCGGTGGATTGACCCCGTCGGTGTCGCAGCTAACGCGTTAAGCACTCCGCCTGGGGAGTACGGTCGCAAGACTAAAACTCAAAGGAATTGACGGGGGCCCG
>CAYTFJ010000157.1:0-5592 GCA_964437075.1 uncultured Nannocystaceae bacterium
ACGGCGACGGCGACGGCGACGGCGACGGCGACGGCGACGGCGACGGCGACGGCGGGAACGTCCCTTGCGACGTCGAAGAGGCCGACTTGGAACCGGTCCCCTTCAACGTTGTTCTCGTCCTGGATAAGTCAGGTTCGATGGTCAGCAACAAGTGGGACCATGATGCGGACGATCCCGACGAGAACGGATTTCTCGACGACGGGGTGACCGCGGCGACGCCAAAAATCACACGCTGGCAAAGTCTGCACGCCGTCGTCGACGACATTCTCACCGGCTACGAGAGCAAAATTAATTTTGGAGCCACATTGTTCCCTGCGATCAACGCCTACTTCAATGCGGGCAACAATCAAACCTCGTGCCTCATGGCGAACAATCTCGAAGTCGCGGTTCAATCGAATGCAAAAGGAGCCGTGCTCTCGGCGATACCGACGGCAGACGCGACAAATCTAGAGGGCGGCACGCCGGCCGCAGCCGGACTTCAGGCGGCTCTCAGCCACCTGCAGACGCTCCCCATTGAAAACCCACAGGCAATATTTTTTGTCACCGACGGAGCCGCCAATTGCAACGGAGATGCGGGGACCTTCAACGAATTTTTTGAGACCTACGATGATGATCTGCACACGGTCGTCGCTGACGCGTGGTCTAGCAAATCGATCCCCACCTACGTCATCGGTATCGATATCAAAGATGCCATGACCTCAAGCGCGCAGGATGGGAGCCCAGACAACATCAACCCATTCTCAAAGCTCAATGAATTGGCCAACCAGGGTGGAACGCCGAAGGGTGGAGCCGAAGATTTCTACTCGGCCAACAATCAAATCGAGCTCGAGGTGGCACTTCAGTCCATCGCCGCCGCCGCCGTGAGCTGCACCGTGCCCCTTGAGGAGGCCCCCTCGTTTCCGGATTTGCTCGAAGTCTATGTCGCAGATCAGGCCGTACCACACGTGGCGAACTGCGCGTCCGAAGACGGCTGGGTCTACACCAACGTCAGCGGTCCCTTTGACAGCATCGAGCTTTGCGGTAGCTGGTGTGCCGAGTTGAAGGAAGCAGGCGAGCTTCGTGCCGAATACTACTGCGATCCGGGCTAGCCGAGATCTCGTTTGCTGCGTATGCCAGCGCTTGTGCCCTGCGTATTTTCTCACGTGGCGAGCGTCGTCAAAAGGCAAGTCGGCCCTCACCGGCGTAGACACACAGACGCTGATCACGCACAAAGCTGACCAACGTAAGTCCCGCCTTTTGGGCGTATTCGATGGCAAGCGACGACGCCGCGGACACAGAACAAATCATAGGGATTCCGCCCATGAGCGCTTTTTGAACAATCTCATAGGACACCCGACCCGACACCACCAAGACCCGATTCGCTAGGGTTTCGTTCTCACGTACCGCCCAGCCGATCAATTTGTCGACGGCGTTGTGACGACCGACATCCTCGCGAACCGCACGCAACCCGCCGTCGCGGTCAAAGAGACCCGCGGCGTGGCTCCCACCAGTTCGTGCGAACAACTCCTGGGAATCACGCAATCGATCGGGAAGCTCGCCAAGCAGCGCCGGGTCGATCGTCCATAGCGGTCCCGACAGTGCCGGAGTCGTCTGCATCGCCGCGACGATCGTAGCCTTGCCACAGATGCCACAGCTACTCCCGGTGAACATATTTCGCCGAAGATGCGCAAGGTTCACGTCAATCTCGGGTCTCAGCCGCACCAAAAGAACGTTGTCCTCGGCCTCTGGGCTCTCGATGATATCGCAGTGACGAATGCTCGCTATATCTTCGACGCGATCGATCACTCCCTCCGTAAGCAGAAAACCTGTCCCCAAATCAATATCTTGGCCAGGAGTGCGCATGACTACCGCGATGGGAACCCCCGCGATGCGAATCTCTAGTGGTTCTTCACCTACCACGGCATCCACGGCAAGCCGCACCCGACCCTCGCGCCACTCGTGACGTGGCAGTTCGACGCAACGATCGTCTTGGGTGCCCATGGCACGACACATACCGCAGCAAGAGGCCGTACCAAGGACTTTCACCAGGGAAACCAGGAGCGGCCGACTCGCCGAAGACGAACGGCGGGCGCGCTCGGCCATCAGGAGCCTTTGGCGACATGACCCTCTCGTCATCTCTCGACTTTCATTCGCGCACAAAACGCTCCGCGGTAATTATTTTGGGGACGCCCAAGGTCGATTTTTGTGATTTCTCCCCGATTGGGGCTCTTCGTGCGTAGAATGAGCCGCGCCGACCCGCGATCGGCACATTTTCCTGCTGCGACAAGCGCGAGATCATGTCTCCAACAACCGAAACCGAACTCGGCTTTCCGATCAAAGGCTCGCTCCGTCGAACGCCATTTCCAAAGCTCATTCGCAGCATTGCGAAGGCCAAGGCTTCGGGAAATCTCTACCTGCTCTCCGGCCAGACCAAGAAAGTTGTCTTCTTCGAAGAGGGCCAACCGATCTTTGTCCGCTCCAATGTGCTCTCGGAGTGCCTCGGTCAAATTCTCGCCCAGGAAGGCCTCATCTCTCAAGAGCAGTGCGATGAAACTCTCGAGGCAATCCGAAAAACTGGGAAAAAGCAGGGCGAGTTACTCATCGAACGAGGCATCCTCTCAAGAGGCAATCTCCGCTACGGGCTTGAGGCTCAACTCCGACAAAAGCTGTTCGATATCTTTCGCTGGGATGAAGGAAGATATCAATTCAAAGATGGTGTTGATCAGGAGGATCACGGACTTCGCCTCGAAATGCGCGCGCCCGGCCTTGTGCTCGCGGCGATCATGGAGACAGGCACGCAGGACAAAGCGATTCGCGCTCTTGAAACCGTGAACGACCGCTATCCCTTCGCCCCAGAGGGGCTCAAGCTGGAGGGACTCGACCTCCTCCCCGACGAGATTCACTACATTCGCTGCCTTGACGGCAGTCGCACGGTGGAGGTCTTGCTCGCCGATGTTCCCGACCAGGCCGTTGCCTCGCCGCAGACCATACTCTACGGCTTGGTGCAGTCTGGCATGGCCAAGCTCTCGAAGCGCACTCGTCCACAGCGGGCATGGCCAACAACGCCGGACCATGGACATGAGCGACCCGACAACGCCTACTATTCGGCCTATGAATCGACAAACTCGCTCTCTGAACGTGACGACACCCCTCTGCCCGGGCAGCTTCCACGGCGCCCTCTCGATGAGACCGACGACGCCGTTTTTCACGGCGTCGACGAAATGCAGAGCGCCCTCCCCCCGCTTCCAGAGACGGACTCAGGGGTCGTCTCGGTCTCCGGAGAGTCCGAGACGGTCGACGAAACCTTTGACGACGACATTGAGATTCTCGACGACGATGCTCTAGAGATCATCGTCGAGCAAGACCCACATCACATCTCAGATCGTCATTCAACAGACGCACTCTCCGCGCTCGCGCATGAAGCGGATATTCTTGACCTCAATGCCGGACAAGAAAATCTCGCAGCCGAGGATGACCTCGACGATGACGGCATCCAAGTTGAGGATGATCTCACTCTCTCCGACGACGTCGGACATATTCTCGACGACCTCGACGACCTCGACGACCTCGACGACCTCGACGATAATGCGGCCCCCCCCGTCGAGGAGACCGATCTCATGGACCTCGATGACCTCGATGACCTCGATGACCTCGATGACCTCGATGACCTCGATCTCGGCGATGACCTCGATCTCGGCGATGAAGAGCTCGAGCAAGACACACCTGCCCGTCCGAACCCTACATCCGGCACGGATGAATCTGCGACGACCAACGAGATAAGAGACGCTGCCGGTGCCGACGATTCGGAGACACAGGTGCCCAAAGCCGAAATGGAGATGCGAGCGGCGATGCGCTTCGGCGAGGGGGAAATCGCTCTGTCCTCCGAAGCCTGGTCCGACGCGGTCGCACATCTCGAGGCCGCCTACGCCGGTGGTTTCGACGATGCCGAGCTTCACGCGATGTTGGCCTTCGCCCGCTTCCGCAACAGCGGGGATTCGGAATCAATGGCCTCGCATGCGCTTGAGCTCCTGGACTACGCTGAAGGCCTCGATCCCGGTCTCGATATCACTTGGGGCTACCGGGCAATGATATTTTTCTCGCAGGGCAACTTGCGTGCTGCACGAGAGGCCGCATCAAAGGCGCTCAAACTCAATGCTTACTGCGAGCCCGCGATCGAAGTCTTAGATCGAATTGGCTAGGCTGTCAGGGCCCGCGAGCTACATCCTCACCGAGAAGTCCGCGCCCATCACCGCCGACGAGAACCGATCAAAGCGGGCCTTTACAGCCTCCTTGGCAACGCAACTTCCCAACGCTGTGTTGGCGAAATTTCCGACGGCCTTTGCGTCTTTGATCCGTCCGCTTAGCCCTTCGATGCTCACATGGACTCGAACCTTCGATCCAGTCTCGACCGGATGAGTTTTTCCACAGAGTTTTGCAGCCGCCTTCACGCCGGAAAATCCCACTCGCAACTGCGTGGTCCCGAGCTTCTCCGGTAATTCCGGCGCTGGTTTTTCTGTCGTCTCTCCGGAAGAGGACCCCTCTCGCGGTTCCGTTCGACACTTGGGAAGTGAGGAGTTGAGCAAGCAATCGACTCGGTCGCTCTCTTTCATCCCCCCCCTTTTGCCCGACATCCGTTGGCGCCGTGGTATCGAGATGAGGCCCTTCGATCGTGGCAGGGAGCAGCGCCGACTCAGCTTCGCCCGCTGCCGAATCCACAGCCTCAACGGGCGTATTCACCGGGCGCACGACTGTTCCAACGACTGTCACTGCGCTTCCAGGTGATCCTTGTGGGCCGTCGCTATCCCGTTTCGGCCGGCTCGTACTCGTCCGATGGTTCCTGGATCTCGGCTCGATCGAGTCTCGAGAGTCCTCGCTCACCGTCGAAGTCAGCCCGCCGGCCCGCGCGCCGCGAGGATCACCTTTCCGAGCCGAAGTCCCCCCATTCGGTCCGGGCGCCACCGCCACCGCGGCTGAGTCTATGAGCGACATTTCATCTTTCCCACCGTTGGTGGGCGCCCCAAAATCTTCAAACGGCACGTTACGGTTCGCTCTCGAGCCGCTAGTCCCCGAAGATTCAGGTTCTCCGACACCCGACCTCTCAACCCCTGCGCGACGCTCTCGCCCGAGCGTGTCGTCCACCGCCTGTGGCCTTTCGGCCGTGGCTAAATTTGTTTCCGTCGCTCTTCCCCCGAGACTGATACCGACCAACAGCATCGCCGATGCAATGACCACGGTCGCTACAACACCACCCAGCCGATTCCGAGCGGGTTGGGGGCCGGGATCGAGCAAGACCTGCCCTACGGACTCCGGAAGCTCCCTTTCCTCAGTCTTCGACGGCAGCAACACCTCGCTCCCAGTGGCCCCAAAACGAGGCTTCGTCGGACCCACACTCAGATCCTCCGTATCCACACACAGGTCAGGCTCGCCATCGCCGTCCAACCTTGACCCGTCACCACCGATCGCCGCGGCTACCGTGAGAACATCGAGAAGCGCCGAGATCTCGATGTTCTCACGGTAGCGACTTTACTAGCGACGCTCGTTCGGGACCCAATTCGACCGAATAGGGATCCAAGGGCGGACACCGATCCAAGCGAGGCCGGAGAGCCCCCCTAG
>CAYTFJ010000158.1:0-5506 GCA_964437075.1 uncultured Nannocystaceae bacterium
AAGGAGTCGGAGATGCGCCAAGCAATGCCTCGTTCACTGTCGATGCCCTCGAAGTCGCCAATCAGCAAACATCGAAAGTAGACTCCAGGCGGAAGGCTCGGACGACCGTTCTTCTCCGCGTAGAACTTCGCGCACAACTCTTCGACATGAGAGTCGAATTTCGCCGCTCGTAGAATCTTCTCCAAGACCTCGTAGAACGGGTGTCCCGCAACCGCTCGCAGGTCGTGATGCGTGATGAACAGGCTATCCTGCTCGCCGTCCTTGGTCCCCATCGCCATTTCGCCATACTATACGACGTGGCCGGTTTTCGCGATCATGCGCTGGTGGACGAGGTGCGACGCGAAATCCGACTTTGTCCACGGCCTGCTAGCCCGCCTCGGGACTCCCCGAACGAATGATTTGCTGCGCCTCGGCCAACGCAGCATCGTAGCAGCCGCGAAAGCTCAACAGGGCCATCTCCAAACCTGAAAGATCGCCACCACGCCCGAGGACCTCAAGGGCGGCGCAACTCGCCGAAAGCTCTTTTGCGCCAAGATTTGCGCTTGCGGACTTTAGCGCATGTGCAGAGCGCTCAACTCCCTTCGCATCCCCTTGGTTCGCGGCATCTTCGATTTGTTTGTGTCGCTCGGGAGCATCCTCGACAAACAACGACATCAATTCAACGACAAGATCCGGCTCGCCCTCGTCTTGGAGTTCTCGAAGACCACCCAACACTTCAGTGTCAAAAACAGAAGCTAGATTCATGTCGTTCATCGTATCTTCACTTTCCGAAGGTTCGGATTAGGCGGCCTTCATCGACGAACCCGAACCGCGCAACAGCGAGACTGTCGTGGTGAAAAATCGGTCGCTCAGGTTTGTCACGGGTACATCTGGAATTTCAAACTCAACCGACACGGTTTGGATACCGCGGGAGTACATGACGCTGTAGCTGCTTCCCGCGATCAAGCTCGGAAGCGATATTTGACTCACTCCGTACTCCGTGTCGAGCAGGGACTCTTTTATGCAACCGGCGACCATATTGCCGAGTTCCATAATCCCATCGATGTTCTCTTCGGTGATATGACTCTGGACCTCGTCGATCAAGCACCCCGAGATGTAGAGCATGCCCTTCTCGGACATGTTTACGGTCATGCTTCCGCTGCTGGTTCCCACCAGGCCCACGATCACGGCAAGATCATGGCGCGCCGAGAAAAACCGGGAGCATCCGACGGGGCGAGGTGAAAGTCCGGTCATCGAAAATCCAGCTTGCGTCCCAGAAATAATTGTTTCGAGTAGGGTCTCATCGAGATCGAGCTTATGCATGGTCATGAAGTTGGGCCCTCTGAAACCCGGTAGTGTCTCTGCAACCCAAACGTTTGCGTGCCACGGTACGAAATCGATCCCCATGAAGGCCCGTCCCCCTAGCGATAGCCATCGATCTGACCTAGATTCGTGCGAGGCGAACCGCCCCACCATGGCAGGGCTCGATAACGAACAGGGGCGGCGAATCGGGGTGTTGACCGCAGGGGTTCTCCTGGTCGCCATGAGCCTCGGCGGATTGATCGGCTTCGTCTCGAGTGGGTATCTGGGCGGCCTCTTTGGCCTTCTTCTAGGCTCGGCCGCTGCATTGATATTTCAGGTCGTCATGAGTGCCCGGATGATTGACGGCGGTCTCGAACTGCGCAGGATCACGATGTTCTCGGAACTCGATCCCCAGCTCGCACTCACGCTTTTCTCGGGGTCCACGATCGAGCCCCAAAACCCCTCTCCATTCGAGAGCGTCGTGCTTCACGAACTTGCGAAGTTGAGAGACATAGAGAACCACTCTCTCTCAAAGGCGCTCTCGGAACTTGAGATGCTTGCCACTCAATACCCCCATAGCGCGATGATCCCCGCGAAAATGGCGAATCTACACCACCGCGCCCACGATGAGAGCGCTGCTCTTCACTGTATATCCACTGCGATTGAGTTGGCGATACGAGGAGGCATGAACCCTTTCGCCGCCAAGATATTTTCAGAGATGGGCACAAGCCGCGATCGGCACGTTGAGCTCACGATCAGTGATCGTGGTTGGACCGGCCTCGCTCGTGCCCTCGATGCAAATGGGAACTCAGAGGGTGCTCGCTGGTGTCGCGCACACCAAGGAGCCTCATCTTCGACAAACCGAGTTCTCCCCGAGTCGGGAGCGACATTCGAAAAATGGACCTAATGATGACCCGCGGCGCTGTCGTCAGGCAGAGACGGCGCACTCTTGTCGTTTCCAAGTGGTGGGTCTCCAAAGCGTCGGCGATCAACGACCGCGCTATCGCTCTTCCAGGTCACGACAAAGAGATCTCCGAAGCCCGAGTGTCCGATCGTGATTTTTTCATCGACGCCAAGGCCAGCAACAATGTTCGGGACGGTATTCGAGTGCCCCGCGATCATGATTTTTTTTCCTGCCATGCCTCGGACAAGCGCCACGAGACCCACAGTCTCCTGAGCTTCGATCTCGGTGATCTCCAGACCTTGATCCGCGGCGAGATCCGCCACGGTTTCCTGCGTCCTCGTGAACTGAGTCGCAAAAATCGCGTCGAGAGGCGAGTCGTGAAACAGCGTCGCAAGGGCTTTGGCCCGGGCTTTCCCCTCCACCGTCAGCGGAGGATCTTGAGCGCCCGGAATGCGCTCTTTCTCAGCGTGACGAATTACATAGACGACGCGAGGATGGTCGCTACGTGAGGTCGTCGCCTGCCCACTCGTTTCCCGCTCATCCGCCAGTCGTAAGCTCTGGCAGCTCAGAGCCATCATCGCCAAACTGAGGAGCATCCCCGAGAGAAAAAATCGTCCAATTTTGGCGGATCGTGTCATTGTTCAGTCCTTCGAATTTGCACCAAAGAAGGCGATGCCGGGACATCTCTGGTGTTTGCAGACGCCGAGGCCGCCTGGAGAAAGAGCTCCTGATCGTGCAGGTGACTAGGCTTCACGTTGCCCACGGCGGCGAGCATGTTGGCACGAACAAGTGGGTTTTCAGTCTCTAGATTACGCAACAGTGCGCGAACATGTTCGCGCTTAAGCTTGTCTTGAGACCCACACAAGTTGCACGGAAGAATGGGAAACCCCTGCTCCGTAGAAAATTTGACGAGGTCTTCCTCCGCTGTCCATGCCAGCGGCCGGATAATCACGTTTCGCCCGTCGTCCGACTCAAGTCGAGGCGGCATCGATTTGAGTTGGCCCGAGTAAAAAAGATTCAAAAGAAGAGTCTCAATCACATCATCGCGATGATGGCCGAGCGCGATTTTGGTGGCCCCAAGTTCTACGGCGACATCGTAGAGGATTCCCCGGCGAAGGCGCGAGCAGAGCGAACAATAGGATTTGCCCTCACGTGTATTGGCCTTCACCACCGAATAAGTATCCTTACACACCAGATGATGGGCGTATCCGTGAGCATCGAGATAGTCACGAAGCACACCCGACGAGAACCCTGGCTGCCCTTGATCGAGGTTCACCGCGATCAAGGTGAAGGAAAAGGGCAAGCGTCGCTCATAGGCGCGAAGCAGGTGGAGCAGGGCCCACGAGTCCTTGCCCCCTGAGATCGCCACCATCACGTGATCGTCAGGCTCAATCAATTCAAAACTACGATTGAGTCGCGAGATGCCTCCTATCAGCCGCTTTTCAAGCTTTGACCCACGTCTCATGGCGAGGACCGCCCTGTTGCGGTCCCACAAAGCACCTGGAGCATCGCCTGCGGACGAAACATCAGCGCAGTGTAGCTCGCGCCCGCCACGCTGTATACTTCAACCCTACCGTGTCGATACTCCGCACCATCGTCAGTTCCTCGCGCGCACTCATCACCACCGCAAAAGACGCTACGCGTTTCAGAGAGATCGGCCGCGTCTTTATCAGCCAAGGGTTTGGATGGGCGGTCGCCAAGCTGAAGTTACGCCGCGAGCTTCAGGTTGAAAATGCCGACGACCCGCATACGAAGACTGCGCAGAACGGTCCCGAGACCGGAAAGCGTCTCGTCGCGGCATTCACAAAACTTGGCCCCACATGGGTGAAGTTTGGGCAAATTCTCTCGACACGGTCGGATGCTCTTCCGTCTGATTTGCTACGTGAGTTGTCGACGCTTCAGGCATCTGTAACACCAGAACCTTTCGAGGCCATCGACGCCCAGCTCCGTCGGCACCTTGGCGAAGACTACCGAAGGCACTTCGACACCCTCGACGAAAAATCTCTCGCATCGGCAAGCATCGGTCAAGTTCATCGAGCGCGCCTCACCAGCGGTGAAGAAGTCGTGCTTAAGATCCAGCGCCCGGGAATTCGCCCGATCATCGAGAGCGACATCCACATTCTTCTCGCCGTTGCGGGATACGTCGAAGAGGCCTTCAAAGAGGCCTCTTCCATGGACCTACGAGGTATGGTTCGCGATTTCGCAAAATCGCTGTCACAGGAGCTCGACTACCGGGCTGAAGCCGCCAACATGGAGCGCTTCAGACGAAATTTTTCGGGTCACGACACAATCAGGATCCCCAAGGTCTTTGAGTCGCTCAGCAGCTCGGAGGTCCTCGTCATGGAATACCTCGACGGCCGAACCTTTCACGAGGTTCTCGCGGATGGAGAAGACATTCAGGAAGCGGTTCGTTCCTACTTCGGAATTGCCTACAAAATGCTGTTCTTGGATGGTTTTTTTCACGGCGATCTGCACCCGGGCAACGTCCTGGTCATGGATGACGGACGTCTCGGAATACTCGACTGCGGCATGGTCGGTCGTCTCTCTCCCAACCGAAAAGACAAGGTCATCGATATCCTTTATGCGGTGATCAATGAAGATCTTGAGGGCGTCGCACGTACGGTCTACGCCTTGGCAATTCCAGAGACCCGGGTGGACTATCCAGCCTTCGAAGCCGACACGATCAGCATCGCAGAGCGTTACCTCGTCGGTGTGCCCATGTCACAAATCCACATTGGTGAGCTCTTTGGCGAGTTGGTGGCCGGGGCCGCCAAACACAACATTCGAATGCCGACGGACTTCACCATGATGTTCAAGGCGATCCTCACCACCGAGGGGCTTGCCAAGACGATCGCGCCTGACGTCGATCCCGTTGAGTTGGCGAGGCCCTATATCACGCAGATGGTGAGTGAGCGCTACAGCCCTGACCGGCTGAAGCAGACGGCGCTGCACGATTTTCAATTGTTGTCTGAGTTTGCCCGTTCTCTACCCACTGCGCTGCCCAACTTGATGGATGGACTTCAGTCGGGTCGACTTGCCATCGGGCTGGGCGATGAGACCCTTAGTGCCCAAAAAAAGGCCGCAGACCTTCGCACCGGCCGCACGATTCGGGCGAGCTTTGCCGTCGTGTTTTGGATCTGCGGAACTCTCTCGCTGCTCGTTCCCGGCCTTCCGATCCTGGCCTGGGGAATATCCTACATCTCGGCAATTTTTTGGGGCTTTGCCGCCTTTTGGAGCTTCACCCTGTTGCGGCGAGGCGGTCTGGTCTAGCTCTCCCCAATTAAAAAAGCCCCCGACCGAAGTCGGAGGCTTTTGTGGGAA
>CAYTFJ010000159.1:0-5470 GCA_964437075.1 uncultured Nannocystaceae bacterium
GGCGATGGCGATGGCGATGGCGATGGCGATGGCGATGGCGACGGTGATGGCGTGACCAACAACCCCGAAGAATGCAGCGAGCCCGCCGATGCCGGGAGCTTCAGCTTCGAACGAATCGCCGTTTGGCGCGACGATGCGGCTGCCGCCTATTCAATGATCCACGACGACATGTGTGGACCCTCGCTCGCCGGCATTCACGATCTCGCGGTTCCGGCTCTGGAGCAGCGCGGGCTCACCGCAGGCCTCGGGCCCTTTGTCCAGGCCTGTGATAACGCCAACTTGTGGACTGTGGTGGCCGAGGCCGAAGCCGCCGGCAACGAAATTATCAACCACTCGTTCAACCATCCAGAGATCTCCGTTGAAAATGCGGATGTCGAGGTCACCCAGGCCAAGGCGGCCTTTGACGAGCACACCGTCAACCCCGTCACCTTCTACATTTTCCCCTTCGATTATTGGACCACGGAGACCCTGGCTGCGGTGCAGTCTGCCGGGCATATCGGAGCGCGAGCGGGCAGCCGCGACGACAACGACGGCTTCACAAACCCACCCATTAACAGCGCAGACCCCACCGCTGACATGGAGATCGAGTTCGATGTCTGGCCTCGGACCTACTCAAAATACGCCTCCTGGCCAGATGCCGATATTCTCTCAGTACATGTATGGAACGCTATCGAAGCCGGTGGTTGGGCCGTTCGTGAATTTCACAGTGTCTCCACGGACGTAGACCCACCCCTCGATGGATCCCAGGGGTTCGGCCCAGTCTCGATCGACGTCTACGAAGACCACCTCGATTTTCTCGTCGATGCCTGGCAAAAAAACCAAGTGTGGACCGACAATCCGTCCACCATTATTCGTTATCGACACGCACGGACCGCTTGTGACGCGTCCATCGTCAACGATGAGATCGTATTCGACACTTCAGATTCGGAGTGCACCGAATTTGCGACGCCCATCAGTGTGCTCGTCACCACAACGAACGACGTCGCCAGCATCGAGGCTCTCCAGGGTGACGATAAGACCCCAGTACACACCCGAAAAATCTCAGCGAACACCTTCAGCGTCACCGCAGACCCGACATTAGGCCCCGTCCAGCTCATGGGATGCAGCACCCCTGGCAGCGAGGTTCAAGCAGGTGACATCACGCCAAAGCCGGAGCCTGCAGACTCCGTGTGTGACCTTGAGACCGTCGTCGGCAGCGGCTCGCCTGGCAAGATGGACGACCTTGAACGCACCGACGCCGAATTTCAGCAAATCCCAAATCCGGCACAAGGTGATGGCCGCACCGGAAGCTGGTCCTGGTATCCCCAAAATGTGACCGTCAAGATCTCCGACGAGGGTGGTGGGCGGGTGCTCGAATACTCTGGGGCCAATGTCGGCGCTTGGACTGGCGCGACGCTGGCCTTCCTTGGTGGGAACGGGGCGGGATCTTGCTACAACGCCAGCGCCTATACGGGCATCGAGTTTCGGATCAAAGGCAATGTCGCCAGCACAGACACTTTGAACGGTAAAATCATCGTCAGTCTCATCACCGCCGAAACACAGACTGTCACCTATGGAGGCGACCTCGACGGCGAAGGTGGACACTTCAACTATCAAGTCAATGTGCCGGCCACCTGGACCACGATTAAAATTCCCTTCGCGCAATTCAACGTGCCCACCTGGGGCGACAGCATCAGTCTTACCGCCCTGGCCAAGGGGAAATTACAGGCCATCGACTGGGGTGTGAGCGACAAGGCAACCACCTTTCAGATCTTCATCGACGACATCGCGCTGTACTAGCCCTTGTCGGTCCACAACAGCGCCCGTCGACGATTTGTGGGCCCACAGGGTTCGCAGGCCACGACCTGGCCGTGGGCCTTGTTTTTGGCCTTGTTTTTGGCCTGGGCATTCGTGCCCGCTCGAGCCCATGCCCACCCCTCGGCGATCAGTACCTTCGATGCCCGCACCGATGGTCGGCACATAAATTTTGAGTTTGTGCTCGACGCCACCTCGGTCATCGACCTGATCAACCGCGGGCAACCGCTCGGCCCTGAGCTCGATAAATCTTGGATCCCGGCTGAGCGGCGCGCGGTGTTCCGTTACATCGACCGCCGATTTCACGTCGCCAACAGCGGCCGTCCCTGCACACACCCCAACCCACCGGGTGCCACCGCTCTCACCTTTCGCGTGAAAGCGGACAAGGTCGTTGTAAAGCTGCGCTACAGCTGCAAACGCGACATCCACACGATACAGCTACGATCGAGCCTTTTCCTCGACGAAGAGACCCCACATCAGCTGCTAGGAACCTTCCACCATCGCCGCGCAGTCGAACGCTATTTCTTCACAGGTGGCGAGCGGAGCGCAACGATCGAGGTCGACAAGCTCCGTCAACGCGCCGAGGTCTTCAGTTCGAAACAGGGCTTTCGCATGGCGACCCCACCCCCCGGCGCTTTCCGAGAGGCTCCCAAAACCTCCGACCTGGCTGCCGTGACCGCTCGGGCCGAGCCCGCCACCGTGGATCTCGCTGATTTAGCAGACGAAGTGGAAGCCACCGCGGATACGGGCAACTCGGCGCTCCTCGGGTTCGGCACCTTTGTGCGCCAGGGTGTCATCCATATCTTCGGTGGCCTGGACCACGTGCTCTTTGTGTTGTGCTTGGTCGTCGCCGTCACCGCATGGAAACGCCTGGCGCTGGTCCTCACGGCCTTCACCTTGGCCCACAGCATCACCCTCGCCCTCGGCTCTCTCGACCTGATGATCGTCTCGCCGCGCCTTGTCGAGCCACTCATCGCCGCATCGATCGTCTACGTCGCGGTCGAGAACATTGTGCGCGAGCATCCACGCGCACGGCCCAAGCTTACCTTCGGCTTCGGTTTGGTCCACGGACTCGGATTCAGTTCGGTTCTGCACGACATCGGGCTGCCCGCGGGTGAACTCGTCTCCGCCCTTCTGGGCTTCAACTTGGGTGTCGAGGCCGGCCAGTTGATGCTCGTGCTGCCGATTTTTCCCGCGCTCTTGTGGCTTCGAAACTATCCCGCCAGCTACCGGGTTGTGCGCTTTGGATTCAGCGCAGCCGTCGCTCTTGTCGGAACCTGGTGGTGTATCGAGCGATTGCTCGGCGACTGACCAGGGGCGCGCATCGACCGCACCATGAACGTAAATGGGATTGCAGAGCCTCTTCGTAGGCTTTCTCACGAGCGCAAAGCCCACTCAATGGCGCCCGTGACTGTATTGACCGCAAACTTCGATCTAGGCAGGCATGGTGCAGCGCGTCACGATTCTCTACGGCACCGAAACCGGCAACGCCGAGTACTGCTCGGACGACATTGAGACCGCACTCCGCGCAATTTCGGTGAACTGCCGGGTCATCGACATGGGGAAATACGACTTCACCGAGCTCGCCGCCGAGCGCATGCTGATGATCGTCACAAGCACCTATGGGAACGGCGATCCTCCCGGAAATGCACGTGCCTTCATGACACATCTGAAGGAGAAGAAACCACGCGTCGATGGCCTTCCCATCGCGGTCTTGTCGCTCGGGGACACGTCGTTCAAACAATTTGCCCAAGCAGGCAAGGACTTCGAGCAGTTGCTGCGAGACCTCGGCGCCGTGGTCGTGGTCGAGCGGGTCGATTGCGACCTGGACTACGAGACCGACGCCGAGCAGTTCACGGAGTCCGTCGTCGGATATCTCGAGGACCATAAGGACATCCTCACGAGCCGGGCTCCACAATCCCAGCCAGTGGCCACCCCGGACGACACCACCGCCGTCTCCGACGCTCCGCAGAACCTCTGCTTTGACCGCAATCGCCCCTTTCCTGCGACCTTGCTCTCCCGAAGGCGGCTGACCGCACAAAACTCGGACAAAGAGACCTATCACTACGCGATCGATCTCCAAGGATCTGGAATCTCGTACCTCCCCGGCGACTGCTTTGCAGTGATCCCTACGAACTGCCCCGATGAGGTCTCTACGATCCTCAACACGCTGAATATCGACCCCGAGTGCTCGGTTGAGTACAAAGGTAAAACAGACACCATCGCCCGAACACTCCGCCAGCGATGCTGCCTGCACAACCCCAGCTCCGCCCTCTTGCGTGCGCTCGCCAATGCGGGCGGAATGCTTGCCAAAAACCTGCTTGAAGACCAAGACCACGACCACGACCACGGCACGCGCTCAGCACCGCGTCAATACCATGTGCTCGACCTTTTGCAGAACAATCCCGAGTCGAAGCTCAACGCACAACCCCTCGTCACAGCCCTCCGACCGCTCGCTCCCCGATTTTATTCCGTCGCCAGCAGCCAACGTAGCGCGGGAGATGAGGTGCATTTCACAATCGACACCGTTCGCTACCGACACAACGATCGAGCCGCGAAGGGGGTGGCAAGCAGTTGGCTCGCCGATCGTTTGCAAGTCGGGGAAACGCTCCCTTGCTATCTGCATGAAAACACTGGTTTTCGTCTGCCCTCGGACAACCGGCCGATCATCATGATCGGTCCCGGCACGGGAATCGCCCCCTTTCGAGCCTTCCTACACGAGATTCACGACAATCCTCAGCTCAATCCGCGCGAGACTTGGCTATTTTTTGGCCACCGGCACAAAGACCGCGAAGATCTCTACGGCGAAGAGCTCCGTCGGTTTCTCGACGATCGTACCCTCAGCCATCTCGCCTGCGCATGGTCTCGCGACCAAGACAAAAAAGTCTACGTGCAAGACCTTCTGCACAATGAAGCGTCCACCCTTTGGAAACTTCTCGAAGCCGGGGCCAACATCTACGTCTGCGGCGACGCTGAGGCCATGGCCCCCGCGGTCCATGCTGCGCTGGTTTCGGTGGCCGAAGAGCAGGGCAATATCAAGAGCGGCGAATCATTTCTTCAGACGCTCGAAGCCGAGGGTCGCTACCAACGAGACGTCTACTAGCAACCACCACGGGTCATAAGCCGCGACGAGACCTCAGCTGCAATCGTCGAGCGACAAGCACTCAACGGGGGCGGGATCGCAAGGATCCCGCCTCGCCGCCTCATTGCAAAACTCGAGCAGACAGGTTGGAACATCGCAGCTCGTGAATGAGGTCATCCGTTCGACGCAGTCCTCGGGAACCGCAACGGTCATCGACGACCCATTCTCGCAGCCGACCTCCCTGCCGTCTTGGCCCACAACGGTCCGCATCCAACGACACAAGAGCTCTCCCTCCACCGAGGTGTAGTGATCTACAGGAAATTCCACATCGATCCCAGAGCTGGACTCCACCCCGGGGTCGCAGACATAGCCCTGCGCAACGTCTTCGCCTGACCCGTCGTCCTCCGAGAACCACGCATCGGAGGCCATCGACTGGCCACATCCCACCATCCCCCACACGGCCAAGAGCCGCGCCGCAGGTCCAAAAACAAAAGCGGTCGATCGTGTGCGGCAACCCATATTGAACCCCTACTACACCCCAGGGCGATCGCATCTAAATTCCGTGTAATTCCGATCATGTAGCCCGCCGTTTGC
>CAYTFJ010000160.1:0-5415 GCA_964437075.1 uncultured Nannocystaceae bacterium
CCGTCGCCGTCGCCGTCGCCGTCGCCGTCGCCATCGCCATCGCCGCCACCGGTCTCCGTCGAGTTCGGGTCGCCCTTTTCGCTGCACCCTGCAACCGACCAAAGAGCGAGGAGGGCAATAATAGGAGCGGCAAGAGGGTTCTGTGTCGGTGGCATATACGGATTTTAGGGGCCGACGCGGCGAGAGTCCAATGCAGCGACTTCTCTTGGGCAAAGAAGGACAACCGGGGGATCGGGTAAGTTTTTATGTATGGGTACGGTGATATTTTACGGTCGGGACAAGTGAGCGGCGTGGGTGTGGGGAGCGACACACTCTGCGATCTCGGCCGTACCTTCGGACCCGCGGTGTTGAGTGTCTCGGGTGGATACGCTTGGTATCGTTGTTTTGTCCCGGCCAGTCGTATTTACGATGTTCATCCCACGTGGAGCGGCGCGGAGCTTGCTCGGTGCATGATGCGCAAATGGCCAGTCTGTTGGCGAACGAGTCGTGACCGGTATCGGGTCGACATCGGCACACAGATATGCGAGACAGCATACCTATTATGCGGGCAATTCAACGGGCGCGCAGAGTACGGTCTTCGGGAACTCTCATCGGATATGTGTTCCTCGTAGGGTTGTGCGCGTGTGGTGAGGGCGCGACCGAGCCTGTCGATTGTTTGCCAACGGGGGCGCCTTCCGTCATCCGCTCGAGCGCTGAATCGTCGGATCCTCAAGAAGAAAAAGGTAACGCGGTCGGTGCCGCCATGGTCGAGTACGCATCGCTCGATCCACGCCAGACATTGCCGTTGCGGCCAATGATGGCCTGGCACCAAAAGCAAAACATGATGCGGCATCTCGAGGCCATTCAAGGCGTTGTCGAGGCGTTGGGCGTCGAGGATTGGGAAAAAATTAGCGAAGCATCGAGTGCGATCGAAGCCTCAGCGGCGATGCAACAGATGTGTGAACACATGGGGGCCGGTGCAGAAGGCTTCACGGCGCGAGCGCTCGATTTTCATGAGCGAGCGCTCGCTATCGGTGCCGCGGCGAGGAAAGAAGATGGGGGGGGGGTGCTGCGGGCGACAGCGCATACACTTCAGGCGTGCACCGGCTGTCACGCTGCCTTTCGTCAGGAAATCGTTGACGCGCAGACATGGACCCGACGTACGGGAGCGCCCGCGTCGGAAGCGGGGCTCCACTAGTTAGCCGCGGCACGGGGGCTTCGACGACGAGCGGTTCTGGGCCTCCAGGGCGGTGGCCCCAAATTGGCGGCGGAAAGAGTCGAGTCGTTCACGCCCACGGGTAAGCTCACCTCTCGCACACAGCGCAGCAGCCTCAAGATAGAGAAATTCCTCAGAAAATAGGGATTTTTCGGTGATGCTTGCGGCAGCCAGCCGGTCGATAGCGTCCGTATACTGTCCGTCAGATAGGCTAGATCGGACGGCGCGAAGTCTCCGGATTCCTAGGTCTACGGCCGTGGACAATTCGAGTGTGCGTTGCGGATTGGTTGCGGTCAGGACGCGTATGCCGGCGGGTGGAGGGGATGTGTCGACAGCAGCGGGCGTCCACAAATGGTCGGAAATCAACGCAAGGGCTGCGACGACGGCAAAAGACACCGCGATGGATGCGGCGACTTTTATCGGAGAGGGGCGTCTGAAGGTGAGTCGCGGCGGTGTTGAAATCCCGTCGGTTTCGAGGCGTTCGTGTACCCCGGCGATCACCCGCGCGGCCCGTTCATCGTCCCATTCGGAGACGACGTGACTGCGAGCGGAGCGGATGATTTGATCGGCGTCGCGGCTCATTTTGTGTGTCTCACTAGGAATTTTTTGCTCCCGCGTGGGGAGGGATGGCAGGGTCTTGGAAATGAGGATCTTGCTGTTTTCTGGCGTCGATCGTCCGGTCAAAGAGTTTGCGAACCTTTCGTAGCCGAGTATAGACGGTGTTGACGTTCACGCTGAGAGACTGCGCTGTTTCTTGAGCCGAGAGGCTCTCAAGCTCGATGGCCACAAAAATGTCGCGAAGATCGTCGTCCAGAGACTGGCAAAAATCGTGGACAAAGCGAGCCGCCTCAAGCGAGGCGACGGCATCCTCGGCTCCCGGGCGAGTCTGCGGTCGCAGCCCATCTTCTTCACGAACGCGCCTCCGTTGCCGGCTGCGTCGGTAGTCGCTCGCTACCTTGCGAGAGATTCCGTAGAGCCACGAACGTAGGGACGACTTGGGATCGTAGTTATCCCATCGCCGCAACGCGACGATAAAGACTTCTTGCACGCAGTCGTCCCGCGCGGACGCGTCGACTCCGTAGCTCGAGAGTACTCGGTACACAAACTCGCCGTAGGAACGAAAGGCGGTCGTGAGACCGGCCCGTTCCCCCGTGGGGTCGAGCGAGGCGAGCAGGTGGTTGAGAATGTCTGAGGTCATAGCGATGACCGTTGGGAGCAGGTATGGCGAAGGGACGAGGAGCGCTCGACATGGTTTGTTTTTTTGCGGCTGAGGGGCTCGTTGAGGGCCAACACTCGGCGGACGTTTTCACAAGCTTCGGCGAGTTGCCCGCGTGCGAGCTGAATTTCTCCGCGCAGCACGAGAGCTCCGGACAACTGCGGCCCGACGGTTCCGAAAATTGATTCGAGATCGGTGATCGCACTGTCAATTTTTTCGAGAGCTCGGTCGAACTTTGTTGTTTGGAGCAGAGCTTGCGCGAGGTCGATTTTGATGGCCGCCAGCGTCGGATCTGGCCCGGAGGCTGTCTGGAGCAATCGTTCCAGCGCTCGTGTCAGCATGGACTCCGCTTGTTCGGGTTCGTTCTGCGACAGCGCGAGAGTGCCAAGCTTCGCCCAAACGTTTCCCTCGTAACTCGGTAGCGACGAAGATGAGCGAGCGTAGATTCGAAGGGCCCGTTGAAAGTGGTTGCGGGCAGCCATGTGTTGTCCGACAGCAGCGAGTGCGGTTCCTAGGTCCGCATTTGCTCGACCGAAGGTTGGATGATTCTTGCCCACGATTTTGTCTAGAATAGAGAGCTGGCGCCGAAGCAGCTGCAACGCCTCATCGTTGTATCCTCGTTCTTGGAGGAGGACTCCGAGATTTCCGAGCGTGTACGCGACTTCAAGATGCTCGGGACCCGCATATTGCTCTTGCAGGGCGAGAACGCGGCGGTAGCCATCTTCCGCGGCATCGAGCTCGCCCCTTGCTGCGTTGATGGCGGCGATTCCAGATTCGAGCTGAGCGCGTCGCCGCGGGTCGCCACCGAGTCTGACGAGCCCGGCTCGCGCGGTGGATGCATGGGCCATACCTCGCTCGAACTCGCTCTGAAGCAGACCCGTAACGACAAGCAGCGCGATTTTGGCATCGACCGCAATTCGGTCAGCGCCAATCGCGTAGGCCAGAGCGAAACTCTCTTCGAGCAAGGGTACCGAGCTTGGATAGTCCTCGAGCTTGGAATGCAGGGTGCCCGCGGCGTAGGTTGCCGCGGTGATTACGGGAGCGTATCCCAGATGGCGTGCCCGACGAAGGGTGTATCGCGCCTGTCCCAAGGCGTGTTCATATTCACCTGCAGTGTTGAGGGCTCGTATTTGGGCGAGAGAGGACTCGAGTTCCTCCACTTCCGCGACGATGTTGTTGCTGGGCGGAGGTTGACCGTCGAGGAGCCGTTGCTCGTCGGTGCAGTCTTCCAGTTGGTCAAGCGCATCATCGGTCTCGTGCATCCGGAGGGCCAGAGTCTCGCTCTGACCGCGCGAAAGAAGCTCGAGCGAGGCGCGCACATGCACAAGCTGGGTCCGAAGGCATGCCATGCGGCGATCCATGAGCTCTGTCGATTGCTCATGGCGGACCATGGTGGCTTCGCAGGCCTGTTCGTATTCGTGCTGCCAGCGGTTGGCATAGGCCGCCAGCTTATTTTTGAGGAGGCTCCAGGTGTCTTGTGCGTGGGGGGTCGCACTTGATTGAACCTTCGATTCGATCTGTAGCCGTTGGGGTCCGCTCCACATTGCTTCTACGGCCTGCTCGCCGCTTTTGCAGGGTGATGGAAGGTTGAAGAGTCCCCAGCTGGCGAGGCCCGCAAAGGCCACCGCGCCGGTAGCGAGCGTAAGCCTCATGCGCCATCTTTGTTGTCGTCGCTGAAAGCGGGCCAGCTCAGTCGTTAGCGCTTCGACGAGTGCGTCCATATCGGGAAAACGAAGATCAGGGTTCGCCGCCAGGCCATGAGCGACCACCGCCGCGATCGTCTTGGGGAGGGGGTGCCGCGAACCGGAGCCCAGGTCTCCTCCGTCGCTCTCTAGATAAAGTTGATGAGCGTCGGATTCTCCAGCTGGAATCACGCCGATAAGAGCTTCGAATAGGCTCGCACAAAAACTATATTGGTCGCTTTGCGGGGTCACCGAGAGACCGAGTCTGTGTTCGGGCGCCATATAGGCGGGTGTTCCTGGTACGGCCCCGGGTCGCGTGAGCACCGATCTTGGAGGATCCAAAGCATGGTCGTCCCTCTCTCTTTCGGCTTCGGCGTCCCTTTCAATGAAGAACGGAGCGTCGACTTCTGGCGGGGTCGAGGTCCCGACCACCCCAAAGTCGGTGACGGCGACGCGACCCTCGAGGTCGACCATGATATTTTCAGGTTTTACGTCGCGATGGATCAGGCCTTGACGGTGTGCCGCCGCCAATCCTCGACCTGCCAGAATAAAGATACCAAGGACCTCTTCCGGCTCCCGGGGTCGGAGTCGAAGCCAGTCGCGGACGGTGAGGCCGTCGATCAGCTCCATGGCCATGAAAACACGTCCGGCGAGGCTCCCCACGTCGAATACGGTCACAATATTGGGATGTGACAACCTAGCGAGGGCCTGGGCCTCGCGCAAAAGACGATCGTTTCGGACTTGCTGGTGCCGTGCCGATCCGGTGTCGCCCGCAAGAAATTTGAGAGCAACTCGCCTGCCCAGCCGCTCATCAATCGCGGCGCAAACAACGCCCATCGCCCCCGAGCCGAGTCGCTCTTGAATCGTGTATCGGCCGACGCGATCCCCGGGGGAAGGATCGCGGGGTTGGCGAGGCACGGGCACAAACATATCTTCGCTCAAACCAGTTCGATGTGCGCGAGAGAAGTGAGAAAATCAGAACAATGCGACATCAACGCATTGTTCGATATTGCTTTTTGATCTGTGGGTCGAAATGAACCGGGGGACCGGCGGCCATTAGGCGGTTGTCAGGCCCCAACAGATTCTGTGCTGGGACGGGCCATGGCCTCCACAATGGATGAAATCAAATGAATAAACGCTATTTCAGGAGCAAGATCGGTATTCCCTTTTCCCTTTTGGCCTTCGTTGCCGCGGGGTGCGCAACTGAAGCCGAGGACGATGCGATCGGTGCGACCGACGGCGCGACGCCCGCGGCGTCCGATGATAGCGGTGGAGACGGAGACGGAGACGGAGACGGAGACGGAGACGGAGACGGAGACGGA
>CAYTFJ010000161.1:0-5392 GCA_964437075.1 uncultured Nannocystaceae bacterium
GATGGCGTCGTCGATTTTTACGATGATGATTTTTGGGAAGGTGCTCCGTATGATTGTTGGGAGATTGTCCCGGATTCGTTCTTGAGTGCGACAGAGTACCGGTCTGAATGGAGTGGCGCTGATGTCACTGGACCCAACGAGATTAATATCTACTTGAATCATCGTTATGGAGGGGGAGCCTCGATGAATTCGGTTGGATTGACTAGCACCACGATGTCCATCGTGTTCGAAGACCGACTTGTGACGGATTTCGTCGCGGACTCCACATGGGACTGGAGATACGATGACGAATTTGAGGGCCGGTACGGATCGGCATGGGGCGTCTCTACGGGGACCGTGCTCGATGCGGTCGGACCTTGTTTGCTGGTTGAAGTAACCTCAAACGCGGTCGTAGCGGGTGCGCTGGATTCGACGACCGACCTCCCGGAGGGGGGGGCGTCGTTCGTGTTGACTATGAATGGGCCAATGGAGACGGAGACGGAGTATGGCTCCGATGAGTATGGCTCCGATGAATATGGCTCCGATGAATATGGCTCCGATGACTAGGGCATCGAAGAGTCGGCGGTAGAGCAAAAAAGTCTGGATCCTAGTCGTTTTTGCCCGTCGCCAGGGCGGAGGCGATGGCTTTTACTTCTTGTGCACGGTCGAGGGGACAGACGAGCGTTCGGCCTTCGGACTGGATGACGGCGATGCCCGTCATCCCGAGCACTCCGATAGGGCCAGCGTCGCTCCACACGAGGCATTCTCTGCTGTCGACGAGAGCGACCCGTTGCCCCTGGGTGGCAATCGCGTTCCCCGATGCATCATGTTCAAGAATCTCGGCGATGGTTTTCCAACTGCCGAGGTCATTCCATCCCACATCGGTTGGCACGACTCTTAGATCAGTTTGCTTCTCCATGATTGCCACATCGATCGGTTGGGACTCGATGATGGCGTAGGCGCGAGCGAGTTGTTCGGGATTTTGGAAACATGCGAGCGCGGTCCACATTGACTGGCAGTGGGCCGAGAACTCGTCGCAGAGACGAGCGAGTGGGGCGATAAAGATGCCCGCATTCCATAGATAGGCGCCGGTAGCCAGGTATGCGCGGGCACACTCGGCGTTCGGTTTCTCGACAAATCGGGTCGCGCGGTAGACGGGGCCGGGGGCCGCGACGTCGGGGAGGGCGAGCGCGGTCAAGGCTGTCGATTCACGTTCGATGTAGCCATAGCCGGTATCGGGGCGAGTTGGGGTGATGCCTAGCGTGACGATGCAGCGGGCAGATTCTGCGTGGCCGCAGGCGATGCGAAGTTGTTCTCGAAAACGGTTGGGGTTCGCTATGTGATGATCGGCCGGCAAGATCATTACGGTCGTCGGAGAAGAATCATTTGCATAGAGATGGCGAAGATGTCGGAGCATCAGCGCGACACAAGGCGCAGTATTTTTTCCTTCGGGTTCGACGATAAAATTTGTGGCGGGAATTTGCGGCAGGCAGGCGCGTAGAGCATCAAGCTGCGCGTGGGTCGTGACTAGAAAAGTGTCGCGCGGGGAGATGTCGCTTTGAATCCGAGCGACGGTCTCGCCGACCAGCGTCTGCCCCGGCCGAGGTAACCCGTGCAGGACCTGCTTGGGGTGCTCACGGGTCGATGCAGGCCAGAGACGGCTCCCTGCGCCGCCAGCCATGATCACCGCAACTCGACGTGGAACTGAAGAAGTCGCCTGCGGGCTCGTCATCGGCCCATGCTAACCGCATTTTGTTCTCGGCGCTCACGAGAGGAGTATCGAGGTCAGGCCAACCGCAATGAGGTAGGGGACAAAAGGTAGCATCCCGACGCGCTCAATGAGCTTGAGAAGGCTCCGTAGTGCAAACAGCCCCGTGCCGAGACTGACAAAAAAACCGATAGCGAACACACCAGTGTCGACCGGTGCTGAGCCCTCGTCGGAAATGATCGAGAGCAGTTCTTTTGCCGATGCGCCACCGATGGCAGGGATACTTAGCAAGAACGAAAAACGCGCGGCCCGAGCTCGCCCCATGCCGAGCGCGAGGCCCGCGGCGATCGTTGAACCGCTGCGGGAAATGCCTGGAGCGACCGAAATCATCTGCGCGACGCCGATGAGCACGCTGTGTAGGAGCGACGGTGGGGAACTACGAAGATCGTTTGGGGGTTGTTTTCGATGGCTAAAAAATAGAACCGCCGCGGTGACCAGGAGCGCGACCCCGACCCATCGAGGCCGGCTTTCCATGGCGACAAGCAGGTCTTCTACCCCCGGAACGAGGACGAGGCCCAGCGGCAACGTAGCGAGGACGAGCGCGGAAAACGTGCGACGAGCCGGGCGAACGTGTGGGCCCCGGTCTACGGGCTGGAACAGGCTTCGAATCAGCTCGAATAGGTCGCTCCGAAAGACCCACAATACAGCCGCGAGCGTACCGGCGTGCAGCACGATATTAAATCGGTGACCGGCGATCGCGGGGTCGAGGCCCAGCCAGGACTGAGCGAGGGACAGATGGCCCGAGGAGGAGATCGGCAGAAACTCTGCGATCCCTTGAATCGCGCCAAGAGCCGCCGCCGTGAGCCAGTCAAGCTCCTGAGTGTGAGGAGAGATCACCTGCGGGGGATTCTACCTGGGCTGTGCCCGACCGCCAACTTGGCATTCGTGGTAGCCTGCCGTGTGCCGATCGTGCTCGTGCTGCTCAGTCTGGTAGGGCTATTGCAGGGTATTGCGTGGCTGGGGGCGCCCCCTCGAAAAACACGCGGAGGCGATGGCGATCCGCGACGCGCGTGGGGGGCCGTGTTGGCCCCGCTGTGTTTGGCTGGGCTGGGTTGCGCGCTGCTTTGGTGCATGGTCCCCAATTTTTTCGGTGGACACTGATACCATCGGCCCGCATGGTCGAGGACAGCGCACAAGAGAACACGGCACAACCGCGGACCGTGAGCGAGGGGGCCTGTCACGGGGACGACCGTAAGCGAGGTCCGCTCAACTGGCTTGTTCTTCTCGTTCTCCCGGTCATGGTCGGGCTTGGCTGGCACTTTGCTCCGCTGTCGAGGACGGCCCAGGACGCACTTCCGGAGAAAATTGCGACCAAGGGGACGGTCGTCGAACGTCCCTTGGAGCCGCGGGACATGGCCGCCTTAGCCGCCTATGTGAGCGCGACTTGGAAGGGGGAGAGTGAGATCGAGCATTCTCTTGCACGGCTCGAAGAGCCTGCCCAGGCGGTCTATGTGGCTTTTCGCAGCCAGGGATCGCGTCGCTACCAGACCTGGTCGTTCGAAGGAAACGTCGCCGAAGCGCTTGCCGCCGCGCTCAAGAAAGGTCGTGAGGCGCTCGGAGCGACTGAAGCCGCCATCGATAGCTTCGAGATCAATCTTGCGCATACCTTCCGCGATTATAGCCTTGAGGTGGAGAGCGACCGTCGTCGGATTTTTTCGAATGTTCACCGTGGTGTGCGAGGGCTCGAAGTTCGGCTCGGCGACAAACGGAAAATTCAGAGTCCGACCCAGTCTTTAGCCCAGAACCGTAAGGTCGAGCGCCAGCTTGAGATCATGGCCAAGGACTGGCGGGTCGACAAAGATGCCATGATGAAGGCTGAGATTAGGACCTTTGAGGCCGATCAGATTCTCGTCAGCCTTGGCGAAGAACCGTCGGCGAGACTGATGGATCGTGGAAACAACTACGTGGCGATCGAAGATGTGACCTCGGACTCGACGACCCAACTGGTCGACTTGCAGGCGCAGTGGTTGATGAACAACGTCCACAAGGACGGCCGTATGACCTATCTATATTGGCCGAGCCAAGGACGTGAAGCACCACCGTCGAAGAACAACATGATTCGACAGTGGATGGCCACCGTTGCCTTGGGACGCCTTGCCGACGATCGGGACGACCCGAAAATTTGGGAGGCCGCAGAACAAAACATTGACTACAACCTCGAGCACTTCTATCACCGCGAAGGAGCCTTTGGGCTGATCGAGTTGCGTGAACGGGTGAAGCTAGGGGCGTTGGCGTTGGCAGTGTACTCCATCGTAAATCACCCCAAACGCGAAAAATGGTCTGGTCAAGAGACGGCAATGCGCAGGACCATCGATTCTTTGTGGCACGAGAACGGTGAGTTTACGACATTCTTTAAGAAGCCCGAGGGGGTTCGTCCTCAACCAAATTTCTATCCTGGCGAGGCCTTGTTCTTATGGGCGGATCTGTATGAGAAGGAGCGCGACCCCGAGCTCTTACGACGTTTTATGCTCTCGTTTGATTTCTATAGGGAGTGGCACATGCAGCCGCATGTTCGTAATCCGGCCTTCGTTCCGTGGCACACACAGGCTTACTACCAAGTCTGGAAAATCACGAAGGACGATCGACTCAAGGACTTTGTCTTCACGATGAACGATTGGTTGCTTGGAGTTCAGCAGTGGGACGGACTTACATATGACGATACCCGCGGTCGTTTTTATGCCCCGGATAGACCGTTTGGCCCGCCGCACGCGTCCGCAACCGGGGTGTATATGGAGGGACTTATCGATGCCTATCGACTTGCCGTAGCGACGGCTGATACCAAGCGAAGCGAGGCCTATCGGATCGCTTTGGTTCGCGGGTTGCGAAGTATCATGCAGATTCAATATGTCGATGAAGTCGACACATTTTATGTTAAGCACAAAAAATATGTGGTGGGAGGGCTTCGAACCACGGTCTACGATAACTCGATTCGTTGCGACAACATCCAACACAGTATGATGGCGAATATTCGTATCCTTCAATCGTTTGACGACGATGACTACTCTCACCCCGCAGCGCCATAGAGTCAGGCGTGGCTCTCGGGGAGTTGGTCGTCGAGTCCGGTACGTACGCGGGTGATTGCGTCGCGGTTGATGTAGCGGCTGCATTCGCCGTCATACAGGAGTATAAATTGCCTTCCGTGATTGAGAAGGTCGGACACTCGTTGCCTCCCGTGCGGCAGGAGATAGACGAGATCGCCTTCGAGCGCATGCCCATCGTTGAGTACGACGGTCGCGGGCTCGCGCCACCCACCCAGACTGGCGATGCGATCGACTTCGGGAAGCTCCCGAGAGACTTCGATGTAGGTGATGCTCGAGATGGCAAAGAGCTCCATGCGCTCTTCGATCTCGAGCGGAATGAAGAGGGTTTCAGGGTCGTTGAGACGATCTCCGAGGGACTCTCGCTCGTGTGCGTGCGCGTGCTTGACGCGTAAAAATACGTCAACCCGCTGGCGGCCACCTCTTGTCGAGACCAGAGTGACTTGGATACGCGAAATCTCGATGCGGTAGGACATCGGACACGACCCTACCACGGTAGAGAGACCGTGGTTTCAGCGAACAGAGTGCCTATGCGGGGGCGAGGAGTGTGGGCACTAGCAGCCCGTGGATAAAATCTTAATTCGTCCACCGAGCGCCTGATCGCGAA
>CAYTFJ010000162.1:0-5375 GCA_964437075.1 uncultured Nannocystaceae bacterium
GAGCACCTTGGCGACCGTCGTATCATTTTCACCGACCCCCAGCGCATTCGCCTTGGAAAGGTCGCCAAAGTTCTCGGTCGGAAAGTTCTCAGCGAGCTCGATACCATCGTCACGCCGGAGACCTTGCTCGCTTGGTATCGCCAGTGGGTCGCCGCGAAATACACCGCGAAGACTCGCAAGCCCGGTCGTCCTCGGACCCACGCGGAGATCGAGAAGCTGGTTGTGGAGATGGCCACCGAGAACCCAACTTGGGGCGACACCAGAATTCTTGGCGGACTCAAGCGACTCGGTCTCAAGGTCTCGCGCTCGACCATCGCGCGCATCTTGGTACGCAATGGGATTGAGCCTGTGCCGCATCGAGGGATGCGGGGGTCGGACTTCATGAAGGCGAACTTCGGCCATGTCTTCGCAGCGGACTTCTTCACCGTGGAAGTGCTGACGGCATTCGGCCTCGTGCGCTACCACGTGCTCTTCTTCATCGATATAGCGACTCGCCGAGTGTACCTCGCGGGCATCGTGCACAACCCCGATGCGCATTGGATGAAGCAGCGCGTCCTGGACTTGACGGACCCGGTTGATGGTTTCCTGCGGGACACGAAGTATCTGATCCTCGACCGAGACCCGATCTTCAGCAAGGACATCAACGGCCGGTTCAAAGATGAGGGAGTGAAGGTCCTTACGCTGCCGGCGAAATCGCCGGATTTGAATGCGTTCGCGGAACGATTCGTTCTCTCGATAAAGTCAGAATGCCTGGCGAGAAGCACCTCCGTCACTCGGTCCAAGAGTTCATCCGGCACTACCATGAAGAGCGGCCACATCAGGGGCTGGGGAATCGTTTGATCGAGCCCGCCGCCGCAGCAGCAACGAATGATGCCGGGTCGATCCGTTGCCGAGAACGACTTGGCCGGCTGCTTCGGTACTACTACCGCGACGCCGCGTAGCGACTGAGGGGGGAGGGGGAGGAAGGTCGGACTCGGGTCGCGGGACGGACAGTTGTGGCTGCGATCTGAGGGAAGGCGAGGGGAAGAGAGTTGGTCGCCTGAAAATCACCGGGGCGAGCGTGGTTTGCGATCTGTTTGGCGGGAATGTCGATCCAGGGCGCGGGTTTTGTTGTCGCGTTCGCGGACAGGTAACCTCGGATCCGGTGCTGAGGCAACCGTTTGGGAAATGGAACAGGACGTGGAACCGAGCGGCTCCGAGGTCAACTAAGTGTCCAACTAATGCCGAGAAGCTCTTCGCTGAGTGACCAGAGGCGGGCTGAGGCATTTTGGTCCCGCGCCGCGTTGGACACGAGGCTTTCACCAATGGGTCCGCGAGTGTCTCCTCGTTTGGTTGGCCCGTAGTAGCCGCCGTTTCGTGCCTCGTTACCTGCGGCGGCGAGTACTTCTGGCACGGCGCCAGCAGATGCGGGTTGGGCCATGAGCGGGGTCAGGATCTTGTATAATAGTTTTGCGAATCCGGTAGGCCCGGAGTTCGTCAGGTTCGTCGCGGAGAAGCCGGGGTGAGCGATCGCGCAGATCACATGCGAATCTGCAGCGTCAAGTCGGCGTGCGAGTTCGAGGCCGTACATCAGGCACGCGAGCTTGCTTTGGCCGTATGCAATGCTTGGTGAGTAGTCATTGGTGAACATGGGGTCGGCGAAGTTGATGCCGTCGGCTTTCAGATGCGCGATCGAGCTCACCGGCACGATGCGCCCTGAACGAGCCGTGACGAGGTCAAAGAGCAGATGGTTCAACAGGAAGTGGCCGAGGTAGTTCGTGCCGAACTGCAACTCGAAGCCGTCGGCGGTCTGCAGTTGAGGTGTTTCCATGACGCCGGCGTTGTTGATCACTGCGTCGAGTCCGTCGACGTGCTGGCGAATCGCGTCGTTCGCGTCGTGAATCGACTCGACGCTCGCCAGATCGAGCTGGATGACTTCCAAAAGCCCGGAACCCTCGACCCGGCTGAGGCGCGTTGCAGATTCAGTGCCTCTCAAGAGCGAGCGTGCCGCGATGAATACGTCGGCGTTGGCCCGTCGGAGATGGGTTGCTGCTTCGTACCCGATGCCGGCGTTACCGCCTGTGATCAAGTATCGCTTGCCGCTCAAGTCATCGAGTTGTCGGACGTTCCAGTCAGTCATCGGTTGTATGGTCGCCATCGGGGGGGGGCGGTCTGTGCCGGTTTGCTTGTCTGTTCGAGCACGGTGGCGCGTCGCATGCGGGCGCGTCGCTGCCTTGACAGAGCAAGCACGAGTGGCCCGAAAAGTCAACGCCGCTAGCCGGCAGCGCCACAACTCGGCACGAGGCAAGGCGGGGTCAGCGACCGGCTTTGGTGCAGCAATCTAGATGAGACGAGATCTGTCCTGGGCGGCCGTTGGTCACTTTTCAATCGGCACGGATCTCGGTGCTCCGAGTTCCAACATCCGATTCAAGATCACAACTCCCATCATCGCCTCCGCTCGCTGCCCATCAGGACATCGAGCCCGGAGCGACGGACCGAAGGTTTTCTTGTATCGGCCGATGGCGTTCTCAACTTTCGCCTGCTTGTGCTGGCCGGAGTCTTGTCGCCATCGAGCGCGCCCCACCTTGTGTATCCGCCGAAGATGGCGGTTCCGGTCCTTCGCAGAAGGTTCGTCCCGAAGTACGGCTCCGCGACGAAGAGGGATCACGCCGCGAGCCCCGAGGTCGTCGAGCACTTGCCAGACCTTGCGGCGGTCGTAGCTGCCATCTGTTGTCACCTTCCGGATCGGATTCTTGACCTTTCGAACGAGGCCAGGGAACGCGGTCGCATCGGCAACATCATTGTCTGTCAGCTCGGCGGTGGCGATGATGCCCTTGGCATCGATGCCAAGGTGGAGCTTGCGCCAACCTGCATGAGCACGCTGGGAGCCATGTTTGGCGCGTGCCCACTCGCCCTGGCCGAAGACCTTGAGCCCCGTGGCATCGATGATCAGGTGTATAGGCTTTGAGCCTGGCGCGGTGCTAGGCTTGATACGCAGGGCGCGAGAACGTCGGGAAAGTGTGGTGTGGTGTGGTCCGGTCCGGGGCATCGAGCTCGACCTTGAGCAACACGAACAGAGATCGCAGCAAACCTTCGGTTTGCCGCCACGGAAGATTGAAGACGAGACGGAGTTGGAGGGCGAGGGCAATGGCGTCGTCTGAGTAGCGTCGCTGGCCACCACGGCGCCCGTTCTTGCGAGGCGTCCAAGAGCGAAGAGCATCCGGCGAGGGCCAAACGGTGAGGCTGCCACGCTCCACGAGGCCTTTGTCGTAGTCGGGTCAGTTGGTGACCCGGTATCTGGTTTTGTAGCTGGGATGGATCTTCGAGCGCGAGGCCATCCTAGATCATGGCGCCGAATGCGGTTGGCGGCAACGAGCAGGCTCTGCTGGTATTCGTGCACCAACGCCGATCCACGGCCATCACTTTCGGAAACAACGCGTTCGACGCGTTCTTTCTCGAATCCTCGTTGGCCTGCCATGGGTCACAGCTGCGAGATTTCGGGCCGTTCGAGTTTTGGGACAGGTCGCCCATCAACCAGTAGACAAACGGTCACGCCAGTAGCCGGGCGCACGCCTAGCATGGGCGACCGCGACAACTGTCCGCTCCCCGGCGACGAGCGAGACCACAATGGAATAGGGGAAACGTCGGACTACGAACCGTCTGACATCTCGCTCTGGACCCAAACCAGGAATGGCTTTTCCACTCTGCGGCAGTTCAGCGGCTCGGTTGACGACTCGGGCAACCTCGTCGACGAATCGTCCGCCGTAACCTCGCCGTTCGCGTTCGTACCAAGTCGCCGCATCTTCAAGCTCTGCAGCGGCCGCCGATTCAAAGGGTAGGCGCACTAGAGACCGACGAGCCGAGCACGGACACGGGCTTCAACTTCAGCACCAGGAAGAATCTGAGATTCACCCTGTTCAGCAGCTTCAATACGGCGGGAGATTTCGGCTTTCCATTCTGGGCTTAGTTCCTCCTCATCCACCCCAAGGACTTCATTCAACGCGTCGGCCAAGGCGGCCCGCTCCTCATCGGGAAGAGCAAGAGCCTGTTCAAAAATCTTCTTCGCCTCAGCACCCATCGACAACCAGTGTACGACGTCACTCGATGACCGGCCAATCGTCCCTCCGAAGCCCACGGAGGGCCTTTCGTGGGCTTCCCAGTACCTACGTCAGTCGGCGGCGCCAAGCGCCGGAAGTGAGGATTCCGGAGACTAGAGTAAGTTCAGTGGAGTCCGCCGAAGGCGCCTGCGCTGTCCCTGGTCAAAGCCCCATCGGAGGGGGCGTTGGTGCATCAATCAGATCCAGTCCGCACCGAATCTAGATTTAGACCGGTCAGCTTACGATCGGGACCGATCGTGGAGCCCCAAGTTCCAACATCCGGTTCAAGATCTCGACACCCATCATCACCTCCGCCCGCTGTCCCCAGGACACCGAGCCCGGAGTGATGGCCCCAGAATCTTCTTGAATCGACCGATGGCGTTCTCGACCTTCGCTTGCTTGTGTTGACCTGAATCTCGTCGCCATTGCGCCCGTCCAACCTTTCGAATACGTCGAAGATGACGATTGCGATCCTTCGCCGACGAGTCGTTTCTCAGTGTCGCTCGCCGATGTAACGGGATGATTCCGTGCGCTCCCAGTTCGTCGATGACTTGCCAGACCTTGCGATGGTCGTAGGCCCCGTCGGTGGTGACTTTCTTGATCGGGCTGCCGACCTTCCGTTGCGAGAGGACCTTTCATCAGCATCTCCTTCTTCTCCAATCGTGCCTTGTACAGAAGCAGCTCGACCCCACCTGCACCACCAGCCATCGAGAGCAGAGCGCTTCCAGGTGCGAAGGTCTCTGCAAGCACGGTCCCCAGAGAAGTCGGAATCACGATCCCCAGGACCCCAATCGCCGTCTTCACACCATGTTTTTTCAACGCAACACCAGCTCGCTCACAGGTCCCAATTAGCTTGTCTTCAGCCTGGCGCTGGCCAGCACCCTCAATGTCTTCGTCGAACCATTCAACAAGCCGGCGGTAGTCATCAAACGCATCAATGTCCTTGCGAAACTCTCGCACCTGCTCCCAGCTCAATGCTTCCTCGTCGATCCCTACGGCACCACTGAGGACGGCGAAGACGAAATCATGATCTCCTGGCGAGTATGTATCCGAAGCGCGATCGAGGAACTCAACAGGCTCGAACCCCTCGCCGCGCATTGCTCGGTAGAACTGGTCCTTGCGATCCCGTAAGTGACCTCGAAGGGTTTCGCGCGTAGTCGTTGTCACAAAATTCTCTATGCGACTCGTCTCGGTGCCCCCATCGGGCTTGAACATCACCTTGAGAATGCCCCCTCGCACCTCAATGGGCTTCGCATCACCAGGACCGATTTTCAGAAGCGACGGTGTGCCTTGCGGGCC
>CAYTFJ010000163.1:0-5368 GCA_964437075.1 uncultured Nannocystaceae bacterium
ACCCCACAACAAACGGTCGGTCGGTATCGAGGTCGTGCAACCGTACTACCCCAAATACCTGCGAGGCGATCACCCGTGGAAACAGGTGATTGACGCTCGCTGGGCGCACAAAAAGCAGTACGTAATTCCAACTATCCAACAGGCCGAAGCCAACGCGAAGCTCACCGCGTGGTTGACATCCGATGAAGCCGTTTGCCTAAAGATCCCCCGTCGCTGGATCAGCCTGCGCAAGGAACAACTGGCAATGGGCCGCGTCTGGAACGCGCGCCTACCCAAACCCGGAATTTACCCGCACACCGCCTTTGGTCACGCCGACGGCGCCTGGCTGATTTTGTACTCATGGCTGCGCCTCGAAGCGGGCCTCAACCCCGAAGACGCGTATGCCGAGGCTATCCGCCGCGCCACCGGCAAGATTCGCAAAGTGGATCTCCGCTGCCTCATTAACAAATAGGAGCCAATCATGGAACCAACAGCCATCCACCCCATTGCAGAGATTCTCTCAGCCTCCGGTCCCTACGGCCTCGTCGCCATCCTGGGCTGGGCCTTCTGGTTCACCAACGAGAAGAAGGGTCGCCAGATGCGCGAGCTCTTCAACCGCGTCGCCGCCCTCTCCGAGGCGCAAACCGCCGCCACAGTCAAGGTCGAGGCAGCCCTGGTCGCCCTCAAGGAGGCCATCTCAAACATCTCCAAAGACGCCGCCGCCTGACCCATCTTTCGTCCACAAGACAGCAATATCTCGTCTGTTTCAACCCACCGTAAATAAACGATTTTTACTTGCAGAAAGCCCTTGATGTGTCGGCGAGAACCCGCCTGTATGTACACACGATGCAACGCAAAACAAAACGCCAAAGGAGCACCACCATGAAGAAAACAATAGGAAAAGTAACGACCTACCACGGCGACGAACACCGCTACATGAAAGGCTACAAGGTCCGCATCGTAGCGATCCTCAAGAACGCCGCCGACCCCGACCTGGACGTGGACGGCCCAGACCACGATCACATCACCGACGACCTCGACCTCGAACGCGCCGGCGGCGTCACCGCCAACGATCGGATCGAGGTCGCGCCATGGATCGAAAAAGAAGGCCGCTTCAGCTGGGTGACCAGCGACCCCTTGGCCGGGGATCTGGCCTGCTTCAAAAAGTTGGCCAAGAGCAGCGACTGATCAAACCCGCCCGGTAACCTCGCCGGCAGGTCCGGCGGGGGCCGGGTCAACAACAATGAGGAGAAACAAAATGAAAACGCAAACCCAAGACGAGATGGTAACACTCCAGAAAATGCGCCTGCCCGAACTCCAGGCCCGCTACGCAGAAGTCCTCGGCGAAGAGACTAAGGCCCCCAACAAGACCTTCCTCATCAGAAGGATCCTCGCCGCCCTGGAGCAAAAAGCTACGCAAGAAGCACCGATCGAGTCGCCAACCCAAGGCCCGCCCGAGATCGAGACCACCGCCGAGCCCGAGGAATCAACAACTCCCACCGAGCCCAAGCTCACCAAGCTGACCGTAGAAGAACTTCAGGCCCGCTACCTGGAGACAGTCGGCAGGCCCACATCTTCGAACAACCGCCGCTACATCATGTGGAAAATAACCCAGGCCCAAAAAGGCCGCATCCCAGTCGGGCCGATCAAGGGACGACGCAGCGACGGCATCGAACGCGACTACAAAGTCCTCCCCCTCCGCATCGAAGCCGACCTGGTCATCCAACTCGACGAAGCCCGCGAGCGGATGGAGATGAAGAGCCGCATGGAGTTGCTCCGACGATCCCTCCACGCCTTCCTCCTGGAAGCTGGAGAGGTGAGGGTGGCTGAACTCTTTGCCCCCGAGATTTAGAAGTCATCGCTGGAGGGTAAATTGACCCTTTAACGGGCAAGACCACCCGTGCAAAGACGACCTTTGAATCAAAAACACCCTACCAACGTCGAAATATCACGGGCCAAAGGTCGGTGGCACAAAACTAGCATTTATAGTAGTGCACACAGGCCGCTATTAGGATGCGGCCCATAACCTAGAAAGACCTAATAATGGCACTGCTTCACTATCAAAACCTGACAGCCCACCGTCCCGATGTGCTGATGAAAAAGGCATTCTTCGGGCTAAAGACGTTCTATGACTTCCTTCAAAAAACCAAGAAGTACATGGAGAGTGATGCCGCAGTTAAGCGGCTAGCATGGAAGGAAGGCTCAAGCCCTATTGAGGAAAACGGCGATGATAATCAGACGTGCGATGGCGTTTGGATTCAGCTCACCGAGCCTGCAGATCGCCCGAACGAACCAGATACTACCTTTCGTGACTTCCTCGACGAGAATAATGTCCAAATCTATGAAGTCGGCAATTCAGATGAGCAAATGGATGGGCCACGGCGAGGTAATGTTCAGCACTTCTTCATAAAAGATCGCAGCATCAAGGTTCTCGATAGAGATCCAGAGAACAACCAACTGCTCCTCGAACACCGGCCGACAGCTCCAGAGTTGCTTTTACGTCCGAACACCTGGCCCCTCTGCTGCCAGATCAAGGCGATCAAGGCCTTACAGAACGAACCTGAAACTAGCCACTTACCCCTGCTCAGGCTCTTCGAGGCGAACGATCATGCGAACTGGCCGACCGTACTCACCGAACCTCTCGACGATAAGGACTGGATGGAGTTAACGAACGAGGACCGGCCGGGCACCGACGATCAGCGAAAATTTGTGGAAGTCGCACTCGCCACGCATGACTTCGCTTTCCTCGAAGGACCACCTGGTTCCGGCAAGACAACGGCCATCTGCGAGTTGGTGCTCCAATTGGTAAAACAAGGAAAGAGAGTTCTGCTCTGCGCCTCAACTCATGTCGCCGTCGATAACGTGCTCGAGCGTCTCATGGATGAGCACAATGATCACCGCGATCTCGTCATCCCTGTCCGTATCGGAGATCGGCGCAACGTCTCTGCAAAGGCGCGGCCTTGGCAACTTGAGCGATTCATCCATACGGAACGAGAACGGCTACTCAACGAACTTCGGCGTCAGACATCGCCAAGCCCGTCCCAGCGATCATTCCTCTCGGTACTTAGCCACGGAAAATCTGCGATTGAGCGCTTGGTGCTCGATGCCTCCAACCTTGTTTGCGGCACTACCATAGGGATTCTTCAACACCCTGATATCAAGGCTGGCGGGCAGACGACTGCTGCGTTCGACGTTCTGATTGTTGACGAGGCTTCGAAAACCACTTTTCAGGAATTCCTGGTCCCTGCGCTGCTCGCGAAGCGATGGATTATAGTGGGCGATCCTAAGCAACTGTCTCCCTACGTCGATGATGCCGCTATGGCGGTCAATATTGAGGCCTGCTTGCAAAACAAAGACATACGAAACGCCTGCATTGATGTCTTCCTCGGAGGGCACCAAGGTCAACGTAAACGTAGAGTTGCTGCTGTTGCGACCGGTCCTGACGGGATCAGGGCATACCTCGCTCAAGGTGAAGCGAGAGGTGTTGATGTTTGCCGCGCCGGTTCCGACCCTAAAGCGATGGAGATATCGAGCGTTGTAGTTGGCTTAGAGGAAGAGCTTGAACGTTGCATCGACATTCTTCCACTCGACACCGCGACGGTGCGGGCCCCCGATGGCTCGCTGCCTACGTTGCGGCGCCGCGCGGCAGCTTGGCTCCGTATGGAAGGTCAAACGAAAGACGAGCAACCCGATTGGGCTTCAGAGATCGGCTGGCGTTTGGCGCGGCTCTATGAGCAAAGATTCGCGGAGGGGGTGGATGGGGGAGGACGTCAAACAACGGCGGAGCGGCTTCATGAACAGGTCAAGAACCTCCTCCCTGTCGCCAACACCGAGTCTGTTTGGCGAGAGATCAATCGTGTACGTCGTGTCGCCCTTCCGTCAGTCCTCGAATCTCTTCGCTACGGCTTCGAGCGAGATGACAACCAACACCAAGGAACAGCGCTATCGGACGGGTTGCCCAAGCACATGCTCTTGCAGCGACACGTGCTCCTCAATTTTCAGCACCGAATGCATCCCGACATTGCCGCTTTTTCGCATGATCACATCTACAACGGAGAGGCGCTCGTGACACCTGACTATATCAAGGACAAGCGGGCGTGGAGCTACTCTCGCTACGGCCACAGAGCGATCTGGTTGGAGACACGAGGCCACTTCAACCGGCGCTTCAATGCAAACAAAGATGAGGCCCGCACAGTTCTCCTTGAACTTCGAAAGTTAGACGATTGGGCGCGCAACAACCCCCGTAATGACGGACGTCCATGGGAGGCGGCGATCCTGACATTCTACCGCGGGCAGGAGCGGGAGATTCGCAAACACCTGCAATCGTGGACGAAGAGCTATCGAGCTATGCGTCATTTTTTTCGTGGGCCGAGGCACCAGCCACACTTGATCATGGAACTCTGCACAATCGATCGATTTCAAGGACACGAAGCGGACCTTGTTCTGATCAGCATCGCTAGCCCGCATCCGACGAGCTTTCTCGAAAGCCCGAATCGCCTCAACGTCGCGCTGACGCGTGCACGCTATCAACGCGTGGTGATTGGCAATCGAACCGGCATGTTCGACGCCCGAACAAAGAAGAAGGGGGAGGCGCAGCGGAGCGTCCTCGGCGGGTTTGCCAGCCTAGAACCGTGGGACCAGGCCCTCAAGGAGGTGCGGAGATGAAGACCAACATTGTTTTGAGACGTGCGGTCTCGGTGCGTTGTTGGCGAGTCGTCGGAGAGATCGCGAGGGCTTCAAAGCGCGCTGAGCTGATACCGCTGCTCACCCGTGTTCGAGATAGTGGAGAGTCCTCTGCAGCGGACATCGCCGAGCATCTGTTTTTCGAGTCCCGTTCTCGCCGAGTTGTGGCGGAGCGTCTTCTCAACATCGCGACCAACTATCGATTGCTCGATAAAAATGGATCCACATTTGTGCTCACCGACGACGGAGTACGAGCCATCGACACCGAGGAAGTGTTTGTGCCTGAAAAAGGAGCGTGGACGATCTGGGCAAGTGATGATCCGCTGCTACCGACGACAATTTTGAAGGTAGAACCCTGGGCAGAACCGACAGCTTATGACGAAGTCTGGGGGAATGATCGCAACAAAGTGAATGATCGTCCATTCGAGCAACTCCCCGACTGGCTTCGCAAAAAGGTGAAAATCCCCCTTGTTCCTGCTGCTGGTTCCGGGCAGAGGCTCCGCATCGACCAGCTTGAAGACAAAGGGGAGGCGACAGACCCCTCCGCTTCAATCCGGCTTGTTTGGGACGTGTCGCAGCGTCGACTTCGCCTTGAAGGCCGAATTGGAGAAGCCACCGTCAACACAGACCTCGATGAACCCGAGATTTCAACAAGCGACATTTGGCGAGAGTTGCTTACCGGAGAAGGACTGTGGTCCTATTGGGA
>CAYTFJ010000164.1:0-5242 GCA_964437075.1 uncultured Nannocystaceae bacterium
CGGTGAAACAGTTTTCAAATACGAGGAGGAAAACACCGAAGGATTCAGGTAGCATGGCGCGTGGGTTCTTTAGCGACGGTGCCCACGCACGCGAGCACTGTATCAGAGCGAAGAGGTTTTCCTGGTGGAGAACCAGCTTGGGTCGAGGGCGCGCAGGGGCCCCGAACGTTGAGGTGCATCCGTCCAATCGAACTGAAATCAATCGGCTTGTACCGCGATGAGCATCTCAAAAACGGCCAGTTGGGCGGGGGCGATAGTTGTAGCGAAGCCCGCATCGTAGGCGAGTTTTTGCACGGGTACGCCAGAACTTGGGTCCACAATTGAGACGATCGAGCGATGTCGTCGAGCGTCTCTCGCCAATCGTTGACGGGCCGGTTTTTGGTCAATGTCGCGCTTGTCCGCTGGTATCGAGGCATGAGCAGTTCGAAGACAAGCTTGCCGATGCCGATCCATCTTCTTGTCGAAGTCGTCGAGCGCACTGGCATGGGCAACGATGTGCGTAAGGACGACTCCGACGCCCACGCCGAGACATCACGGCCGATGAATTGTTCCTTGGCCGTCGACGCGGTAAGAATACTGCACCGTGACCCGCACCCCTGGCGAACCCGCACCGCGCACTTTTTTGGACCGTCTCGAGCTCCGTAATTTTAGGCAGTTCGGCACCATAAGCACGAGCCTTGAGCGTGGCCTCACGGTGTTTGTGGCTCGCAACGGCGGCGGTAAGACCGCCCTGTTGGACGCCATAGCGATCGCCTTGGGATACTTCGTCGACACATTTCGTGATCCGACCCATCAGGGATTCGAAAAAACGGACATCCGCCTCGTTCAAACTCCAGAAGGCCAGATGGTGCAACAACCCCCGGTTGTCTTGGATGCAAGCGGCGAGATCGAGGGCCGGCCGTTGAACTGGCAGCGGAAACTGGAGACCGAAACGGGGAGGACCACGTACAAAGAGGCATCCGAACTCCGTGATGCCGCCAAGGCCCTGCAGCGCGATCTTCAGGACTACGCAGATGGGCGCTCGCCGACCCCACCGAGCCTCCCCGTGGTCGCCTACTACGGCACCGGTCGCCTGTGGAGCACCGGCCGACTCACGAAAGGCCGGGAAGAAGTTGCGACGCGGTTTAACCATCAGGTCGACGCTTACGCCAACTGTCTCAAGCCCGAGTCGACCTACGGCGATTTCGTCGCGTGGTTCGAGGCGGTGATCCGGGAGGCACAAAACGAAACCACCAGTGGGGTGCCCTCGCCTCATCGGCCTCGTGGCCTTCTGGAGGCGCTTCGTAGGGCGACCGATAGGGTCCTCGAGCCCACGGGGTGGGGTCACCTCGACTGGGACTTTCTTGCGGGCGAGATGGTGGCAAAACACCCAACGCAGGGACGAATGTCGGTCTCATTGCTTAGTGATGGTATCCGCAACCTGATCGCGCTGGTCGCGGACCTCGCCCATCGCAGCGTGCGACTCAACCCGCACTTCGCGGGTCGAGCGCCCGAGAGGACTCCAGGCATCGTGCTCATCGACGAAGTCGACATGCATCTCCATCCCGGGTGGCAACAGGGGATCTTAGCGAGTCTTCGGGCAGCCTTTCCCCTGGTTCAGTTCATCGTGACGACCCATAGCCCGCAACTTCTGTCGACGGTGGACTCCAAGTGCATTCGAATCATCGAAGAGACTCCGGCGGGGTGGACCACCCGAATGCCGGTGCATCAGACTCGTGGGGTGACCCGTTCGGATGTGCTCAGTGCGGTGATGGAAGTCGATCCCATTCCCGACGTTCCGGAATGGAAAACACTACGCCGTTACCGTGGGCTGATCGAAGATGGTCTCGCCGATGGCGAAGAGGCGCTCAGGTTGCGCGCTGAGCTTGAGCGCTTCTACGGGACCGGCCACCCCGTCATACTTGATTGCGGTCGCCTGATTCGCTTCGTCGCATTTAAGAAAAAAACGGCGGGCGACGCATGAGGAAACTGAACCGAGATGCGGTTGGTGCGCCCGAATGTTTGGGCGATTTTCAGCATGGGCGCGACCGCTGGGAGGACCTCAAAGCTCCGTGCGAATGCAAAGGACAGATTCGCGGACAACTCCAAAAACTTCAGGGGGGGACAGTGCGCGTACTGTGAGGGGAGTCTCGAATCCCTCGGGTCTCATATCGAGCATTTTCGGTGCAGGGCTCGAACTCCCCAAAAGACCTTCGACTGGGACAATCTCTTTTTGTCCTGCAATCGAGACGACTCCTGTGGCCGTCACAAGGACCATCATGCGCGCTCCTACGACCCCTCAGAGCTGATCGATCCTAGTCACGATGACCCCGATGAGTTCCTTCGTTTTCGATCGGATGGGAACATCGATCCCGTCGCTACGCTTGATGCAAGGGGCCGAGGCCGAGCGGAAGAAACACTGCGTGTGTTCAACCTGAACCTGAAGCACGGGCGCTCACTGTGTGCGGAGCGCCGGCGTGTTCTGGACGTCTACAAGGGCCGGGAACCGGATATTTTGGAGGCGCTCGAAAATTTCTCGCCCATGGAGCGTGCGCAGTTCATCCAAGAAGAGATTGAGCACACGGCGAAAGAACCGTTCGGTACGGTGATTCGACACTTTCTTTCGGGTTGATCGAAGGTCCACGGCACGAGAGAGCCCACTTGCCCGTGTCACAAAGCTGACCCACGCTCTTACGCGACTCATCGGTACTATTCTTGGTGCAGGAGCCGATGCCGTTCTCTTCGTGGATTCAGAGGACACCGTCCTTTTGGCTTCACCTGCCGGAAAACAGAGGGCCTGCTCTAGGTACCGCGCCAATCCTCGACCCTACCCACGCGGAGCGGTGGACAGTTTGGCAAATGGCGATGGACGTCACGACAAGCGGCGGAGGTCGTACCGCCGCAAACACAAAGCCATGGAACGACGAAAAACATTCGCCGCGGCACTCGCTTTCACCTCGGCCCTTGGCCTCATGCCGGCAGATGCGAGCGCAAGCGGTCCCGTTTGGTACGGCCAGGCCTCAGTGGAAGGGATCGCAGTCGGTCGCGACCGTGTGCAAATCCATCTGCCTGATGCGACGAGCACCGACCTGTGCCCAAACACGGACAGCGGAAAATGGTTCGAAATCGACACGTCGGATCCCAGCGCTGACGACATGCTCAAGGCTGCGTTCAAGGCGATTGAGTTGGGGTGGAATGTCGAGGTTCGATCCAATACGCCGATTTGCCACAACGGCTACATTCGAATCGAGATTCTGCAGCTGCTGCCGCCCACTCCTTGAGAGAAAGGAAGTTGCATTACCCTCGACTGCGGATCCACCCCTCATAACTCCTATCGAGCTCTCCGTCGAGGAATCGGCGGGGAGCCTGGTCGGCGAGGCCGTAGCGAACCGTCTCCCGGGGTGTGGTGTCGAACCGCTCCCGAAACACGCGGGAGAACTGTGCATGACTGGAGAACCCGCAGCGGAATGCGACGTCGCCAATGCTGCCGATCGATGTCCGGCCAGAAGCGAGGGTGCGACGGGCGAGCTGGAGGCGCCGCTCCCGGATGTACGCAGCGATGCCACCCATGGGCCGAAACAGCTTATCGATGTACGACCGAGACACGCCGAAACGTTGGCAGAGGTCGTGCACGCCCAGAGCTTGGTTCATCAGATTGTCGGTCATATAGGACCGCATCCGGCTAATCTGCGCTCCCCCGATGGCAGTATCCGTCGACTCGACATCGCCTTGGCCAAGTCGACGAAGCCCGGTAGCGACGAGGTCCACGACAGGGGGGACGACATCCGAAGCTTGGGCCTTCGGTAGAAACGGAAGGCGGTGGTAAAATCCGAGGATCGAGTCGTGAATGAGCTGCGTCAGCGGGGCTTCCCGGGGGAACACGCGTCCTTGGTGAGCGTCCGGGCACCGAAGCTGCCGCGACAGTCGATTGCGGGGGATCACGAGCGTGATGTTGTCGAACTCTGTACTGACCGCGGAGTAGGGCTGAGCGGTGTCAATAAGGATGACCTCTCCGGGGCGGCATGTGACGGGGGAACGTCCTCAAGAGAAAACTCAGTTCGCTCCGGTACCGCGTGGTTCATCGGTCGAGTCTTCCCCAAAAAACAGTGGTTGCAGCATCCTGTGGTGTACCATCCAAGAGCGACACGCTACACACCATCGAACCTCACTGTATAGGTTGTGAAGAATGAGCAAAGCATGTCCGGGCATGGCGTAAGAGTGGAGAGTCGGCACTGGAGCCGCAAACGAGGCGGACCGGCGGCGGGCATTGCAGTCTTCGTCGGTTTAGACCCTGTGAATATGCATTGGAGTTTTGGCCGTCTCGCAGGGTTGGTGGAGAAAATGACGCGTAGGACCCTTATTACCAAGCGCTGCAAGGGGTCCTTGAGGATCGGCATGGGCTTCCCCAGGGGCCGTTCTCGGCCGACATTGACGACGACGGGCGACACGCCTGGGTGGAGTCGCCCGTCTCGAAGACCACTCGCCAATTTGACGACGTGGTGCTTTTGAAACGCATCATGTGTATGGGGAAGGCTTAGAGCATCGCTTCAGTCCAACTTGAGTAGACGGCAACCAAGACCGATGGCATCGATCCCGTCCCCCGCGCGAATTCGGGTTTCCGTGGCGACTTCGCCGGGGGGACAAATCGTTTCCGGGAAGGCCAGTCCCCCCGAACTGCCAACCGGGCCAATTTCCGTGGGTGAAAAGAACGCGATCGAGTACGTATTGTCTGCCAGGACGACAGAAGGAGCTTTGCAAATGAAGTTGAGTTGGTCGACCAACGCTCCCGCTCGTCCCGAGAACCCGACGACCATCGAGTCCGATGGGCACGAGATTGAGAATGGAGTGCCCGTTTGATCTCCCCTTACGGCTAGCGAAGTGCCGGCCACAATGTCGATCCCGAACGAACCTCCGCCAAGGTCTACGATTGAATACAATCCGCAGATGCCCTGCAGCTTTCGCAGATAGCTCCCCGGTGGGATCTCACCTGCGAACCCGATCAAAACCTCGTTTTCAGGACATTCATCCTCGTAGCCAAATCCACCGTTTGTGCTTCCGTATTGAGTGGTGTCGTTGATCTTGCCGGTGAGAGAGATGCCCATTGGACCGACGATGCAAGTCTCTGTGCATCCATCGAGGTTATCGTCGTTGCCGTCGTCGCAGACTTCTCCGGGGTCGACCGTTCCATCTCCGCACTCGCCATCGCCGTCGCCATCGCCGTCGCCGTCGCCGTCGCCGTCGCCGTCGCCGTCGCCGTCGCCGT
>CAYTFJ010000165.1:0-5209 GCA_964437075.1 uncultured Nannocystaceae bacterium
ATATATCAATCCTATTATTCACAGGGCGTTTCTTATATGCTCGCCGGCATCGAGTCTGATGATGCCGATGACAACCACTGGAACACTCCTACAATACGTGCTCGGGGACCCCTCCATCATCCCCGCAATACGGGCCCTCGATGCCTCCGAGGTCGCCGCCCTGATCGGCGAAATCGGCGAAATCGGCCTCGAAGACGCCGGCGAAGTCCTCGAAATGGTGACACATGATCAATTTGTGCAATTAATCGATGATTCGCTGTGGATCCAGGAGAGCGGCGAACCCCACGAGCGCTTCGACCACAGTAGCTTCGCCACTTGGTTAGAGGTTCTCTCCGAAGGCGGGCCTGGGCTGGTCGCCGAGCGCCTGCACAACCTACCCGAAGAAACCCTCTTCCTCGCCTTCTCGGGGCATCTTCTCGTGCTCGACATCGAGACCCTTGGGATCGGCATGGCCGCCTCGTCCGCCGTCGAAGCGGAGATCGTCGAGAAGGCCTTGGATGCCTGCCTCTACCTCGAATTCGGCAATTTTACACTGATCGCCAGGCGCTCGTACGGTTGGGACGCGGTGATCGACGCCTTGCTCGTACTCGACCGCGTCGACCACGGCTTGACCACACGCCTCTTGACCGCCTGCGTCGACGCCAGTGCTCAGCGCATTGACAACGACGGCCTCTCCCAGGTGCTCAGCGCCGCCGAGACCCTCGAAGAGGACGCAGCAGCGGGCCGCGAGCATCGTCGGGAGCGCAGAGGCTATGTGACGCCTGCGGACGCCGCCAGCTTCCTGGCCCTCGCAGAACTGACATCGATCTGTGCTCCCTGCACATTCGCCAACCGTGATCCGATCTCATCGGCCTATTTCCGCGAACTCGATCGACCTGAGCCAGGTATCACAGAGCCCCCATCGCAACTCCTCAAGGCGCTCACCAGCTTCGGTGTGCTCGATCGGTCCCGTCCTCAGCCAGCGCTCGGAGAAGGGCTCGCCAGGTCCGTCGCGACCCTCACAAGCGCCACCCGCAGGCGCTTCGAGCACGAGCTCGCGTACATCGCCAACCTGCTGGTCGCCTCCGACCTTCGCCTCTCCCCGATCGAGGCCGCAGAGGAGGCTATCAGGGTCTGTAGCCGCGGAATCGAGGCACTCGTCCGCACTGGCATCGATCCCCAGCACGCACTCACAGCCTACGGCGCGGACCAACTCTTTCGCATCGCCTGGCATCGCCGAAGAAATCGGGTGCCCACTCTCTCTCCATTCACAGAGTCGGGCGACTCTACATGAGCTTGGCATGTTCTCGCACTCGCACTCGCCCTCGCCCTCGCACTCGCCCCGGCCAGCGCAGCAGCAGGCCGCCTCAATCGTACTCCACAGCCATCGTGTACGGAGGATTCGGCAGCAGGTGATGGACCCAATCGGGCACCGGTTTCAACGCGCTACCCGATCCTATCACCGGCAAACACTGCTTCGGCTCAAAGATCGTCCAATGCGAGGCTGGCACATCCACGAGCAAGGGCTCCTCGGTCACATACCAGATCTCGCCATCGACAAAATCTAGCCGTCGACTCTCGGTAAAAGTTGAATTGGTAATCCCAGAAACACCGAATGCACCATAGGGATCGTCCTCGCAGGAATCCCCGAGGAAAAATGCGATTTCGGAAAAATCCTCGGCCCAATCCCCATTGCGATTACATCGCTCGAGGCCACCTGTCTCCAGATCGTACTGCAGATTAATATATCTTCCATTATGTGCATTTATGCGCACACATGGAAAGGAGCCGGTCGAGCCAAACTCCAAGGGCAGGCAGAGGTTCTCTTGTCGCACCGGAACATCGCCGCGACCGCAACGCGGCTCCACCAGGGCCGGTACCGCGAAGCCATCCCGGTCACGCAGCACCCAACGCGGCGGCCGGATACACCCGCGGCATTCGTCGTCCAAGCCGTCCACGTCACCCAAGTCCGCTTCCTGCGCCCCGCTGGAAACGGACTCGCCGCCCTGGAGCACCACACCCAGCGTCAGGGCAATGACAGACAAATGCGGCCAACGAAGCGCCCAAGGCCGGTGTCGCGCACAATCGGAGAGCATGTTCTTGCTCGTCATTATATCACCCCATGAAGGCAAAAATCCGCTCATCGTTCGGGTCGGTTATTTTCGGGGGCACGAAAGAAGATGCATTAAATCCTATCTGGGTCGACCCCTGTTCTGCGAGGAGATTTTGAGTCAGCCAGGGATCGTCGAGCCGATCTCCATCCAGAAGTACGTTGCCAACAATCCTTGTTGACTGAACCCGCTTCTCATCGCTCGCGCTGAGCGAATCCACCGAGATTCCCTTGCCGCTATTTCGGGAAAAATAATTGCCGACCAGCATCACGCCAAACGAATAGTCACCGGGAATATTTGGGTTGAAGCCCTCTACCCGAACCCCACCGAGCGCATTGTTCTCAACTCGACATCCGGTCACCACCAGATCGTTGAGAGCCTCAGCTACACGAAGTCCCCAGGTGCTGGCTCCGCGAATCGCACAATCGGTCAGTCGCCAGCCGTTACAGCGAAGACCCAGGAGGATGTTGGTGCCATTGCTCTCGATGATACAATTTCGCAGGTGAACGGAATAGTTATCCGTACCTCCCCGAACTCCGTACTGAGAAAACCCTCGAATCATCACGTTGTCAAGAAAGTAGTTCCCGGCCCCCCCGGCGTTGTCGACAAACAAGCCACCGGCATTGACCCCACCACCGACCCCCTCAACTGCAAGGTCTCGAATCGCCGAATACCCAGTTAATACAGCCGAATCAACATCCTGAGTCCGAAGCGCCGGCTGCCCGCCCAGATCCTTGAAACGCAGCCTGCCTCCGCCGTTGATCCCGACTCCAGCCAAGGTGAAGTGCGCAGGGATCGTGAGCGGCGTGCCGAGTTCGACGATCTCGTCGATCACGAGTGTCGACCCCCAGTGCGCGTAGTTGACGTTTCCCTCGACATTGGCGGCGATCACAGCCTCTAAGAAGGGCTTGAGACACTCCTTGCCGATCTCGCGAAGAAAAATGAGGCGCGGGTTGGTAACGTGGTCGGCAAGAGGCGGCACGGGGCACTCGCTCCTTGCCCTCAGAAAGCGAGCACCTCTTCCGCCGGCGGCCGCATTTACGGGACGCGATAGTTGTGCAGACGGTCCATTGTCGAGCATATTCCAGCGGTCGCGGCCAATTGTGTCGATATCCGTCATTGCCCTTTGCTCGAATGGATATTGCCTATTGGTACTCGACATGGAGAGTGTAAGGGGCATTGGGCAGGAGGTCTCTCACCCACATGGGGACCGGGGCGTACGGACACAGAAAGTGCTCTTGACGAACATTGCAATTCCCAGTCAAAGAGTCATAACGATAATTAATCATGACCCCCGGACACTCATCTTCGGACACATACCAAACATCCCCCTCAGCGTAGAGAAGCCCTCGCGCCCGCGTAAATTCGGGCTCCATATAGCCAACGTCAACTAGCGCAGCGTATGGTTTGCCCTCACACTTATCATTGAGGTAACTGACGGTATCCCTAAGATCGTCGTCCAGACCACCGCCTCCGTACATGCACGGCTGTAACTGCCCCGACTGAAGATCGAACTGGAGGTTAATGTACTGCCCATCGAAGTCAATCACCCTTACACATGGAAAGCTGTTGGGGCTGCCAAATTCCAGGGGCATACAGCGCTCGTTCGCCTCTGCAACACCCCCATACCCGCAGCGAGGCTCGACAAGGGCTTCCTGGGCCTCGCCATTCTTGTCTCGCAAGACCCAACGAGAAGTCAATACACATGGTTGCTCCTCTGAGTTGTCTTCGTCTTCAAGCATCATCGCGGTGGCGCTTGATCCTGTTGAACCTTCACATCCATCGAGAATCATAATAAGCATCGCGACAAAAACAGGCCCCCGCCAAGACGGCGGGCGCTCAGCATAATAGAGAAGCTCAGTCATCGATGATGTCACGCTCACTTTACCTCCAGAGCGACAAGGCGTTCGTCTACAGAATTTGATGACGAATTGAACCCAATCTGAGTAGCAAATTGTACTTGTGCCATCGTGACCGACGGTCTGATTTCATCACTACTCAACATATTGAACAAAATCCGAGTTGACCGCACGCCATCGCCGACGGAGACACCAACCGTCCCCGAAGGCCCCAAATTGCTCTCGAATCGATTGCTCATAATTACAACTCCAAAGATCCCTGTATTCTTTCCCCAAAGGCCGCCAAGCCTGATGGCTCCGGGGGTATTGCTCTCGAATCGACAGCCCGTCACCAGAAGACCCTTCAGAGCTGCGACGACGTGGATCGCCCAAGACGAGTGGGCGCTGCGAATGTGGCAGCCGCGAATACGCCACTCATCGCAATTTATTCCGAGCATGACGTTACCCTCATTATTGTCGATAACACAGTCTGTCAGGGTTACCGAAGAGGTTTGGTCACCGACGATGCCGACCTGAAAACCGTAAATAAAGACTCGCTGGAGCGAAATATGCCCCGAGGAAGGCTCGTTGATCCAAACTGCCTGGGCATCGACACGCTCGCTTGTTCCTTGGATCGAGATATCCCGGATCGTCGTGTAGCCGGCGAGCCCGCCCCCCACCTTCTGTTGCATGGTTATGGCGGGCTTGCCACCGAGGCTCTTTGAAAAGATGAGCTGGCCAGCTCCGTTGATGCCAAGCCCGGCCAGGGTGAAGTGAGCGGGCAGGACTAAGGGCTCATCGAGCTCAACTTTTTGGTCGATGACGAGTGTACAGCCCCAATGCGGATGATCGAAATTACTCTGCTCATTTGCAAGGATGAGCGACTGCAAGAATGATCTCAGACAGTCGACACCGATCTCCCGGAGAAAGAGGAACCTAGGGTTCGTTGCATGGTCAGCCGGCGCCGGAACTGGGCACGGGGGCGTCTTGTCCTTGACCACATGCAGATGGGCCACCGGTAATCTTTGTCCAGCGATCTCGGCGGGCAAACGCCAGCCGTCCGAGGCACGAGGTTTTGTCCACTGAAGCGCGGTCGTGCAGATGGCCGCGGAACTCGCCAAATCCGCTAGTTTCACACGACACGCAGCGAGGTTCGCGACGCGATGGCCGCTCTTCGTACTCATACCGCGGCTCGCCTGGGCGCGTACGCCAACGTCGATCGCCGACGCCGTGAGAAGAGCAACTGGCGCGACTGCCCGGCTCTGCTCGGTAGCTTGGCGG
>CAYTFJ010000166.1:0-5172 GCA_964437075.1 uncultured Nannocystaceae bacterium
TCGGAGATTTTTTAGCGGCCTTTTTCTTAGCGGTCTTCTTCGGAGATTTTTTAGCAGCCTTTTTCTTAGCGGTCTTCTTCGGAGATTTTTTAGCAGCCTTTTTCTTAGCGGTCTTCTTCGGAGATTTTTTGGCAGCCTTTTTCTTAGCGGTCTTCTTCGGAGATTTTTTAGCGGCCTTTTTCTTAGCGGTCTTCTTCGGAGATTTTTTAGCGGCCTTTTTCTTAGCGGTCTTCTTCGGAGACTTTTTGGCAGCCTTTTTTCGGGGAGACGATGGGGTCCGGGCGGTGGAGCGGGAAGCGGATTTCTTGGCCATGCGTGTAAGTCCTTACGAGCGCCCACAGTGTACGGGCTTCCTGGCCGACGTTGCACAGAAATGATGGGTCACATTTGTTCGTCTTAGTCTGCGTGTGGAAGATGTCCTCTTGCCTCGCGTTTTTTAGGAGGGCTGGAGGACTGCGGGACAGTTCGGTTGCCGTCCAGAATCGCCTCCCCGACCCCGGCGCATCACGTGGGGAAGCCGTGGTGTTGGTTGCTTTGTGGGCTAAACTTGCCGCGGTCCCGCGCCGACCGGCCTGTTCCGTGGCTAGCGCTCATTCCAACCGGACCTGTGAACGTTGATCGCAAGATCGGACAAAGAGCCGTCCATCCGTCCGTTTGGCCTCTGCAGGTCCGGGTCAAGGTATTGCACCCCCCGCTGGCGTCCCCCTCAGTGGAGAAGATCTTTCGCGCCTCATCGAGTTCCCCGCGTCAGCCTTTACAGCGAGACCTTGGCCTGGATACTGTTCCCCCCCCGGGCGACCGGCGATCGCTGCAGCGGTCCCGCGGTGGCTCCGAAAGAGAACGCTCAGGATGAAAACGCGAATCACCATGGCAAAGAAATCCCTTCTCGTTCGCGCAGGTATATTTGTGTGCCTCGGATCAATGGCAACCGGCTGTGATTCCGGCGAATTGTCGGCCTCAGAGGCGTTGAAGACCAATGCGGACAGGAAATTCGCCGAGACCTATAAGCCGCCGCCCAAGAAACCGATTCCGGACAGTGTACTCGCTCCGCCCTCGGAAGCTGAGTTTAAGGCATGGGACCGTGTCGATCCCGCGGGCGAAAAGCACCTCTATAAGTGGGATAAGAAAAATGCCGCCAAGATGCAGAACTACTGGAAGCAGCTGATCTGCTATCGGGACAAGATTAAGGGCGAGGGGACGAAGGCCATGACTGCGGAGCCCATGACACCCGAGGCTGAATACTGGGACCAGTTCAAGTCGGCGTTCATTCCGTTTGTAAATCGTTGGCAACAACGCCTACAGGCGAACGAGCCTAGGATCATGGAAAAATCCAAGGTCATGGGGAGCATCTTTGAGGTGCACGAGTTGATCATCAACGGGTATCCCAAGGCCTTTAACAACAAAGACAAGGTCGCGCTTCAGAAGACTGAGGCCCAATATTTGCTCGCTACCGACAAAGTCATGAAATATTGGGGTCGGGTTGGGGCTTCGTTCCCGGACATGGATCTGGATAATCCAAAGAAGCAGGCAAAATGGGAGAAATTCTGTGTTGACGCAATGAAAGAACCCAAAAAGGGTCCCAAAAAGGTCCGCAAGAAGACCTCGATTTGATGTCCGATGACCGTCGAGGGGCACAGCAAGCATGGATCTCTTTGTGAACGCGCTTGAGGCTTCGACCACCGTAGATTCAACTGCCACGGTGGACCCGGCGAAGGAGCAAGGCGCACAGCGCGTGGCGCAACAGGTCGCTGACGATCTCATGTCGCCGTACTGTCCTGGGCGCTCAATCTCGAGTTGCTCGAGCGGCGCTGCGAGGATCCTTGAGACCGAAATTTTGCAAGAAGCGCGGGGTGGCAAAACACGGGATGAGATCGAGCAGATGCTGGTCGCGCGTTTTGGCGAAGACAGGGTAGGTTCGTCGTACAGCGCCGGGGTCGTTGCGGTAGCATTGACCGTATCGTTGGTCGCCGTCGCGGTGGTGATCCGTGCAGCCCAAAAATGGCAGCGGAGAACCAATCGATCAGCGAAGCCCACCGGTGCCGAATTGGATCGGGGGCCGAGCCAGAATGAGATCGATAGGCTCGAAGATGCGTTGGACGACTTCGACGAGTTCTAAGGGGTTCATTCAGCGTGCTGGGTGACACGCAGGGCAGCGCTGTGGACGCGTTTGAAATTTGTTCGTTGAGTCGTTGGATTCCGCCGTTGCCGCGCGTTCGCTCTCGCGGTAAGCGGGGGCCGTGCTGACGATAGTGGTCCATGAAAAGGGCGGGAAGACCCAGCGTGTTACTTTTGGTTCCGACCAATTTACGGTCGGGCGCGAGGACGACAACGATCTCATCCTCGACCGAGTGAACGTGTCAAAGCAGCATGTTCGCCTGCGGAGGGTCCAAGGCGCTATCGAGTTGATCGATCTCGGTAGCACCAACGGGACCTATGTCAACGGACGCAAGGTTGAGTCGGTTCGTGCGATTCGTCGATCCGACCGTATCTACGTGGGCGACTATATATTGATGCTAGAGGGTGACGACGCACGAATTGCACCGCTAGAGCGGGCTGAGTTTCATGGGATCAGCACCGACGGCCAGATGCAAAAAGTACAAGTTGCAATCCCAGCACGCCCGACGGGTCCCCAAACCGATTTGGGGATCGAAGAGGATGATTCTCTCGTGACTTCAGCGAGCCGAGTCGCTGCGCCCGGCCTTGAGAGCGCTTACCTTGACGAGATCGCCGACCGAATCCTTCAAACGGTGCTAGTCAATGTTTCGAGCTTAAACCCGCTATCGTCGACGGTTGCGACCGACGCGGATCGGGAGAAAGCGAGTCGACTCGTCGAGACTCTGCTCGACGACATGCGAGAGGCCGGCGAGATGGAAAAGGGCGTCGATGACGAACCCCTGAAAACCCGAGTCTTACGGGAGTTGCTTGACCTTGGCCCACTACAGCGAATTATGCGCGACGATGAGGTGCGGGAGGTCCAAGTCGTGGGCGGTGGGCCGATCAAGGTCGTGAACGAAGCGCAGAGTGAGGCGGAGCTCATCGAAGATCGCTTTTGTGGCGACCGTGCGCTCATTCTGGCCATTCAGCGAATGGCCGCAAAGGGTGGCTTTTTGCGCGAAGGTGCCCAGATCGTCGAGGGTAAGGTCTCCGATGGTTTTTACATGTACGCACTGCTGCCGCCGACGCAAGTCCGGACCCCCGTACTGAGTCTCCGAAGAACTCGAACCGATGCAAACACCCTGGCAGCGCTTGTTCAAGAGGGTGTCCTGAGCAACGATATTCGAGAGCTGATTTCCGCGGCAGTACGCGGGAACCGTCGAATCTTGATTTGTGCTTCGGGCGGAGTAAATCTAGACAGATTCATGGGGGCCGTCGCTGGAGAGGTTCCCGACAACAAGCGTGTCGCGTGTATATCGGACACCGGTCGACTCGGCGCATCACGAACATCATGGGTGCAGGTGCGCAGAATCTCGGATCCTGCCGATACAGTGGGCTTGTCCGACTCTCTTGGCCTGCTCTTGCGTGGCGGACTGGACTTGCTCATTTCGCAGCGTTGTCGGCATGAAGATGCTGCGGCAGTGATCGATGCGGTTTCGGGGGCCGCATCGGGAGCTATCGTATCGGTCTGGGGAATCGATTCAGCGCACGCATTGTCAAGGCTCGCGGCGCTAAGCACCGTTGCGAGTGGCGCGATTCAGGCGCTCACTGTATCGCTGGCTCGATCCGTGGATCTTCTTGTTCGCCTGAGCGTCGGCGTCAATGGCGAGGCGATGCAGGTGGTCGAGGTTGTCGAACCCCAGGTTAGCGAGAATGACGCGATCACACATGTGTCTCTGTTTCGCTCTGTGAAAGGCACCGAGGGCGTCACAGATTTTTTACCCACCGGAACCGTCCCCGGATTTTTCGAAGAACTTGAAGGCCGCGGGATCACCGTAACCCGCAAGGTGTTCGAGCCGTGACCGCGCCCATCATCCGAGGGTAGTGTACGTCGTCGAATCATTGGGAGCCGTGATCGCTCTTGAAAGAGAGAGTCAATCTGGTGCAGAACGGGGCCTGTGGCTGGATCGATTTCTCGAGAAATAGAACTCGCGCTCGATCACTTGGAAGATCGTTTCATGGATGCGCCAGACGGTCTGCACTCGCTTGGCGAGCCAGGTGATCCGGTCGCGGTCGTATCGCTTCTGTCGGGGGATCAACTTGACTCGTCCGCGCTGTGGTTGCGCTGGAATGGGCTCGAGATAGCGAGTGGGCACGCGGTCATTTTTTGTATTGATGAAATTCCGGGTCGTACCGAGAGCGCGATCGAGGATGAACGCCTCGTCGAGGGCTGCAAGGATCTCGTCGTTGGCACCTACGGGAATGATCTTCTCGTGATTGCCGGCGATCCGTGGGAGGAGGGGGCCGATATCTTGTTGGTGGAGGAGGATGGTCAGCGGAACCCGTTCGCGTCCAACTCCGCCAAATTGGTAGCGATTTTACTCGGCGATTTCACAGTGCTGTGTGACGAGGAGGGTGAATATCGAGAGGGGATCTTTGGCGAGGATGGCGAACTCACCCCAGAAGCTGATCGTCGCCTGCAGCGAAGACGCCTTGATCACGATCAAGATGGACCGTACGCGCGGTTTCTTCTTGCTCAAAACCTTCGTCGATCGGGGGAGGCCCGGGCTGCCCGGCGGGAGCTTGAGCTGATGTTGAGGCGCGCGCCCAATTACCTATGGGCCCATTTCGAGTTGGGGCGCGCGTGTTTGTCGTTGGATGAGCGGCGTCGTGCCGTCTCGGCCTTTGCGGAGGCTGCTCGGCTTTGTGAAGCCGCCGCTGATCGGGATTCATTGGCCGGTCTTCAGGCATTCGCGCTTGCCTGGCAGGCTTCTGCAGCCACCGCCGAGCAACGCCCAGATCTGAGCGCAAAGATTCGCGCGATCTATCCGGGTTTTGCCCTGGCACAGGAACATGGTGCGCGCTCTGCTCTTGAGGCTGGGGATGAAGAGACCGCGCGGGAACGAATCGGACTCGGTCTCATCGCCGAAGTCGGCCACCTGGGGCTTCTTGGCCTACGAGGCCGGCTGAGTTGCGATACGAGCGGAGGATAGAGGTGCTGCCGTCTTCGAGCCCTCGGTAGAAGCGTAAGCACCCTACGGACCGCCTCCACCTACTTGGTCAAAACCTGATGCAGAC
>CAYTFJ010000167.1:0-5113 GCA_964437075.1 uncultured Nannocystaceae bacterium
GGAGACGGAGCCACCGAGCCACCCGACTTCGCAAACAATTTGTTTCCATCGCCGATGCCCCCTGGAAATCTGACCCCAGAAGATGCGCCGCAGATCATCGTGTTTGGGTGGGACGACTGCATGTTCTCTGGTGACCATGCGACGGACATTGCCCAGGCGCCCGACAGCGGTATGAATTTTGTGGCGAAGACCTTTGGGTCCATCACCAATCCGGATGGGTCCGCGGGCCACGTGACATTCTATGAAAATGGCGCCTATCTTCCCAACAGTGAGATGGGCGGACCTTGGGGGAGCGAGACCGAGCTGATGTTGGCCGCCGGGCAGGAACTGTTGGCCCTCGGTTTTGAGGTCGGAAACCACACCTTTGACCATCTCGAAATCAATGGCACATGGGGGGGGATCCCCGCGACATGGCACGAGGGGTCGCTCGGGGGCTGGACGGACCGTGTCGGAACCTTGATGGATCAGGCCGCATGGGAGACGTCTGCGATCGGATTCAATGATCAGTTCCTTCGTCAAATCTACGGCATTGATAAAATTCGTGGATTTCGTGCGCCGCGCCTCGAGATCAACGACGAGGGTCTCAATGCACTGGTCGCTTCTGGCTATGACTACGAGGTCAACATGGAGGAAGGGCATCAGTGGGAATACGTGACGGCCGCCGTCACGCCAGGCGCCGAAGAAAAGGGATTTAACTGGGTCGTCTGGCCGTACACGCTCGACAACGGTTCTCCGGGCGTTTGGCAGTCACAGGACTTCGGAGAGAAGGACTACTTGACCAACTACCCGGAGGGCCTGTGGGAAGTTCCAGTCTATATGGTCTACGTGCCTGACAACGGGCTTCAAGAGACTATAGCGAGTCGAATGAAGACAGAGATTACGACCGAGGACACCGGGTGGATCGGCGATAAAGTCCGGGAGATTACAGCGTTTGACTTCAATACCTTTCTCTACGCGCGCATGACCAAGGCGGAGTGGGTGGAAATGATGAAGTACAACTTCTTACTTCGATACAACGGAAACCGGGTGCCGTTGACCTTTGGTGCCCATCCGGCAGAATTTAGCTGGCGCTACGACAATGAGGTGATCAAGCTTCAAGCCGGGAATGAAGACTTCAAGGATGTTCTGAACTACAACACCTACCAGGACCGCAAGGATGCCGTCACAGAATTCGTGACGTGGGTGAAGACCAACTACGCGGACGATGTCTACTTTTTATCCAGCGCAGAGCTTGTCGACTACATGAAAGCGCCGTTCGACAAGAGCGGCAATCCCGTCGACCCCGACGCCTTGGCGACACCGACCTGCGATGCGCCTCTTGACCTGCTGCAAGAGTGGACGGCCAACGTGGATGAGCTTGGTTCGACCGCCGCTGTGACTCCTGGGAATGGACGTTCCATGACCATCGATTTCGCAATGGCCGCAAGTTTACCCGATACGGGAGAGTATGCATTCGCGGACGTTTCCACCTACTTCGCGGCAGGGGGGCTCAAGAACGTCACACATATCGATATACAGTATGAGGCCGATGCTCCATTTCGGGTGCGCTTGTTGCCGGAGGACGAGAGCGAGACCTTGAGCATGCAGGTGTTGTTGGCCGGTTCAGGAGTCCGTGCGGCGCGGATTCGGGTCAAGGATTTTCGCCCAGACCCCTACGCGGATGCCGCGAAAATTCTCGATGCCTCGGCGGTCGATGACGATTATTTAGCGAAGGTCGTCGGCCTCGCCTTCGAGTCTGCTGCGACCACAGCCTCAGCGACGTTCACTGTCAAAATCAAACAAATTACGCTGCATGGCTTGGATGCTGGAGACCTCGGTGACTCGACAGGTGCTCGTCCGCTTCCCATCGAGCTGGGTGAGGGCCGGAACCGTCGGCCCGCAGGGAGCACTTCCGCAGCCCTGTGGAGCGGTCATCCGGAGTTCTCGTCCCCCTAGAAGCTGACGTCATTCTCCATCGCTCGATAGGAATCCGCGGTCGCGCCAAGAGGCGATCGCGGGTGACCTTCCAATTTGTCCCGGCTGACGGCCGGGACAAATTGTGTCAGGATCGTGTCCAGAGCCGCGAATGAAGAAAAAAATTGAGAGTAGCTACCTCCAGGTGTTTGAGAACAACCGCCGCTGGGTCGCAGAGAGAAACGAGACGGATCCAGGTTTCTTTGAACGACTTGCGCAGGAACAAAATCCTGAATTCCTTTTCATTGGTTGCTCAGACAGCCGCGTTCCCGCGAATCAAATTATGGGTCTCGATCCTGGCGATGTCTTTGTGCACCGCAATGTGGCGAACCTGGTGCCCAACACCGACACAAATGTGCACTCGGTGTTGCAGTATGCCATTGAGCAGCTTGGCGTGCGACACATCATCGTCTGTGGGCACTACGGATGTGGAGGGGTGCAAGCGGCGATGATGTCCGCAGATCTAGGCCAGCTCAATGGCTGGCTGCGTGAAATACGTGACGTCTTTCGGTTGCATCGAGATGAACTGATGGCGATCGGCGACGAGAGCGCTCGCTACAGGCGACTTGTTGAACTCAACGTGCAAGAGCAATGTGTCAACGTCATCAAGACTGCCTTTGTTCAGCGAGCCTACCGGACGAAAGGCTATCCCTTGGTGCATGGCTGGGTCTACGACTTGGCCGATGGGCTCTTGCGCGACCTCGAGATCCCCTTTGAGAGCGTTCTCGACAAGATTCGCGAGATCTATCACCTCGAGAAATAGCGGTGAGCGACGAGAGGGGTTCTGCTCCGCCACAGGTGGCCGCGCGGAACAAACGAATTGCTGAGGTCTGCAGGCCGCTTCCTGGGTCGATTCCTTACGAGAATCGGCGACCGATGCGGGTGAAGAAGGCCGGGTCCGGGTGCCGAATTCTTTCCTACCTGGCCTTTCAGCATCCGCACATCTCCGCAGAAGTATGGAAGAAAGCTCTTCGTAGTGGCGAGCTTTTACGTCATGGCCGGCCCGCAACCCATGACGATATTCTGGCCGCGGGGGATCAATTGACCCACGTTGTGCCGAATACGGTGGAGCCTCCAGTGAATCCGAGTCTTCGAGTTTTGGCTGAAGATCTCTCGGTGATGATTTTTGCCAAGCCCGCACCCTTGCCGGTTCACCCGAGCGGACGATTCAATCGCAACTCGGCAGTGATGATTCTTCGGGCGGCGTTTCCCGAGCTCCGTCTTCGGCCCGTCCATCGTCTGGATGCAAACACCACAGGAGTCTTGCTCTTGGCGAAGAACCGGGAGGCCGCTCATCGCTTGGGGCAGGAATTCGCCGCTCAGCAGGTATCGAAGGTCTATCTTGTAAGAGTCTGCGGGTTGCCACGGCACGACGATTTCGAGTGCAGTGTTCCGATCGGCCGGACCAAGAGGGATGCGGGGACGCGCGATGCCGGTGGCCCCGGAGCTCGCGCAGCCTACACCCATTTCACGGTTCGGCATCGCGATGAGCAGTCGAAGACCAGCCTGTTGGAGGTTCGGCCCCGGAGCGGCCGAACCAACCAGATTCGCATCCATCTCGCGGAATTGGGCCTGACGATCATTGGAGACAACGCCTACGGCGAACGCCGTGATCTCGGTTCGGGGCTTAGTCAGGCGCAGACCCTCTGTTTGCACGCTTGGCAGCTCGAATTTGTGCATCCAGGGCACGGGAGAACTTGTCATATCGAGGCCCCGCCTCCGCCGTGGGCCCATGGATCGTTGCCATAGACCTAGCGAAGATCTACCGATCGATGTGGCGCGGTGGGATCGAGGGTCTGTTTTTGGTACGCAGTGCGGGTGAAACCGTGGGAATCGCTTGCCCAAGCCGTGGCGCCAGATGGCGCAGCCTTGGAACTACGTCGCCGTGATGGAGAATATCTGATCGTCGCTGGGGGCTATGATTTGATGTCGAGCGCGGACGACAGCTCCTCAAAGGCGTTGGCCTCGCTGGGTCTCGGGGCCACCCGTGTCGATCCTGCACCACGAAGAGTTCTCGTCGGTGGTCTCGGCATGGGATTTACGTTGCGTGCGGCGCTGGACCACGTGGGGCCACAAGCCGTAGTCGAAGTGGCTGAGCTTGTCCCTGCTGTTGTCCGCTGGAACCATGCTGAGCTCGGATCCCTCGCAGGGTGGCCCTTGAGAGACGCTCGCGCGCGGGTTGTTGAAGGGGATGTACGAACGAGGATTCGGGCAGTGACGGAGAGCTACGACGCGATTTTATTGGATGTGGACAATGGTCCCGACGCCCTCGCTCACGGCCAAAATGATGGACTTTATGGGCGGCGTGGGGTGCAAGAGGCCTGGAACGCGCTGACGTGTGGGGGCGTGCTGGCGGTTTGGTCCTTTTCTGACGACCGAGCTTTCACCGCGCGCCTCAAGCGATGCGGCTTTGAGGCGGCAACCCATCGCGTCCCCGCCTCAAGGTCGGGACGAGGACGGCATCATGTCATTTGGGTGGCGCGCAAGGCCGCTCAAGCCGCAATCGCCACGCGGAGGCGGCGTTAGCCCGCCTCGCGCGGTCGAGTGTGACCTACTCTACGTAGGTGCAGACGCCCAGGGCATTTCCGGATTGATCCAAAGATCCAAGGGACTCACATCGTGCACCACAGGGGCAGATGGTGCCCCAGGCAACATCGACATCCAAATAACATTGGAGGCCACAGACCCCACCGTCGCTGTTGGTCCACAGACATTTTCCATTTGCGATGGTCTGTTCGTGACCAGGACACGTTTTAGCGATTCCACCACAGCTGGGTGCGCAAAAGGAGCCGAGTTTACCGGGTGGCGTGAATGCTTGCTCGCCATCTCCACATCCCGCAGAGACCGGGGCGTAGGGAAGGTTTGGTTTCAGATCCTCGAGCGGGCACGATTTTGTGTGGCACTCTGGATATCCCGGCATCGACTGGTTGACGTTCTTCAGCTGTTCCTCACAAAAGAAGTGGCATTCCCGCGCAGCATCTTCGTCGGCCCAGCAATCAGAGTCGGCGCCGTAGCGTGCGAGTGCGTCGTCGTAGGAATTGGGCAGGGTCACCTGAAAACACTCAAGCATGAGCTTGCAGTCGGACAGCGTAAAATAGTCTGTGTTGGTGTCGCCATCGCCATCGCCATCGCCATCGCCATCGCCATCGCCGTCGCCGTC
>CAYTFJ010000168.1:0-5089 GCA_964437075.1 uncultured Nannocystaceae bacterium
TCGATCAATTCCATGTGCGCCCGTGGGGTTCAAGACCCACCGTGAATGGTTACCGGGCGAACACCTCGGCGACACGCTGTGCGCGTCGACAAGCCGCTCTCCACCAGCCCACAACGACGCTTACCTGTGTTGCCGTCCCCAGGCAACACAGGTGTCATGTTCGGTGCGGAGGTGCCGAGACTCACTATCTGCGCTCGAAATCCGAACGTTCCGAGAAGTACTGATTCAAGAATCGAAGAATCGATCGGTTCCAGTTCTCGTTTAAATGACTGTCGGCGCCGTCGTTCAAACAAATGGATAGATGCCGTCGCTCATCGTCGGGAGTACTGCGTTCGGCCAAGATCTTCTTCAGCAGCGGCTCAAACTGATGGTTCTGCTGGATCAACATGGTCTTCTGGTTGCCCTTGATCCCTCGGCCCGTCGCCAACACGTAGTGATGGAAGAAGAATCCCGTCACAGCGACATCGTGCATCGAACGAAATCTCGCCCTGGAGGTCCTTTTGAACTTCTCGCCGTACTTCGCCTCCATCTCGTTGAGGACGTCCACTCTCAAGGCCTGGGGAGCATGGCAATGCAGCTGAGTGGGACTAACCCCGTAGTCCCTCTCAATCAGTCGCTGGCAGTTCCTCGCGCCATTTAGGTAGTCGGGCTCGTCCTCCTTGGGATCTCCATTGACATTGCCCCACCGCTCAAGCTTGAGCTTGCAAATTCCATTCGGCTCGAAGAAATCGGTCTTCTTTGAGGGACGGGTCAGTAAGAAGTCATCGTTGGAGTAGATGAAGTGATTGCTCAGCCCTTCGATCTTGTGAAGCCTGGCCTCGATGGCATGGGAGCTAAAGGTCGGCAAATCAGCGAGATCGAAAATCTGCTCGTGAGGAACCCAGTTAATACGGGGATGAGCGATATCGAGCCAAGGCGGCGGCTTGCAGTTGCTGACGATGTGGATGCGACGAACCCAGGGGGCGTACATCGCTAGCGACCGCAGGCTGAACATGAGCTCGTCTCGGCTGTAGAAGCGAGACAAGCTGTTGGAATCAGTCTTCGACTCCGGCCGGTACTCGGCGTACATCTCTTTCCACTCGGGGTCTTCGCTGTTCACCCAAGTGTAGACGTAGTCGATGTCGAATCGGGCAACGGTGTCAGGTGCCCCGCCGAGAATGTCACGCAGATGTGAGACTCGTCCGATTTGGGGCATTGGCACCGCGTCGAGGGAGCGTCGCCAGACCTTCCGAGAGAGAAGATTCTTCTTCGGAGCTTCGATGTAGTCGGAAAACTCCTGCCAAATTTGCAGATCGAACTCGAAGGTCTCCGACCGCCGCAGGTCGACCAACCGGAAGCGAAGAAGCCGCCCCCCCCGCATGACCGTCCAGGCTTCACGAACCGATTGAGGTTCGTGGAATTTTCCACCCTTGAAGAACTCAAACCCAAGGTCATCCTCCGCACACTGCAAAAGAATGGCCTTGATGACGGCACTGTGATCGGAGTCTAGCGAGCAAAGTACGACGCGCGGTGTGGCGTCGATGAAGAACATGCGCGCTCTCGCGGACAGGCTGGTTTTCAGCTGGTCGAAGGTCAGCGCCGTTTCTCGAGGGACCATCGCTGATGTCAACCTCGGTCGCGGCTCCGATTCGAGTCCACGCACACCGCCAAACGACTGGAAGAACCGACGCAGTCCGCTGTCCGCGATGAATAGCCGAGGGCTGCGGAGGAGCTTCAACATTTTCCGAGAGAGAGACATCGGTTTAGGAGTACCTGGCGATCAGTTCGTCGCTGATTTGGTCGCTTGCGGTTCCGTCGCCATAGGGGTTCGTGGCCTTGGACATGGCGTCATAGGCCGCGCCGGAATCCAACAACTGTGTGCTCGCCTCGACAATCCGCGCTCGGTTCGGGCCCACCAGCCGCACCGTCCCCGCATCGACGGCCTCGGGTCGCTCGGTCGTGTCTCGCATGACAAGAACCGGTTTGCCGAGCGACGGTGCCTCTTCCTGAATGCCTCCAGAGTCCGTCAAGATGAAGTGCGACTTCTTCATGAGGTAGACAAAGGGTACGTAGCTAAGCGGCTCAATGAGATGAACATTGTCCAAGCCCTGCAGCAGCTCTTCGACCGGCCCTCGAACCCTCGGGTTCAGGTGCACAGGATAGACGATGTTGATATCGTCTCGCTTCGCCAGCTCTTGCAACGCTCCACAGATTTGTACAAAGCCATCCCCGAAACTCTCACGCCGATGACCCGTGACGAGAATCATATTTCGGTCTGAACTAAGGAACTCGGAATCGCGGAAGAACGCGCCACCGAGATCTGGATTCGAATCGAGTCGCGCCGAAATGTCCAGTAGGGCATCGACGACGGTGTTCCCGGTCACGCAGATCTGCGAATCGGAGACGTTCTCGCGCAGCAGGTTCTCTCGAGCCGATTGCGTGGGGGCGAAATGGAGGCGAGCCAGCCCGCCGGTGAGTTTGCGCATGCCTTCTTCGGGCCACGGGGAGTCGAGGTCTCCCGTCCGAAGGCCCGCTTCGACATGGGCGACGTCAATACGCGCGAAATAGGCCGCAAGCGTTGCCGTGAAACAGGTCGCCGTGTCTCCATGGACCATGACCACGTCGGGGGAGAACTCCGCGTATACGTCCCTCAAACCAGGCAGCGCTCGGCTGGTGATGTCGGTGAGGTCTTGCCCCGGCCGCATCAGCTTGAGGTCGTAGTCGGGCTCGATCTCAAAAACTTCCAACACCTGCGCGAGCATTTCTTTGTGCTGCCCCGTGACACAAACCCGAACGTCAAAAGCATTTCGACGTTGCAGGTTCTTGACGACCGGCGCCATCTTGATGGCCTCTGGCCGCGTACCGAATGTGACAAGAATTTTCTTCATGTGCTTGCGTGGGGGCCAGTCGCCCGGCGCACCCGTCGAGCTCCCCCGACGAGAAACCGTGTTCCGGGTTCAGGTCCGGGCGAGAAACAGGCCTCCCAGATCCTAGGATCTGGAAGAACCGTACAGGACCGCGTGATCTTGCGCCGCGAGGTTTACCACCGACGGATAGGAAGAGAAAATAGCAATGAGGCGACAATCCGTGGGCGTTTCTGCCTGAACATAGACCTGTCCCTCGTCTTTATTCGCTACGGGGGTGTAACTCCACGCCGGCGGTGTTCGGCTCCATCGTTTCATCGGGGTCTACCTCGGCTCCTCTGAGTCGTCTCGTCAGTCACGCCGGATGCCGTTCGTGCAGGTGTTCAGTGATGCTCTCCACCCTGAACGCGCTTGGGGTCTGTACACGATCGACCCAGAATGAGGCCATGTCTTGTGTCGCATTTTATATTCTTAACACGATATCCAGGTCAGGCCGCGCGACAATCTCGAGGTTGACAACTCCGACATCGGCCGGCTGCGGCCCCGTACGTAGTAAAGATTAGGCACACCATCCAGTCCAGCCTGCTTGAACCGTTTCAGCCACTTGTAGCCAGTCTTTCGGCTGATCCAGGCTTCCCGACAAAGCGCGGAGACGTTTGCGTCAGGAGCCAGCGCGTTGAGTACGAACTCATGACGCGCTTCACGCTTCTCGTCCTTCTCCACGGCAGGTACCCAACGAACCACAGAGCGGCGGTTCGCGGAAAAGGCGCGGAGTGTTATCCATGTCTTGGCGTAAATGTGTCACCTACGTCATGGCACCACACCACTCGCCTTTCTGAAGCTAAAACTCGGCTCCTTTGGTGACCCACTCGAAAATCAGGCCGCCGCCCTTTGTCTACGGGCTGCTAGACTCGACTTTGGCGGATATCCAGACCTCTCAGGCGTACCCTACGGCGTCGAGCAAAGGCTCCAGATCTTTTTGATCGAAGCGGTCTACACCCGCCTGATCATTAATCCAGAGGGTCCAGGACTCACGCCGCAGGGTGGCCAGCATGTCGGAGAAGCTGGGCGACTTCTTCGTCCGGTACCAGGGCGCAAGGCGGACGGGGAGGTGCCGACGGGGTTTGGCCCAGTTCGCATACCCAAGGATAACCAGGGAATAGGTCCACATCGCCATTGGCGCGGTGCGTTGCACGGCGTGCTCGGGTTCGGTTCTGCGGATCCTCAAAGCCGAGGCGACTCTTGACCCAACCGAAGGTTTCTTCGAGGGACCATCGCTGGCAATACAGTTCGATGACCTGCTTCGCGGTCAAGTTGAGGTCGGTACAGGCGAGTCCATCGTCCTTCTTGTGACCCGGCCAGTCGCGGACCATGACGAAGAGCATCGGCTTGTTGTCACTGACCCTGTACCCAACCGCTTTGAAGACGCGGACCTGCACGGTCGCTGGCCGACCATAGATGTTGAGTTCGATGGTCTCCCAAGGAGTGCGGCGGTTCTTGGGAGAGGCGAGTTTTTCACCCTTGACCCGAGGGCGTCCCATTTTTTGCTTGGCGGGCGCGAGCGCATACAGAGCCGCACCCATGATTCCACGCCCGAGGACTTCAATGTTCTTCGGACGGTCTCGGACGACGGTGCGATGGACGTAGGCATTGTCGCCGATGACGAGAAATCTCCGCGTCGGAAACGTCTTGGCGACCCGCGCAATGAGTTGTACGGCAAGCTCTGTGAGCTTTTGATGCTCAAGCCCCCTCTTCGTGTTCATCTTCTCGCTGCGATACAGCCGCGGTAGTACCGGCAAGGAGAAGACCTTGTTCCAGCGAGGAAACTCGAGGACCACCGCGAGCACGACCCACTTGTGACCAAAATGAAAGAAGGGGCTGCTCTCCGTCGAGAGCCGCGGGTCTCGATGCATACTCGCGGACGAGATGTGTTTGCCAGTGTGCCGACCCAAGGTGTCGTCGATGGTCAGTTTGACGACCTCGTCTTTCGGAAGAGTCTTGAGCGCGAGAGTCAGCAGCGCCATGCCGACGGCGTCGGGCTCCCACGCACCCTGACTGAAAAAACGATGATAGCCGCTGTGCTCTCGCTTCCCGACGACCCCCGCCGCGCGCATGACTCCCGTCACTGTGTGTTTGCCTGTACACAGCAGCCCGCCGTTGATGAGGGTCAAGAAGCGTTGATCGCTCGGGGCGGTGAAACAGTTTTCAAATACGAGGAGGAAAACACCGAAGGATTCAGGTAGCAT
>CAYTFJ010000169.1:0-4997 GCA_964437075.1 uncultured Nannocystaceae bacterium
CTCCATCTCCATCTCCATCTCCATCTCCATCTCCATCTCCATCTCCATCTCCATCTCCATCTCCATCTCCATCTCCATCTCCATCTCCATCTCCATCTCCATCTCCGTCTCCGTCTCCGTCTCCGTCTCCCGGACCTTCGCGGGTATCGTCCTTCTCGACGCTATGGCCAACAACGCCATCAAAGTTGCTTCGAATCTCCTGTCCCTCGCTGCATGCCGTCGCTAAAATCAACGAGATCGCCAAGCCGACCATGTTCGGACAATGAGATCTCGAGAAACAAGAAGAGGTTGGATTGAAGGGCTGAGCATCGGACATGAATGCCATGCTGCATCGCTTCTCCGGCATGACCATGACCTTCGAACTCCATGATTCTTGGGGACATTTTCACGAGCGACAAAATCCATCCGCGAGTCCCCGATCGTGATCCTGCCCTTCGACGATCGAGTCACAGGCGACAGCTCGGCTCGCAGCTCTCGAGCTCAATTGAGACCCGAGACCCACGGGCCGAGCTGTTTTTTCACAGCCCCGAACTTGCACCGAACTTTTCGACACCTTTTATTTCTCGTCCCACACTCCGCACTCATCCAACGCACAAACGAGAGCTTTGCGCATGAGTCGCACTCCATGTGTCTTGCCAAGGCCCTCGGCCGGCCGGCCGGCCGAGGGCCCAAAAACCACGCAGCAAGGAGCCTCCAGTTCGGTTGTGAATCCGCGGGAATACGTCCCCCCTCAGTCGAGTAATTGGGAACATGTCCCCCGCAACAAAACCACTACGGCCGTCGCTCGGCGCGCTTGTTCTTGGAGGACTCCTCATGAGCGGGTCCATCATGACGCTCGGATGCTCTTCACCCGCAATGGCCGCAAGTTCTTCTAAAGCGGACAAAAAGCTGTGGCGCCAGGGAAACGGAAAATCGGTCGCCAAGGGGAAGTACGATCCTCAAACGAGCCTGGCACCAGTCCTGGAGCAAATCCAACCTACGGTGGTGAGTATTCGAACCAGTGCTTCGGATACCCATGCACGATTTCCCTCACGACATCACGGCGGTATGGGCAGCGGGTTCATCATCTCCAAGGACGGCCTCGTCGTCACAAACAACCACGTGGTCGCCAGCGGAGACCACTTTCAAGTTCGTCTCGCCGATGAGCGAGTCTTCGATGCGCATTTACTCGGACGAGACCCCGCAACCGACATCGCGCTTCTCCAACTCGAAGACGCAAAAAATCTACCGACCGCAGTGTTTGGTGTCAGTAAAAAGACGAAGGTCGGCGACTGGGTCATCGCCGTGGGCAGTCCGATTGGGCTCGAACAAACGGTCACTCGAGGCATTGTTTCGGCGAAGGGCCGCGGAGGATTGGGTCTCTACCGCGACGGATACGTCGATTTTCTTCAGACCGATGCTGCGATCAATCCCGGAAACAGCGGAGGACCCCTTTTTAATCTTCGGGGGGAGGTCATCGGCATGAACACCGCGATTAGCGGCATCGGGTCGGGTCTGGGTTTCGCGGTTCCTGTCGACCAGATCAAACAGGTTCTTCCTCAGCTTCACAGCCATGGCCACGTCGCACGGGGATGGCTCGGTGTCGCCGGCCAAGATGTCACCCCTGCGCAGGGAACCACTCCCTTGGTTGGTGCCGTGATCGGCATCGTCTATCCCGACACTCCCGCCGCACGATCCGGGCTACGGACTGGAGACCGCGTGGTCAGTGTCGACGGTAAGCGTGTCAAAAACTTCAATGATCTTCATGGCCGAATCGGAAACCACAGCCCCAAGGACACCCTCTCGCTCAAAATCGAGCGAGAGGGACACTCCATGAAGATCTCCGTACCCCTTGGAAAGCGGCCCTCCGCCAACACCTTGTCTCGGATGTCACGCGGCGGTTCTCAGGGCCTCCCCACCCCTGGAAAAGGAGCCCACCAAGGATCTCTCTACGGCGATGATGGCCCCGCACTGGGCGTTGAAGTTGAAGGCCATGCGTCTGGGGTCACAATTCGGCGAGTCCGCAGCCACAGCGTCGCAGACCGACTTGGCCTGCGTGCCCAAGATGTCCTACGAGAAATCAACGGTAGATCAATCTCGAACATCCAAGACGTCCGCAAAGCACTTTCACTCGATGCCACACAGGTCCGTGTCGTTGTCGAAAGAGGCAAAGGCACACACAGCGCAATGTTGCAGATTCAGTCGTCAAAGCGCTCTAGAGACGATTAGCACCACAGTCCGTCCCTCCGCCGGCCCCCGACCAGATTGAATCGCTGTCGACGTAGTGACCCACGATTCGCCCAAGGGCCCGGGTCGCACCAAGCGCTCGGGCCACTGGTTGGGCCCAAGGGCCCCTGTCCGCCCGCGAAAGTCCCTCGATCGCCAACGCAACCGATTTTTTCTCGGCCTTCGAGTCGTCGAGCGGCATCCGCAATCCGTCTTCCCCCAGCGCATCGTAGTACAAGCGATGCACCGTGGTCGTCGCCATGAATCGACGTAGCCCATAGCGGCCAGCGACCGTCGCCTGTACACGATTTGTTGCGTGCTCCTCGATGTGTCTCCCATCCTCAAACAGCGGAAGCCCCCAATCGACCTGCGATCTTTTTTCGGGCCCTGCCACCCACGCGTGGCAAATTTCGTGAAAAATCATCTGTGCGAGGCAATCGTCGGGGTCCATATTTTCGGCATCCGATATCGTTAAGGTGTCCACCCCATCCCAAGATGCAAACACATCCGCACTCCTCCGCAGCTGAAGACCCATCTCGCTCAGCATCCCGCACCAGATGAGCGCGAGGGGATCCTCGTAGCTCGATCGAACGATCCGTTCTCTCCCTCCATAGTCCACTGTCGGCCTATACCACGTCCCTGCCCACTCGCCGGCCTTCGGGCCAAGCATCCAGACTCGGCCCGACAACCACGAGAAGAATCATCCGTCTCCCTTCCCCAGCGAGAATCCCAGTGATTCGAGCGCATCACGCAGATTGCAGCCATCGTGGCTTTGCACTCGAGCCGACCCGCGATGCTCTTCCCCCTCGATCGCCAACGGCACACTCAACTGAGAACCAATCGCCTCCAACGCAGCGCCTCGAATTTGGTAGGCCGAGAACTCTCGACGCAGGCTGTAGTTCCTACGAAGCCCCTCGAACCCCCGTGCTCGAGTCGACTCCTCATACCGAACAAGATCGTTCAAACGCTCTTCATCGCCCTGTATATTCACCACTGAATGAAGGCAAGCCACAAGAGCAGCCAAGGGTGAGTCGAAACGCGATTCGCCACAACGCAGCTCTAGATCAAGCCGCTCTTGGGGCGAATCGGGATTCGCCACTGCGTCAACGACACTCGAGAGCCCAAAATGGCGGAGCAGGGCCGCGCGAATTTGGGCCGTTCCACGGATTTTGGCCTCTTGCGTATAACCCGCGACATGAGGACTTGCGCGTAGAACAGGACCCCTCGCCGCGAGCAGCTCCCAGTCCAAATTGGGTTCTCCCTCCCACACGTCGACGATCGCGGCCCCCTCCTTCAATTCACGCAAGACCGTGTTCGAGATCACCGGACCTCGGCTGGTGTTGATCAGCGACAGGCCTCTGACCTTCTTGCCGGCCAACATGTCGACCGTCGCGTCCGAACAAGGGCCTCGATTCAGCGGGACATGAAACGACAGCACCTTGCAGTGGGCGACAAGAGTCTCGAGATCATGGCCCTGGAATCCCAAAATCCGGCGCGGAGGATCGCAGCCCAGCACCTCAAGACCGAGCGCACGTAAGCGTCGGGTCAAACGCGATCCGACCTGCCCAACCCCGACGATCCCGATCGGCCCTCTCCACTGTTGCGGCGACCGATGAATCGCATCAAACAATGCCGCCGTCACCCAATCCGTGACCGCCATCGCATTGCACCCCGCGGCATGGGCAAACTCAACACCTCGTCTCGCCAACAGCCCTCGGTCAACATGATCGACCCCTGCGGTCGCCGAACCGACAAAGGATATCTTCTCGGCTTCCGCCAAGAGTTCTGCGTCAATGCGGGTCACGCTGCGCACCACAAGGGCGTTCGCGTCTTTTAGATCACTAGCTCCGATCTCGGCGCCAGGTATCCGCCGAAGCTCACCAAACTCGCCAAAGAGCGCCTGCGCTCCCGCAACGGCATCATCGACCACGACCAGAGGTTTTGCGCCCATCGGCGATCACTATTGCATGGTTCCAACATACAGTTTCCCCATGGCGTTACGGGAGATCTGAAATGCCTCATTTCGACGGCTCTCGTGTTCATGGATGGCTGTCTACCAAGCATATCCCAACATCCTGATAGCCTAGGGGCCCCAGGTCCTCCTCAAAAAATGGAACACAGCTCAGCGCCACATCATACAAACTGCAGGTATCCTCGAGACCCAGGTCACAAAACGCTGCACAGCACGAAAGCCCAGCGCAGTTCGCCAAGCTGTCTGCCCCTACGCAGTCGTTACCCGCCGCACAGTCGTTGTTATATTCACAAGGGTCGCCCGTGGGTATCTCTTGCGTCAAAAATATGCACTTAAACTCAGAGTGCGTCCAAAAGCACCCGGTACCGTCCTTACAATCTTGTGCCAATGGATCACATTTTTTTTCGCATATACTGATTATGCCATCTCCGGATATATGACAATAAAACTCATCGGGACAGACCGGAGCCTGGGCTGACCCTCTACAAAAGGCCGCACAAGTACCCACTGAATTCCCATCACGATCATCCCTTGGGTCCCAACACACGGAGGATCCATCGCAGGTGTCGGTTCCTGCGATGGATCCATCGTAGGTACAGGGTTCCCCGGGAGCACTATCGCCAAGGATCTCAACACACTTATGGCTGTTCCACACGCCGCTCACGCGCCCCACTCTATAGGGGACGCACTTCTCACCTACAGAACAATCCTGAAAAAAAGGATCGCAGGAGGAGGCAAGACTCAAATCTCCCGTTGTGAAAAACATGGCGCCGTCGCCATCTCCGTCTCCGTCTCCGTCTCCGTCTCCGTCTCCGTCTCC
>CAYTFJ010000170.1:0-4882 GCA_964437075.1 uncultured Nannocystaceae bacterium
CGCCATCGCCATCGCCATCGCCATCGCCATCGCCATCGCCATCGCCATCGCCATTTGCGCTTTCGTCTCCATCAGAATTGTCGTCGCCGCAAGCGATCGGGATCGTCAAGGAGAGCACCGTGAGGGCTGATGTTAAAGCGCGAGATACCATCGGGTGAAAGTGTAGTCGCCTTTTACTGTGCGCCAAGCCGAGCGGTCGTCAGGCTTGGACTACTTCGCAGGGAGCTCCGGAAAACGGGACGGCTTAGATCTTTCAAATCAAATATTTCTCAAAAACCTTCCCCGGATTCAGGACACTCCTGATTGGGGCGGCGGTTTGCCACCAGAGTCGAGACGGTCGGTACCGATCGATCGCTCCATGGCTCTGTCGTCGAGACGCGAAGCGGTATTTTGGACTAGCAAGGATCTTCTAAAACTGCGGCGATTTCGTCCTTGATGCCCTTGGGGGTCTCTCCGGCTAAAAAATAGCGAATGTTTGCATTTGCATCGACGAGTAGATTCACGGGAAGGCCTTTATCACCGAGCAGATCACTAGACAGGTCTCCTATTTGGTCCGCGAGCACGAGAAAGGGTAGATCGTAGGTCTCGGCCCATTCCGCGCAAAACGACGTCGTCGGGGGGAGCGCGAGGGTGTCCTGAAACAGAACCTGCACAAGCTCGAACCCTCGGTCTACATGGCTCGCGTAGAGTTCGGGAAGCTGTTTTGTTTCTTCGATGCAAGGTTTGCACCACCCCGCGGCGACGGTCAACATGATCGCCAAATTGTGGTTTGGTAGTTTGTCGAGAGGGTCTTCGCTGCCATAATTTGGAGAAAAAAATTGTGCGAATTCCTGCTCATCTCCGGCGCAGTCCACCATGACGAAATTGGCGAATCGATCACCTTTTTTGAATCCGTATCCAACATCGCCCGCCGAGGGATATCCGCAGGACGCGCTGGGCAAGAGACAAGGCTCGGCCCGGTCGAGTCCACCCTCTTCCGCACACAATTCCTGGTCGGTATCGGTATCGGTATCGACGGCATGGGCGGCCTCGCTGGGGCCGCAGGCTACGAGCCATACTAAGGTCAGCACCGAAGCGATGGCACCCCACCGGTGAAGTGAGTGGTCGTCGAGCGAGTGGCGGGCTCGCAAACGAAGCGGTGGTCGGATGCGAGCGGGGCAATTTTTGCGCCATGCCGCCCGGCGTGGCGTCTGATGTTCAGGGGGCTCGAATCCAGAAAAATGATGATGCGCAAGGATTCCGTATTGGCGTTTGATCATTCTGCGACCGCCTGGTCGATGAGGGCTTTCATCCCGGGTCCGTCGTGTTGGCGGCTCACGTAACGAATCGTTCCGGTCTTGTCGACAATGACGTTGAGGGGGTAGGGAGAAATTTGTCCGTCGGGTTCGGCGTGCAGCGAATAGGTGTTGTCGCCCAGGAGAAGTGGAAACGTGACTCCGGTCTGGTCTCGGAAGGCGGAAATGGTTGTTTGGGATTCACCTCCAAATAGGCCTGATCCGCTCAGACCGAGGACGATGAAATTATCGCGATCGTACACTTGCCAAAACTCGTGCTCAAGGTCTGGAAACTCCAGACTACAGACAGGTCAGAAAGTGGCGAAGTACGCGAGAAGTGCAACTTTCCCGTCGAGATCGGACGTTGACCAGGTCTTTCCGTCGAGGTCGACCAGGCTGAACTCTGGTACCGGATCGTCGACCCCAATTCCCGAGACATTTGCGCTGGCAGACACGAAGCGGTTCGCTTCGTCCGCATCATCGCTCGTGATTGTGATTTTCTTGTCGATGAGCGATCCGCTGTCCGCGGTGATCGTGACCTCGATCGCCTTGGCTTGGCCGGGGGGAGCTCGAATCCGTCGCTGTTGATGCTCAACTGAGGACCATTGCTCGAAATGTCCGTGACATGAAGTGTTTGGTTGCCTTCGTTGCGCACGACCAACACTCGGTCCTCAGTCTCGCCGGCCTCGAGGCTCCCGAATTGCAATGAGAGCGGAGATATGGCGACATCGGGGCCATAGCCGCAGTCGTGTTGCTGATAGGCGTGCATGCCCTCCCATTCCGCCAAGTAGACGCGACCGGAGTCTCCGTTGGGGGTGGGGACGGCATCGACGTTGAGTACGCGTGAAAAACTTGATGTGGTCGGAACTCGCTCCGCGTCGATAAGGCGCGGCGAACTAAGATTTGAGATATCGTAGGTACGTGCTTCGTCCCATTCAGCCACGACCAATGTGTCGTTTTGGCCGACGGCCAAGGCCAACGCCGCGCTCGTAGTCGCGGTTTCGCTGATGAGAGTAGGGTTTTCCGGATCTACAAGATCGACGATATTTATGTGTGTTGATGACGCCACATAGGCGATGTTGTTGCTGACCACCACGTCGTGACTCGACCCGCGAAGTGGAATCGACGAGAGTAGAGCGGGAGTGTTCGCGCTGATGTCGTAGACTCTGAGGCCGGCTGAACCCTCTGCGACGATAAGGCGGCCATCGTGAATTAGGGGCTGCCAGGCATCCGAGTCTGCGTCCGAGACACGAGCAAGCTCGTTCAGGCTTGAGCCAGACTCGGCATCAAAGACCATGATGCCGTCTCGGTGGGCGGCAGCATAAATTCGACCTTCATGAAGGACGACTCCCTCAATCGATTCGGGACCCTGCCAACCTCCGATGCCCTGTGGCGATGCCGGATTCGAGATGTCAAAGAGATAGAGGAAAGGCGTGGGTTGGATCTCATCGCCGCGACTCGTGATCACGATTTTTCCGTTCGCAAAGTCGGCACCCAGATGTTGACAGCGGGGGTAGGCGCTATGTGCGAAGGGTCCACCGATCTTCTCGGCGCCCAACCTCGGCGAGCCGTCGCCGGTCGCGTCCCAAATCATCATGCCCTGGGTGCCTGTGCACGCGTAGACATAGGTTCCATCGGCGAGAACGTCGAGAATTTCAATAAAGTTGCCTGAGCCGCTCCATTCGCCGCGTCCGATGTGCTCAAGGGCATCTTGCGCAGGCATACCGGCGGGATCTGGACAGTTGCCGTTGCCGTCGCCGTCGCCGTCGCCGTCGCCGTCGGTAGCCGTTGTCCCATCCCCGGCCATCGGCGGGTCCGTGGAGTTGCATGCTGCGAACAGACTCAGCAGCAAGGGCTGGAGGGGACGAAATCCCGCCTGAACACTCGCAATTCGGGTCATGTCAGGTCCGGTTTCGAGATGGTTGCTGTGGGTAACATCGAGTACGGAACGGGAGGCTGGGAAAAATGTTACATCCGCGGTGTGGCGCGTCTCTGGTATAGGGCTGTCGATGAAGAATCGCAGCGATGATCTTGAACAGACTTTTCGCGAGAAAGCTCGTCTTGAGGTCTTGTTGGTCATCAATCGTGCGGTTTCGACCCATCTCGAACGGACGAAACTCTTCGATGCGGTCGCGGGAGCCGCCCGTAGGGTGGTTGATTTTGACGCCATGGCGATTGGAATTCCCGACGTTGGCGCGGGTCAGGTGAGACTCTATGCGAGTTCGAAGCGCGGCGACCATCTCGACATCCGTCAGGCTGGAGAAAGCATTCCTCTCGCTAACTCGTTGCCGGGGTGGGTGATCGAGCACAACGAAATCAAGATCAAGAGCGATCCTGACGATGTCGCCCTGTTCCCCGCATCCAGTGAGGTGCTCAATGAGGAGGGAATGCGTGCGGTCCTCGGTTGCCCGCTGAGTCTGTCAGGGGAAAGGCGCGGCGTTATCCTATTCAAGTCGGTCGACCCCGACGCCTTCGGTCGCGTCGATCGTGTGGCATTGGCGGAGATGTGTGTCGCCATCGCCGCAGCGCTCGACAACTCCATCGCGTACGAGGAGGTGAAGACCCTGCGCGATCGATTGTCGGCCGAAAATCGCTATCTACGCCAGGAGATTCAAACGGTCTATCGCCAGGGGGAGTTGGTAGGCAACAGTCCGCCAATTGTCGAGCTGCGAGCAAAGCTAGTTCGTGTTGCCGCGACCCCTAGCGTCGTCTTGATCGAGGGGGAGACCGGCACCGGAAAGGAAGTGGTGGCTCGTCATGTACACGCGAACAGCGCCCGTTCGGACCGAGCATTGGTGCGGGTGAACTGCGCAGCGATTTCAGCCGGTTTGGTGGAGAGTGAGCTTTTTGGCCACGAGCAGGGCGCATTTACGGGTGCACTTCGGCGACATATAGGTCGATTCGAGCTGGCTCATGAGGGAACTCTTTTCCTTGACGAGGTGGGTGAGCTGCCGCTTTCGACACAAGTGAAGCTTCTTCGGGTGCTCCAAGAAGGTGAGTTCGAGCGGGTGGGTAGCAGTCAAACCCGCTCGATCAATGTCCGCATTATCGCCGCGACGAACCGGAATTTACGAGCAGCGATCAAGGCTGGGACATTTCGCGACGACCTCTACTATCGACTCAATGTGTTTCCTTTGTCAGTGCCTGCATTGCGTGAGCGTGGTGGTGACGTTGAACTGTTGGCGGATCATTTTCTCGCCCAGCACTCTCGCCGCCTCGGCAAGGAGTTTGTAGGGATCACCGAAGGAGGAATCAGACGGCTCGCCGGCTATTCTTGGCCAGGCAACGTGCGGGAACTTCAAAATATCATCGAGCGCGCGATCATCCTTGAAGACGGTCCGATGCTTGAACTGCGGTCGCTGGTTGCGCCCCCTGAGATTGCGATATCGGCACATGTTCCCGCTGCACCGCTTTTCTCGACAGGCCGACAAGATGCACGAGCAGACTCCGAGTTGCTCACGTCGGTCGAGAGCGAACATATCAAGCGGGTGCTTGAGTCCGTTGGCTGGGTCATTGAGGGGAAATCCGGGGCGGCGATTCGCCTTGGGATTCATCCAAATACCTTGCGTTCCCGCATGCGGAAGCTGTGTATTCGTCGCCCACCCTAG
>CAYTFJ010000171.1:0-4859 GCA_964437075.1 uncultured Nannocystaceae bacterium
GAGTTTGCACTGCGCAAGTCCGCTTGTCAGGAGGTCCCTCGTGCACCGGTTACCGATGCGGCGTGGTCAACATCTTCGCCTACCTCTTGGTTCGCTTCGGGCCGATGTAGACCACGTAGATCGGTTCTGCCTTCGTCATCGGCCAAGAGAAGTGGATGCGGAGCGGCGGCGTATTTACCTTGCCGTGCCACGTGCAGATGAGGGTCTGGTCGGGATTCTTGGGGTGCGGAAAGGAGAGCTGGTTCTCGAAGCGGTTCTTCTCTGTGTCCGAGGAGTCCGAGAACAAGGCTTTGTCGCCCGTGAAGTGTTTTTGGTAGATTTCGTGCCCCTCGGCGGTCCGAGTGCCGTCTTCAGCGAAGCAGTCTTTCAACTGGTTAAGGATGTTCAAGAGCGCTTGGATGCGCCTCGCAGCGCTTTCCGAAAAGGGGCACCCCTTTAAGGGAACGAAGGCATAATCGTTGAAGGTCAGGCATGTGTATTGACCGAGGGCTCGCTGCCTGAGGTCCTTCCAGGAGTGCACCGGCTTGGGGCACGTTTCCAGAATCTGCGTCACCGAGGCAAGATCCCAGTGGTTCATCACCGTGATGGTCTGGCGGGATCCATCGTCGTGGGACCAGAGAACCGCGATAGGGGTCTGCTGCCACTTGGAGGGTGTGAAGCTTACCAGTTGGAGCTGCTGTAGTTCGCTCGACTTCCGAGCCGCAGCCTCACCCACCACGCTGTCGGTGACGATCTCCTCTCCGACCGTGAGATAGTCAGTCTCCGAGTGAATGCGATGGTCTTCCCAATAAAGTCCATGCTTGGTCAGCGAATTCAACCAGGCCCGCTGCTTGTTGCGGTCCAACCATTGCACCGCCTTTTGCATTCGGGCAGTAGACGTCACCTCCGCGCAGAGGAGACTGCGGTGACAATAGAGCTTCAGGCCGTGCTTCTCGATCGTTTTACGTATGACCATGACCCGCTCAACTGCGTTGCAGAAGGCCTGGGGGCCTTGAAACTGACCATGCATCGACAGCTCGTTGATGACAAAGTTCACGTCATCCTTCATTCTCCCCAGCCCGCGAAGTGGTTCATGTCTTTGTCGAACTGGTCGAAGAACCCATCAGGCCAAGCATCGAGGTTCCCGTCACCATTGATGGTCGGGCTCGACACCTGATCTCCGTCGAGGCTGCGGTCACGTAAGAAGTGGATACACACGTCGTCGGCCGCGATAACCTGCGCCTTCACTGCGCGGCGCAGACCGTTAAGTACATGGTCGCTGTGGGTTTCGAGAATAACCTGAACGCCCGCTGCCGCGACCTCCGAAAGGAAACTACCCATGCGCGCCTGTCCCGCAGGATGCAGGTGCACTTCGGGATTCTCGATGAGGAGTATGTCGTCTTGTTTCGCCGAGAGTGCGGCCACGATGATCGGCAACACCTGGGTCAAGCCGAAGCCAACGTGGATCGGGCGATGGAAGTCCGTCTCATGGGACGTTCGAAACCCCAACGTCACACCATTGGCCTGGAGGACCGGTTGGACGTCGAGCGCGCAACCTGGGAAGAACTGTTGCATCCGAGCGACAACCTGATGGAAACGCGTAGGGGGCTCTCCACCGAGGAGCAAGCTTTGCATGATGTGCTCATCTCTGCTCCAATAAAGGAGGCTCGCGGCGTGCTCACCCCGCGGGCCCACGACCTGCATTGTGGTGGCCGGATCGGCAAGAGGATAAATATCGCGAGGCCCCATGCGCTCTGCGGTCAGATAGCTCAAGCGGACCATTCGATCTGCCAATGCCCGGTCTTCGCGCGTCAATTCAGGAGGAAGGAGGAAATGCAAGCGCGCAGGCGTCATCTCTGCCGCGCCCGCGACATCGAGACGTTGGACGGGCACCGACATAGCCTTACGGTCCTCGCTCTTAAAAACCCACCTGTACTGGCGTTCACCGTCCACGATGCCCAGGCTGAACTGCCGTTGGCCGGATACCTTGTCTACAACATCCGTGACAGTTCCGAGCTGTAGCTCTTCGCCATTGAGAAGCAGCCGCGTCGACCACTCGCTCTCCTTCATGGTCTGGTGGAGCAACACGAGCGCTTGGAGTACCGAGGACTTCCCGCTCGCGTTGGTTCCTGACATCAACGTCAATCGACCGAGAGGGAGCACGAGCCGCTCGAAACATTTGAAGTGTTCGATATCGACTCTAGTGATCACCGAGCACCTCCTTGAACATCGTCTGGGCGGCTGTGAAGCGGTGCCTGACTTTTTTTGCGTCATTCGGGCCGTAGGTAATCGACTTGATGAACTCGTTGTCGTCCATCAGTCCATAGAACGCCGTACGAAGTCCTTCGGCCTTCGCTTCAACCGTGGTCTTCGGGTATTGCGACAGCCCGGTCGACATGACGTCCCAGAGGGATGCGTTCAGCACGCTCCGATCGCCATCTGGCAGCTTGTGCTTGCGGAAGGCATGCTTGCCGAAAACCCTGTGGTTGTTGGTGAGGCTGACGCGGAGCTCACAGGACAGTTGGTCGCGCTCGCAATTCTGAAGCTTGTTCATTTTCTTGAGCGCCCGAGCCAGAAAGTCGTCCATGTCACCCTTGTACTCAGCGAGTGGCAGGAGTTGAAAGGCGCAGAAGCGGTTGACGAACTCACGGTCACGCATCGTCTTGACCTTCAGGCTATTGCCAGTCGCCTTCTTGAACAGGTCGGTGGCGGCTTCCTCCTTGAGAAAACATGTCGCTGGGCCCATGTAGAGGCAGTTGCGCATCTGCTGCCGCGTCAGCGGAACGCCGCTGTTGACACGTTCGAAGATGTCGAGGCGTGCGCGCTCAGGAACCTTGGCGTCGATGATGTAGAGCGTGAGGTTACAGTCTTCAACGCGGTTTTGAAGTTTCGACGAAAGATCGCGCAAGTGCTTGCCGTTGAGCTCGAGTTGGCGAGGCAGCTTGAGGCTGAACTCGTTGTCAACGAAACGTCGAAAGGTTGACAGCCGCTGGAGACCGTCCACGACGATCATCTTCCCCTCTTGGTTCTCAGCGAGATAGAATACGGGCAGCGGAATCCGCATCAACACCGACTCGATGAGTTTGCTTTGCACGTCTTCAGGCCAGATGAAGTCCCGCTGGAAGTCGGGGTCCATGATGAAAGTTCCCTTTTTGATCCGCCGCAGGATGTCGAAGACCGTTCGCGACTCTGTACGGATCAGGAATGTATCGATGGGGTAGTCGCCCAACGAGGGGTCTTCGTCGTGGCCAAGCCCCTCAATCTCTTCGGGCGTTTCGGGATTTGACCCCGTTGGCGAGATACTCATGAAGTTCTCCTGTTGGTAATGCTTGTGGATGGTTCGGGAGTGGCAACGGGGGAGCGAGGCGCGGGAGGTTGGCTCAAAACACGCGCATTCCGATCGCACTCCGGCCATGCCTCTTCGGGGGGCCGTTTAAGCTGCCAGTCCAAAACGCGTGGCCCCAACACGCTCGCCATGGGCTGAAGCTGGCGGGCGCTGCGGTCGTCGTCTGCCAGGTCGATGGAGTTCTGCAAGGTGTCGAATGCCATGAGCGCGAGCACTGTCCCCTATTGTCACGAGAGTTGCCATCCAAGCGAGACTCGCTCGGGGCATTTTTCTCCCAGAGGGGCAGCAAGAGAGCTCAAATACGATATTAAGCAGTTTTTGGAGCCAAGATGGTCAAGAAAATGACGAGCCCACACGCGGTCACTGCACATGCATTGTCGGGCAAAGCGGGCGGCATTTGGAGTCAGGCTCCGCAACGGAGGCCGTCGCTCACTGGAGCAAAAAGAAGTCCGAACTCTCGAACGAGAATTGAATCGCAACGAGAAGGCCCTAGCGGATGCAGCGAACGATCCAACGCTGGCTCGCAAGGGGGCCGGACGGGGGAGATGGTCTGCGACGAGGGCCAAAGACGACACCAGGGGAATCGCATCCTATTTGAGAGAGGCGCAAAGTGCCCTCTCGCGCGCGCTATCGGTCCATGCGGCCTCTTGTCGCTTCGAGACGATGCCGCCGCTCATGCCTTCGACAGAGCGTAGGAGGTTGAGCGCGAGATGCCTGACCACGACGAGGTTTTCGGCAGCGTTCGCTGCATAAACACGACATTCGTCTTCCCTGAATCCAATATCGAGAACCCAGTGAAGCCGGTTCTCCACCGACCCGTGCTTTCGCGTGATGGCGAGTGCATCTTCAGCACTGAGGTCCTCAATGTCGCTGATGTAGAGCCGCTTGTGCGTTTCTGGATCTTTCTTCACGCGGCGCCGTTCGGTGGTCACGCGGATGAAGGTGCGCACGTGAGACCACTTTTTTCGTGGGTCACGAGGCTCTTCGCGGACAGCACTTCGCAGCGTCGATACTCACCTCGGCCGTGTGCGACGGCCTCCGTCTCGGTCTGTGACAAGAACTCGTCTTTGCCTGCGATGTCGACGTCATGAAAGGCGATGTCAATGTCCTCGAACAAAGTGGGTTGGTTGTTTTTTACGGCGAGGACGAAGTGTCCGCCTCGAAAAAGGCGCTGACCATGTGGACCCGCGAACGCTTATCGCCTTCGGCGATCACTCGCCGAACGGCGATCACTCGCCGAACGGCCTTACCGTCGATCGCTACGACGCCCTCGACGGACTTGGCGACCGTCTCCATCCACTGGAGGAACATCCTCTCGAGCGCGTCGGGGTCGAGGAGACCCCGCACTCGACCCATCGTGTGGTGACTCGGAATTCCATTCTCGTAAGGCATGATGCTGCGAAACCAGTCGAGCTTCGCATTGCCGAACTTCTCCATCACCTTGATATGGTTGACACCACTGATCGTGGCCGCGAGCACGAGGATCTCCGCCAGAGGGTAGGCCTTCGTCCGTTCGACCCGCGGGTCCTCAAGC
>CAYTFJ010000172.1:0-4834 GCA_964437075.1 uncultured Nannocystaceae bacterium
TCTTGGCTATCCCTTGTCGGTGGCTGCGGCTGGATAGCGCTGACCGACAGCACTGACCCTTCAAGCGCCTCCTTGCTCTCCAATTTCGCCGGATTGTGATGCTCAGGCTGTCGCACAGCTGTGCGCAGAGCACGTGACTGTAGAGCAAAATGCCCTGATTTGATCGGTCCCCCCTCAGCCTTCGTGTCAGCGCATCTTGCCAAGTATTGGAATCTGGCTCCGTTGTTCGCTCGCGCCCATCATCGCACAGGCTCGCGATTAGGCTCGGATCAGGAGAAGATCTCATTCAACACCGGGCATCAAAACGCGGTTATCACTCATCCCTCTCCATCGGCCCAGGGACGACGATCCGTCCACGCTTCTCGATTGGCCGGAAACGTGCACGGATCGACTCTGAGGCGAACAATAACTCCACGGTATCTTTCCGAAAAGCCCGTCGCAGCAGGCAGGGGCCACATCCCGCGAAGCTGGATGTGGCCCCTGCCTGCGCTGTACGTTCCATCTATGATCGACGAGCCCACCGCGCCACATGACGAGGCCAGCCGAGAACTCACTGCGATGCTCACCGGCAAACTGGGTTCGATTCCCCCGGAGACGATCGTCGATCACCTGATGAGCATCTATGGAGCTTCAAGCTGGCCCGTGATGCGCGAGGCCGCCCGCGCCATCCTCCGGCGCCATGCCTCGGCGGCCGCGGAAGAGCTCAAGCTGGCTACGCGCCCGGTGAAGGGCTCCTGTTTTGGTGCCTACACGACACGCCGCTCGCGCCAGAACGCGAGGCCGTACAAGACTCTCTTGCGATCGGTCCAGCCCTTGTGGATGAGTTGCGACTGCCCCGATTTTCTCAAGGGAGGCCTGGGGGTTTGCAAACATGGGCTCACCGTTCTTGACGAGCTCTGCAGAGGCCCGCGCCTACGAGCGCGCTTGCTTTCATCCGCCGCCAATGGACCCGCGCCGCGGGTTTCATGGTGGCCCGTCCTGCCCATGGAGGGACCGAACGACTGGCTGGAAGGCGTCCGACTCTCCGCGGTCTCGAAGGCCGAGTTCCCCGCGGCTCTGCGTGGGCTCTGCGTGTCAAACAATGCCACGCACTGGACTCTCGACCCCACCCGCCTCTCTACTCGAAGAGACCGTGAACGTGTCATCGACAGTATGGAGACGCTTCTTCGTCGGCGCCGCGGGCTGAACTCCGACCCGGCCCTCCTCGCCCTGCTCCGACGGGAGCGTGAGTACAATGCGCGCACGGAGGCTCTCACACAACGCGGGACTCGGCTCCGCAGCGCGCTCAAGTCTTTTCGCTACAACCTCTTTCCTTACCAACAAGTTGCGCTCGACAAGTTCTTTGCGACCGGCCGGATGCTACTCGCGGACGACATGGGCCTCGGCAAGACGATTCAGGGGGCGGCCATCTCCCACGTGATGTTGACAAATGGACAAGCCCGTCGTGTCCTGATCCTTGCACCCGCGAGCCTCAAGAGCCAGTGGGTGCGAGAATGGAGAGCGGGGACGGATTTTCCCATCGAAGTCGTCGAGGGTCCCGTGGATGCCCGCGCACGAACGTATCATGAGCACAAGAGCGGGGCCCTGGTCGCAAACTACGAGCAGGCGCTTCGTGACCTCGAGTTGATGCAGGCGTGGAAACCCGAACTGGTAATCCTTGATGAAGCGCAACGAATCAAGAACTGGGCAACACGCACCGCCAAGACGATCAAACAACTCGACGTGCCCTACCGTCTCGTGCTCACCGGGACTCCCCTCGAAAACCGTATCGATGAACTCGCGTCGATCATGGACTGGGTGGATCCCTTCGTGTTGGCGCCCAAGTGGCGGCTGGCCCCCGCGCACCAGATCCTCGCAGATGGAAAGAAGGAAGTCGTCGGCATCCGTGACCTCAATGTCCTGCGTTCGAGACTGGCACCACGCATGTTGCGACGCAGCCGGGCGGAAGTGCTGGGAGATTTGCCTGAACGCACCGATACCATCGTGCCAGTCGAACTCACGAAGGCACAGCGCGTCGCGCATGATGACTTCAACCAGCCCATCGCCCAGCTCGTAAGCAACGCACGCAAGCGACCGCTCACGCAGGCCCAGTTTCTCCGCCTGATGTCCATGCTGACCACGCAGCGGATGATTGCTAACGGCATGGCGCAATATTCTTTCACTTCGATGTGGCCCGTACTCTCGGCACAATCGCCCAACGAAGCCGCCATTGCGTCGGCGGCTGCCCCCAAACTCTCCGTCTTGCAGGACTTGATCCAGTCGGTGGCCGTGGACCAGGGGCGTAAGATTGTTGTGTTCAGCCAGTGGCGGCGCATGTTGAAGCTCGCACACTGGAGCATCTCCGAGATGCTCGAAAAGAAGGGCTTGCGCGCGGCTTTCTTCACGGGGAACGAATCGCAAAAGCGGCGCACGCAGAACGTGATTGAATTTCACGATGATCCCACGCTTCGTGTACTTTTTTTGACCGACGCAGGGGGCGTTGGGCTCAACCTGCAGCGGGCCGCGAACTGCTGCATCAACATCGAGCTGCCCTGGAACCCTGCCGTGCTCGAGCAGCGCATCGCCCGAATCCACCGACTTGGACAGCCCGATCCCGTCAATGTCTACACCCTGGTCTCCCTATCTTCGATCGAGGAACGTATCGCATCGGCGGTCTCGGCCAAGCAGAAGCTGTTTTCGGGTCTCTTCGATTCGTCGACCGACGAGGTCATGTTTGGCGGGCCGGGAGGCTTCCTGGCCAGCGTCGAAAAACTCGTCGACGCGGATACGAAGCAGGCAGCCGCATCGGGTAGTGCCAGTTCGGAGGGCCACGACGTCGATGAAGATCCCGCGCAGGAGCTGCCGTCCGAACTCGAGCATGCCATTGAGGCCGCCGACGAACGTGGCGTGGCGGAGACCGAAGCCGAACCAGCAGCGTCCATGTTGCCAGCCCCCGAGAAAATCCAGGCGCTCTTTTCCCAACTGGAAATTCGGCCGCGTGACGACGGTGGCATTCGTATCGATGCTTCACCCGAGGCGGCACGCAGTCTCGGCGCACTGTTTTCAGGGATGGCCCGGCTGTTGGAAGAAGCTGGGAAGTCGCCCCGATCGTCCGCTTGAACGTAATAGCCTTATCGACCGCCTCCCCCACAACACGCCCGACATGATGCCAGCTCAGGCAGATGTCGACGTCAACGCGGCTGCTCGCCAGCTTGGTCGGGCGAAGCAATGAGCCCGCGCTCCCTCGCCCAACGCTCAGGGACGAGCTCGCAGATGCGCTTCATCCACTTGTAGCCAGTCTTTCGGCTGATCCCGGCTTCCCGACAAAGCGCGGAAACGTTTGCGTCAGGAGCCAGCGCGTTGAGTACGAACTCATGACGCGCCTTCACGATTGTCGTCCTTCTCCACGGCATGTGCCCAACGAACCACGGATCGCCGGCTTGCGGAAAAAGCGCGATGTGTTACCCATGTCTTGGCGTAAATGTGTCACCTATGTCATGGCGCCACACCGATCAACATGACCCTGAACACCGCACTGAGCCTAGCTAGGGCGTTGGAGATTCCGTGGCCGGAACTCTTCCAGGTAGACGAGACGGATTAGCGATCGTCCAGTAGGTCCGAACTTCGTCGGACTGAGTCGCACCTGCGCGCAAGACGCGCTGTAACGATGTGGTCAGCTTGCCGATCGCCCGAGCCGTATCGCCTCGAACTTAGCGATCCGTTGGCGATCGTCGACGGCACGTAGGTCGAGCCTTGCAACTGAGATAGAGTTGCTGTGTGTCAAACCCCTGGGTGCAGTCCATCACCAAGATTCTCTCTGGCGGCGATTCAGCGCTGAGCGATCCGGTCCGAGCATGGTGCGAGGAATGCCAGAATCAGACCCAGCACCAAATCCTCTCAACCGTCCACCAAGAGTGGCTCAATGAAGATCACCCGCACACGGTTTGGAACGAGCTCCAGGTCGTCCAGTGTCGAGGGTGCGAGAATACAGGCTTTCGAAAACTGGCCACGGACGATGACGACGTCGCTTGGGATGGGGAAAAGGTGGTCCTACGCACCAGCGTTGACCTCTACCCGCAGTCGACGCTGGACAAGCGAAAGCCTATTGCGAACTACTACTCTCTCCCACCTAGCGTGTCCCGGATCTACACTCAGACCGTGAGCGCGGTGAACGAGAACCTCGACGTCGTAGCGGGTATTGGGCTTCGCGCTATCGTCGAATCGGTCTGCAACGAGAAAAACGCCTCGGGCGGCAACCTCGAAAAGAAGATCGATGACCTCGTGTCCAAGAAGCTGTTACCTCAACAAAACGCGGAACTGCTGCACAGGACGCGACTTCTAGGGAACAAGAGCGCACACGAGACACGGCCTCTGACTGCGGATGCGATGATGGCGGCCCTTGAGGTGGTCGAGCATCTACTCGTAACCGTATACCTGATCCAGCAAAATGAACCCAAGCTATCATCAACCTAGCTTGGCCAGACGATCCACGGGCTCAGCAGGTGATCCGCCGGGGCGAGCGCGAAGGATTCGAGAAGCCGGGCCCAAGGGTGTCGTTCTACAACGGGGTTCGCAACGGGGTTCACGCTCACGGGTTTCAGCTAGCCGCTGCGAGCAAACTGGTTTTCGGTTAGAGAGCTCGGGCACCGCACAGGCCGCGCCAAATCTCCGACGGACAAGCACGCGAAGATTTGGCGCGCCCCTTCGGGCGGCCCTCGCAACTGGTTGTTCTTGACGGGTTCTACAAAATCGAACGGTCCACACAAGAGTTCGGCAGCTGCTTGATGTTACCATTTCGGCAATAGCCTTATCGACCGCCTCCCCCACAACACGCCCGACTTGATGCAAGCTCAGG
>CAYTFJ010000173.1:0-4742 GCA_964437075.1 uncultured Nannocystaceae bacterium
GACGGCGACGGCGACGGCGACGGCGACGGCGCGTACGACTGCGATGCCCTCCCGTCCCTCCCTCTCGAAGTTACCAAGATCCCCGGTGCCAAGGCTTCCGAGGACTATGTATTTGATGCCGCCGGATATCTGATCAGTATGGATGCGGAGGGCAGCATGTTCCGCACTGCGTATCAAGAGAACGCGTCGCTGCTTTTCCCCAGCATCGGAAGCACACATAACTCTGGCATGTCGATCCTTCCCGGTGGTGACGTCATCTTCAACGATTCAGAGACCGGCACCGTCTTTCGTGTCACCGCAGAAGGTGCAAAAACAGCGATCGCTAGCGGGCTCTCGTACCCAAATGGACTTACGGTCGACAATCAGGGCATGGTTTATGTCGCCGAAAACTCAGGAGGTCGCGTAGTCGTCATCGATCCCGACAGCGGTGACGTAACCGTCCTCGTTGAAACCCCCGCCCCGAATGGGCTGGCCTTCAACAAGGACTTCACAAAGCTGTATATCGGAAGCTTTGACGAGGGAGGCGCCGCGGAGTTCACACTTGCCACAGAAACACTCGTGACGATCAACGAGGACCTTCGCGCGATCGACGGAGTGGTCGTTGATCAATGCAATAATATCTACCTCACGCAGTTTGAGACAGGAAAGGTGTTCAAACTCACGGCCGAAACCTGGGAGGTCAACCTTGTGGTGGAGCTACCCTCGTATTGGATTCCAAATCTCAACTTCGGATCGGGCATCAACGGTTGGGATCCAAACAAACTCTACGTCAACAGTCTTGAGGACAACGAAGTCTTTGAGCTTCATGCGGGCGTCCCAGGCATCGATCCTCCTCATCTAAACTGAATCGCCAACAGGCCCAAAAATCGATACACTGCACGAGGGCCCCAGAGGCCTTCATCTTGCTAAAAGATAGATTTCCGATGCTTCGCCCCGCCCTCTCCGTCATCCTCTGTCCTCTACAACGACCCTCCAGGCCCGGCCCCCTGCGACGATTCGTGTCGCTGTTACCGGTCTTCGGCCTCGCCATTTTCGCCTCGACGCTCTCCGCCTGCAAAGAGAATTCAAAGGTAGCGCCGATGGCCTGCGAACTCGATGACGATGACGACGCCGATTTCACCCAGCGCCTCGGATGTGAACAAGACTTTCTTACCCTGTCTTCGCCGCCGCTCGATGCCAGCATCCCCGGCGCGCGCAGTCTAAAAACGGTTCTCGACCTAGCGGACGAAGACGCGGTCTACTATCAGAATACCGGGAAGTACCTGATCCACTGGGAATTTACCCATGCTCATCTCTCTGGGGCAGGCAAGCCGATCGTGCCCGAGCTCAGCCAGTTCAATCAGACCGAGTACCTCAGCCCCGATCGCCGCTTTGTCCTGGGGTCGCTGAGCTACTACGACGGTCCAGAGGTTTGGGTATATGAGATTTCCCCCTACGACACTGCCAGCACGGATATGGTCACACGTGCCTACCAAAAAATCGTAGATACCTCGTTCGTCGGCAAAGATCTTTACTTCCACCCAACCTCCGTCCAGGTCTCCACGATGGCGGAGGGACTCCCTGATTCGGTACGTATTATCACCACCGAAGAACTCTTCGACGGTATCGATTTTCAGCCGCTCAATACCGGCGAGAGCATGGGACTGTTGCGGATCATGACCTCTAAAGAGCTCGAAGATACATGTCTGAGCTTTCGAGACATTGTTGTACTCGACGCTGTCCCCAACGATATCGCAGTGACCATGGGCATTGTCACTGCCGAGTTTCAGACCCCCCTCGCCCATATCAATGTTCTCTCCCAAAACCGTGGCACCCCCAACATGGGACTGAAAGGGGCCGACAAAGACCCCGAGATTGCCGCACTCGACGGCAAATGGGTGCGCCTCAAGGTCACCCCCTTCGAATACGAACTCGTCGAGGTCACGAAGGCCGAGGCGGATGCGTGGTGGGACGCCAATCGCCCTGAACCTCTTGGCGTACCCGAGATGGATACGACGGTCACGGATCTGCAGGACACGCTCACGATGATCGACTTCGACGCTCACGACGGAGACGTACGTCTGGCCGTCAAGGCACGAATTCCCGTGTTCGGTGGCAAGGCCAGCCATTTTGGGGCGCTCTCGACCATCGACGGGGTTAACTCTCCAAGAGCGTTTTCGATTCCGGTCCACTACTACGACCAGTTCATGACCGAGAACAACTTCTATGAGCGAGTGGATACGATGCTCGCCGATCCCGACTTCGAGTCGAGCTGCAAGCTGCGCGAGGAGAAGCTTCTCGAACTACGAACCGACATGAAAAATGCGCCGGTCAACGCCGACTTCGAGCAACTGTTGTTGACAAAACTTGCTGACGACTACCCTGGCACTCGTATGCGCTTCCGCTCAAGTACAAATGCGGAGGACCTCGAGGGCTTCACAGGAGCCGGTCTGTACACATCAAAAAGCGGTGATCCCGATGATCCGGACAGCCCCGTTTTGGATGCGATTCGTAAGGTGTGGGCGAGCGTTTGGTTCTACCGTGCCTTCGACGAACGGCATTTCCGCGGCATCGACCATCGCAACGTTGGCATGGCACTTCTTGTTCACCGCTCCTTCCCTGATGAAGAAGCCAACGGAGTCGCGCTCACCGCCAACCCCTTTGATATCGGCGGGGTGGAGCCCGGTTTTTATATCAACGTGCAAAAAGACGGAAACTCCGTCGTCCTTCCGGATCCAGGTGTAACAACCGATGAACTTATCTATCTCTACGACTCGCCGAACCAACCGATCATCTGGCGCGGGCACTCAAACCTTGTAGGCCCAGATGAAACGGTGCTCTCTCGGGCCCAGATTCAGAAGCTTGGGGACGCCCTGAAGGCGGTACACACCTATTTTTACGCCGCCTATGGCCCCCCCCCGGGCACGACCCGTTGGTATGCGATGGACGTTGAGTTCAAATTTGACGACGACGGCGATCCCAACGCAACCCCACGTCTCTACGTCAAGCAGGCCCGACCTCATCCCGGCTGGTAGAACGAACTTATTCCATGCAAATCAACAAAACATTCCACGTGCTCGTCGGGCTCCTCTCGAGCGTCATCGTCTTAGCGGCCGGCGCCTGTGATGACGCCAACGATTCAGATCCGACCGGCGGCGACGGCGACGGCGACGGCGACGGCGACGGCGACACTCTCGCCGGCGAATGTCCACACGGTACAAGAACGGGCCAATTTCAGGTTATCCACGAACCCACCTATACCGCCGTGAGCGGTGAGGTCGCCGATGGCATCGTACCGATCACGGTGCTGTCCATCGAGCAAGAGATCGATGGCTGCCAGCTTTTGAAACGCGTGAATCCTTTTTGCGATCCACCCTGCGGCTCAAACGAGACCTGTGATTTCGACGGCAGCTGTATCCCCTATCCTAAAATCCATCCTGTCGGCGACGTCGCAATCTCTGGCCTCCTCCAGACCGTGTCCATGGAGGCAAAATCCGATAATCGCTATTTTGACACGAACTTGCCCCACCCAGGATTTGAGGCTGGAAAAGATGTGGTCCTCCGCGCAACCGGGGGATCCATCGATGCATTTACTCTACGGGGTCGGACTTTTGCGCCCATGGAATTCGCAAAAGACCCGTCGTGGGTCATGAAAGAAGGCGAAGATCTCGACGTCAGCTGGCCACCTGGGGTCGTCGGTGAATCGACCGTTCAGCTACGACTCAATATCGACCAACACGGCAGCTCCCCAATGACGCTAGTTTGCAATGTTGATGACACCGGAAACTACGCGATTCCGGCGACACTCATCGATACATTGCTTACCAGTGGCATTTCCGGGTTCCCGAGCGGTGATCTCTACCGCCGTACCGTCGACAGCACAATCACGTCTCTAGGTTGCGTCGAATTTGAGGTCCGTGCCCACGTCAAGAGCGAGCTAGGTGTCGAGGGCCACACGCCGTGCAACTCTGACGCTGATTGCCCCGATGGGCTTACTTGCGATGTGCCCAACAATACCTGTGTCTGATCCCGGCCTCGAACGCGCTTCCCGACCTGGGCTCATCGACTCCGAGCCTCTGGTCGGTCTAGCGCGTTCCGGGGATATGGGGGCCTGGGACCTCCTCTATCGTAAGTACCACCGGCGTATCTCCAACAGCCTCCACAACCGGCTGCGCGACCCACTTGTGGTCGAAGAGGTCACGCAAGAGACTTTTGCGCAGGCGCTCGACTCGCTCGGCACATTTCGTGGCCATGCCCATTTCTCAACATGGCTGCACGCAATCGCCCTAAACCGAGCCCGCCACCACTGGCGCCGTGAGCGAAACACCGCAGCCGCCCATCGACGTTTCGCTGATATTTTGGATCTCAGCCCTAGGTACCCAGAAGATCCTGCGCAAAGAACAGCGACCAGCGCCTGCGCTCACGCGGTACGGGATGTGGTCGCGGAGCTGCCACCCAAACTGCGTGAGGCCTTCCTCCTCCGCTACGTCGAGGGGCTGAGCCGCGGTGAGATCGCCGCCCGCACCAGCATTACCCCCGTCAATGCCGGCGTCCGAGTCACCCGCGCACTCGGGCGTATACGAGCCGCGCTCGCCGCTCGCGGCTGGACACTCTAGAATTTGCGGCCTCCTGTCTCCTCTCATTGAGAAGACAGCAGACATGCTCGGTGTCCGCCGATGATAGCTCTAGGAGGCCGGCGACAAAGTCCCGAAGCCGATGGGCGCCGAGCATAGACGACGGTTCGGTATCATCGAGGGTAAAGT
>CAYTFJ010000174.1:0-4453 GCA_964437075.1 uncultured Nannocystaceae bacterium
CTCCATCTCCATCTCCATCTCCATCTCCATCTCCATCTCCATCTCCGTCTCCATCTCCATCTCCTGAACTATCCCCTGAATCCCCCTCACTGGAGCCTCCGCTACCCGACTCTGTGTCCTCGCCGCCGGCCCCACCGTTGCCACCGCCTCCATTGCCCCCGCCGAAACCGCCTCCACCGAGTCCATTCGACCCCGAATCACTGCCCACCTCGCAGGCGGCGATTGCGAGAGCACAGGCCCCAATCAGAGATATTTTGGAAAAACTTGAGCCCAGTTTGCGCGGAAGACAAAACACATATAGTGGAGTCCACAGATGGCTTCATCGTCGTGCCGATATTGCGATTTACCGTCCCCCCGCGACTCAAGGGGAAATCGACGTATCGCCACCATCACAACACGCGAAAACTGAACGCCATCTGCCCGGACCTACCCTTTATTATCTGGGCTCCGGCAGGCGTCTCGAAGGCGCTGTCGAAAAGGAGAGCGGGATTTCTTGGCGAGTTGAGCCCGTGCGAGTTCTCGGGATCGCGACCGATAGCCGCTCTCGCATAGGGCCTCAACTTCGAGAATCACCCTCTCCTCGTTCAGTGCGCCACGGACAAAACGTCGCCGGTGTTCGCGGGCAAGCCGAAGCGCGCGCTTCGGCTCTCCGCCGCGCAGCACCCTATGGACTTTCTTGAGAAGTTTGATCTCCGCAAACAGCGTCGCTGGAGCTGATTCCTGATCCATAGACTGCAAGTGCGCGATTGACGGCTCTTCAGTTCCAACCGCGCGTTGATCTTGATTTACCTTCGCTACGAGGACCGTGCTCGCGCCCGATGCGACCACGTCTCGATGCTCGCCCGTCACCGGCCCAAGATCACGTGGCCTGCATTCCAAGAGAACGTTGCTCCCAGCTCCTCCAGGCCCTTCGACCGAATTCATCTTCGTTGTCGCAGATGCCGCGAAAGGTCCTTGATCGTTTTTTTCAATCTCTTGCGGAGCCTGCCGGTCTGCCACCACCTGCGCGAAAACAGCTCTCGATGGTGCCCGGACAGACGTCACCGCCCATGTCGCCGACCCCACCGCAATTACCGCCCCCAGGGCCCAAGGAGCCACGGTTGAAAGGGAAAAGAGCGAGGCTCCCCCAGCCCCCAGCTTCAACTCAGACTGCAACCTCTGCCACCCTCGCTCCGTGCTGCCCGATGGAACGGGCTGACTCATACGGTACGCAGAGAGGGCATGGGATTCCGTTTTACCGAGTGTATCCCAACCGAGAGGTCCGTCTGTTCCGTCCAGTCTTGAGCTATCCGTGGATCCTGTCATTGTCCCTCGTCTCCATATCCTCGTTCTGCGAGAAAAATCTTGAAACTGACTCGTGCCGACCGTAGCCGGGTGTGCACGAGATTCGTCCGAATTCCGAGTCGTGCGGCGACGCTGGCCGCGCGAAGTCCTTCGACATCACACAACATGAACACCGATTTTTTCTTGTCGTCGAGCGTCTCGATAAAAAGCGCGACATCATGCGCGAGCTGCTTACGCCGATAGGCCTCTTCGGGTGTCTCCGGACTGTCTGACTGCACGAAGTTCATCTCGCGCTCACTCGCTCGCCGCCGGCCACGCCGATGATTTGATACGACGCCACGCGCGATCGCAAAGACCCAGCTTCGGATACTCGCGCGCGGCTCATAAAATGGCAGCCGCCGATGCACAACAAGAAAAGCTTCGTGCACCAGCTCCTCAACCTCGTGCTCAGGCACACCGCGCCTGCGCACAACCCGCCAAACAAACTCAACGTAAGCATGATAGATCTCCTCAAATGTCGGCGCGACTGCGGATGCCGCGTCGGCTACCGATGTCGTCTTTGAGAGAGTCTCGTCCATGGTTACGCTGTTTTGAGTCCGCGAATCACCGTTTCGTGCCCGGCCGCAGCTCGATACCCAGCATGAATCGGACTCCTATCGCGGGCACTCGATAGAGAAGGCCTGACGGCACCGTCTCGAACTGGGGACGACGCATCGGCACATTTCCATCGATCTGGAAAAGGAAGGCCACCGGACCGCTCCGGGACCAGCGAATGCCCGGCCCACCTCCCAGCGCAACATAGGTTGCGCGCGCCGGCGCCCCCTCCACCGCACCAATCGCGCGACCGAACACGGTATTTAGCCCTATCGACACGCAAAGTGGAAACTCGAAATTTTTCCGACTCGGCACACCACAAGCCTGCAGCGCCGATACAACCGCCCCGAATTCACCACTCACGTCCGCAGAGCGCGCGCTCTTGATCGTCTTGAGTAGCCAAGCCGTCCCAAGAAGGCCCAGCCAGTAGCCTCTTCCACGAAGATGTGCAGCTAGAGAGACCGTGCCTGCTGCCCCCGGAAGCACACCGAGGCCCAGTCCTAGGCCCATGTTCAACCCAACCCCGATCGGTGCGCCATCCGATTTTCCCTGGGCAGCTGCGACCTCTTCGCCCGTGCCGCCCCCCTTCGCACCCGCGGGTTCGGATCTATCAATCTCCGGCCTATCCACAGGATTTTCGACGATCGCCTCTTTTTTAGGCTCGATCCGCGCAAGAGGCTTTTTGGTGCGCTCTGCGTCTTGCGCCGCAACATCTTCCCCGGGCTCGTCAAACGAGATTTCCGGTACCGCGCCCTCGACCGCCGCGGGCAGCTCAAGTGTCGCCGGTGACGGAACGGGATCCGCGTCGTCGCCGGGCATAAACACCGACTCCGGATCCACGACAAGCGCAATCGACAGCGAAACCGCTTCGATCAACGCCTCGCAGCTTGTCGCTTCGAAAACCCGCTCCCCGGAGACATCACCGGAAGTAATCTCCGCGACAAGCTTCCACATCGGCGAAGGAGCGGAGACCTCGATGTTCGCCTTCACGCCCGAGTTTGCGCCCGAACGCCGACCGAGCAACTGCCCGACAAGTTCCTCGACCCGTGCCTTGCCCTGGCATGACGGATCCCCTCCCCAATTGACTGTGACAACGGGCGGGTCGTTGTTGTCGACGCCTGTGGAGTGCACGTTGGCCTGGGTCACGATAAGTAGCCATGCAGTTAGACCCAACACCGCCACAGACTAGCAAGACTCACTAAGCCGCGTCACCACTCTTCGCGGCCCTTCTCTCAGCGCTACGGAAAATCGCGCCGCGCCACCATGCTCGTACCTAAGTGAACCTTCTCTTTCGGCCTAGGGCGCTCAAGCAAGATACAAAAAACATCATACGCCATGGAAGCCCGCCCGATCCCGACTAGCCTGCAGGAACCGCTCCCGAGACGTTTGCCAGGCCCCAGCCCGTAAAATCGGAGTAGGTATAGAGTTCCTCGGGATTGTCGTAGTACCAGCACTGTTTTTCCACAGTGTCGATCTTCGTGACATGGCCGTTTGTGCTCACAGACCACAAGAACCCATCGATATCGAGCTGGAGCCCCTTCGCGTCGTTCAGCTGGGGACAGTCACTCACGCTGATGGAATCCACGCTTAGCAAGGTATCGGGATCGATTTTTCTAAAATTCGATGTCCACAGAAAACCGTAGCGATCTTGGGTGATCTGAGACCCGGCGGACAAGATCTCACCGAATGCCTGGCCAACCGGATCAAAACGAGTGGCGCGATCATAGACTCGCCAGATCGCGTCAGATCGGTCGATATACACCCCATACGCGGGGACAAAGTCCTGCTTGATCACCTCATGGGTCATGTCTGAAAAACGAACATGGCCGAGGTTTTTACGAGAGTCCGCACTATGCGAGGTAAACCAAAAATCATTGTTTGAATCCACCGCACCGCCATAGACGTGCGGAGAATCGGCGCCAGGGAAGCTCGAAGGCCAATCCTCAATCGTGATCTCGTGCTCGATCCCCCCGGTGTCCCCATTGAGCAAGAACACCGTGGCCTTTTGACCGTTCGTCGCGTGATTCGTCGCAACCCACACCTTTGCGTCTTCCCAACGGCAAGTCTCGGTGTTGTATACGCCAGATGTCCAGGCGATCGGACGCGCGCTATAGCGGCCGAGCGGCCGATGCCACACCACACATTCATCCTCTAAAAACGGCAAGAGATCGTCGTATCCTGTCGACGTCGTAATTAGACCGTCGTCATTCCGGTCGACACAATCCTCAATGCGGGCCGAAATTTTAGTCACCGCCCCTACCGGCGCGCCCGTCCCCCCACGGTTGGCAACGACCATATCCCCGTTCAAATTAACGGAGGTGCGGGACGGAGAGGCTCTGTCTTTTTCGTCCTCAGGCGCCACCTGGTAGCGTGCGATGGCGTCCACGGCTCGTGTGTCGATCTTGACGACGCTCGATTCCTTGTACTCGGCCAGCCAAACGTTAGAAAACTCAACGGTCGCGGTACCGGCCTCTACATCCGGACAGTCTTCATCCCCAGACGATTGAAAATCCGCCGTATTCGACAGATCAAAGATGATTCCGTCGCCGTCGCCGTCGCCGTCGCCGTCGCCGTC
>CAYTFJ010000175.1:0-4413 GCA_964437075.1 uncultured Nannocystaceae bacterium
CGTTATCGGCGTGCGAGACCCTCTACGAATGAGCGGCCCCGCCCGCCAGCGGCCCAACCGAAGGTTTCTTCGAGGGACCTTCGCTCGCAATGTAGCGATCCGGATGAGACTCCAGCGCTCGAATGTAGAGGGGATCATCCCACTGTTTCAGGCTCTCGAAGATGCGAAGTTACTCCATCGTGTGCGAGTGTTTCACCGACGGCTCAGTGCCACCCTCCATGTTCTCATCCGAAGAGTTTGCCACGGTACTCCGTCGAGTCATGGCGGTTGCGACGCGGAACAGTTGGCCCATGAACATCAGCGGTTTGGAGAAAACCGTCTTCCACGGGGTGTGTCAGGTCGACTCAAGCACATCTTGGGCGATTGACTGGGACGGTGCATTTCGCGAGTGCTGCGCAGAGATGGGTACGTCCAACGGAATACTGGGAACGCTGGAGTCTCATCTCGCCGAAGGAAAATCTGCGGAGAGCCAACTCAGCGCCCGCGATCCCTTCGACGATGATGACTGCCAGGCCTGCGTCTTTCTCCCCGCATGCATGGGCGCCTGCCCGAAGACGAGGGCGAGCAGAAGAGCCGTGGAAGAAAAAGAATGCCCATCATGGAAATACAACTTCCAGGATGTTATTCGGAGACAACTGAAGGAGAAGGAATGTCAAACATCACACACCTAGTGTCATTGGCTGTGGGCCTCGCATTGGGTGCGGCCGGCTACGCGGCGGCGTACACCGGTACAGCGACAGAGCCAGAGAGCCCAGCCTCCCACGCGCAAGGGGATACGATTCCCGCTCCATTCTCGCACAAACGCGAGGCGATAGAATCGAACAGCCCGCCACCGCGCTCGACACCGAGACCCAAACGACAAGCGCGTACATCGCCGTCCAGCCAGGAAGACGGACTGGACGCGGTCCAGTCCGACGTCGATCGTTTGGAGGACGAGCTCCAGGCGGCCAAACACGGCAAGATCCAAATGTGGCCCGCACTCGTCCCCGGCGCAGAGATCTACCACCCGGAACAGTTCGAACAGAACCTGAACGACATCATCGAATCCTGTGGTCTGAAGATGCAAGAGATGTCCTTGAATTGCGATGAACCTCCTTGCATTGTCGCCATTCGGGGGCCAAAGAACTTCAACAAATGGCAAGATTTGATGGCTTGCGAGGAGTGGGGTGCAAAGGGCTATCCGCTCGATGGCATGGTCATGGAATCTCAAATCGAGTGCGAGTCGGGAAAGAAAGAGCCTATATATTTCATCTCACCGTACTGGCGTGAATTCTTGGAGGAGCCAGGGAAAAAAGACGAACGAATGACTCGGACCGAGAAACGCTGGGGGGAGATCTACCCGACCATGTGCAACGAGGACTCTTGAGATGATGAGAAGGAGAAAGCGGATGGACATGGCCATACAGATCCAAGGCGCCGCCCTTTTTCTCATCGTCGGGAGCTCATGCCTGCTGCCCGACGACGAATCGGTCACGATCAACCCCGAATGTCAGGATCCTCTTCTCTCACTTCCTGGTGAGCTTACTGTCACACAGGGCATCGCGGGTATGATCGTCGGGCCACAAAGCGTTGAGCAGGAGCAGGGCCGTTGCCTTCTGCGGGCGAGCGCCTCTCAGAGACTCTCGCTGTGGAAGACAGAGGCGAAGGTTGTAGGCCGCGAACAAATGCTTGGCGTCGTCGATGCCAATCGAGTTCTGATCGACACGGTCTTCTACGAGCGCTACGAATTTTCCCTCGCTCCCGGCCACTACGTCTTTTGCCACACGGACCCAGTTGGCGGGCCCGTACTGGGCATGGACTGTCAGCCGCTCGAAGTCGTCTCAGGCAGGTTCGGTGCCGTCAACTTCGAAGTGCCCGCCGAGTTGGGCAGGGCGACTTCGCATGCACTCAACGGGACGACTGGGGCCGCCATCGAGGTGGTTTCATTTCGCTTGCCGTACCGCTGATACGCCGCCGATTGGCGCGGGCCGTTTGCGTGACGAAGCGGTGTCGAATCGATACGGAACGTCTTCCCGCGGTTGCTGAACCATTTCACACCCGTCATGAAGCCAGTTGCGAGGGTCGCGGTAGGGACAGGCCTCGACCGAAGTCGAGGCCTGTCCCCCGCACAGATCCCAGCGAGCGGAACTACCGCTGGGCTCCTACCTCGGGTGTTGGCGTAGAAGCGATCATCGGGCCAAGGATGTAGAACGCGGGCACGTGGATTCCAGCGTTCGGCGAGAGCTCGCATGCGGCTCCAGGTCATCCGATGTCGCTGGCTCCTCCGCCGCAGTGTATGCAACCAGGCCCTGGTGACCTCGTCACGAAACACTTGCCCTTGCGATAACGGCGATGTCCGTGTTGCCTTCCGCATTGTTTAACAACGTCGGCGTCCCAGTCGAGTGATTTTCGCGGCTCAATACCGTGCCTGCACATGCCCCTGTCAACGCTTCACCGACGCCCTTGCGGACGCCAACGCATGACTCGGGGTCATCGTGGTTAGCGACTCCTTCGATGTAAGACTCTCTCATTCTCTCCTTTCCTGCCGGTTTATCCCGGCGCACTAAACACCCGACGGGCCGCCTCCCACACAGGGCTGCTCGGTTGATGTAGCAGCGACAGATGGATGAAAAACCGGGCAAGAGACAGCGGCGAGCCGATGAAGGGAGGATTGGCCGTTTGTCCGCTCGCTGGCGGGCGGGGCCGCTCATTCGTAGAGGGTCTCGCACGCCGATAACGTCCGAAGTGTAAAGCTGGCCATCGCGGAACCCATTTGTCCCGCCTATCCTCTTGTCCCGCCTATCCTCTTCCCGCAGGAGTGCACTGTGCGAAAGGGTAAGACGGACGTATCAAACTGAAACCGACAAGAAGGCCATCATGCGATGTAAAATTCGACTTTGTTCGCTCTCTGGCCATTGACGCCGCAGAGGATGAGCGGACCACGCGCTTTCGACGACCAAGAGGTAGATACAAGGCGGCGCACCGAAATCGCGCCATTGTCGCATATGAAGGTTTGTGTCGCGGAACAAGCAGAGCAGCCTCCAGAGGGCCTTTTTATGCCAAACCGTATCTGAGCTGCTACATATACCAAGGTGAGAGCACAACTGAAAATCGTCTGGGACGGTGGTGCGCCCGGACTCTCGGAGCATCAGCTCAGCGTCTCTACGATGGGAGAGCCCCTCCATTTACTGCTCCAGGCAATTCGCCGAATCGCGTCCAATATCTTGGTTGGTGCGGACGACCTATCGGAACGAGGGGTAAAGGGCGGCCGACTTGCCAACATGGCTCAGAAAATCGATATGCGGATCTCTGCCATGCATCCCGGGTCCCTCGACATGAACATCGACGTCGTGTTCCCCGGACAAAGCGAAGGACAACTCTCTCTACCGCTCCCGGACCTCCCGGAGGCAACGCTCAAGGAGCTACTTTCCTTGATCGAGGCTGAATCCAAGGGCGAGTCGAGAAACGGTCCTGTTCGTAAATACCTTCGTTGTCTCCCCCGGCTCAGTAGTCAACGGTACTCTGCGTACTCTGGGGAAACAGAAATTGGGAGCGTAGAGATTGGCAACATCGAACTTCCTGACGAACCGACCCCTCAGACCTATCTTGTGGAGGTCCATGGAATTGTGAGCGGAGTCTCGTTTGCGCCACTGGAACCAGACCTTCGTATCAAACGGCACGATGATGGCGCCGTGTGCCGACTACACGCGACAGCGGAGCAGGTCGATCATGCGCTCGAGCTTCGCGAGCACGCAGTTATTGCCCGCGCAATGACTGATGGAAAAGGACACTACACACTGTTGATGATCCGAAAAAAAACTTCTTGTGAGGAGCCGAAAATCTCCGAGGAGACATTGCGAGAGCATGTTCTGGCGCGCTGGCGTGAAAGTTTAAAACGACTGTCAGCATGAAGAAGCCATGGTCAGAATATCTCAAGGTCCATGAACTCATCTCTGTCGCACAGGTGGAGTTCAAGCGCTCAACAGGTGGAGCAGATTTCAACCCAAGTGAAATTAAATGCGTGATGGGTCACTTCGGTAACGCGTGGAATGCAGAACTCTATGTTGAAGACTCTGAGGCTGTTCCAGGATTCGTGTTTGGATGCGCCCTCGTGGTCGCTCTCGTCCGTGGCCACTGCCTGAAAGACGGGAACAAACGTCTGGGATGGCTCGCACTCACTCTGATCATAACTCGCTTGGATATGGATATCACCGCGTCCACTGATGATGTCGAGAGATTTATTCTGGCGATCATCAGTGATAAACTGGAACGACAAGGCGTCGCCTCTTGGCTTCAACCTCGGCTCGTTTCGGCTCAGAGCTCCGCAAATACGGACTAGCTGCCGTGAGTGGAGGATTCCTCTCCTGTGGTTCCATTCTTGTTGCCGATCGCTAACATCCGCGGGAATCCGCGCGCGAAAGGACGTTCACGATC
>CAYTFJ010000176.1:0-4383 GCA_964437075.1 uncultured Nannocystaceae bacterium
CTCCGTCTCCGTCTCCGTCTCCGTCTCCGTCTCCGTCTCCATCTCCGTCTCCATCAACGATCGCGCTCCCCGCGTCGTCGAAACAACCGGTCGCGGAGAAGGCCAAGCAAAGAGACAAAAACGGGAATAGCGGACGTCGCATACACGAATTGAGATATCCGCTCGATGCCCCATGAGTCAATCGAAACGACGCGGTGGTTCCAAATTGACGATGTGATCTCGCCCGGTATAGTGGCCGATGACTTCGCACCTTCGGTATCGGACTCTCTGCCCCAAGAACGCTGCCGGATGTTGCGTGGAGTCGCAGTCATCATCGGGTGAGTTACCTGGACAAACCTTCAGGTTCCCAGCAAGTCGAGCCACGAGTGCGGGGCACGCGCCAATAACACCGCCGGGGGGAAGGAGGGGCGTCACCGTGCCGATGCCCTGATTCAACGGTGCATTCCGCGGTCCGTGCATCGTGAGGCTCGCCACCCATCGGTTGAGCCTCTCTACCAATTCCATTCGAAGCACGTTGGCGTGAAGAACGCCCACTGAACGAGCTCTGCACCTCGGCAGATCACACCCAGGCTCTTCGCCCGATCGACAACGACCCGCCCAGAGACTCCCGCGGCGGGGAAAAGAGACTCAAATGAGATCAGACAAATTTGGCTGTAAATTTATTTCGCTACAGGGCGATACTCGACTCGGCCTGGACAACCGAGCCCCGTCCGACCTGCACATCAGCATTCACTCGTCCTCATAGGCCCATGCCCGAACCAACACAAAGCACAGACGCCGCTGAGAATCCTGCCGAAGACCTGCCTTTAGAAATCGGATTCGGGACGCCTCCCTCACAAGGCAACGCGACGGTCCCACAACGACTGCCACGCCTGCTCGTGCTGCCCCTGATCTTTCTGATCATGTTTACCGGAGCGGTCATCGGCATCTACATCCAGCCGCCTGCGCTTCGTGCCTTCCTACGAATCACCGGACTTACCCCCGGCGGCGGTACAGACAACCCGATCGCAGTCGCGCCTCCCGCAGGCGATAACACGCATGCCGAGGGAGCATCGACCATCCGATCGGTAATCGCCTTGGGCCGTTTGGTTCCCGAGGGCGATGTCGTGACCGTCGCTATGCCCTACGGTGCCGGAGACGCGCGCGTCGATACGATTCACATCCGAATAGGACAGTTGGTCGAACGTGGCGATACGCTCGCTATTCTCGACAGCGCGGGCCCTCTCCAAAATGCAGTTGCCAGCGCTGAAGCCAACTTGGCCCTGAAGAAAGCCTCGCTCGACCAGACTCGCAACTCGATCGGTGCAAGCCTCAAAGAAGCGCGCGCAACCCGGTCCCGCGCCCGCGCCACGGCGAAGGCTTCGAAGTTGAACCTGCGACGTACGAAGGACCTCTTTGACCAAGGTGTCTCCAGTCAAGCCACTTTAGACTCCGCAACCGCCAGATCCATCGAGTCTAGACGCGACGTCGACAAGGCTAGCGCGACCCTCTCGCGCTACTCCAGCGAAGACCTCGACAACCAGGCCGACGTCACGGTCGCGCTACGTGGCGTTGAGGCCGCTCGAGCGGATCTCAACCGGGCCCAAAGCGACCTCGCGCGGAGCATCGTGACGGCCCCTGTCTCGGGGACCGTCCTGGATGTACACGTCCATCCAGGAGAAAAGCCTGGGACGCGCGGCATCGCAGACATTGGAAATACCAAGCGGATGACAGCGGAGTTGGAGGTCTACCAGTCTGAGATCGCATTTGTCGCCCCCGGCCAACGCGTCGAGCTGACCTCCGACGCGCTAAAAGAGTCGCTCACCGGGCTCGTCAGCACGATCGGCTACTCCGTAAGTGCTCAATCCCAGCTGAGCAGTGACCCCGCCGCGAACAGCGACGCTCGAGTGATCGACGTTACCGTGATGCTCGACCCCGATGCCTCAAGACGCGCCGCGAGGTTGGTCAACCTCGAAGTCACTGCCCGTATCGCCGTCGAAGACGAGCCATGATCGCCTTGCTCTCGCGGATCCTAGGCCGCATTCCTATCGGCTGGCTGCAACTCACCCACAATCGCACCCGTCTCGCGGCTGCGGTCGCGGGGGTGTCCTTCGCCAACATACTCATCTTTGTTCAGCTCGGCATCATGAGCTCGTTTAGCGACTCGACACGGATCTCGTATCGGGCGATCGCAGGCGATATCTTGATTTCCGCCGACGATTCGAACTCACTTTTCGACGGCTCAAATGTCCCGCGTCAACTCGGTACTCGTGCGTTGAGTGAGCCCGGGGTGGCCTCAATGATGCCAATCTATCTAGGTGCAGCCAGCTGGACTCAGGACGATGGCGACTCCGTAGTTTTTCAGGCCTTTGGCATCGATCCGTCCCGTACCGATTTTCTTGGCACAGACATCAAAAATACCCGCCCACTGCTACGAGCCGACACTGCCCTACTGGACCGATCTGCGCGGGGACTCGCTCCCGACAAGCTCGCGGGCGTCTCGGAGCGTTCCCCCGTGACCTTCGAAGCCCTCGGCCGCAAAATCAACGTCATCGGCACGGTCTCGATCGGCGGAGGATTCTCAGCAGATGGCTACATGGTCGTCTCCGATCAAACCTTTATGCGCATCTTCCCTCACCGCAGCTCCGGCGCCCCCAACCACATCTTGCTTCGAGTCGAGAGCGGTGCCGACCTTGAGCATGTCGCCGAGGCCCTTGATACCCGTTTCACGAACTCGCATGTGCAGGTGCGAAGTCTCCCCACCGCGATCGAACAAGACGTCATCTATCAGACCACCAAACGCCCCACCGGACTGATCTTCGGTTTTGGGGTGTTCATGGGTGTCATCGTTGGCATGGTCATCGTCTACCAGGTACTCTCGACGGACGTCGCAGATCACATTCGTGAGTACGCCACATTCAAGGCGATGGGATACTCACAGAGATTCTTGCTCGGCATCATCTTTGAAGAAGCCGTGATCTTGGCGATCTCTGGCTTCGTCCCCGGATTTCTTGTCTCGACGGCGATCTACACCGTACTCGCAGACGCCACGGGCTTGCCCATCGCAATGAGTCTAGGACGAGCGGGAATGGTCTTCACCGGGACCTTGCTCTGCTGCGCAATCTCGGGCGCAATAGCAACAAAACGCTTGAGCAGCGCCGACCCAGCTGACCTTTTCTAAAAACCAGAACGACTCCTCACACCGATTTATCACTCGTTTCATGTCGACGAACCTCCAGAACCCTTCAGCGGCCGCTCTCTCCGCCCGATCTCCACTCGTCGTGACGGGCCTCAACCATTTTTTTGGTCACGGAGAGGCTCGTTTCCAGGTTCTGCACGACATCGATCTCACGATCGCACGCGGAGAACTCACGATCCTCATGGGGCCGTCAGGTTCGGGAAAGACCACGCTTCTGACCCTCATGGGATGTCTACGAAACATTCAAGAGGGCAGTGTCAACCTTCTCAGTCACGAACTTCGTGGGACGAACGTGCAAACCCAGACCGTATTGAGACGACAACTGGGATTCATTTTTCAGGCCCACAACCTCCACGAAAGCCTAACCGCCCTCCAAAATGTACGCATCGGACTTGAGGTTCACGGGACCGGCGATGCTCACATCTATAACCGAGCCTCAGCCCATCTATTAAACATGCTAGGTCTGAGAGATCGGACAGACTACCTTCCCGAGAACCTATCGGGTGGACAAAAGCAACGCGTCGCAATTGCTCGGGCCTTTGTCTCAAATCCCGCGGTGATCTTCGCAGATGAGCCGACCGCAGCACTCGACAAACAAAGTGGGATGTTGGTCGTTGGCTTACTCAAACGTCTAGGATCCGCACGCGGAACCACGACAGTCATGGTGACTCATGACGAGCGAATCCTTGAGATGGCCGACCGTATCATCACGTTGGTCGACGGCCGCATCGTTTCTTCATAATCGGGTTCGCCGTCCTGATACGCACGCCTCCGGTGGTTTATGGGATTCCGGAACACCTCAAAATTGATCGAAAAGTCGGCATGGTTGTCGCCTAAGGCCTACCCACGAACTAAGATTTTCCACCACGTTCCTGCCATCACAGCGGAACGGACCATGCCCATGTCCGTACTTATTATCGCCAACATCGTCGTCGAAGATCCTGCAAATCTTGCCGCCTACCAAGAAGCCGCGATCGCCTCCATCAAAGGGTTTGGGATTCGCCTCATCGGTAGGGTTAATCCCACCACCATGCTCGAAGGCGAGTTTGCGGGCGGCACGACAGTCGTCCTCGAAGCGGAGTCAGAGCTTCAAGCCAAGGCCTGGTATAGCTCCGATGGCTACACCAAGGGTAATAGCCTTATCGACCGCCTCCCCCACAACACGCCCGAGTTGATGCAAGCTCAGGCAGATGTCGAGGTCAACA
>CAYTFJ010000177.1:0-4299 GCA_964437075.1 uncultured Nannocystaceae bacterium
CTCTCCGCCTCCATCGTGAGGCGGCCCCATTGAAGCAGATCGTACTCCGAGCCATCGTCATGGGCCCGGCGTTTGATCGCCTCGACTTCCCGAATTACGCGAGGGAGCTTGCGCTCGCGGCAATGAAATTCGAGCCGCGCTCGTGTGGTTGCGCTGCGCATGACACCTCCTGGCCCATGGCGGCGAAGTCGGAGGATTTTGCGGTCTCGACCTCGATGCCCTTTGGGGCAGTGGGGCGTGGTCTGGGACTCCTGGGGGCTTCTCGACGACCCCCAGCTGCGCCGAACCTGCGCGTTGCACGGGTAATACTGCCCGATGCTCGAGCACATGAACCTGAAGAACGTGTTCTCCGCCGCCCAGGGGCGCCATGAGCGCGATGGAATGGCGAGGGCGCTGCGGCTGTGCGGGCCTACGCTGAAGGGCGATCACCACCGAGCGCTGCCCGACGCGAAGAACATCGCGCCTGCTGCCCTGGGTGGGAGGGGGGAGAGCCAATCTCCTGAGGACGCGTGACCGAGGATCTGCCCTGTGGCATGATGCCGTTCGCTCTTCCATCCGACGAGAGGGGGTGCAGACGCGGGCGGCAGTCGCCCATCAACGAGGACACTGAGATGGCCAAGGCCGAACAAATCAAAGCGCTGCGCCGCTGCCACGCTGAGCGAGACGACACGCGCTTCTACGCCGTGTCGATGCAAGTCGCAGCACAGACGGCACGGTCAGGCCATGGCAACTTCGCCCAGGAGCTGCGCAGCCTCGTCGACGACGCCAAGGCGCGCGCGAAGAAGTCGGTGGCCGGCACCCGACCGCCTCGACCGATGCCGCTCGCTCAGCCTCGTGGCGAACTCGCGGGCCTGCTGACGGTGACCTACCCGAAGACCCAAGTCGCCGACATGGCCCTGGATCAAGGCCTTCACGGGAAGCTCAGCCGCGTCATCCGTGAGCAGCGCCAACGAGAACATCTGCGTTCCCACGGGTTTTCGCCACAGCGTAAGCTCCTTCTCATCGGCCCACCCGGCACCGGCAAGACCATGACGGCCTCGGCGCTGGCGGGGGAGCTCGGCCTGCCGCTCTTCACGATCCAGCTCGACGGGCTGATCACCAAGTTCATGGGCGAGACGGCGGCCAAGCTCCGCCTGGTGTTCCAGGCCATCGCCGAGACTCGCGGTGTGTATCTCTTCGACGAGTTTGACGCGCTGCGGAGTCAGCGAGGGGCAGGCAACGACATCGGGGAGATCCGACGAGTGCTCAACTCCTTCCTGCAGTTCCTGGAGTTGGACGACTCGGACAGCCTCGTCATTGGAGCGACCCACCACGTGGGCCTCCTCGACCAGACGCTCTTCCGCCGCTTTGACGCGGTGTTCGAGTACGAGCTTCCGACACCCGCGATCGACGTCGAGGTTAGGATGGCTCGACTCGCGTTGCTGGACACCGCAGCGGTGAACGGGGACGCGGAGATATCGAGCGCCGAGGGGCGGAGTCACGGCGAGTTGACCCGCGCGTGCGAGCACGCGGCGAAGAACGCCCTCCTGAACGACACTACGGTGCTGGGGACGGAAGGGCGGGTCGCGGCGCTGGATGAGCGATCCCGTAGACTACAGAGGGGCGACAGAACGCTTAGCGAATGCAGGGATCAACCCCAGGAGAAAAACTGAATGGCACGCCATCAGTACAATAATCCGCCGATTCAAGAGGCCCTCGTCGAGTTTCGATTCGAGCCGAGTCAGGAATGGGACCTCACGATGCCCGGGCGGCTTCACGCGGAACTAGCCGCCTCGTATCCAGGCAAGCCACGTCAGCAGAACGTTGTCGAGGCCTCTCTTGTGGCTCGGGAGGGCCAGGCGCCGAACTTTGAGGTCCGAGATGGTTTGGGAAAGGTGCAATTGGTCACCGACGACGCCTCGCGTTTGGTGGCCATGGGTCCTGATGTTTTAAGCGTACACATGCTCCAGCCGTATCAGCGGAAGGCTGAGGGCAGTGGATGGGACGAGTTTCGCCCGCGGATCGTCGAGGCGCTGAACGGATATTGGAAGGTTGCCGATCCGGTTGGCGTGCAAAGGATTGGGCTGCGCTACATCAACAAGGTCGCTATTCCGGAGTCCAGCGTAGAGATTGGACGATACCTAAGGGCTGCGCCCCCAAGCGTAGAGGGTCTCCCGAGTCAACTCCGCGGGTTTGTGGCGCGCGTCGAATACACCTACGATGATGAGGTGCGACTTGTTGTGTCTCACGCAACTGTCGACGCTCTCGAAGGCCAGGTGGCCTTTCTCGTGGACATCGATGTGATTTGGAAATCGGAAGCGGCAGTGGGCCGTGAGAAGGCATTGGACATGGCCGATGACCTTCGGGTTCGAGAACGGGATGTCTTTGAGGCGCTGATCACGGATGAAGCAAGGAGGCTCTTCGATGCCACCTGAACCGCATATTTGCGGCAGTCCATTGAAATTTGATCAGACGGGCAGTGTTGGCCGGACCCGCTGGATTCGGCCTGGCGAGACCCAGTCATTGGCGCAGAACAAAGATGCTGCCGACGTCCAGAAGCTCGTGTTTAGAACACTCACTGACCTCTTCTCGGCCCGGACCGCAATGTCAACGAGTAGGCCTTGCGGGCTTCCTCTGGTCATCCTGTTGGACAACGGCTACCCCTCGTCCAGCGAGACGCTGAGAAAAGCAAGGAACGACGACGTTGAGCGCTTGCGGCGGCGCCTTTGGGTACGCCTTGAAGAAGAACCTCTAGAAGACGGGATCACTCACCCCGCCGAAAACCTTGTCCGCGAAGCGTTACTCGGTTCTCCCAACGGGCGCCTGGGGCTCTATGATCTCGTTGTTGATGATGACCGCCCAGAGTTCTCGTCCGCAGTTCTCAGACTCGCGGGACGTGTTGGGCGGTCCGCCGAAAATGAGTGGCGACGAGATCTGGTGAAATCTGCGCTCACGGCATCATCACACGCCCTCCGAGAAGCTGCCGTTGAGGCGGTTGAGCAGTGGGAAGATCCCAAACTGGTGTCACTGCTCCGCGAACACGAGGAGCCTGTGCCTTGGTTGAAGGACTACATCGATGACGTCATCGACGATCTCAGTGAGTGAGCGATGTATTTGGTGCGAAAGGTCACCCGTGCGAAGTGGGAACGGACAGAACAGCTTGACGACGATGAAATTCCGGCCGACGCGGTAACCGCCGACCTTCGGACAACGAACAACGCGTTGTCACTGTGGTCTTGCGCAGATCCTACTGGCGAGCAGTTGAATGATGCCATCTTGGCGTTGGTGGCAGGTTCCGAACGAGTGGACAAGATCGACGTGGTGTGGATCAAGCGGCAGGCGTTTGTTGATGCTGTAGAGGTTCAAGAGAGTCAAGGCCGGACACCGGTTGCAGATTTAGTGGATCGTCACCGCGATGCCGTCCGACTTGACTATGGCCGGCTTGGACTGTTTGCCAAGCAAATCGTTGCCGCACTCAAAGATGACCGCGTCAAACGGCTTACGAAAAAGAAGGTGGCGCAGCTCATTGCATCGGCCGTGAAGGCAAATCGTCTGAATCTTGATGCGCTTGAAGATCGCGTCAAGGCTGAGGTTCAGAAGCATCTTGGCTCGGATTAAGCGTATGTCCTCGCCCTGCCATCATGATCTATCACATCGTAGCGAGTACTGGACTCGAAGATGATTCGTGATCTCGACGCTCCTGACGCCAATCGCCGATGAGTTTCATGACGTGGATCTCGGTGATGTTCGCTTGAAGCGTCGACTGACTCGAATCGCGGAAGCAGCCGAAATCTCACCGGGAGCCAGTATTCCGGATACGGGTGGGGTCTTCCGACGCTCTGGAGGCCTCCTACCTATTTTTCGGCGATATTCGAGGGCTACATAAGATCAACCATATCCAGAGCTAAAGCGGAATCGACTGTCTTCGTTGTTTTGTTCTTCACAGTCGTTTTTTGGAGCATATTACACTTCACGGGTGTCCGTGAAGGCGGATCATACTCACTTCTTCTGGACCAAGTACGTGTTTTGATTGCTCTGTCCAAACAAAAAACGCCGCCCCGCCTACCTGAAAATCCGAGTGTCGCGGATGCACTACTCGAAATTGCCAGGCTGGGCGGCCATCTCCAAAACAATGGTCCTCTAGGCAGGTTCAAGCAACCGGCGCCTGACCAAAGCGATGAGATCTTTGCAAAGCGCCTCTGGACTTTTCTCATTAAGCTCGCACAGCACGGCTTGAACAAGTGGCTGACTCAGGAAGGTGTCTGCGTTGGACCATAGCCCAGCCTTCTGCATCTTCGTGCGGGCATCCTTCATCAACTC
>CAYTFJ010000178.1:0-4240 GCA_964437075.1 uncultured Nannocystaceae bacterium
TCGATCTCTATCGGTCGCAGGCTTAGCCCCAAAGAGCTTGTCGTAGCTGAATAGGAATCCCCTTGCCCGCTTGTCGTCAAGAATCACCATCACCCGGGGGAACTCCAGCCCCTTGACACCCTGGTGGGTACCGAACGGCGAGAGCTCTCCGAGGTACGTGGCGTATCCTTCGATCTGTTGGAAAGGGCATGCGAGTGCCTTCTCCAAAGCCTCTGTCACGGGATCGAGTTCTTCGTCCTCGTTTCCTTCTTCGGGCGTGCCTGACCCTGACGACACAGTCTCGGACGCATCTCTTCCAGCCAACGTGCGGAGGTCGTCCGGGACATCAAATAGCTCGGTTGCATGAACGCACTGCAACACCTGGAGGAAGGTCGGTTCTCTACCGCCGTCCCAAAGCTGCATGAGGGCTTCCGTGGCCTCGCGGGCTCGTTGCAGCTGTGCCACCTGGCCGTCCTCGGCGGCCTCCAACGTGCGCGCCTCGAGAAGAGGTGAGTGGCCTCGTACGACAGCCGCGACAGCGAATGGATCTCCTTTCCCTCCTCGCGGCATCGCACGCACTACGGGCAGGACGCGCTCAAAGAAGAACCTCACCAACGGCAGCGTTCCATCCAAGAGGCCCGTTTTGAACCGATCGATGCGGTATAGGGGGTCGAAGAAGCCGTCAAAGCCCATCCGCGCGGCCGCCATGTGGTGCTCGAGGATCAGCCCTTTGTAGTCCCCGCCATCGGCGCCCCACTTCGGGTCACCGGTAACTTTTACCATTTGATCGGCGATTTCGCGTTCGGAGCGCGGCCTGTCGGCGACAGTGTTCGGTAGGACGAACAAGCGAATCTCGCCTTGCGACTTGTCGGCCCGCCCTCGTTGCTTCTGGCCGTCGACGTCCGCACGGACCCGGTCGATGAGCTTGATCACCCGCTTCGGACAGCGATGATTCACCTTCTTGGCCGGCCGCGCCCAATCGTCAGGCACTCGCCGGGCGAGCCCCTCGAGACCGTCCGCGTAGATGCGTTGCATCGTATCGCCAAACAGCCCGAGGCAGAAGTCCGTGCGATGCGCCTGCTGGACGACGAGCAGGGTCTCCATCAGGTGTTTGTTGGTGTCCTGGCTCTCGTCGATCAGAAGTACCGGAAACCGATTGACCAGAATCGCCTGGAGGGTCGCCTTTTCCTTGAGGAGATCAGCGGTGATGTGAATCACCTCGCTGTGGTTGAGAGCATCGCGTCCCCGATTGTCGCCCGTGGGGCTGTAGATGAAACGACCGATCGTGGGCAGCGCCTCAATCCGTTGGCGAATCGAGATGAGCTTCCGTGCCCGGTCGCGATGCGTCTTGGTCCCCTTGTGGCCTGAGGATAGCTTCTGCTCGATATCGACCACTTTGGCGTCGAGATGTGAACGCAACCACGCCCTGATGTCCGTGTTGTGTCCTTGGATGAGCGACCACGCGAATGAATGTATGGTCGAGACCTGAATCAGAGGGTCTAGATCCAAGCGGTGTTTGATCTCGTCGCACGCTGCGTTGGTATAGGTGATCACGCCTATGCGCTGGCCGTGCAGTTGCAGACGGGCGCCGTATGTGTCCCGCAAGTGTCTGAGCGCTTGGACGAGAGAGCGTGTCTTCCCCGACCCAGCGCCTGCGTAAAGGAAGAAGCTAGTCGGTGCGTCGAGGTCGAGGTAGGCACGGATTTCCTCGTCGACGGTGTCGTCGATGGAATCCTCATCCGGTGCGGAGGTGAAGGTCATGCCCCACCGGAGGTAGTCGCGTCCGTGATCGAGACGTCCCGTCTACTGCTCTTTAGCCGGTCCTTCAGCCATGTGAGGCCCTCTGCGATGTAGGTGGGCGCCTTCAGGGACCGGAGCTGTTCGTTTGAGCTACCAGCTAGAACATCCAGTGCAAACTCGGCCTTGTTGCCCTTCCTGAGTTCCTCATAGAGCGCCTCGATCAGATCCGCCGGTTGTGGGTTTCCCCCCGCGTTCATCTCCTTGCAAAACTTTGCGATCTCCCTGCGAAAACCTTTGATCAGAGTACCGCCATCGAGATTCTTGTCTGCGAAGAAGTCGGGGTTTTCGACGGCGAGCGCATCCTCGAAGGTGCACGGAAGCATCTCGGTCGTCGCGTCCGGCGGACCCCCGACAGAGGTTGGAGACTGATAGGCGACACGCACTGCGAACAGATCGTCATCGAATGGCCCCAAGACCTTGTCGTCGTCGTTCGCGCTTAACAGGTCGTCGATCTTAGTCAGCCCCGGAATCCAATTCTTGAGGGTGGAGTTTGTGGTGACCTGTCCTCGGCCACGAGCGGGAGGCTTCTTCTTCGCAGGCGACCCCTCCCCGGCGTCGATGTCCGTGATTACGAGAGTGAGCAATCCGAGCGCTTCGATCAGTGGTTGTAGACGAAACGCATGGCTGCCCCCGATCTCCAGCAGCGTGATGTAGGCATGCGTGAGGTCGCTATGGTCCGGTTGACGCATGAAGTGCGGGACCAACACACGCTCTGCTGCTCCCTCTACGAGGATAGCCGCGTCGGCGAAGAACAGGTCGCAGTGGTGCGTCCGGAGGTAGCGCGTCACGAACCTCGTGGTGTCGTCGCCCCCGCCGAACACCGTCGAAAGGTTGACGACGGTAGAAAAGGGGACCGAATGGCCGCCGTTCGCCGGCATGCGCCGAAAATACCGCAGCGAAGCATAGGGCACTTCGTGCGCCACATGGCTGGAGTGAGTACTCAGCAGGACCTGCGTCGTGTGTGTTCGACTCTTCTTGAGTTTCAGATGGTTGCGAAGGACGTCATAGGCATTGCGAACAAATGCCTGTTGCACTTGGGCGTGTAGGTGCGCCTCGGGCTCTTCCACGAGCACGAGGTGGATCGGTTCGATGCTCGCACCCTGTTCGCCTAAGTCTTTGTTCGCTTTACCAACGCGCATCCAACTGTCGCGAAAGCTCATGAGGCGAAATACCATGGAGATCAGGTTCTGATATCCGAGGCCGTTGTAGTGTTCGGGCAGCAGTGGGACTGCCCCATCCATGTCGGGAGTTGTAGGGAGTTCGTATTGGACTGCTGATTCGTGATCGAGCCCTTCCACCGGCTGAATCCGAGTGGATATCCTCAACTTAGGGTCGGTCACGCCGGGGTACCCGAGCTGCTGCACCTCGTCGAGGGCGGCCCGAAACGAGTTCCCAAGCCGCTCATCGAACATCACCTGCGCCTTATCGATCGCGCTCAAGGCCGCTAGGTCGGAGGGTGCCGGATTCTTGGCCGGATCGAGATGTCGGCGGTAGTAGCTGTGAAGTTGGCGGGAGAGTCGGTGTCCCTCAACGCGCCCTCGGTCTTCACCCATATCGACCCGATTGGACTGATGTCCCAAGCCGCGCTGGGCGTTGATCTCATCGACGCGGATCAAACCAGCGAGAGGAACACCATCAACGGGCTCCGCGTCGTCGGCGAGCTGCTGCGGGCGCGCTACCCCTCGGTGCGGGGACTCCAGCATGCCGGGGTCGAGGACGTAGCCGCGTACAGATAGGTGTGTGCTCAGTCCCCTTGTCAAGAAGTCCATCATGCTATCGGGCCACAACTTGAGGGGGCCATACTCCGAGTCGCCATCACGGACCGACTGAGCATCCTTCGCGGACGTGATGTAGTCCCGGTGGACCTTCTCCAAATCGGTTGGCTCTAGCCGAAGCCGGACGCCGAGCCTGCCGCCGCCCCAGTCGAGGGTCGGAATGAGCTTGCTCACCCGATGAAACTCATCTTCTTCGACGTGAAGCCAGACATCCAGCGTCGGCAGCAGCTTCGCCCAGTCGTCGCCGCTGGGCGCAGGATCGACACCGGATGTCAGTCGCACGCCGATGTCGTTGATGGCCTGCCATCGGGACGCTGTGAAGTCGTTCTTGCTGAATCGTCGGTAGTCCACAAGGAAGTGGCCTAACGCGACCATCGCGGACGTCTTGCCGCTGTTGTTCGCACCGACGAAGAGAGTGGTCTCGTCTGCAATGGCGATGTGAACAGCCCGCAGCTTCCGAAAATTGCTGATCTCCACGAACTCGATGTGCACAATCACTCCGTAGTAGGAGAGAGAAGCTAGTTGCTTCTGGTCCGCGCTGTCAATTCGAGTACGTCAACTCGCCGTGACTGATTCAGTTCGGTGATGGACCATCGCGTCATGGAATGGGCCGGATGTCATCGCATACCTCTGGCTACTGACAGAAGGCGTTGAGGCTCGTAGTTCGACTCTCCGGGCCTCCCACA
>CAYTFJ010000179.1:0-4223 GCA_964437075.1 uncultured Nannocystaceae bacterium
GGCGACGGCGACGGCGACGGCGACGGCTGTGGCTGGGGAACACTCGGCGACACCGACCCCACAGATGGCTACACCTGCGGAGGCTCCGGTGAGGACCCCGCAGCTCTGATCCCTTCCGCCTGTCCCGAAGATCTAATCTTGGACGCGGAATGCGGAAGCATCACCGGAGTCGGCTGTTGCGATTCTGATGGCAACAACTGGTACTGCACGGCCGATCAAGTTCTGTTTATGGCCGAATGCGACTAGGTTCTTGCGGCGACCAAGATCGCGGACTGGAACGATGTCCGCGATCTTCTCGCTCTTGCCGGATTCGGTTCGATTCAGTCCGCGCGGGCATCACTCGATACAAGTAACGGCATCAGCGCAAAACGGATCGAGAAAGAGATCCTAATGTTTGAACGCGGACTGTTCGGGTAGAATGTGACAACTCTACGATGCAGCGACTCGCGGCGCGACTTCGAGAGTTTTGTCATCGATACCCGGGGCATCGAACTATCGATCCCCCCAGATGAGCGAGCCTTCGACTTATCCAGGCGTGACGCGAACATGGCCATTCGGATCAAAGATCGACATCACCCGGTCCTATGAAGATCCGAGCGACGTCGTTCTCGACATCAGCTGCGAAACCGGTTCCTTGGCGCTGCGATTGGCCAGGCCAAGGCCACCCCGGAGAAACTTTTCAATGTCGGTTTCACATCACGGGCTTCGACGATGACTTCCACATGTTCGAGAATACGAGCTTGGATGGACTGTGTGCCTACAGCATTTTGCACCTCCTGGCAGACCGCGGCACTGCTCTTGAGAATATTTCCCGCCTGTTAAAACCAGGCGTCTTTTTCATCTCCTCGACCGCGTGTTTGGGCGACGCCTGGATACCGTGAAAGATGGTCATAGGAGCAATGCGCCTGGTCGGTCGGGCCCCAGAGGCGGTGAACATTGTCTCCAAGGCGGAACTCGTCACAAGATTCGACACGGCGGGCTTCATCGTGATCGAGCAGCCGGATGTGGGAGCCAACCCAAAGACGGCTTTTGTCGTCGCGCACAGGCCATCCTAAAGGCCGGTCCGTCCAAACTCACACGCAAGAACATACCCCTAACGCCCGGCCTCCGAGCGCCGGACGACCACCGTGGACCCAGGATTGCCTTCGCTCGCGTTGACGCCATGCCAGCCCTCGGGCAAAAAAGGTGTGGTCCAGTTGAACAACCAACGAGCGTCGCTGGGACCGAGGTTGACGCAACCATGGCTGCGGACATGCCCGAAGCTTCGGTGCCAAAATGCACCGTGCAGGGCATAGCTACCCTCGAAATACATGACCCAAGGCACATCCTGAATGGCGTAGTTTCCGTCGGAAGCGGTGCTGCCATCCATATTGGAGGTCACCTGCTTGCTGTAGACACGCCATCGCCCTGTCGGGGTCTCAAAAGGCTCTTCCTCGGTCCCCTTGCGACCGGTGGACACAAGGGTCGTATACACCGGGTGGGCGCCTTCGTAGGCGACAAGCAGCTGGGTCGAAAGGTCGACGTCGATCCAACGCTCCCACGGGTCAATGCCCTCAGGAGCATCGGTCGCGGTCGGCATTCGCATATGGTCTTTTCGTACCAATTCGCCCTCGGCGGTGACCATGTAGGTCTTCCCTCGGTGTTCGACTTCCTCGGTGAGATCCAAAAATGTTCGTTTATCGACGGTCCTAAGGGTCTTCAGCTTCTGTTGCTCATCGAGTTCATAAAGCTTTGTCCCGCCCTTCTTGATGACAAAACCTACCGGAAAGGTCATCTCGTCGCTAAGCACCGCGCCAGAAAAGTCCTTTGTTTTGTAAGTGTAGACATTTGATTTCGCGACATAGCCGCCACGCGCCGTCCGCCAGTAGGACCGTCCGTCCTCCTTCACTGTCTCGCCAATGCTCAAGAAGAAACCCTTTTCGAGCCATGGGTGGGCAGGGCTCAAAGGCAATTTAATCGGTGGAACCTCCGGTACGGGAACCTCCTGAGTCGGTACAGGCTCCCCGGCCATGCTCGCCGCTCGACCGGGATCCGGCTCTGCATCGGGCGGGCCTGGCAGTTTCTTCGCCAATTGAGGTGGCTCGGGACTCGTCGCCGGTGCGGTGCCCAAACTTTGGGGGTCGACCTTCTCGGGCAGGGGCTCCCCTGTCCGCTCGGACTCGAGCTTCGCCCGCTCTTCCGCGGCCAAGACCCGTTCGTTTGCGGTCGGTACGCGCCACCACATCGGGCTGTTCCATTTCCGTACATAGGCCCAGTCGTAGGGAAAGGGCTGGTCCATACGCGGCGCCTTCGGTGGCGACTTCATAAATGGCGGACGGGTATCGACCTGAAGTCCTCGGCTCGCGCAGGCGAATCCTCCCCCCTCCAGGGCGTACCATCCCTTCCGACAGTCCTCACCAACGATCTTCGTGCCTGCCCGCAGACGGGTCCCAAGACGGATAAACCCAAGCTTGTCGCTCTCTCGACTTGGTTTTGCATAGACCGCAACAATCTCGTAGCCGGCAATGGCGTGCAGAGTGAGGGCCTCGGGTATCAAGGCGCTCACCGGGAGTTTAAGAACTCCATAACCATCGGGCGGCTGTGGCCGAGGTGGATCGATCGACTCCGTCGCGTTCTCGCCCTCAATCCCGGACCCTGTCCCCGCCCCGCCCTCGGTCGAGGGCGCTTCACTGTCGAGTCTATCGCTATTGGGCGTTTGCTCGGTGCTGTCACGGGGCCGTGCCGCAGGTCCCGAGCTTGTCCCAGAAACAACGTCAACACTCCGCTCGCCGGGATCCCGCTGCTCTGTCAACGACGTCGATTTTGAACCACACCCCGCGACTCCGACCGCCAACGGAAACAGCGTCTTTCCGAGTAATCTGCGCAAAGTTCCCATAGTGTGGGCAAGAGGCTCAAGCATCGCCATCGGTTTAGCCTACGTGCGACAAGAGAGGAAGATTCCCGCCTTCAACGAAGTTCGACACACAGGAACATCGGTCATGCCACGCTGACCTCTCCGCCTTGGGTCCCGCGTGATCATCGCTCAGTTGAACATACGCTCCGGATACGGCTTTACATCCTCGAAGGCGATTGGATTTCTCAGCACAAAAGGCTCCTTTCCTGCCGACAGGCATGAACGGGCTATCGTTGTGGATGTGGGACTTCCCAGTACCGTCTTCGCTGTAAATGAGAATCAAGGCATTCTCGAACAGGGTGCCATCATCCTCAAACACCGCCTTCATTTTTTCGAGTCCATGGAGCGAGCCGCCCCATGGACCAGAGTTTCACCTCTCCAAATTCGCAGGTTGGTAGTGCGACATGACGCGTCCGACCCTGCCAGAACTCTCTCAACCCCTGAGCTCGTGCTCGCTACTTCCTGGACGATTTTGCAGGCTCAATACACCGGTTGCATCGCTGGCCATCGATTCGCCCCTCACATCATCGTGACGGCGATCCCACAAGCACCCATCCGACTGCACGCGCAACTCAACTCAACTCAACTCCACTCAACCTCGCCTGCGCTCTCAAGACGATTTTCTAGCTTATGCTGATCGGCAGCCAGTATTGGGTCTGTGAGTTTCCTGAGATCGTTCTTCAGCTTACCCAAGACGGGGTACCCGTTCCCCATGAAGTTCCCAGGGTCCTCTTGCCACCATCACGTCGCTTCGAGCCCGAACTCCTTTTTTTTGCGCTCCGCCTCCATCCGCGGCCGCCGGCGCCATCGATCGAGGGTCGTTCGCTACAGGACCCCGGGGAGAACTACGGCGGGTCGCCCACCTATCGCTTCACCATTCTGTAGCGAATTCTCTAAAGACAGTCCAAGCGTCTACCGAAATCTCCCCGATACTCCTAGGCTGTCCGTCGATCTCAACACCGCCGCGTTCCAATCCGCCTGTGAACGAGTTGTTTTTAGTGAGATTGCCCATCGATCTTGAAAGTTACTCCCGGCGACATTTTGACGCCTAGACGCTCGAATCATGGAGCCCTAGCGATGCTCCAAACGGCTCACTAACGCTGTTTGGAGGCCAATCGCACCAAACGAACATGAAAGAGAAAGAGAATTCAACATAGTTAGTCGTAAAATAGCGTGGGCGATTCATAGATAGGCGCTAGAATTCGTGCATGAATCGTCGCTCTTTGGTTTTCGTTGCGTTGTCCACGCTGGGCTGCGCCATCGATCCTCCCAGCGCTCCAAATGGCTACGCAGAGGCTGGTTCGGGCGAAACTGGCGGGGACGGGGACGG
>CAYTFJ010000180.1:0-4152 GCA_964437075.1 uncultured Nannocystaceae bacterium
GACGAGAGATCGTCCGGGCCGTTCTCGTTCTCGTTCTCGTTCTCGTTCTCGTTCTGGTATTTGCCGTGAATCGCTTGCCACTCGGAGGGGCCTGCTTGTTATGCTCCGGGCCGTGTCGGCTGCCAACAACGCGAGCCATTCTTCCCCACGTATGGCGGTCGCGGTAGCGAGGCTGGTTCGCGGGTTCACCTGTACCCGAACACGGGCTGCCATGGTTTGTCTGGTGGGTCTGTTGATCGGTTCGGGTGCGCTCGCATATGGAGTGACCCACATTCAGCTCGACACACGGCTCACGTCGCTTTTGCCCGACGATGCCCCGAGCGTCAGCGCTCTGGACAAGTTGCGAGATCGCAAGGGCAGCACGGAGGTACTCACCGTCGTCGCGCAGAGCCAGAGCGACGCTGAAAATGCCGCGATGATCGAGGTCCTTGCCGAGGGTCTCGGTCGCTGGGAAGAGACCCTCGAGGTCTATACGGGGCGAAGCTACACCCCGCTTCGGGACGCGGCACTGTATTTTTTGGCTCCCGACGACCTTGAGGGTCTTCTCGATCGACTCCGCGAGGAGCGACATCGAGTGGTCGTAGAAGCTGTGCGACCTGGACTAACCGATACGAAAATCGATCCGAGCCACGTCGTTGTCGATTCGGGCAGTTGGGATGACGAGGAGGAGGAGGACGACGATTGGAATCCGGGTGGAGCGAGGTCGTCAGAGACGCTCTCCGTGGCCGCTGATTTTGATATTCGTCGCTGGCTGACGGACAAAAAATCTGAGATGGCCGGCGATGGGCGGCTCACCACAAAAGAGGTCGATCTCATCTGGCCCAAGGAAGATGAGCGCGGCGAGCTTATCTGGGAAGAGCAAGTTCTTGAACCGTACCGCAACGACGGGGGAGACATTCGACTCCTCAAGGCAGAACTAAGCAAACCACCGACGGACATTCGATTCGCGCGAGAGGTGAGCCAACGCATCGCCGAGCTTGTCTCAGCTGCACAAGGACGAGGCGTTGGGACTGGGGTCACCGTTCGCGTGGTTTCAGCGTATGAGGTGTCGACTGACGTCGACACGATCATGGTGGATCTGACCCGTGCAACCAAAGTCTCTGCCATTCTCGTTCTTGGGGTCCTGCTGATCGGCTTTCGCAGCTTTCGGGCTTTGTTTTTGATCCTTTTTCCCATGTCCATAGCGATGGCCATTACCTTGGCAATTGCGGCCGCGGTTTTTGGCAACCTCAACGCGCTCACTGCATTTTTGTTCGCGGTTTTGTTCGGCATGGGCGTGGATTTTGCTGTTCATCTGTTTGCTCAGCGCGCAGAGCAGGGCGAGGTGGCCGACTGGGGGGCGATTATTGAAGGGCATTTGCGCCCGCTCTCCTCGACGATGCTCACCACTGTGGGTTGTTTGTTTGTGCTGGCAGCGGGGACATTTAAGGCTTTTCAGGAGTTCGGCGTAATCTCGGGTATCGGCGTGGTGGTGTGCTTTCTGTGCGCAATCGTGTTTGTTCCAGCGCTCGATGTTTTCCTAGGTAAGATCAGAGCGCCCAAAATCGGAAGGCATCTTAGGGTCATCGTGCTGTTGTGCTTTGGAGGTGTAGCGATCTTTGGTACTGGGAAGGTCGATTTTGAGCGTGACACACGTGCTTTGACCACTGCGACGACCCGGTCAGCGAAAAAAAGTATGAGCTACGGGTCCGCGACTGGCCGTTGCTCGAAGACACTCGTGCTGGTTGCCGACACTGCCGAGGACCTCAACACCGTCGTTGAGAGGCTTGAACATGAGAAGGGGACCATCCTGCCGGGCGCCATCGATCCTCCTGAGGGGGAGGAGGCTCGCCCCTGGATTATGGACGTCTACTCGGTCCATAAACTGTTGCCGGAAGCTGCCGACTCAAAATTTGAGATACTCCAAAAAATCAACGGCGAGACCCAGCGCCTACTGACCGAGATTTCGAAACGAGGCGCGGACTCTCGGGGGTACCTCTCCCACCTTGAGGCTCTCGACAAGCTTTCGTCGGCTTCGCCACTGAAGGGCGAAGATCTTCCAAAATGGGCGTTGGCTCCCTTTTCAGAGCGTGACAATCACTTCGATCGAATCGGTCACTTGTGTATGTCGATTCGATCCTATCACCTCGACGAACTGGTCGCCGTCTCCGATCACCTCGCCGAACTCACGGAGGGGACCAGCACGCGTACCGCCGACAGTCGCTTGGTATTCGCGGATTTGATCGGCTTGGTGGAGGCGGATGCCCAACGGTTGCCTCTACTGGCGCTGCTCGTCATCTTGGTTCTGATTGGCATTGATCTTCGATCGATCAAGAGCACCCTCATCTGTTTTACCAGCCTGGGCCTGGGCTTGGGCCTGAGTTTGGGGGTCATGGGAATTTGGCCCTTGCACATCAATTTCTTTAATCTCGCGGTGATGCCGGCGGTTGTGGGCCTTGGGATCGATGCGAGCATCCACCTGTGGCATGCGAGAGAGACTCGAAATCTAAAAACGACTGGTAAAGCGTCTCTGCTGGCTGCTTTGACTACCGTCGCGGGATTTTCGGGGATGTTGGTTGCGAAGCATCCGGGACTTCACAGCATTGGCGAAATCGGCGTGCTTTCGATCGTCTTGTGCGTCGGGGTCGCATTTTTGATGCTCTACCCCTTCAATAGAGACAGACTCTAGAGGGGGGCTGCATCGAACAGGGCGCCATCCTACGGATCCGCTTGTTGCAACAAATTTCGCTTTTGGGTGACCTGCGCCCATGGTGAGTCATGCGGCGTCGTGGCCACCTCGAAAACACTTCCGGAAAACCGCAAATTCGGCCGATTAGAGCTCTGCTGGCCGCGGTTGTCGGCATGTCGGTGATCCCGTCGGGATGCGCAGACGACATGGCGGAGTCCACGCCGATTTTAGTCGTTCAGGAAGACGATGCGAGGCTTGATACGGGGGGGGGAGGCAATGCCTTTATTGAACCTGCGCCACCCGATTTAGTAACCTATGAGATCAAACGGGGGGGGACGTTGATCAACGTAGCGAACCTCTACAAAATTCATCATCACGAGATTCAAGCCCTCAACCCCGCATTGGATCTGGAGGGACAGCTCTCTGCGGGTACAAGAGTGGCGGTTTATCGTCGAGATCCTGGCCGACGATCTTCGTCAATTGGCGGCCCATCGGATGGTTCACTGGAAGGCGGCGTGCCCATGCTCGAGGGTGAGGGGCGGCGTATCTATGCGCAGCGTTACAAGGCCTGGGCCTCGGCCTCGACCGTTGCTCAGCTCGATCGAGCCCTCACAAGTTGGCCTGTGCGCGAGCCCGAGGCCCACCCGATTTTGGTGGGGAATCTATCGAGTCGAGCTGGGGGGCGGCTTCAACCTCACGCTTCGCATCGGTCAGGGCGCGATGTCGATCTCAGTTTTATCCAAAAGTGGGACGGTGAGTCTGAGGTGGGATGGCAAAAGATGACCGCGAAAAATCTTGATAGAGAAAAGACCTGGTCGTTTCTCAAGCTATTGATCGACGATGGTGATGTCGAGACGGTCTACATCGACTACGGGGTGCAAAAACTTCTCTATGAGCACGCGAGCTCAACAGGTCTCTTGAGCCCACGCGAGCTCAACCGCTGGATCGAGTATCCGCGGGCGGTTGGCGAATCGACCGCGATCATTCGACACGCTGCGGGTCATGCCGATCACCTTCATGTTCGATATGCTTGTCGTGCCACGGACCGGCAGTGCCGATAGCCGGAGCCATGTGGATCGTTGCATGAAAGCGAGATACTTCAAGGGCCGAGCCCTGTGGACTACCTCGGCGGTACTTGCTGTATCGTTGGTGTCGATAGCCTGTGGGTCCGCGGATGAGCAGGGGCCGTTCGCGGAGGGATCGGATGGCGAAGAAGGTGCAACGGGGCCCGTTGTCGGCTCTGACGCGATTCATATTGTAGCCGCACGCGGAATCTCGATTTCTCATATCGAAGCGAACCAAGGGGTGCAGGTCGATGTTTCGCGGGGCGGAAAATGGGTTGAAATCGAGGCACGAAATTCGATTCTTCTCGACCGGCGCGACACCTACTTTCGGGTCCACTATTCGGTTGACGAGTCTAGCAGGCCGGCGACAAAGTCCCGAAATCGACGGGCGCCGAGCATAGACGAGGGTCCGGTATCATC
>CAYTFJ010000181.1:0-4095 GCA_964437075.1 uncultured Nannocystaceae bacterium
GGGCGTGTTGTGGGGGAGGCGGTCGATAAGGCTATTACAATCAAGGTGTAGATCGACGTTCCGAAGGTCGCACCGAGGCAATCCTCATCGGTCGAGGCCTGGCTTTCGTACCAGCGCATGCCTTGACGTCAGATACGCCTCGTTTACGGCTTCAGTCGTGTCGAGCACCGACCTTGAGCCCCCCTCGCACACCGTATTCCGTGGCCGACTCGCCACTCTTACGCCATGTCGAACATGCCTTGCCCATTATTCCTTTGAGATTTTCATCCCGAACCTTTGGACAAAAAAAAATGTCTCGCTCGAGGTCGTTCGTGCACCGGTTGCCAGGGGAGACCGCACCACCCGCCAGCACACAAGGTCCATGACCGCGGATGCCTCCCTTCCGCTCGGGCACGAGCCAAACACTACTCATCCCCAGGTTCATCGACGACCAGAAAGCATCGACACGCTGCGCACCAAACAAGGGCAACAGGCCCGTCGCCAGATCGAAGCCTTCATTCGTAGATAGGCTCCAGACGGCTCCGAGCACGGCTGCTCGCTAGACGAACTACGAGCCCTCAATGCAGAGTTCCACCTGGACCAAAAAATACACTTTCACGCCCTATCGTTGAGCCCCAACGGCCGCTCGATATGGCAGAAAAGTTCGCGCACTCGATGATGCTACCGAGTGTCTCGTCGAGGACTCCTGTGTCGAGAAATCGTTACCAGGCGAAGACCCTGCTCTTCGCCTCGCCCCACGGTTTCAGCAAGACTCGCTCGACTGCAAACCGAAGAACAACACATTGTGAAAGGGCATTTCTTCGTCTTCGTGGTTCTCCCAATGCACCTGCTCGCGGCTCGACTTGTCGTAGACCTCCTCCAGGACCTTGGCAAAGTCCTCGTTGTCGCGGGCAGACCAGATCGCTACGACCCCGCCTGGATTTAGGTGTTTGGCCACCCGACGCTGTCCCTCGACGGTGTAGAACGGCTCGCTCGTCGGTGAGAGTGGGTCGTCTGGAGCATGGTCCACGTCAACCAGGATCAGATCGTAGGTCTCCGATGGAGCGCCCAAAAGATCGGCATAGACATCGCCCTGAACGATCTCAACACGCGCATCCGCAGCCATCGCCTCCGACAGGGGAAACAGCCCGCGTTTCATCCAATCGACGATAAAGTCCATCTTTTCCACCACACGCACCTTCGCCACGTTGGTGCCTTCAAGGGCGGCCTGCGCCGTGTATCCCAGTCCCAGCCCACCGACGAGCACTCGGCGTGGACCCCCACACGTGTGTAGTGCCAAGGCGCTGAGCGACAGCCGCCGCTCCGATTCAGGATCGACGCTGCTCATGAGCAAATGACCGTTGATGTGAATCTCCGTAACCGTGTCCGGGGTCTCCGTCTTCACACGCGCACGGCGACGCAGGTAGATCACTCCGATGTCGGTCTCGGAATGCTCGATAATCTCGATGCCCTTCATGGCGCGCAACATATCGGCAAAGCGCTTCGACAGACACACCCAAGTGACGCGCCATCGCCATGCGGTGACGACTGGTTGAATTCAGATAGATAGCCGTGCCGACGGGGCTATCGACCCGATGACTCGGGAGTCTCGGCTTGACCGCAGCGCCCAGACAGGGCGCAATGACGTCGATGGCCAGCCCCGACTACTCGAAGATCCTTGGAGACATTGTCGAACGATCGACGAAGCTCCAGGGGGGAACCACGGCGTCGTACATTCCTGAGTTGGCGAGGGTCGATCCAGAGCTGACCGCGGCGGCGATCACCTTCCCCGATGGAACCTGCGTCACCGCGGGCGAAGCGACGCACCACTCTTTTACACTCCAAAGCTCGGCCAAATTGATTTTGCTCGCCGGCCTGCTCGAAGAGCAGGGGGAGCAGGCCGTATTCGCCCGCGTGGGGAGGGAGCCCTCGGGAGCTTCCTTCAACTCCGTGGCACGGCTTGAAACCCACGGGCCCTTGCCCGCCAATCCCCTGGTCAACTCCGGAGCGATCGCGCTCTCCGATCTTCTACGGGGAAGCCGAGACGAACGTGTGGCATGGATCTGCGCTTGGGCCCAACGACTCTGCAACAGCGAGACGAGCATCAGCAAGCGGGTCCTCGACTCCGAGCGAAAAAGTGGAGACCGAAATCGAGCGATCGCCTATCTGCTTCGCCAGCACGGCGTACTCACAGGTCAGGTCGACGATGTCTTGGAGTCGTACTTTTCGCTGTGCTCCCTCGAGACCACCGTGCGCGGGCCCTCTCATTTCGCCGCGGTCCTGGCACGGGGAGGATTGGCGCCCTCGGGCAGACGCTTGCTCTCACGACGTACAGCCAGCGGTGTCGTCTCGCTCATGGCAACCTGCGGCATGTACAACGAAAGCGGCACTCATCTCTTCAACACAGGGCTGCCCTCCAAAAGCGGCGTCAGTGGAGTCATCGTCGCCGTGGCACCACGACGTGCAGGAATCGCCGTCTGGAGTCCACGCATCAATGAAAGAGGTGGAAGCGTCCGTGGACACGCCATTCTCGCGGAACTCTCAAAAAGGCTCGGTTGGCACTTTGCACTTCCCGGCGCTGAATAGCGCCGGACAGTCTCTTCGATCTTGAACCTCATGCCCTGTGATTCACGGTATGACCCGCGATCGCCTCATGGTTTCTCAATCATAGCGACCGGTACGGCCAGAGGAGAAAATCGAGCTCGAACCACGCTAAAGTGGCCGCGAGTCTCGTCCACGTCGGCGATATCGTCGCGCTCGTTCCCGATCCGCAAAACATCTGGCACCGATATAGACAATGCGAATATGTTACCATCACGGGATATTAATCGTCGGGTTACATCACACGATCCAAGGCGCATCATTCGTGCATAGTTATCTACCAGCGCTCCGCAACCGCAACCGTAACCGCGACAGAGAATACAACCATAAAATATGCTCAACTCATCACACTTGAATAAGTTGAACTAAATTCCGTCGAAACAAATGAACCATCCCCATTGAGCTGATAGCGACACCCAATTGGCCATAGATCGAGCGGCGAAGGGCCCGCAAGCACAATGTCGGCGCTCACAAATGTTCCAAAATTGAATAGAATCACACGGCCCCTACCAACAACCATCCAAGTGGCGATTTGCAGACTTCAAGAGGATTAATAATCTTTCTCCAACGCATTCGGCTCGTGCGCATTTGTCCTAGTTGTCTCCTCATGATATTGGTTAAAAATGAGAAAAACAAACGTGATCGTAATGATTGGCTTTCTGACACTATTGGCATGCGCGGATGACCCTAGCGACGACTTGCTCGATTCTTCGCACGGGGACGGGGACGGGGACGGGGATGGCGACGGCGACGGCGACGACGGCGACGGCGGGGACGGGGACGGGGACGGGGACGGCGAATCGCACACCATTCCTTCCGCGGGAGCTGGCGATGAAAACTGGACTAGCCAGGGCGACATTGGTACTCCCGAGACCGCTTGGCCCGTCGGAAAAGCCATGATAGAAAACCCCTACATTGAGGGCACAATCTCCGATGAAACTGGAAATTCTTTCTTTGTATTTGAAGCAGGTGAGAACCTAAACTCAATCGAAGTTGTACTCTGGGGAGCCTCCCCTGAATTTGTTCACCTGCACGACGGGACAGGTCTTATTATGGGCGATGAACTTATACCGGAAAATGATATCCCCAATGGTGGAACATGGAATTTAACGCCAGGAAACACTTATCTCCTTGAAATCCGCATGCCAAATGCGGGTCTATTCTGATAGCATTCAATGCTCCCGGCGGGAGTAATGCTCAAGATAATCACTACATAAAGTTCATCGGAATGTCGATGAACTTCGGCGACATCGTCCGAACACCCAGGTGGATCGCATCTAAATCTCGTCGTTTTTGGATCACTGCCCCTTTTCTCTGGGTGCGGGTCTCGGGGAAATCGCATCTCATTTGAGAGAGGCCCAAAGACCCTCTCGCGGACGCTATCGGTCCATGCGGCCTCTTGTCGCTTCGAAGTACAATGCCTCCGCTCATGCCTTCCACAGCTGAGCTATCCCCTCATCTTTAGACGATACCAAAGATCCCCAGAAACACGTTCTGTTCGCGGACGATTTGCTC
>CAYTFJ010000182.1:0-4041 GCA_964437075.1 uncultured Nannocystaceae bacterium
GCGGCCAGGGAGACCGTGCTTGCCGGTACGAGCGTATAAGCATGCGATTGCCCTGCTGTTCGGACCGGGCGGATGCGGGGGTTCAAGTCTGCAAGGATGATGGCTCAGGGTTCGGCGCGTGTGCCTGTGGAGACGGAGACGGGACTGGAAATAGCTGTACTGACCCCGTGATTGTATCTTCACTGCCATTCGAACATTCTGCAGAGACCAGTGGATCCGAAAATAGCTTCGCTTTTCCTGTCGATGGCTGTAGCGGATATAACTTCGATACCGGTGCAGCTAGCGATCACGTTTTTGCATTCTCGCCTCCACAGACGGGGTTCTATGGGGTGAGCGTCGCGCCCTTCGCTTGGGATGCTTCTGTGTTTTTTATGAACGCATGCATCGATAGTGGTGCCTGCGTCGCGGCATCCGACGCCTATGATGCTGGCGTAACGGAAGTTTCATTTGCGTACCTTGAGGCGGGCATCGAGATTTTTGTTGTGGTCGAGGGCAACAGCGTCGATGACCATGGAAGCTACAGCCTTGAACTTACGGGGCGCTCGGCGAGCTGCGAGGACCCGTTGTTATTGCCCATGTGGCCCTACACCGACCACGGAGATACATCGACCGCGATGAATAGGGTGCGTGGGACGTCGGGTTGCGAAGGGATGGGGGAGGGGGAGCCCGATGTGGTCTATGGGCTCAATTTTGTGGGTTCCGGACAGTTTTCGATTACGGTGACTCCCGAGGGAAATGCAGATCTTGCGTTGATGCTGACTGAGTCTTGCTCGGAGACGATTGAGTGTGTGGCCTCCGCAGATGTCGGTGGCGCGGCGGAGAGCGAGCGTTTGACCGTTACGCTGAATTCGGACACCGACTATTTTCTTGTGGTGAGCGGAGGGGTAAACGGCGAACCTGGCGCCTATTCTCTCGAGGTGAACTCTGAATAGCGACGGGGACCGCATGGGCGCGACCATCGGCACGGCGACCGTGGCATTGCGCCGGCGCCCATGTCCAAGAAGCGCCCCGCATGGGCCTTTTCTCCCAGAAAACGAAACCGAGATAGGCGCCGGAGTTTCTTCGTGCGACGGTGACGGAATCGCATGGCGACTCACGAAAACAATACGGGTGATGAATCGGTCGAAGCTGGCCCCTCTTCACGCGCGCAACGTAGGCGCGATGCGGACGCTTACGCCAAGTTGGCGGAGACGATCGCACGGAACAAGACGAGCAATTTTCCGGAACCGATCTTCGGCCCGCGTGTCCGTGACGCGATTCGAGATGCCAGACGGATGGTCAAGGGTGCTCGGTCACGGCAAATCCGACGTCTTGCTCAGCTGCTTCGCGAAAGCGGGGGGATCGACGACCTTGTTCATGCGATGGCTGGCAAGACGCCGGGACAGATGCAAGATAAGATACGAGAGGCCGAAAATGAGCGCTGGCGTGAGCGACTTTTTGCGGAGGGAGACAGTGCTCTATCTGCCTTGGTCGTCGAGTATCCCGACGCGGATCGTACGCGACTTCGCCAGCTCCTTCGTCAAACGAAGAACAAGCCAGGGGCACCACGGGCCAAACGAGCGGCGACGAGCTTGCTGCGCGAAATTCGGGCGCTCGAGCGCCGAGATCCTGAGACCCCGTTGAGCGTGAGCGAGGACCCCTCGGCGGATGTTATTGAGGGGTCCGAATGACCAGTAGCCGAATCTCGCTCATGTGTTCGATCGCGTAGCGGACCCCTTCGCGGCCGAGCCCGCTGTCTTTGACCCCTCCGTAGGGCATGTTGTCGACCCGCCATGAGGGTACGTCTCCAATGATGACTGCGCCGACCTCGAGGGTGTCCCAAGCATGTTGGGCCTTGTAGAGATCTCGAGTAAAAATTCCTGCCTGCAAGCCGAACCGGCTGCGATTCACTCGTGTCAGTGCCTGTTCGAAGTTGGAGAACGATGACAAGACCACCACTGGTCCAAACACTTCTTCTGCTGAGAGCCTGCAGTCGTTTGGCACATTTTCGACAATCGTGGCATCGAGTACCGCCCCATTACGCGTTCCTCCGCAGAGCAGAGATGCCCCGCGTGCGATCGCCTCACCTATCCAATGTAAAATCCGATCTGTTTCCTTCACAGCGATTAGAGGGCCCACAAAGGTGTTCTCGTGTCGGGGGTCGCCCGCGACTAGGTCTTTGGTGGAAGCGACGAATTTGTGTTTGAATTGTTCGTACCGGTCCTCGTGAACCATAACTCGCTGCACTCCTACGCAGCTTTGGCCGGACTGAGAGAACGCACCGATGACGATTCGTTGCACGGCATCATCGAGGTCGGCATCATCATCGACGATGCAGGCGGCATTTCCTCCCAGTTCCATGACGACCGATTTTTTGCCCGCGAGCTCTTTTAGCCTCCACCCTACGGCTGGGGATCCTGTGAAGCTGAGCAACTTGAGGCGAGGGTCTACCGTAAAAGCCGATGCATGCTCGCGATGACAAGGGAGGATAGAGAACGCTCCTAGAGGGAGGGCCGTCTCCGCGAGCACCTCGCCGATGATCAACGCGCCCACGGGGGTCCGACTTGCAGGCTTGAGTATGAAGGGGCAGCCTGCTGCGATGGCCGGCGCGACCTTGTGAGCGACGAGATTCAACGGGAAATTGAACGGAGTAATGAATGAGCAAGGGCCGATGGGAACCCGCTTGGTCATTCCACGGTAGCCCTTGGCTCGCGGCGAAATCTCCAAATTAAGCACCTCTCCGCCGATGCGTACGGCTTCCTCAGCGGCGACTCGAAAGGTGTCGATGAGACGCGTGACTTCCGCTCTCGCATCACGGATCGGCTTGCCTGCCTCGGTGCATAGAGTCACAGCGAGCTCTTCGGCTTGTTCCTCGAAGCGGCGAACACAGTGACGAAGAATCTCCTGGCGCGTATAGGCCGGTAAGGCCGCCATCCGCGGGGCGGCGGCCTCCGCGGCGGCGATCGCCTGCTCGATCGCCGCCGAGGAGGCCAAGGCGACCCTCGTGGCGACTTTGCCGGTGTATTTGTCAGTGACCTCAAGGTCTTCGTTCGGTTGGAGCGGTCGGTTGGCGAGGAAGTAGGGGTAGCGTTCTTTCAGCATTGGAGGGGGAGCTCAGCATGCGTCGTCCGCTGCGCTTTGTCATCTTTGTTGGGACACCTGGCATCGGACTCCGAGATTGACTACGGTAGCGGCTACGTGGTCGAATTTGGCGTTTTTCATATCCTCGAGGTCGTGGCGCTAGAGCCCTTTGGTGCAGTGCTAGGCGATGATGAGATCGTGCTCCCACGTCGTCATGTCCCGAAGGACTGCGTGGTCGGAGATAGGATCGAAATATTTGCGCACGTGAATGCGGATGGTCGAGCTGTTGCTACCACCACAAAACCGTGTGCGGTTCTCGGAGAGTTCGCCTATCTGAAAGTTGTCGACAGGTTCGAGCACGGTGCGTTCTTGGACTGGGGAATGGAAAAAGATCTTTTTGTTCCCAATCGAGAGCAGGTCCAGCCCATGGTTGTCGGCAATTCCTACGTGGTCTTTCTGATGCTCGACGCCCAAAACCGAATGATGGCGAGTGCTCGGGTCAACCAACTTCTTGAGCACGCGGGCGGCCATCTGGAAGACGGGGAGGCCGTGAATATCCTCGTCTACGAAGAGCATGATCTTGGAGTGAAGGTTGTCGTCAACGATCGGTATGCCGGGATGGTCTATCGAGACGAAATATACCGATCGTTGGTGCCGGGAACGAAGATGAAGGGGGTTGTGGTAAGGACCCGCGAGGACGGAAAAATTGACGTTCGTATCCGTGAGAGCGGTGTCGCAGGGTTGTCCGAGGGGAGAGATACTGTCCTGAATGGACTGAGAGCGGCAGGAGGAAGCCTTCCTCTGCACGACAAAAGTACACCGTCGGAGATCCGTGATGCTCTTGGGATGAGCAAGAAGGCATTTAAGCGGGCCGTAGGCATGCTCCTGAAGACGGGGCTGTTGGAGCTGGGATCCTGTGAAATCAGGCTCGCCGAGGCGAACCGCGACTCCGAAGAAAAAACCGATCCAGGAGCGACCTAG
>CAYTFJ010000183.1:0-3957 GCA_964437075.1 uncultured Nannocystaceae bacterium
GACGGCGACGGCGACGGCGACGGAGACGGCGACGGAGACGGCGACGGCGACGGCGACGGCGACGGCAACGGCTGTGACGGAATCACCCCTGTCGTCACGGAAATCACCCCCGCACAACTCTCCGACATGATGAACAGCAAGGACTTTCAGCTGATCAACGTGCACACACCAAACGCCGGTGAGATTCCGGACACTGACGTACACATCACCCACACGGACATCGCCGGAATCGAGACCTACCTCGAAAACGACGTCGGGGCGAAAGCCGTTCTTTATTGCCTCACAGGCCCGATGAGCAAGATCGCTGCAGACGCGCTTGTCGCACGCGGATACTGCCGTATCTACGATCTCCCGGCCGCAATGATCGGGTGGCAGGCCATGGGCTATCCCCTCAACTAGAAATTGGCTCTCTAGACAACGGCGGGGGTCCAGCCCATGTGTGGTGCCGAGCCCTCGCCTCATTTTGACGTTTCCAGCGCCCCCGCGTAGACAATTCTCCTAGGCATACGTGAGAATGTATGCCCAAGGTCCTCCATGGTGAAAACTGACAAGACAATGATATCGCGGCGAAAGCTTGTTTCCTCTGCCCGCCCGAACACGATGCTCACGATGCTCCTCGCATCCAGCTCAATTTTTTGGGTCGCATGTCACGATCCGAAGGGGTCGGCGCCTACCCCCACCCCCTCGTCCACGACTCTGCAACAACAGGGCCTACCCGACCACGACCCCGCCCTCGCTACGCGCCTAGCTGGCGAGGGAGCGCTCGTCCTGGATGTGCGAACGGCCATGGAGTACATGACCGGCTCTGCACCGAACGCCACCAATATCCCGTATGACGAAGTTCCAGAGCGCATCTCCGAAATTCTTTCACTACAAGGAGGCGACAAGCATAAACCGATCGTCGTCTTTTGCAGATCTGGAAAACGATCCAGCAAGGCAAAGCAATCCCTGCTCGCGGCCGGCTTCGACCAAGTGACAAATCTCGGAGGTTTCAGCGATTGGCCGGAGTAGCCGCGACGCGACACTCATCCGGACCACACCCAACCGGATCCATACGCTCCGGTCAAACGACGGCTCCGACCCCTCCTGGGTCGTATGCCTCCGGTCCCGCACACGTGGTAGTCTTTTGCCGATGATGATCGCCCGCATGCCGGCCCTCAGCCTGGCACTCACCCTCCTCGGGTCATGCACACACGAAGACCACCGGCCCAACTACGGCCCCCACGGAGAGCATGCTCCGCTTGTTCCTGATTTTACCGCAAAACAAGACTCCGTCTCGACCAGCTTTACCGGGAGAATCGGACCTCAGCAACGTTTCTTGATCGGGGCCCAGGACGGCCTGTTTTGGACCAAGCCAAACGCTCGCCTCACGATCAATGCCGCAGATGTTTGGGCCCACAACTTGCTTGTCATTTCGCTATACGACGGTGAGCGAGACGAAGTAGGCAGTGATGAGACCCTGATCTGGCGCTGGGAGCTTGCTGCGCCGCACCAGGGAGATCGGCTTGAGTTCATCGAGAGCATCGATCTACAGGGCCGAGACCTGCGATGGATTGAGATCGATTTTCGTGACTTCGCAGGTATCGCGATTCTCGAAGTTCTCGGTCACGACTGAACGTAGCCCCTCCCCGCCAACGGGACACGGTACAGATGGAGTGGTTCAACATCCGTCTTGCCTTAGGCATACCTGCGCCCTACAGCTTACGAGCAGAGCCTGAGGAGGCCACAACGTGTCCACGACAACACTCTACAAAATCTACCAATGGGTCGAACGATTCGGTCCTGCCCGCTCCGAAGCACGCTTCAGAATGAAACTCCTGATGTTCAGCGTACGCGAGCATATTAGCTTTGACGATCTCACCGTTTCAACCACCGTCAGCGAAGAGTTCATCGCCGCCGCCAAGACATCCGCATCCGCCATCGTCGGCAAACCATTTGATAGCTCAAAGGCAGCAGCATGACCGCAGCAAGAAAAACCGATCCGGGCCGCCCTTTCGAAGTCCCTCTAAAAATCGACGACACACATCGGCGTTACACAGTGGGCGGCGAACCGATCGTGGTTCACTGCCACCATTTTAACACCTACCTCCAACAATCGCTTTGTGATGCACGTGATTTTGTCGACATGCGTGATGAACTTATTGGAGGCGGCGCAAGTGTCGCACACGCGCAACTCACTAAGGTCTTTGCCGAACAGGGCATCGATGACATACGCGCACGCTTGGGCGCCGCTGAAGATATCTACCGGTGGGCTGGTTTTGGGACGCTTGAGCTGTTGGCGTTGAGTGCCGAAGGAGGCGAAATTCGTACAAAAAACTCTCACTACGCCCACGCGTGGAAGACGAAATTTGGCCCCGCCAGCGAGAATGTATGTTTCTTCGACCGCGGCTGGATCTCAGGATGTCTATCGGCAGTCTTCGATCGTCCGCTAGGGACATTTTCCGTAGACCAAAACCGCTGTCTCTCTCGAGAAGGAGAAGAGGAATGTGTCTTTGTCGCCTCCCGATCCGAAAGCCGTCAATTCACCGCCCAAAGTCCCGGGGTCGGTCCTCTCACCACCCATTCCCCAATCGAGCCCCCTCCTAGCAAGATCGGTTACGACGGAATTCTCGAAGCCGTGCAGAGCCTCCCCCTCACCGGCGACGACCGAGGAGAAATTTTTGCCTTTGGTGTCTACCTGACCAGGCACTACGCGAACTACTACAACCGTCTTTCCTTCGAGTTCGTGGCCGAGTTGACCCGATGTTTTGGAAGCGCGGGCACCGATGTCGCGGAGCCTCTGCTGATCGAGTCAGGGCACGTATGTGCCTTCAATACATTCGGTGGGATCATGAAATCCTCCGAGTGGGAGGCTCTTATTCAACCAAACCTAACAAGCAAGGAAGACTGGATTCAGGGAATGGTCGCAGTTGTGAATGCGCTGGGCTGGGGCCGCTGGCAGGTCCAAGATGTGTCTCCAGAACAAGCGACCTTCGTGATCCACGACGACTACGAGGAGATTGGATACCTCGCGGCCTACGGCACGGCCGAGCGCCCCGCATGCTATCTCGCCCGTGGCGCTGCGATCGGAATGATGAATCTGGTCTACTACGGAGATATCGAGACAGGACCAGACCTCACTCCCGAGTTCTACGACAGCCTATTCAAGAGCGACTCCGGATACGACGTCACCGTCGAGCAAGCGCAATCCATGGGCGCGGACCACACCGTGTTGCGGGTCACCAGAAAAAAATCGTAAACAAGGTCGAATTGCAGCCAGCTTGCCATCTCCGCTCTGCGCCGACCCAAACAAAAAATGGCACACCACAACGCGTCGGCGCGAGCGGTTCGCACCCTCGATTGCGCTAAAAAGGTTCGAATTCACTACTATCTACCCTCAGCCATCGATCCCGAGGCACTGCATTCTCAGTTCACCGGTGCCACCCTAAGGATCGACCCCTTTTCTCAGCGAGTCGCCAATGCAAAGGACCACTTCGTCATTTCTTCCACCCAGGGGTTCACGATCTCTGGCACCGTAGGGGGACTTCATATCGTAGCGACATTCCTTCGCCTCGACGATGTCCCCGTGGAAAATGCCATCGCTCAGTTTAACCTAGGTCTCAAGAAATCTGCAGCCCTGTGCAAAATCCTTATGCCCACGCAGCCTGGCTCTTGACCTATATAAATGCCCCAATGGGATAACATCCCATTGGGGCATTTGAATAATTCAATGGTGGCTGCTGCTCAAGAGAAGCCGCACTCGACTTTACAGTTGTCGAGAAAACACAAGATCATCTCGGTCGCCATTTCCGGTGGATCCATGTCGAGTCCACATTCCGAAACACACGAGGTCATGTTTCCACCAGCATCCATGCAAGTAATGAAACATGTGCAGTCGGTGTCAGCATCACATGCTGAGATCTCATCCGCGCAGTTCGCATCTTTGCACTCCTGGCAGGCAACAGGATCGTCGCCGTC
>CAYTFJ010000184.1:0-3908 GCA_964437075.1 uncultured Nannocystaceae bacterium
GACGGAGACGGAGACGGAGACGGAGACGGAGACGGAGACGGAGACGGAGACGGGGCGACAACCGAATGTGGAAACGGCACGGCGGAAGTCGGAGAATTTTGCCTTGGAAACTACACAGAAACCGAGACCGTGAATCCTCCCATGGGCCTTGTCGCTGCCGATTTTGATGCCAACGACCACATCGATATTTTCACGGCCCAGGGATGGGACGCCGAATTTGAGACGGTGCTCGGTAACGGTGAAGGCCTGTTTTCGTCGGGCCCATACGACACCTGCAGTGGGCCCCAGGCCTACTTTGTTGCCGCAGGGAGGCTCAACAACGACAGTCTTCCGGATATGATCTGGGCCGAAGCGTCGGATGGTGGTGTCGCGGTTCGTTTCAACGATGGATTCGGTACGCTGAACGATGGTGTCAATGACGGGGTCTACCCCTATGCTACCGTGAACAGCCTTGCAGTCGGAGACGTCGACGACAATGGCTACGATGATATTGTGATTGCCACGGGCGCAGGAACTCGGCTTCTCCTCGCGTCGGACAGTGGAGATGGAACGATGGTGGATTCCAGTATCTACAGTTTCGGGGATCACTCGGATGTAGCGATTGCCGAGCTCAACGGAAATGCAGCCACGGACTTGGTCATCGCTATTAACACGAGTCTCCGCTTTGAGTTCGGCACGAATTCTGGACTCTTCCCAACCGACGACTTTTTCTCTCTTGGTGACGCCGTCGACCGCATCGCGGTTGGAGACATGGATGGAGATGCAGATTCCGATATCGCCGTGACGATTCCTAGCCTCGACGTTGTGCGTGTCCTTGAAGGGGCCGGAAATGGTGGTTTTTCGGTCGCTGAAGATCTGCGCGCAGGCAGTGGTATCGCCGATGTTCTCTTTGTCGATCTCAATCTCGACGGAAACGCGGACGTCATCGCCTCAAACCGAGGTGATGATACGCTCTCGGTATTCCTTGCCGATGGCGCGGGAGGATTTTTAGCGGAACAACTTTTGGTTCTCACGGTGGCGAACGCGGGCGAGCCGGGAGATATGGTCGTGGGGGACTTTAATGAGGACGGTGCTCCTGACCTCGCTGTTGCACTGGGAAGAGCTGGGATCGGACTCTTTCTTAGCGACGCGTGAGCCCGCGTCTACCTGTCATTGCCATGCTGCCGTGACAGACGAGGGGCTGTGAACGCCATCTGGTTTGTTGATTCTCTGGCGTGAAGACAAAAATCGGGTGGTGTCGCGTAGCGATCGAGGCGCCATGGCTTTCGTTTCGGCGGTAGGAGCACTACGTGCTATTCCAAGGAGAGAGTCTTACGTGTTTAACATTATCTCCCCCGATCGTTTCAAGAAGATTCCCTGGAAAAATGGTCGAGGTGTGACCTCGGAGCTCGCCATCAGCGAGGGAAGCAATCTCGAAAACTTCGCATGGCGAATTAGCATCGCTAGGGTCGACAAGGACGGGGCCTTCTCCGATTTCAGCGGTCTAAAGCGCACCCTGGTGCTTCTCGGAGGCCGTGGAATTGTGCTCTGTCACGACGAGACTATCTGCGAGCGACTGTTGAAGCCGCTCGATGTTGCCGAATTTGATGGAGGCCAGCGAACCGTAGGCACCCTAATCTCGGGTCCGATCACAGATTTTAATGTGATGATCCGGGAAGGACAGGTGAGAGCCGAGGTCGCCGTGCATACCACGAAGACCGAGATTGCGCTTCCACGCACAATGTTTGGATTTGTCTACAGCGTCTTTGAGGACGCCGAAATCTGTGATGCCAGTGGTGTCACCGTTTCGAAATTGCAGTCTGGATATCTCCTACGCGGCGGTGAGTCAGGGCCCGACGGCTTTAGAATACGGGGGCGCGGGCTGATTGAGGTCGAATTCTCTCGAGCGTTGGCACTGGAATGACGACGGTGAGCGTAGCAACAGCGCGAGACGGATATCCATTGCGCCGGAGACTACGGGGTTTTATGTGTCCTGCAATTATAATATATAGATCCTCGGTGTCGAAGAGGCATGATGCGATGAGATTTTGACGTTCTCGGGACATGTGATCATTGGCAAACAATGGTGATACGTGCTCTTCTAGAGCACGTATACGCGTGGACGGCTGCCAACCTAAAAATGGAAGAGCACGGTCGTGTATCGAGAACGATGCCCGAGTCGGTCCTCATGGACAGCCAATCGGCGCGGTCGAGACGATGAAGTTGTCCATCCATCGTTTTTGCTCCTGCGGTGAGCCGTCATTCCAGTAGTTTTCGAGAAATACCGCGTTGATGGCGTATGCGGAGTAGTTGTGTACGAAGGCCAGGTCATCACGTTGGGCCTCGAGCTGGCCGTCGATCCAAAATTCATGCAAACCGTTGCTTTGTCCTGGGTCGTCGAGTCGCACGTGGGCCTCGACGCAATACCAGTGGTCGGCGGAGTTGGTTGAGAAGATGGCCGTGGGCCCCGCCTTGTTGCCCAACCACGAGAGCTTGGTGAAGTCGTTGTAGCCCACGCATTGGACATCAGAGCCCTGTACGCAGCTGGCGGGGTCGAGCAAGATGTGCTCGGAGCCGTCGCCCCACAGGTGGGCGATCATTGCCTGCGACCAGTCGTCGCTTGAACTAAAGACCGTGGCACGCGAGAGCTTTGCGGGATCGCCGTTCCAGCCGTCTTCGTGTTTGACCATCACACGGTACCAAAGCTCGCGGAAGTCTTCAGAATCTCGGATGCCACGGTTCATGTACGCGTTGGGATTTCGGCCGAAGCCGAGTTTTAGGCTGCCGGCATCCACTTGGCCCATTGTCCACTGGCTTTGCATCGCCGCCGAGTCAAGCCAGCCGACCCCCAATTCATGGGTATACCCAATGTCGGAACCCGCAGCCTCGAAGTATCGTCCCTTGCCTACCAGCGGGTTGTCACTCTCGAAGTCATCGCAGAAGATCCACTCGGGATGTTCAACCGCCTTGGAGCATTCGTTGGGATCACCGTCACCGTCACCGTCACCGTCATCGGAGCCTGGATCTGTCTCGTTGCCTGGTTCCGTGCCGGCCTGCGTTTCGCTGGATTTAGGGTCGTCTTGGTTGGTTTTCTCGTTCTCAGTCGATTGACCACCGCAGGCTCCTGGGGCGAGCAGAAAACAAAGGAGTCCGAACTGTGGTGTCGACGATCCGCGCTTATGCATGATGCATATTAGCAGGGTATGACCATGACTGACCGCATGTCTTTTGGAGGATATCCATAAAAGAGTCCTTGAATCCTCATTGTTGTGGGAGTTGTCGGCGGAGCGGGACGGGCAGTGAGGCGAGTATGATCCCAATTGGGGACATGATCCGAGTTGGGAAAATGTGCATCGAAGGTGACCTTAGGTCTGGATCGGTTCAAATCGGGGCGTCCACGGCCGGTCTTGCCTCTAGAAAAGTCATCGGTGCAGATGTGTCTGCCGTGCGCAACGGGTAAGGGGGGGCGATGCTAGAGATCCATCGGCAAGTCGCTACGGTGGCGTAGAGTTCGAGGATGTATGGGCGTCGATGGCTTGGGTCATTCGAGCTGACATTGTTCGCCGCGATGCTCGCCTGCACCGTCGATGTCGTCGAGCGCGCTCCTGAGAGGTGAGGCGTCTGGTGCGGAGAGTGGAAAAACGAAAAGGCAGGTACGGTGGGCTCGGAGTCACTGGTCTCATGCATGGAAAGGACTCGATCTCGCCCCAAAAAACTCCCGTAAATCTGAAGAATTATTAAATGCGATGGGGGCATGCGCCAACGCGCCGAATTGTGAGGGAGTCGTGGTGCAAATTGAGGTGAGCGGAACGTCACCTCAATTTGCACCACGGTCAAGGGACCAAGGGGCGCTAGTGTCCTGAGTCCGTAATACCACCCGAAACTCATTCGGAGGCCGCGAGGCTCAAGACGTACTGAGAGTGGCGGCA
>CAYTFJ010000185.1:0-3811 GCA_964437075.1 uncultured Nannocystaceae bacterium
CTAGGCTAGGTCCCAAATACTTTTTCGTACACATCCTCGTTAAAACCAACAAGAATCGTCTTACCCACAACGAGTGTAGGTGCGCGTAGGTTCCCTGTGGGACCGAGCATCGCCAAAATTGCCTCTTCGTCATCCGCGGAGACCTTCGCCCACTCCTTCACATTTTTGCCCTTCGCCACGATCAAACGCGACGCCTGCCCAAGTAAATCGATGGCGTGCTCACGGCTGAGCTTGCGACTCGCGGGGACCTGTTCAGCGGCCTCGAGTGTTTTGGCATCCAGAAACTTGGACGCTCGTGTACAACTCGTTCAGCCCTTACGATGGTAGTGCCAGGAAATCTTCTTGCGGGGCATGTTTATCCTTCTTGTCGACTACCACGTTCCTGGACCATCGGGGGATCCGCGTTTCACCGCCGCCGTATCCCCGCAAAGGGATTGTTTGAAAAAGACCCCTTCGCGGCCTGGCCAGAGCCTTGTTGCTTTTCCGCCGACCGCCGTCCCTTTCTCTCCTCGGATTTCACGTTGCCTTCGCGTTCTCCTCTTGGGGCAGACGAGGTCTTCGGGTCCTTTGCACGAGCCGACAACGCTATCCTCTTGCGCTCGAGATCCACGCTCAAGACATGAACCTTGATTCTCTGCCCGACCTTCACAACCTGACTCGGATCTTGAACAAAGCTATCGGAGAGCTGACTGATGTGAACCAGACCATCTTGATGCACACCCACATCCACAAAGGCGCCGAAGGCCGTCACGTTGGTCACAACCCCCTCGAGTCTCATTCCATCCCGAAGGTCTTTCATCTCGTGTACGTCCTCGCGAAAACGCACGAGTTCGAATCCTTGACGAGGATCCCGACCAGGTTTTTTCAGTTCCTCAACAATATCTTTCAAGGTCGGTTCACCGACCTCATCATCGATATAGCGAGCGATATCGATGCTGTCTGCGACCCGCGAGTCCCCCACCAATTCGCTCACACTGCGGCCCATGTCCCTCGCGATTCGAGCCACCAACCCATATCGTTCGGGGTGCACTCCCGAGCGATCGAGCGGATTTTCGCTCTCGCGTACCCGTAAGAACCCCACCGCCTGCTCATAGGTCCTGGGGCCCATTCCGGGAACATCAAGCAAGGCCTCTCGACTGGAAAATGCGCCGATTGTGTCCCGGTGCTCGACGATCTTGAGCGCCAAGGACTTACCAACCCCGGCGAGATACGAGAGCAACGAAGCGCTCGCGGTATTGAGTTCAACACCAACTTTATTTACGCAACTCTCCACGACCTCGTGCAGCTTGCGAACCAAGAGCGACTGAAAAACATCGTGCTGGTATTGTCCTACGCCGATCGATTTCGGTTCGAGCTTGACCAATTCGGCGAGCGGGTCTTGCAACCGACGCGCGATTGAGATTGCGCCACGGATCGTCAGGTCAAGATCCGGGAATTCTTCACGAGCGACATCGGACGCGCTGTAGATACTCGCGCCTGCCTCGCTGACGCTGACCACCATCGTCGACGTCCGAGAGTCCGCGGCAAACAGGTCACGAACAAATTTTTCCGTCTCTCGGCCGCCCGTGCCATTTCCGACTGCGATTGCTACGGGCCCGTGTTTCTCCACAAAGGGCCGAAATACTGAACGAGCACGTTCAACTTCAGTCTCACCGCGGGCAAGAAAAATTGTGATGGTCTCAAGAAATTTTCCGGTCGCATCGACAGCGACACACTTGCACCCCGTTCGAAGACCAGGGTCGATCCCAATCACAGCCTTGCTACCCAATGGGGCGGCGAGCAGGAGGTTCTTCAGGTTGTCCGCGAAGACTTCGACGGCGGCTTCGTCCGCCTTGCCCTTGAGTTCGACTCGAACATCGGTCTCGACACCCACCGAGAGCCGCCCCACAAACGCCATCCGCGTGGCTTTTCGCAGCTGGTCGGCGAAGGGCGATGCCTCACGGACCCCGACTCGGCGTTCCACCTGGGGTAGTACGACCGCCGCATCGAGTTCGATCCGTGAACGTATAACCCCCTCTTTTTCGCCACGACGAATCGCTAAATAGCGATGGGACGGAATTTTCGCCGCCGATTCTTCGTAGGTGTAGTAGTCCTCGAATTTACTGCGCTCCTGGTCTTTTCCAGGGGCTGCGGAAGTTCTCAAGACCCCATCTTCAGAGAAACGCCGGCGAACCAAGGATCGTACCTCGGGGTCCTCGACAATACGGTCGACAACGATATCACGGGCAAACCTTAGGGCATCGTCTACACCCACGATTTCCTGGGCGGGATCGATAAAGGACTCGGCCTCGCGCCCCGGGTCCCCTTCGTTCGGCTGCCCCACGATACGGTCTGCGAGCGGCCCGAGGCCCTTCTCCAGGGCGATCATCCCCTTTGTCTTTCGCTTCTTTTTGTAGGGAAGATAGAGGTCCTCCAGCGCCTGCTTGTGACCACAGTTGGCGATCTTCTCTGCGAGCAAGGGACTGAGTTTTCCCTGCTCGGAGATCGCGGCGAGTATGACCTCCCGTCGCTTTCCAAGCTCTTGAAGATAGCCACGTCGCTCCTCGATGGTGCGAATCTGGACCTCGTCGAGCCCCTGCGTCACTTCTTTGCGGTAGCGGGCGATAAAGGGAACGGTCGCGCCACCTTCAAAAAGCTGGATCACCGCCCGCACCACCGGTGCCGGGAGCTGGATTTCCTGTGCAATGACCTCGACAACATCAAACTCGGTGTTGGTTTCGCTCACAGTCGACTCCCCCTTCACGCGCTCTCAAGCCCGCGAATAGACGAAGGGGTGTACCAGGCGATCGAGGAATTACAAGGTCGCTTCGGCACCCCTCGCCCGCCCGGCCTCAGCGCCTGCTAAACCGTGAAGTCTCTATCGAGGACAGTCTTTCGACCCTCTTCTTTGGCACGCTCGATCGCGCGGTCGCACCAAGATCGAAGCTTCTCCGAAAGCACATCCATCACGGCGTCGGAGGTATTGCAGGCTCCCGCGGCCTTGATGTAGCCCTTCACGGCCTTGACCACGACGAGCGTATCCGTAGGAAGGCTCGGATCCCTACGTACGGCCGGGACCACCCGCCGACGGCGGCTCTGGGTCGGCTTGTGAACCCGGGCATCGCCTCCCACCGTCGCAGTCCCTTCTTTTGTCGCGACCGCCGGCGCCATTTTGTCCTCGGCGAATGCCTCGCGGTGTCGCGCCATGGGCAAGTGCGCGTCCCAACAATCGAGGCCACAAAAAACCATGCCGGTGCGCACGCGATTGCATGTCGAAACCGTGCACGCCACGTAGGCGGCGCCAAAAAGGATATCCCTATTGCAGTTGCTGCAGGAGCGCCAAGCCGTCGACATCGCACCACTCTATCCCGCGTGCCCGCCTCGGTCACGCCATGAACCAACCTCGAACGCGTCGATAACGCCACCCCTGGACCGCGCTGTTCACACAGGGCCACGAACCACCACCATGCACCTACGTGGGTCTGGATGTGACGCAACATCCGTGCAACGCGCTTGCATTCATGCTGCGCGCGATAGAGCTCGATTGGGATGGGGCCACGCCAGCATCGAACTTCGTCTCGAGCTGCCCATGAATCTCCGCGCATGTTCACAGCGAAGTAGCTATGTTATTTTTGCGAGGGATTAAGGGCCATGACTCACAAAAATTCTATTCTTGCGACCACAATGATTTCTCTCCTTCTGGGAGGCTCATTCCTCGTTCCGGCCACCGGGTGTGACGATGGGAATGGCGACGGGAGTGGCGATGGGGACGGCGATGGCGACGGGGACGGCGACGGGGACGGCGACGGCGACGGCGACGGGGACGGCGACG
>CAYTFJ010000186.1:0-3786 GCA_964437075.1 uncultured Nannocystaceae bacterium
TCCAAATACCTTGCGTTCCCGCATGCGGAAGCTGTGTATTCGTCGCCCACCCTAGGCCTCGAAATGTCGTGGTCTAGGTACGAAATGTCGTGGGATGGGCCTCGATATTTCGTGACGGGTTCAACATCTGATTTTCGGTTGGATTAACCCACTAAAATTATTGATAAAAATATTTGGACAGTTCGGATCGATTCTTGCTCCAGCGGCGTGGCGACTCTCGCGGAGCGAAATGATCACCAAGATTTCAACGAGGCCAACGTCGAAGCTCGGATCGCTCATGGGTGAATACGTTACGGGGGACGATCGAGCATTTCGCAGACTGCACGCATTGGTCGACGAACCGATCCGCACGGCCGTTCGCCGATATGTACGAGAACGTTGTGAAATCGACGACATCGTGCAGCGGACCTAGATCGAGGCGCATCTTGCGCGACATCGGTTTCGGGTTCAGCCCTCGGTTCCGGATGAATCGGTGTTGGCGTGGTACCGGACAATTGCGAGGCGCGTGGCGCTCGATCATCTACGTGCGGTTGCGACGCGAAGAAAGAGTCGGGTTGAATTGAGGCCGTGGCATGAATCGATTCTTGGCGAGTTCGGTAATTTTCGGTCGCGCGGGATGAGCGATGGTCGGGAGCGATAAGAACGTACAGATGAGTCCCGCCTGGAGCACGCGGTGGCCGGGCTTAATCTGGGGCAGCGGCGGGTGATCGAGCTCCACAAACTTCAGAGCTTGAGTATGGCCGAGGCCGCAAGGAGACTCGGAATACGGACGGGAACGGCGCGTGTTCGCGCCCACCGGGCCTATGGGATTTTGCGAGAAGCATTGTCCAGCGAACCTAGCCAGGCGTTAATTGCGTGATATGGATTTCACGCGATCTGGTCTTTTGTGAGATACGAAGCGGGCGAAGACCGCCGCATCGAGGGCGCAGGTGTCGCTTCCGTTCCGCTCTCGCTAAGCTCTGTCGTCAAGCAGTGGGCCTGTCGGCGTTTCGCTATCACCAACATTTCTTTTCCTCACAAAGCTTGCAATTCGCACGTAAAGACCGAAAATGTAATACGGTCCATCTGGTCGCGAGGCGGGGTACACGACCTATGCACAATATCAGGAAGAGTCTGTTCATGCGTCATTATCAAGCTTTCACACATCTTCTAGCCACCGCCGTACTCGCGAACATTGTGGGCTGTGGCGCTGATTCGGACGCGATCGAAAACACCGCTGGAAGTGACACCGAAAATCACGGAGACGGAGACGGAGACGGAGACGGAGACGGAGACGGAGACGGAGACGGAGGGACGACAACCCCACCGAATCCGAATCCAACGCCGCCGGCGGATTGGGAGCCATTTCAACAGAACGAATGGGCTCGAGGGGGCATCAGTATAGATCGGGTCGTGGTCAATCAAGGAAGCGCGATCGACATTGCAAAGAACGGCATCTCAATTGCGCCCGAAGACTACAAGGCGCCGCTTGTTCTCGGTCGGTTGGGCATTGTTCAGGCTCTCTGGAGCGTCCCTGGCGGCTGGCAAAGGAGGCCTATCACCGCGCGCCTCCATCTATTGCGTGGGGACAATACGGTTGCAGTCGTTGAGGATACCAAGTCCGTTTCTGGGGCTTCATCTGAGAGTAGCTTCGAGAGTGCGTTTACCTTCAAACTGGAGAACAGCGGGTTTTCTGCCTACACGCACTATTATATTGAGCTCACCGAGGGGGAGGCCGGCCACGAGGGGATCGCTGCATCGACGATGTCACCGTCGCTTCCGGTCGGGGGCTTTGAGCCCTTGGGTGTCTCTGCGGAACCGATGATCTTTAAGCTGGTTCTTGTGCCGGTCAAATTCGACTACGGGAACTGTCATGAGGACACGACTGGGTTGCTTAACAACAACTCGAGCGTTCAGGAAATTTTGGTTCATTTTTTCGAACAAAACCCGGTTTCGGATATCGAATGGAGTGTGCATGAACCGATCAACCAGGCGGCTGAGGTCACAACTCTCTCGCAGATCAACAATACTCTGGTTCAGATTCGCTTCGAAGATTTTGCTGAGCCGAACGTCTATTACCATGCCATCCTCGATGCCTGTACTGGGGGAATCGATGGCGCCAGCGGGATTGCTCCAGGAACTCCCACTCCGACCAAAGGAAACGGCGATACTCGAGTTTCGACCAGTCTATGGATTGGGATGAACACGACGAAAGATACGATCACCCACGAACTTGGCCACAACCAGGGTCGTCCTCATGCACCTTGCAGCCCGAATGTCGATCGTAATCCGGACCCTGACTTTCCGGACTCGAACGGCACGATCTCTGCTTGGGGCTACGGTGTGTACAGTAAGAGATTCTACAGTCCAAACAATCGCAAAGACTATATGTCCTATTGCAATCCGACGTGGGTCTCTGACTGGACGTGGAACAAGGTTCACGAACAGGTTCGAATCCTTACATCTTGGGACTACGCCGATGGCAACGACGCGGATAAAGCGGGGCAGACCCTGGTGTCGGGGTACATTTACCCAGACGGTAGCGAATCGTGGTGGCAGAGTCGGGGTTGGCTTTTACCCCAGCAGCTCACCCCGGGGGACGCAGTGGAGTTCTATCTAGGCGATGGCGAACTCGCGTTGACGGCGAGCGCCTCTGTCATGGTACTCGATGATGGAACGCGATATATCATTGCGGAGGCTCCCGAGTTCTTCGACGAGATTGTCGACATCGTCCGAGTTTCTCCAGGAGTGCGAAGTGCTGTCTCTCGCCAAGACGTTGCCCAATATATTCGTGCGGAGTAGACAGATGCCCGGCCTCCATCGAGCGCATCTGTATGGGTTGAACTGTGGCGTGTGCGGCTCGGTGCTTGCGTTTGTGCTGGGTGCTTGCGCGCCGAGCACAAATACCCAAACCGACGTATTGCGCCATAGCGAAGTTGTGCAGCCGATTTGGAATGCTCGATGCCTCGATGCTTGTCACGTGAAAGGGGGTAGCATCGAGATCGTGCCGCTGGATGCCGACAATGCATTGGAGGCGTTGTTGGGCCCTTCTTCGCAGAGTGAGCTTCCGCTCGTGACTGCAGGCGATCCCGAGCGGAGCTACTTGATGCACAAACTAAGAAATACGTACTTTGATGAGCCCGCATCCGGCTACGGCTACGCGATGCCTTGGGGAGAAGAGCTGTTAGAGGTCGAAGATTTGGCGACGATCGAAGCATGGATTCTCGATGGGGCACTGCCCTAAGATTCGGGACTGCAATCGTGTAACAAGGGGGCGGCGGGGGATGCGGACGTGAAAGTTGACAGTCCTTGGGCCGAGTCCACAAACAACATGGCGAGTTCTTGTTTCGCCAGCATTCGAGCTCGCGCAGCATACTTGACCAATGCGCACTGAACTCCGCTGCGGGGGGGTCCTCCGACAGTCTCGCGTGATTTGAATCTCCTCCGCGCGTGCTGTGACCTCCCGATCCCGAGCAGCACGCGTAGGGGCAATATCGGACAGAGTCTTCATCGTCTCACGACAATTGTTGGTGATATCCGTGTGATCACCAATAACGAAAGAAGTTTCCTGCTACAATCCGTCAGATGTCTGTCCAAACCACGCCCAAACGTCAGCTCGATCGACTTCTGTTTACCGGCATTGGGTTGTGCATGATTGGTGGCTGCGGTGATCGTGAGCGGGACTCGGCGACTGCATTTGATGGGGGCCCAGGGGGCCCAGGCGGCGCGGGAGGATCTGCGACCGACAGCGGCGGAGACGGAGGCGGAGACGGAGACGGAGACGGAGACGGAGACGGAGACGGAGAC
>CAYTFJ010000187.1:0-1042 GCA_964437075.1 uncultured Nannocystaceae bacterium
GACGGAGACGGAGACGGAGACGGAGACGGAGACGGAGACGGAGACGGAGACGGAAACTGGACGGAATGCCCGGATTTCGCCAACTTCCCATTGGTGATCGACGAAGGTCCTATTGCGACCGTCGGTCTTGAAGTTGACCACCAATATACGGGTGATCACTTTAAGGTTGAATGGCACGGCCGCGGGGGCGTGATGAACCGAAAGTGGGTTGTTCGCGTGGGTTCGTGGGGCAACTTTGGTGGGCCCGTTGGCCCTGGGCCGGTCGAGATCGATGTTGACGAAAAGGTCTATGACACTGGCATATGCGGAACTTGTCTGGTCGCGACCACGGAGGCCCAGGACTTTCTTCTCTCAGGTCGAGAGGGTAAGATTGTCTTCACAGATCTGCCCGAGAAACATGGAGAAGAGGCGCTTGGCAAGAAATTTTCGGGAAGGCTTGAGAGCGTAAAGGCGCAGGATATCTATGGAGATCCTTGTTTTCTCGATCTTGATGGCATCGACTGGGAGTGGGATTTGACACTCGAGCCAGAAGATCTTCCCTGAGCGGCACGAGGTTGGACGGCCGCGGGTCGGAAATGACTTGTTGCTTCGACACTGATGCGCTGTGCCTGGTACGAAACTCAACATCGTGGACCACAGCCCGAGACCCCTAGCGGGTTCTTAGGCTGCGGCCGCGCATCGGCGGCGAATGGATCACCCAGGGCTGCCCGTGGGTGGCGGGCTATAGAACCGCGTTACGTCGTCACGTTGTGCAACGTGACTTGTTTGTAACAGGTATCCCGACAGCAAGCACGGAACAGGGATAGTATCGAATTTTGACTCGAGATTCGGCTTTCAGCGGCTTGAGTTGCGGTAGAGCGGGAAGAACGGCGACCAATGCATATTTTAAGATCCACAAGAATCATCTCTATGTTCATGGGGGGGGGGGCCGTGGCCCTGATGATGAACGTCGGTGGCTGCGGGGATTCTAGCGGCGGTACGGGGACGACTTCTTCTGGAGATGGCGACGGAGATGGAGATGGAGATGGTGATGGCGATGGCG
>CAYTFJ010000187.1:1142-3784 GCA_964437075.1 uncultured Nannocystaceae bacterium
ATGGCGATGGAGATGGCGATGGAGATGGCGATGGAGATGGCGATGGAGATGGCGATGGAGATGGCGAGCCGGGCAGCCCTCAAAAATGCGACATTTGGAAAGAGGGCGCGGATTGCGAAGACGGTGAAAAGTGTACCGCGGCGATCTTCAGCGGGAGCTCTTGGAATACAAATATCTGCGTGCCGATTGACCCTGCTCCGGTCGCGGTAGGTGAAGATTGCGAAGGCGACCCGAAGTCAGGAATCGATAACTGTGAGGCGGGCTCGGTGTGCCTCGATGCCAAGGGAGGCGGAAATTGCGTCGAGTTTTGCGTAGGTTCGTCGGAGGATCCTCGCTGCTCCGCGGATGACCTCAGCTGTACAATTTTGAGCGGCGGCATTCTCCCGATCTGCGCCGCAGGCTGCGATCCCCTCGACAATGACTGCCCAACGGGAAGTCTGTGTTTGTATGCGGTCCAAACCGAGACTTTTTTCTGCGGAGAGGACAACAATCCGGGTGGTGGGGCGCAGGGCGAGAGCTGCTCATGCATCAACTGTTGCGATGATGGGTTGTGGTGCGCTTCAAAAAGCTTGATTCCAGGTTGTAGCTCCCAGTATTGTTGCTCCGAATGGTGCGATATCGGCGACGATGCGTTTAGCTGTGCCGAGGCTGAGCAGACTTGTGTTCCCCTTTGGGATGCAGCCGAGGCGCCCGATGGCTATGCAAATGTTGGCCAGTGTATGGTGAAATAGCCGACGCAATCGGGGGAGGCGTATTCTATTAGAAATGCGCACATCACGTTGTTCGAGAGTCACTCCGGTGGTCGCTGTGTCGGGGGCCCGAGGGGCTTTCGAGCCATGGCGATATGACGCAGTTACATCTGGCTTCAAACTCGAACGAAAGCTAAAGTGGTGGACTCTGGAAGACTAGGCAAGCGTCGTTATGGCGGGCCTTCCTGTCGTTCGGCCAGGACGATGGTGGTACCTCTGATGGCTTTTGATTCCGACTCGAGACACTTGCTATGATGCATACGCACAACAATTTTATCTCTATGCGGTCCCTTGGCCTTTTGGCCGCCCTTGTCGCTCCCATGACCGTTGCAGCCGCGTGTGGTGGCGGTGACGATCGCGAAGAGGGTGACGATACTTCCCTCGCGCCCAACGGAGATGGGGACGGGGACGGGGACAGCGACGGAGGCGCCATCAAACTCGACGCGCTGAACGAGACCGGCAACGGAAACGGCGGGAACAGCGGGAACGATCTTGATGATGGCGTACCCTATATTTGGATAGCGAATTCGGCGATCGGTCAGGTTTCGAAGATCAACACGGTGACGATGGTCGAAGAGGGGCGTTACTGGACCAGCGCCGACGGGAACGGAGATCCGTCGCGTACCTCGGTGAGTCTCTCGGGGAACGTGGCCGTCGCTAATCGTAGCGGGGGGCTGATAAAAATTGTCGGCGACGCTGAAAATTGTCCGAATTCCAACGGGACCTCCACAGGGGCGGATGACGTCATCCAGTACCCCGACGATTGTGTTGCTTGGTACCTTGAGACAGATTTCGAGAGTCAGCGCGCGGTCGCGTGGACTTCTGGGGAGGCCGACGTTGAGTCGCAGGTGGGCGTGAATGAAAAAATATGGCTGGCCGGCGAGTACAAAGACAAAAACACCGTCACGGTGATGCTTATCGATGGTGACAGCGGCGGGATCCAAGACCAGACGGATTTGAACCTCGGAATTACGGACGAAGACAGTCCGGGAGCAAAATTCCCCTATCGTGCCTATGGTGGCGCCGTCGATCGAGATAGCAATTTTTGGTTCGCGACCTTTGGAAACGACGGAAAAATTGTCCGTGTTGGACGGGACGGCCTAGGGGTAGATATGTGGCCCAAACCGCATTTCTCCTACGGCTTCACGGTGGACGGCGAGGGGCGGCCGTGGTCTTGTGGCGTGGTGCTCGCTCGTTTTGATCCGGACTCGGGTACCTGGACGAGCAAAGGCCCTGCGGAGGTGGGGCTCTCGTCGATCACTGCCTTCGATTTTGGTGGCTGCATGGTAGACAACGAGGAGAAGCGGATGTGGGCCCCCGTCAAGATGGATCTTGCGGATACACGCTTCGGTCTGGCATCGTTCGATCGGGAGACCCTCGAAGGGATTTCAGTGGTCGAGCTTCCAAAACATGTGCATGGCGTGAGTATTGATAAGGCCCACCAAGTGTGGGGCGTAACGGGCGTTTGGGGGGGCGATGCTGACGGGACAGAGGTCTATCGTATCAACCCGGAGACGCTTGAATTTGATACCTACTCGGGATTGTCTGGCGCCTACACCTACTCGGACATGACGGGATTTGCCCTCACTCAAACTTGGATACCGCCGGTCGGCTAGGTGATGGTCGGGTCCACGAAAGGCTGACGAAAAATGATGAATTACGTAAAAAGTGTACTGGCTCTAGGCTTGTTTTGCGTCGCTACCCTTCCGGCATGCGGGAAATCCGCCGGCGAAGCGACGCCTAACAATACCGATTCCGGCTCTGGAGACGGAGACGGAGACGGAGACGGAGACGACTCTGGAGACGGAGACGGAGACGGAGACGGAGACGGAGACGGAGACGGGGACGGGGACGGGGACGGGGACGGAGACGGCGGGTTTGTCGGCGATGCCG
>CAYTFJ010000188.1:0-3747 GCA_964437075.1 uncultured Nannocystaceae bacterium
CGTCTCCGTCTCCGTCTCCGTCTCCGTCTCCGTCTCCGTCTCCATCTCCGTCTCCCGTCTCTGTCTCTGTCTCGTTGCCATCTCCGTCTTCGTCACCGCAGGCCACCACACTGCACAAAAACAAAGTCGCGCAAATGGCGCCCGCTGCACAAGAACTTCGAAGTTTTAGGGATTGCATGGGTCAGTTTTCCTCTTCAGACAGATGCCCCAAGTCGGCGCGGAAGTCTGCCCGTTGAGAGTCCGCCCACAGCGGCCTCATGGTTTACCGCCCGACCCCGACCCCGACCGTTATAGAGGGCTACCGGCCAACGGGTCGCTGGGGACAAACCGCGGGTCAGACGCACATCGAAAACCAATGCCGTGAGAGTGGGCCGTCTGATCCATTGGAAACCGCAAAGACGGCTCCGAGAATGCGGCCATCGTACTGTTGAACGCGCCACCGCGAATTGTACGCCGTTCGCCATCTTCCGCCCCCTGCGGATTCACCGCCGGGCCTGAATCGTAGGCGGCGTAGCGATCGAAGGTCCACTCGAACACATTGCCGACCATGTCATATAGACCCTTCTCGGTCCGGCCATCCAAAAATGACCCAACCGGTGCCGTCCCCGCGTAGCCGTCATCCTGCTCGTACATCACAGGCTGGTCGGAGAGCCCGACCTGCGCGCGCCAAGCCGCACATTCCATCCCACAAGCATTGGCGAAGCGGGGCCCCGGAACGTCATCGCCCCATGGATAGACCCGGCCATCGGATCCCCGCGCTGCAAACTCCCATTGGGCCTCGGTCGGTAGCTCCCACCCGTTCGCCTCACAATATTGGGCTGCCTGGCCCCATGTCACACAATTTACCGGATGGGAGGACCTATCTTCGTAGTTTTCGTTGCAAAGCTCGCTCAGGATTTCCCGATCGTGCATCCACCGCGAACGTTTCGTTTTTCCCTGCGGCCAGAGACTGCTTCGATGCGCGCGTTCACAATCACCCACTTCTGAACAGCGCCGAAAGGCGCCTACAGTCGTCTCGTTGACAGCGATGCAGTAGGGGTCGATCTCAACCCTGTGCGCAGGAAGCGCCATCCGTAGGGCCGGATGCTCAGACTGCGACCCCATGAAAAATTTACCGCCCGAGACAAACACCATGCCGTCCGGGCAAGGTTCCAGAGGCGGAACGACGGGCGCCAAGACCACTTCGCTGTCCATCGCCCTGAACTCCGTATCATCTCCCCACACCGGTTGCATCTTGGCTTCTTCGGAGCGTGTCCCAACCACAAATGCAGCCGAGGCGACCGAGGCGACGAGCAAAGTCCCCAGCGAAACGACCCACAGGCGGCCCCGCATAGGGCGCACAGTCTGCTCATCCTCACCAAAACGAAGTTTGACCTCTCGCGTGACGACGGTGCCCCGCGGATCGGCGCAGAGTGTCTTGCTGCGCACCAATGGGACCAACCTGGTCAAGGTATCCAAATCATCCCATGGGCTGGCATCGAGCAGGTCCAAGAGACAGTGGCTTCCGTCGGCCAGCTCCAACAGACCCCGAACATCGGCATCGAGCACAGGATGTTCCGCCATCGCTCGTTCGTTTCCCCCGAGCAATGCGAGATTGGGCGCCGGAAAATCTTCCAGCAGTTTCGCCCGCTCGTCGAGGCGGCGAAAGGCCTCCATCAAGATCCCCTGAAGCCCCGCGAGTGGCGTGCTGATTTCGTCCTGTCGGAATGATCCTGGCGCACGAAACTCTGCAACAAAGCTGCCTTCTACGACCGTGGCCAGCCGATTCAACGCGACCTCGCGGCGAAGAGCCCCCATCTCGACGGCCAACAACCTGCCCTCTCGCATGACGACAAGCGCCGGTCCTCGGTCCGTGAGAAAGTGGATAAGAGCGCTCTTTCGATTCATCTCGAGAGACTGAAGAAGCTCCGCCACGGCGACATCGCCCAGCGACCCGGAAAAGACCGTGCGGGAGCTGGACGGATCGAAGTCGGCCTTTTCTTCGCCCTGGTCACCCGTTTGCGTCTCCAAAATCGCGGTCATTGAGCCAGCCTAATCCCTAGGGAGCAGCGGGGCGACGACGAAAAGTGACCGTATTCGCGCGTAAGGTCCCCAATTGGGACACCTCCGACGGGTGCAGCGACCTCTCGATGACGAAATCGGTAGCTTTGGCAACGAGCCTCCCAACCGGACGGATGGAAATCATAGGTAAGAGAGGGGATCGAGAGGGCGAAGCACACCTGCTTTGATCTTCTTTGGGAATTGCTTGATTGGACCGCCCGATTTGAAGATACGGCTGCGGTGCCGAAGAGGCCGAACGAGCGCAAATGAACCCGAATCACACGAAGGAGCTTGAGACTGTAAAACGGCTGACTCTTGCCGCCGCGGAGCGCCACGGGTGGAAAGGCTAGCCGGAATCTCGGCGAAACGCTTCCGTCCTTCGATGGTATTGCACCCAACACAAGCGAGTACACATGCATGAAGGTAAACATCTTCTCATTGGCCGAAATTCTCCCGGACAGAGACGGGCAGGCCGCAACAGACTCTCCACAGACTCCTTCCCTCGCCGCCGAACAATCGTCCGCGTCGAACACCAACACGCCTCCGCCAGCTGAATCATCGACGTCCAACCAAACTCCACGGCCAGCTGCACAAACGTTGTCCGAGCACCCCTCTCCCCATCCCCATACATAGCCTCCGGCGGACTCTCCATCGCACTGCACGTCGCATCCAAGATCTGCGCCAACGCAAACGACGGCAACGCCGTTCTCTCCGCCGGACACGGAAAAGGCGAGCCCTCCGGTGAACGACTCCAAGACCAAAGCCACCACTGAATATCGAGTTCTCTTGTGTCCGACTTTCGACAACGAAACGCCTAAGGTCGCATGACTCCCGGCAGCGGGTGAATGGACCACCGCCAGTTTACCTGTATTCCGACTTCGTACGCGACCGAGCGTAGACACCTCATACAAACCCTCTTACAGATCACTTCGCGCCACGCCTCCAGCTTCGTCGCCCTGCCCGCCCGCCTCGAGCAAAACTAGGTCCGACGCAATTTGCCTTCAAGCAGTGTGGATGACAAAAACAAACCAGGATGATGCCATGAACGGAGAGTTCGGGGTCCCACCTCGCCGCAACACAGATGATGTCTCAGCTGTGCGAGCGAATATCGACCCACCGACCGGACGATCGTTCCCCGGCCTTTCGGTGCGGATGAGGGACGTTTGTTCCTGATCTAGCTGGACAGTATGCTTGTCCGTCACGGGGACTCCGATCCTTCCCTCGACCCAAAAGGGTCTGGATATATGAAGGAGAGCTCACTGTGGCCGTCGAGCCACAGCGACTTCGACCACCGGACAGGCTCATCACGTGTCAATGTGTCCATCGGTCGAATACGTTCGACCATGCAAATGGCGACAGAAAAATCGAGAAGTTGGTGAAGCCGAGCACTGGGGCTGGGCGTGTATCCATCTCTGCAGGTGTAACCATACAGATGGATACCGTGCAAGCCGGAGACTCCATTCCTGTGCAGACATACACGAAGGTCCGCCTCGCTAGCTCGAAGTTTGATACCCATATCGGAGCTCAGGCCCGGTGGTTCGTCGTACTCACGTTCCTCAAATCCGGGAGGATGAGGACGGTCGCAGTCGGATTCGTGGGGATTCAAACCAACGACCGCCGTCGACAGACGATAGATGTCTTCGGTGCCGAAGAGAGGTAAGCACCCTACGAACAGCCTCCCCGTCCAGACTCCTCGCTTGATGTAGC
>CAYTFJ010000189.1:0-3688 GCA_964437075.1 uncultured Nannocystaceae bacterium
TTCGCGATCAGGCGCTCGGTGGACGAATTAAGATTTTATCCACGGGCTGCTAGCCTAGCCTCGGGATCGTGCGTCGAAAATAGAACGCACTGGCAAAAAAACTCGCGCAACACACCGCCGATGTCAGGTAGGAAAACCGCAGGAAGAATTCAAGCCAGCTTCGCTCGGTGTCGCCAAAAGTACGAAAGAGGAGCATTGAAATCGATCCCGTGTATCCGAGCGCGTCGGTCACGTAGATCATGAACACCGCGGTTCCTACGGTGCCTGTGGCGGCGATGAGGCGATCAAAGAGCACGCATCCGTAGGGGACGTAGGCAAGGTAGAGCCCAGCACCGATGGCGATCATCCAGCCCAGGCCGCTAAGCAGGCCGAGTTCGAAGGCGACCGTGGCGAGGCCTATCGTCGCGCTACCGACAAACATGAGCCCGTGAACCAAAAAGAAGGCCTTGCGGTGGTCTCGTACGGCATAGATCGTGGCGAGGCCGAGCAACACTACGAGGGCCACCCAAAACTCGGTCAATGCGAGAAACGATGAGCGGGTCTCTCCGAGCTCGGCGAAAATTTCGACCGCAAAATTGTCGCGAAAGTCTCGATAGGCCGTGAGGAACATGTAGAGGCCGGTGAGCATGACAAGACCTGGCCAGTGGCGTACAAAAAAGATGCGTCGTTCGTTCGCAGACATCGGCGTTCGGGCACAGCGGGATTTTTTGTCCTCAGCGCTCGGGGCCGGGATTTGATGCAGGGCCCATACGGCCACCAGGAGTATGGGGGCAAAAATAAGCCCACAAAGAAATGGCATCCACGACTCTGAAATATTCGCGTCAAGCATCGAACGACCGACAGCTTTGACTGCGCCGCTAGCGAAAATGTAGGATGTGCTCAGACTCGCACCAAGGATTTCGGAACTTCGTCGGCCCTCGAGGAAGGAGAAGACCAACCCCCATATCGCCCCAAGCGGAAGCCCGTTGCAGAAAATGGCGATGACTTTTCCTCCGGGTGGAAGCAGGGCGAAGGCGAGAAGCGCAAGCTCAGCCAAGAAGATGAGGATGAGGATCGTCTGGGCGCGCCGTCTGTGTGAGATCCCGCTGACGACACGAATGCCGACGAACTTCGAGATGGCGTAGCCCACCAACTGACTGAGAACCAAGACAATCTTGAAGTCGAGGCCCCAGAGCGTGCCTTCGAAACTGGCCGCTGCAAAGGGCTTGCGAAAGGCGTACATGCAAAAATATGCGGTGAACGAGGCCGCGATAGCATAGACGACAAAACGTGTCGTCGAGGCCCGTTCAAGGCCTTGGCTGACACGCCTCAAAATCCTAGCCAAATGCGATCCAGCGGCCGTCGACACGGCGCTCGTGGGGGAGATAGCTCGACTTGTAGGCCATGGCCGAACACCCTTCGACGAACAGACCAAGGTAGAGGTGGCGAAGGTTCCACCGCTTGCACAGATCGATCTGTTTCAAGATCGAATAGGCGCCAGGGCTAAATCTCGAAAATGCCGGATCAAAGTAGGTATAGACGGCCGAAAGCGCCTCTTTCGCGCGGTCGACAAGAGCGACGCCAACAAGCTCACCCTCGATACGGTAGAGCATCTCGAAGCTCTCGGTGCAGCTGTCGACAAGAAACGAACCATAGCCAGCTTCGTCGAGCGGTTCCCCGCCGCCGAGCAGCGCACGACCGATTTTGTGAGCATTGTACAGTGCAACCTTCTCGGGGCTGACTTGGGGCTCACGCAACTGTATGGAGAAGTTTTTGTCGCCCCGGGCCAATGCCCGGCGCTGGCTTTTGTTGGGTCGAAAACGCGTGACGTCCAGGCGAATTGCCTGGCAAGCTTGGCAACTTGGGCAGATAGGATTGTAGAGCACGAGGCCCTGGCGGCGGTCTCCACGTTCGAGCCGGGTCCCCAACTCTTCCCGGTTGAGTGGGCGCATGGGTAGGCGCATGGGCAAGCGCGCGACTTGCCCCTCTCGATAGGGACAGTCTGTGTGCTGGTCGTGAACTAGAAGTTCTGGCGGATCCCCGTCGATGATACGGGGACGTGGCGTGCTCGTCATCGGCGCCGACCCTATCACGAACCGCCCATGTTGGGTGCGGCAGGATGTTTCGCTAGGATGCAAAAGGATGAGCCCTGGTGCCGCATGGAAAATTGCCGACGACGTCTGGAGTCTCGCCCTACCGACGCCGACCTTGCCTCCGGCGACGACCACCAACACCATGCTCCTCGGGCGAGACCGGCTTGTCGTGATCGAAGCTGCGACGCCGGATCCTGCGGCACAGGACCAGATTGTCGATCTCCTTCATGCGCTTGAATCGGAAGGGCGTGAGGTTGTGGCGCTGTGCATGACGCATCACCATGTGGACCATATTGGTGCCGTGATGCGATTGCGGAGCGAGTTTGACGTCCCCGTGGTTGCCGAGACCCGAACCGCCAATCGTGTAGGCTTTGGTGTTGACGAGATTGTTGTCGGCGATGAGATCGGGGCCACGGCCTGGTCTTGCGATCTCGGGGGAGGCATGCGGGTGGAGGCGATCTACACCCCGGGCCATGCGGATGGCCATCTGGTGTACTGGGAGCCGGATACGGCGATATGCTACGCGGGAGACATGGTGGCCGGGGAGGGGACGATCTTGATCGATCGAGCGGACGGCGGTGACATGTCTCGTTACCTCGAGAGCCTCGAGGCCGTGAAAGAGCGATGCGGAGATGCGCGTACCGTGGTGTTTCCCTCTCATGGTCGGCCGAGTGGGGAATCACTAGAGATCGTACGACGGACGATCCGCCATCGTTTGGCCCGTGAGGCCCGGATCGTATCGGCGTTGAAGACCCACGGGAACCAAGGTCTTGGCTTCGATGTTCTGCTGACCGAGAGCTATGCCGACAGCCCACGCGCCCCACGTCCACTGGCTGCGCTGGCGCTGGATGCCCATGTTCATCGTCTAGAGGTCCTGGGAGTGGTGGTTCGACGAGGCGAGCGGATTCAGCTGCGTTGAAGGAAAAACTTGGAGAGCGGCCCCAGATTCTCTCGGAGAGCGGAGCCGCAAAAGGGACGTACCGTTCCGGGAATTCGTATTATCGAAACAGTCTCGATGTTCGGTGTTCAAGATGCCATCTTGGATTTCACAAGGCATGCCTCGTCATCCAGGACCGATGTGTGACGGCTCTCGCGGATGAATCTACTTGCGACGGCTCTATCGCCAACGGCCCAAAAAATCTCGTATCGTGTTGATGTCTCGTGTTGCTCGATGTCATCCGAACGGATTGAAGGCCCCAAAGTACCGGTTCGCCGCTTGCGATAAAACGTTGTGGCCACTATGGACTTGTTGGCGCGGTGACGACTCGTGAAAGCCCCATCGCCTCCAGGATTCAAGTCGTTGGCGACGGACACAGGCTGTGAATCAACGCCAAAGAATATTTCGAGAGAACACGAAGCCTATGGAAAAATTTTCAAGACCGCCGACCATCGCCATGAAAACCGATTTCGTGGCACTTGAAAAACCCGGCAAGGGCAAGGGCAAGGACATGAGCTTCGGGCTGATGTGCGTGTTGCTCTTGTCCGTGGTTTCATCGTGCGGGCAGCGGAATATGACTGTGTCCGGCAGTGATGAAAACTCGGTCCGTACGCCAACGAACGAGGCCGGAGACGGAGACGGAGACGGAGACGGAGACGGAGACGGAGACGGAGACGGA
>CAYTFJ010000190.1:0-3599 GCA_964437075.1 uncultured Nannocystaceae bacterium
AATCGGAGACCTAGCTGATCGAGATCATTCAGCTTTTTCATGCGATCGCCCTGGCACGGACCCACTTTGAAAAATCCATGAACCTCATCGAACGCACTGGAAACGGCCCCCCATTGATGAGCGGCGACACCTACCTTGCCCTGGCGACCTTGCTGCTCGGCCTACAGGAGATCGACGACGACACGCTCGTCCGCGTACGCAAGCTTCTCGCCAGCGCCACCAAAATCTACATGCCTCTCGGACCTGACTTTAATGCAAGGCGAACACAACTCGCCAAACTTCGTGCCGTGATCGAATTGCGATCGAGCGAACAAAGCCCCCGAACTGATCCTTAGGTCGTTCCGCTCACAAAGCAGTCGCGAATTGACGCCGCCCATCCGTCGAAATCGTCTTGGGTGCGCGCCAGAACTTCTTTTCGGCTCCCAACATCTTCCATTTTTCCCCGCAACGAAGCCTTCGCCCTGCGCAAACGACTCTTCACCGTCCCCACCGGAATGTCCAAGATCGTGCCGAGTTCGTCGGAGCTCATGTCTTCCCAGTAGAACAACTCCAAAACGATCTGGAGCTCTACAGGGAGGCGATACATTGCCTGCAGCATCAGCCGCTGCTCGTCCTTTTTACCAATCGCCGAACTTGGGGATGTTCCCATATCCAACACTGAATGAATCGCAGGGTCAAAAATCGCCCGATCACGACGACATTTTCGAAATGCGGCATAAAGTTCATTACGCGCAATTGTAAATAGGTACGTCCGAAAACTCGCATCCCCCCGAAATCGGTCCCGGCTCTTCACTCGATTCAACATCGTCTGTTGAATAAGATCATCGACGCCCGAGTCGACCTTGTTGGCAAAAAACGGTGCAAGCTACGAAAATGGCGATGCAGGAGCTTTGTTCCGCTCGCGTTGTCACCGGCGCGCCCCCCTTCCAACAGATCAAAATCACTCGCCACGTCTCTACCGTATCATAGAGCCTTGATGCTCGGATCCATCGCCTCAGTGTCGTTCGATAACGCCGTTCTACAGTGGCTGAATCGATCGCGTTGATCGTCCTGTCATAGCCCAACGGCCCAACCGACTGCGCTCGCTACGGATGCCGCCAAGCACGCCACGGCGACCAACGACGTAACGGCGCTAGCAAGATTCGCTTTCATGTGGAGACCATTCGCACAGTTTCAATATTTTCATACCATGGGGACTTAGCATTTTGGTCCCAGGCCTATACGTAATTTCAACCGAATCCCCCCGCCTCCTACGCCCCCCCTCGCTTCATCTTTTTTCGGATGGATATCTGGCTGCGTGCTGTTCGTCTTCATCCATCGTCCAAACGTTTCGACCAGGCCACAACAAGGGCCCGCCTCCGTGTAAAGATGCGCTAGAGGAAGATGCGGGGCTGCCACCGGTCGTATCACTTGCGACGACGTCTATGACGATGCACGATATCAAAATGATCCGAGAGGGAAGAAGCCGTATCCCCGTGGGACAACTCGATCTGCGGCTAGCCCGAGTCGAGGCCCTTCTCGATCGCCACCTCCGGGCGCCATACAAATACCCCGTCGCTCCGCCTGGCGAGACCGACGAGATCGACGCATCTGCGACACTCATCCAGTTGAAGAATGCCCAAGCCCGTGGGTGCCCGATTATCCTTGACGCGGGATGCGGCACCGGCGAGAGCTCAGCGGAACTCGCCCGGATCCGACCCGATCATCTCGTGCTCGGCGTTGACCGGTCGGAGCATCGCTTGCTCAAGGGCCGCAACCAGACCACTGGAGCGGACCCTATCAATCTACAGTTTCAAAGAGCAGACCTTGTCCGCCTTTGGCTGCGAGCCGACGAGATCGCCCTGCGCTTCGATCGACTGTATCTCTTCTACCCAAATCCCTACCCCAAACCTGGTCAGCTGCAACGAAGATGGTATGGGCACAGTATCTTCCCGGCACTCCTGAGCGGAGCGACCTGCATCGAGATACGCACAAATTGGCGAATCTACGCCGAAGAATTTGCCCATGCTGCGCAGTATTGCGGATGTACAGGCGTCGTCGTTGAACCCTTTCACACAGAGAGACCAACGACAGCGTTTGAACGAAAATACGCAGCGAGCGGCCACGCGCTTTGGCGGGTTTCGATTTCGGGCGCCATTCCTCGACTCGAAAATCGAGACTCGTCAAAGGAGACCCACGGCGATCATTCGTGACGACGCACGTATCCGTCGGCCCCCTCTCCTCGCGGGACCATGGTGGGCCGCGCCGGGCTGCCTGCGCACGACTCCAGTTTCACGAGTTCGGGACGATGACCCTATACTATGCGTATCCTTGTCGTGGACGATTCAAAGACTTGGCGCAACCAAGCGCGCTCGTGGTTGGCTGATGTCGGACACGAGGTCACCCTGGCCGCAGACGGTCTGGAGGCGTTGTGTGCGCTAAAGACCTCGGACTCGATCGATTTGGTGCTCTTCGATGTCAACATGCCGAAGCTCGATGGAATCGGATTTCTCCGCCTCGCGCGGGCGGTACCGGCGATGCGCGAGACGGCGATGATCGCCCTCACCAGCACGGCCACAACGACCGTCATCAGTGAGCTGAAGGCGAACGGAGCCACTATGACGCTCGCTAAACCTACTGGGCGCTACGAACTTCTCGGCCAACTCGAGATCGCTATGGACCCGGGGCCCAGCGCTACCGCCCCCCGCCCAGTGTCGGCCTGTGGCGTACCTCGACCGGTTTTCGGCATCACCGCGGTCTATCACGCGGCGCTCGTCCGGGCGATAAACGAAGCATGGGTGCTCGTCTGCGGAGAAGAAGCCACAGCCACAGCCAACCCCATGACCGATGATGAGCGTGAAAAATCGCCGTACTACCAGCTCGAAATCGCCATGGGTTCGGACCGCCTACGGATGTTTATCGACGTCGACATGGCGCGGGAGCTAGCGATGGACTCGCAGGACCTCGATACACCTCCCGATGCCGGATCCTCTGACCTCGAAGATTTTCTCGCTGAGCTCGCCAACAATGCCGGGGGTCTTCTGATCCGTATACTCGAGCAAAAGGGCGTGATTCGCCAGCTCGGCCTGCCAAGCGCGAAATTGGTGGATCAACGCGAACACAATTCCATCGAATGTAGATTCATCACTGGATCCGGACATTTCAGCGCTGGAGTCACCCGCTACGAATTGGCCGCGTAGCCGCGAGATCGTCTGCAACGAAACGTTGAAAAACCGGGTCCAGGTGGTGTGCAGACCTACACGAAAGTCTATGCTGTAGCCCACCGTGGCGAACAAAAAAAGTCGGCGCGCTGAACACCGTTTCGGCTACCTCAAGGAGAAACTGAAAGAACTCGACATCGAGTTTCCCGCGGCCCCAGCCCCGCCTCCGCCCTCTGAAGACCCTCAGTCGCCGCCGCGCCTGCTGACCGAGCTTCAAGTCATGGAGCTCGCATTCGCGGCGCTTGCCAATGACTCCGATAGCACCGACGACACCAATTTTCTCGATCACACACAGATCGTGATGGTGGCCGATTCAGTGCCTATCCCGGAATCTTTACCCAAGCCGCCCACACCCACACCCACACCCACACCCACACCCACACCCACACCCACACCCAC
>CAYTFJ010000191.1:0-3591 GCA_964437075.1 uncultured Nannocystaceae bacterium
CGCGATCAGGCGCTCGGTGGACGAATTAAGATTTTATCCACGGGCTGCTAGGGGGATTTCACGCGTGCGACCCGCGCGAAGCTGTGCCTATCTGTGTACTTCATGAAGAAGAAAATTCTACTCCTTCTCGGTTCCTTCGCAATGGCTATGCTTGTAGGCCACACCGCCGAAGCAGCTCGCGGGTGGGCGCCTCCCCCTGCAGGCGACACAGAGGCTTGCAAAACCGTTGTGGCTTGTGACAACTTGATCGCCGATTGTTTCGACGAAGAAGGCAATCCTGGCTCCTGGGCTTGTCACGCTGAGAATCGCAACGGCGCATGTACGTTTGGGACATGCGTGAGCTAGCGTAGCCTCGGCTACCTCCAGCAGATCGGAATCTTGCAGACATGAAAAAATACATCGTCGGCGTGAGTCTGGTTCTAGGGGTGGCCGTTTTCGTCTTCCTTGCTCTACGACACAATGAGGAACAAGGAAGATCTTCGCAGAGCAGTGACCGGATCCAGAAGGCGCAACCGACCGGACGACCCCAGGCCGTCGCCCCGAGAAGACCGCAGATTCAAAGCTCCGATGACTGCAAAATCAATGTGACGGCCGAGGATGAGAGCGGTGGGAGTCTCTCTTCGTTTTTCGCATGTGGGGTAGACCGTTCCGGGAAACCAACGCACTGTGTCACCTCTGACGTAGGCATGCCCGTCGAAGTGAAGTGCGACGGCGCTTCAGAGATCATGGTCACCGCTCCCGGGCATCTTGGCGCTCGACAAAATGTGAAGAGCCAAACGGCTGTTCTCCTTCGGCTCCGGTCCGGCGCCACTGCAATCGAAGGCGCCGTCTTCGATTCTTTCGGAGGGGCTGTGCCTAGTGCAATGGTCTGGAATCGCTGGGCGGTCACGCAAGCGGACGACACTGGAAAGTTCCGCCTCTGGGCACCGAAAGGCGTGGAAGGAAAGCTCACAGCACGACACGACAGTTACGAAGCGCTTGAAATGATCGTCTCTGCGCCGCGGAAGGGGATCGAGATCCGCCTTTTCCCTCAACTGGGGACGCCGCGCTCGACCCTCAACGTCGAACTCCTGACCGAGGATGAACAGGGACGCGCACTCCATGGCTGCTCTGCATCCGGTTATCGTGGCACGGGAGCTAGCCCAGAGCCTGGGCGTGTACTCCTGGACGCTCGAAAAGGGTTGGGGACATTCAAGGTCACTTGCCCAGACTACGCCCAGACTACGATCGAAATCGAAATAGCCGTGGACATGGCACCTGTGGAGGTCGTTCTCGCGGGGCCATCTGGACGAGTCACGGGTACAGTCGTCGACACCGACGGCGAAGCTCTCCCCGCCGGGACAGTCGCCGCGTGCTGGAGCGACGACGAATGCGTCGAGGCAGAGGTCGACATCTTCGGACACTACGCCCTGGCTGAAGTAGCGAGCGGCACCCCCGTTCGAGTCACAGCCTACGTGCAAGGATTCACCGAGGTCCCCGCGCGGGAAGTTGTGGTGCCGCCGGGGGAAGAGGCGGTGGTGGATTTTCAAGCCGACACGGGTCACCGAATCTTCGGAACGGTAGACGGCGCTAGAGGCAGTATCGCCTACGTGAAAGTCCGCTCTCTCTCGAATCTCGTAGCTAAATCGGTTCGCGTCAACGATGAGGGCGCGTTCGAGGTCACAGGGCTAGAGGCCGGCGAGTACGAGGTCCGAGCCACGCGCTCGGCGGGACTCAATCAGACAGACGACGCCGAGGTTGAAACCGTCTCGGCAGAAAGCGAGCAGGCGATTCAGCTCTCTCTCGAAGGCCTCAACGGCGAAGTCGCAGGCGTCGTGATCGACAAGGACGGCACCGGCGTCGAAGGGGTGCTGGTGACGGCCCGTGTTGGGCCTTCCGACTTTCTGCCGGTGACTGAAAGCGACCCTGCAGGGGAGTTTCGCATCGCCGCGCCTGCAGGCGCACAGGCGTACGTTATCGCCAAGGATATGTCGGGTGCCACGGGCTCCGTCCGGGTGAAGGTCGGAGCTGACTCGAAAAGCTTGGTCGTTCGCCTAGGGGAGTAGGGGCCTCCTCCCCGCGCTGGGGTTCTTGATCTCCGAGTCCTTGGAGCGTGAACCCAACGCAAGGCCGACCGCTCGACAATTTCTGTCCCGCATCCAGGCGATCTGCGAAGCGTTGCTCGAGTGGTAGGGTCGAGGACTGGCGCGGTACCTAAATCAGGCCCGTCTCCAGCCGCGCTGAGCACGAGGACATTCAGCAATTTTTCGCGTGCAGTTGCACATGCCTGACTTCCTTGGCGAAATCCGTATTCCGACACGCGTCCTGTCTCTTTTCCCAAACGGTAGCCTCGGCACCGGATCCGAGGCTGCCTGTCCGCGGACGCGACAACAAAACCCGCGCCCTGGATCGACATTCCCGCCAACCAGATCGCAAACCACCCTCGCGCTGGCAATTTTCAGGCGACCAACTCTCTTCCACTCGCCTTCCGTCAGATCGCAGCCGCAACTGTCTGTCCCTCGATCCGAGTCCGACCGTGATCCCCCTCCCCCTCAGTCGCTACGCGGCGTCGCGGTAGTAGTATCGAAGCAGCCCGCCAAGTCGTTCTCGGCATCGGATCGGGCCTGCATCATTCGCTGCTTCTGCGGCGGGCTCGATCAAACGATTCTCCAGCCCCTGATGCGGGCGCTCTTCCGCTGGCGGGCGGGGCCGCTCATTCGTAGAGGGTCTCGCACGCCGATAACGTCCGAAGTGTAAAGCTGGCGATCGCGGAACCCATTTGTCCTGACTATCCTCTGAAAACTGCATCGAAACGAGTGGGATTCGAGCCGCAAGAGATGCGCCTGTGCTCGCAGCGGGAGGATTGATGGCGATTCAAAGGCTTTCGCCCAAGATCTACAAACTGAGGGAGATTGTCGTGGCGTTCATGTTCCCGCTCGTGCCGGGGGCGCTCTTCGTGTAACCATTCACCCCCTCACTTAGCAGGCCGTCGACAAAGTCTCGAAGCCGATGGGCGCCGAGTATAGACGACGGTTCGGTATCATCGAGGGTAAAGTTACGCCGCGATCTTGATTTGCACGTTGGGCACAGGACGAGGCCAATCGAAGCCCCAGAAGGCCGAGCATGGCCAGTGTCAGCGACCACAAAAGAGCCAGGAGGGCCCGGGCGAGGCTCGGTTTCCCCTGGAGGCACCGGGGTTTTCCGACCCCGAAGGCCGCACGCATGATGAGGCTCAGATTGAACGCGGCGGCGTGAATCAGAAGTCGTTTTCGGATGTTGTCATGCCCGCGAAGGTGGATGCGTCTCATGCCGCCGCTGTGGAAGAGATGTGCCATCGCTCGTTCGAGTAATTCGCCTCGATGCTTAAGAAGGTGTTTGCCTTTGCGCCGGCGAAGTCGAGCGCGATTGAGGGACACCGCTCGACGTTCATCTTCCTTGTTCTTCCATCGTCGGCGGCCCCGTTTCGGCTCCGAAATGTAGGAACGAATCTCGATTTCATCGAGCACCAGCAGGACTCCGTTCGAGTGGTAGCCCTTGTCCGCGGTGAGTTCTTCGATGCGTAATAGCCTTATCGACCGCCTCCCCCACAACACGCCCGACTTGATGCAAGCT
>CAYTFJ010000192.1:0-3536 GCA_964437075.1 uncultured Nannocystaceae bacterium
GACGGAGACGGAGACGGAGACGGGGACGGGGACGGAGACGGGGACGGGGACGGGGACGGAGACATTCCGCCTTGTCCCTACGAGGAAGTGACGGGAAACCCAGGTGTCGGGTTGGAGCTGCGTGGGAGCGGATTTGACCGGCCGGTCCTCATTGTTGGAGACCCGACGCAACCCGCTCGTCTTTTTGTGGTGGAACAAGGTGGGCATATCAAGATTCTTGAGGCCGACCAGAGCCAAGCCCCGAGTGATGACGACGCCGTGGTGAAGATTGAGGTCAAGAACGCGAATGCAAACACCATGGGCCCAGAGATGGGGCTCTTAGGCTTTGCATTTCACCCGAATTACCCGGAAGACCCTCGGTTTTTTGTCAACTACAACCCCGCCGAGAATCGGCGCACAGTGATTGCAGAATACACGATGGACCTCGACACGATGAAGGCGACGGAGACTCGTGTCATTCTTAGATTTTCGCAGCCCGCAGCGAATCACAATGGCGGAATGCTCAGCTTCGACAGCGAGGGCTATCTAGTGATCGCGACCGGCGATGGAGGCGGAGCGAACAACACCTATAAAACAGGCGGTGACCCCAGTGTTGTCCTTGCCAAGTTTTTGAGAATCGATGTCGAGCCCACGGGCATCGCGGACAAGGACCCCGATGTTTGTGATGAGTGCACGAAGCTGGGGCCTTTTGACTACGGTATCCCGGCAAGCAATCCCTTTGTGGATGTCGCCGGTTTTGCCCCAGAAATCTTCGCGCTGGGTATGCGAAATCCGTGGCGGTTTAGTTTCGATCGAGCGACGGGGTTGATCTATGCGGGCGATGTCGGGCAGAAGAAATACGAAGAGATTGACATCATTCAGGCCGGCAAGGACTACGGTTGGAGCCGCATGGAAGGAAACAATTGTTTCGGGGACAACCGCGGTTGTGACACGTCTGCTGGCCCCAACGCGGACAATATGGACGGGTTGACGGCTCCGATTTACGAATATGACCATTCTGGGGGTCGTTGTTCGATCACTGGGGGGTTTGTCTATCGGAGCTGCCAGGTGCCTGAATGGGATGGGACCTATATGTTCGCGGATTACTGTGTCGGAAAACTCCGGGGGTTGCGTTGGAATGGGAGCAGCACCGAGGACCTGGGCGAGCTGGCGGCCACGGGCGAAATGGTTCTTGGTTTTGGGACCAACGCCTGGCAGGACGTGTATCTGGGAACGGTTGTGCTCGATGCGTTTAATAAGCTAGAGGACGGCAAAATCTACCGCGTCATCCCTTTGTAGGGTAAGGGGAGGGGGGGCGGGCCTTGCGTCTTCGCCACCGCCACAATACGAGCACCCCCAAGACCGCCGACCCTGGAGGTCTTGGGGGTGGCGCAGAGGCACTGCATTGGCAACCGGCGTCTGCGTTCAAGGGCGCTCCGCCACTCGCGGTGTTAGTGTCGCCGCCGCTCGCGGTGCTTGTGTCGCCGCCGCTCGCGGTGTCGCCATCGCCATCGCCATCGCCGTCGCCATCGCCATCGCCGGTGACATCCCCGCCGCTTGGACTTTGCGGTTCAAGGCCACTCAGCACGACCGTTTTAGAAAGCTCTGCGAGGACCACAGGTTGAGGTCCTCCGGCTTGATCGGCGGCAAATTGAAGATCGGTCCCCGCGGTGTTGGTCGAATTCTCTTCGACCAAAAAGTCGAGGTATTCGGGGGTGTTGATCAAGTACAAGAGGCGCACCGTGAGGGTGATTTTGTCGGGATCACCGGGGGTGGTGTCCTCGACCAAGGCGGCGCCAAAACTGTAGCTGTGGGTGTCGAAGTTGGGCCAGGTGTTTCCGCTTTGCAGGGAATAACGGTCCCCCACGGGGTCGGTCTCGGGGTGCGGCCGTTGACCGGCGCCTGGAATCCGGTTGTCGACGAGCCAGTGATTGTTGCGCAAGAGATGAAACCTTGTTCCGTCCCTTCGATCTTCGGCGATGGCTTCGTAGCGCCGCAGTTGGTCGTCTTGCTCGAAGGCATCGGACTCCCATTTTCCGGAGTGATAGAGGTCTCGCCCGTCGTGGTTTGCGGTGACCTCAAGCCACATCACGCGGCCTTCGGAATAGCCTGTTGGGAGTTTGTGCCCGGTGTTGTTGGTCACCCGCACGGCCCAAGCTTCGATTCCGACCTTGAGGTCGACGCTCGTCGGAAAGTCGACCTCGAGAGTGGCGGCCGTAGAAAGAAACTCGGCCATTCGCTCGAGCGTGTAGTCGTAGTAGGCGTCATCGACAGTCCCGCCTGCCGCGGTCCCGTGTTTGGCCTTGATCAGTTCGACCGCAAAACGGTTCGCCCCGACCAATTCATGGCGGCGAACGCCCTCGTCGTGCAAGAGACCGCCGGCGGAGAAGGCCGCACATCCTGCTGCATTTTTGACGGCGGGCATGTGGCAATCTTGACAGCTACGAAACTGCGCGCCTTCCAGCGCGTAGTCTGAGTTCAGCCATTCGCTATAGGTGCGCTGCTCTGGAAAGGTTGCACCCCGCTCGTTGCCCTCGTGATCCACCCAGACGGTCGGCGTGCTGACATCGTGGCAGGTTCCGCACATTCTCGAACGGCTCAAATAGGCGTCAGGACCGGACCACGCGTGCTGCGGCCCATCGTCAGTATAGGCCCACGGCCCTCGTTTGGGCACGGTCCCATCGAGAGCGAGAACATCATCGATCGTGTAGCGGGCGTTTCCGGCCGGTGTCTCGCCGTCGTCGAGCATTCGATGGCAAAAATCACAAGAGATGCCCTCGAGGTCGGCCTCATTCAGCTCTTCGATAGCGATCGCATCGGCGCGACCTTCGAGAAAGGCCCGCGGTGAATGGCAGCGCACGCAGACTTCGGTCTCTCCGGGTGCATCTTGGTGAGCCACCGCGACACCGGCCCAAAATACCGGGTCCCGGGCGGCATTGGCCATCAACGATCCGCTCACAACGATCGGTGCATGATACGGGTCGTCGTCATGGTCCGGGTCGTTGGGAAAGGCGTGGCAGGTCTTACAGGTTTCGGCGGATTCGAGGGGGTGGGTTAGCTCCCCTGGCAAGGTTGGGGCCGCCGAGGCCGGCCTCGGCGTCTGAAGGAGCAATGAGAACGCGGCGAGGGGGAAGGCGAGGGCTTTGCCCGTTCTCTCCGACATCGGGCCAAGCGTCCCGTTCTGGTTATCGTCGGCGTGTCTCATCGAGATCGAGCCTATCACGCGGTTGGGCGGGCTCGTGTAACGGGAATGGAAGTGAGTCGGTGCAGAGCGAGCTTGTCGCAGGCGGAGGCGGAGGCGGCTGATTCGTCTTCATTGAGGTTATTCGACGATACAAATGAATAACAGGCGCATTCTCTGTTGCGTCGGCCCCGTGATTCACTCTAGAGTTTGGAGATGAAATTTCCACTTTCAGTTCCCGGGTTGACTGTTTTTACATTCGTCGCGCTTACAGCCTGCACTGATATCGAGGACGAGCCTTTTTCGACGGAGACCCGCGCAGGAGATGGAGATGGAGATGGAGATGGAGATGGAGATGGAGATGGAGATGGAGACG
>CAYTFJ010000193.1:0-3424 GCA_964437075.1 uncultured Nannocystaceae bacterium
GCCTCGATGTCGCATTTCGGGAAGACGAATCCCGCGTTTATGCGGCCAACGCCGCAGAGAACCTTGTCGTCATCCGACACCTGGCACTGAATCTCCTGCGCTCGGTGAAGAACGTCGATGGAGGCATCCGCTCACGCCGAAACGCCGCGGGATGGGACGACAGCGTGCGCGAGAGAGTACTTTGCGCCTCCCTCAAATAGATGCGATTCCCCTGAGAATCACCCTCCCTGCCATTCCGTGAGCCGTCGGCACGACAATCGATTCTTCGGAGAGCTTCAGTCTCGAATATTCCTGGTGGCCGATGCGAGAACCGACGATCCGAATTCGGTCAAAATCTCACATCCATCCGAGGTCACCAGCAGAGTGTGTTCAAACTGCGCCGATGGAGAGCCATCGGCGGTAACGACTGTCCAGCCGTCAGCAAGACGGACAATTTGGGGTGTCCCAACCAGAATCATCGGCTCAAGCGTGAAGGTCATGCCTTCACACAGTCGCTGACCTCGACCCGCAGGACCGTGATGATCGATATGAGGCGACTGGTGCATTTCCCTCCCGATCCCATGGCCTCCATATTCCCGCACAACAGAACATCCGAAGGACGTCGCTACCACTTCGATCTCGGCGCCGAGGTCGCCGAGCCGCGCGTCCGGGCACACGGCCAAGATTCCCGCATCGAGGCAGCGCCGCGCTACATCCACGACCAGGGCCGCCCGTGAATCGGCCTCGCCGATCACGAAGGTCCGTGATGTGTCGCCGTGATAGTCCGCGAGCTCACAGGTGACATCGATGTTGATGATGTCACCCAGGTTCAGACGGTCCGTGGCCTTCGGAATTCCGTGGCACACGACGTCATTGATGCTTGTACACACCGAAGCCGGAAATCCGTGATAACCGAGTTGGCTGGGGCGAGCACCGCGAAGCTTGGTCTCATCCCGGACCCAATCATCAATCTCCGCGGTCGTAACGCCGCTTGTTAGACCTCGTCCCACCACGCTCAAGACCTCTGCGGCAACTTGAGATGCACGTCGTATGGCCTCGAGCGCGGCCCCCCCGTAGATTTCAATCGTCATGCCGCGAAGACTGACGGGCAACTCTCGAAAGATCCAATACCAAAAACGTATCGAGGACATTCCACTGCTACCCTTCACAAGTGTCTCGGGTCCAACTTGAATCGTTCGTCGCTGTGGCCGAAGAAGAAAACATCGGCCGGGCCGCCAGACGGCTACACATCTCTCAGCCACCGCTGAGCCGGCGGATTCTCGGTCTCGAAGAAGAGTTGGAGGTTCAGCTCTTTGAGCGAACCTCCAAAGGCATGCAGTTACGACCGGAAGGACAGCGGTTCCTCCGGCATGCACGGGATATCCTCGCACGCGTCGCTACCGCAAAAGAAGACATGCGGGTGCGCCATCACGTTTGCCGGGCCTCCATTCGTGGGATTTCGCCACCGACGGAGCCGATGTGAATGCGCATCGTTCGGCTAGACCTCACTGAGGGGTCCCTTCGGTCGACTCCGGTCAATACCGTTCGATGAGAAAAATCGTTCGACGGCACCGAGCACGATGCTCGGCGAGCTTCGCAGGCGGTAGTCATCGGTCTGATCGATCCAACGAACGATTCCGCACTCGTCGATCAACAACGTTGTAGGAATCGCCATGCGTCGAACCGTCGGAACAAGGGCCAGTGGAAGGCCAAAAATCGAAAACGAAAGCGTCGAAAATTCGAGCGCGTGTCGATGCTCCAGACCATAGGCCCCAATGACCTCCAGCGCTGGATCTGAGAGCAGTCCCATCGTCAAGCCATCGCGCCGACGATGGTCAACGAACCGCCGACACCGAGTCTTTACTCACCGCGATTGTCTTCACCCCGAAGCGACGAAGTGCGTCGCTCATGGCCTCAAAACGCCGTAACTCAGCGCTGCAGTAGGGTCACCAGCTTCCGCGAAAGAATTTGAGTAAAATCCGATCGCCTCGCCAATCACTTGTAGAAACCATGGTGCCCTCACCGTCCCGAAGTGAAAATGGGGGCAAAGGCTGGCCGACCTCCACCTGAATACCGCCCAGAGGTGTCTTGCGCTGCGAATAGAGTACGAAGAACAACAGCGCCACTATCACGGCCAGCCCCGAAACCACCCCGGGACCTACAACTTCCGAGACGGCACCGCCACGAAGCGAGACCATCGCCAGGCCGGACGCGACGATCGCTGCCCCTTGGCTGCCAAACATTGCCAATGCCCTGCGGGGTACCCGATCCTTGGCGATACTTGCGAGGTAGAGAAACCAGCCGCAAAGTGCGCACAAGAGAGCCGCGGAAGAAAAAAACCAGGGGTTCACGTCCATGGGATAGCGATCGTGGAACGGACAGCGGTTCCGTGCCACTAAAATCGTAGATGGAGCCCAGCGTGGGCTCCACCAGCTGTGGGGCCCACGCTCATGCGCCAGCCATCCAAAACTCGATACCGTGTCTCCACCTGAAGCCCCATAGCGACCAGAGCCAGCCCCGCCGCCTGCAAGGCTCCGCTCGTTCTCAGCGCCCCCCGAAACACCGGCTGGACCTTCGCACTCTTCGCCACGAGGAAAGATCCAACAACCGGAATCAACGTCGTCGGACCGTCGTTGCGGGCGGCGATCGTCAAGAGACCGATGACGGACGAAAACCCGTAAAAACCGGCCACCAACAGTGCTCCCCCATCTCCACACCCATGTGCGGCCACGGCCTCGTGCGCGAAGCAGCCCGCCGAATGCCATGCTCACGGCTCTCGTTGGGCCCTCGCCGAGAGTCGGGAGTCTTGTAAGGTTCCAAACGTACCCCTACCGCGGTCGTTATGCTCGGCACGGGGGTCTGGAACGTAGAGGCTCCCGCGGCCCCGGTCCTAACCGAAACCCCAAGAAAAATCGTCATCACCGCCACCCGGGCGAACCTTCGCCATCCTCGTCCTGGTGCTTTCATCTCTAGCCAAGACAGAGGCAAAAGATGAGTTTGGGATCACAACAAAACACAGAAAAAAGCGCTCGCGACAGGCACGGGAAAGTCACCTCGCCAGAGTGAAATCGCTCGTCGTGCGATATTCAACAAAGTTCTCGTGTTCTGGAACACTCACGACACGTTGTACAAAAATACCAGGCAGATGAATGTCGTCGGGATCGAGCGCCCCCACGGGAACCAACTCGTCGACCTCGGCGATGGTGATGCGGCCGGCCATCGCGGCGAGAGGGTTAAAATTGCGCGACGTACGATAGAATCTAAGATTGCCCATCGCATCGCCCTGGGCGGCGCGCACAATCGCATAGTCAGGCTTCAAGGCCGTCTCCAATATGCATGGCCTGCCGGCGAACTCGCGGATGTCCTTCCCCTCCGCGACCACCGTCCCAGCTCCGGTCGGCGTGTAGAAGGCCTCAATGCCCGCTCCGCCGGCTCTCAATCGTTC
>CAYTFJ010000194.1:0-3235 GCA_964437075.1 uncultured Nannocystaceae bacterium
CTAGGCGCTCAACGATCAATGCGGCCAGCGCGTCGTGGGAATCGTGCTGTCTATAGTGGAGCTGAAGCTTCATCGCCGCTGCCGCCGCGAGTTCATCGTCTACGGGTAGAGCACCAACGATTTGTTCACGGATCCCGCAAGCTCGTTGGGCGCCGTCCGTCTCTAAGTCCAAGAGATCCGCACACTCGGCCAACGCCTGCATCCGCAGCCCGTCGACCACGATGCGCTCGGAGACGGACTCAAGTCCCTCGATCAGCGTCGGTCTGCGCGCAGAATCTTCGGCAACGAGCGGACGAACCAACGCCACAAGCTGTTGGGCGCATCGTCCCTCACCGCGGTCGTTCCGCATCCCCTTTTGAAGCTGGGCGATCGCAGTATCGTTATCTCCCAGTTTCTCGGCGAAAATCGATGCGGCTTCACATCGCAGATTTTCTGCCACATTTTCGTCAAGGGCGGACTCGGCCCGCAGAGAAAGAATCTTGGCAAGCTCCTCCCAACGATCGAGATCACGAACAAGCATCTCGGCAAGCGCCAGCGCACGCTCTGAATCCGGGGATTCGAGCCGCGCCATCTCCACGGCCTCCAAGGCGCCGTCCGGCTCTCCGAGCTGATGAAAAAGAAGCTCCGCGGCCTCAAGAAGGCGGTCATGACGGGAATTCCCGTTCTCGAGTTCGCCGAGCGTCAACAAGGTGGTCGCAATCTCGGCGTTCCGATCGCAGCGCCGATAGAGCACAAGCAAATCCTCGTGGAGGCTGGAATTCTCACCATCGCTCGCCACCGCCAGCTCGTAACATGCGATCGCTCGCTCCGGGTCCGACAGTTCTTCCGCGTAGATTTTTGCTGCCCGCGCGTAGAGGTCCGCCTGCACACCCTCGTCTGACATCTTACCCGCGATTTTCACAAGTGCATCCGCAACCTCTGACCAGCGCCCAGTCACTTCACCGAGTCGAACGATATCTCCGACGACCGTAGGCTGCACAGAGATCGCTAGCTCAGCGAGCAGGGCGAGGTATTTTTCCAATGCCTGCCCTGGCGCCCCCAGTTGAAGTTCAAAGAGGCTCGCAATCTCTCGCTGGAGACCAATTCGTTCATCCTGTGCTTGAGCGAGTCTCGCCCTCAAGCTCAAGGCTTCGATGACCGTGTCCCATCGACCTTCATCTCGCGCGCGCAACTCCAGCGCGCCCACGGCATCACGCGCCTCCATATGATTGGGTTTATGCTCCAAGATCTGAACCCAAGCATCGAGGTCATCGGGATCTTCCGGCTTCGCCGGAGAATGCAAATGGAGTCCTGTACCTGTCGACTCCGAGCTTCCATCGTGCTCCGCTGCGACTTCTACCGTCGCCGGCACGCTTAGCACCAACTCGATCGCTGCCCGCAGGCCAGCGATCGTCGGTCGTGCCTCGGGCCTCGGGTCTAACGCGTCCGCAAAAACAAGATCAATCCGCCCATCGATCCCCTCCGACCGCGCGATTGAAGGCACAGAAAATCCGAGCGGCAATCGACCGGTCACGCACCGGTCGAAGACGGCTGCGAAGGCATAGACATCGCTGCTCTTCGAGCACGCTGCGCCTCCTCGCACTTTGGGCGCAACATAGCCGTGATTGACACGGGCCACCGAGGGTCGACGGGACGCGCACGCGGGAAGAAACCCAAACCCGGTCAGCACCGGACCTTCAAGTGTCTGCACAATGTGACACGGACGAATATTCCGGTGCAAAATTTCGCGCTCGTGGCAGCGTTCCAGGGCGAGCATCAGTGGTTCAACGACCTTGAAAACCTCCGCGATCGTCATGGTCCCCTCGGCCTGCCCCAACGCCTCGCCCAGGTGATCTCCGACGAGAGGACGACCTACGACTCCGAAACGTCGAGCGTCGGCGAATCCCCCCTCGATCGTCTGTAAACCGGGATCTTCAAGTTTCCGAAACTCGCCCACCTCGTCGAGAAAACGACGCTGCTCCGCTTCGCTCGCCACTCGGCCTAGGGTGCTCACGCAGACAAGCAGCGGGTCGATCCCCCCGTGACCTCGGTAAAGCATTCGAAATTCTCCTTTGTCGACGCCAAGGAATTCGGTGATTTCGAGATCGGATGGAACCAGCCGAAGCGAACGTATGGCCTCGCCGGCCGCATATATTCCCTTTAGCGCGGCTGTTCGATCTCCCTCACGGGCCGCAACAAGCGCCAAGTTAAAAAGGGCGAGAGCCTCGAACTCTTGCCCGACCCCGCGCTGGATCACCCGCTCGAAGAAACGTTTCGCCTCGTGATTGCGATCCAATCCCCAATAGGCGGCGCCAGTCCGCAACAGAGTCCCGGGATCGACCGCCGAAAGATCCCCATTGGGGAGATCGGCTACAAGTGCATCGAGACTTCGTTCGTCGAGGGTGAGGGCGACATCCACCGCCAGATCGGCACGCAGGTCGACGCCCGACAGACCCCGATCTAAATTGAGGGCCGCAAGCTCGCCCCGCGGGGTCGCTACAAACGGAGGGGAGGCGGCCATCGCCGCCTCCAGGACACGCAAGCGGTCGACTGTCTTGGTATCTTCTTCGTCTTGGATCGTAACAATATTGTACTGCTCAAGAAGCTCCTCAGACTCCGCTCCCGCGACAAAGGGCAACCACGAAAAGTGTCTACGCCCTCGACCGATCCGATCGAATAAAGCGAGGATCTGCAAGAAATCGGGGTCATCGATGTCGAAGCCCAAAAACAAGATCGTCCGCGTCCGAACGACTTCTTCAACCAACTCAAAAAAGACTCGGTCTGCCCGCATGCTGCGGCCGGTCGGAGGCGTGCTCAACACGAAGGGTTTACCGGCGTCCCCAATGCTGAGGGTGTGAGCGTCGACCGGCGAGAAAGCGTCCATCTCGTGACCCGCGTCCACGAATATCCCCTGAATAAGATCCGCATAGGTCGTCGCAAACACGGCCCGCCAGGGGAAAGTCGTGAGCGCTTCACATCCATCCACCCTGCCATCGGCCTTGGAATCTTCCGAAACACGACGAAGAAGATCGGACAGGGGTGCATCCCCATGGTGGCGGTGCACATAGCTAAGCACCGTCCTGAGTCGACCTTGTTCGAGTAGGTCGTTCAGTGGCTCGTGGGCCACTGGTTCGCAGCGGTCGATGAGCGCGGAGAGCAGCTGGCTCCAGTTGGGTCTGTTGCCCAGGGTACCCATACCCGCCCCAGGGCGATCGCATGAAAAAGCTGAATGATCTCGATCAGCTAGGTCTCCGAT
>CAYTFJ010000195.1:0-1763 GCA_964437075.1 uncultured Nannocystaceae bacterium
GACATGGCATTGGCCCGTCACGTAGGAAGAGCGATTGTTGTCGGCGAGGTAGAGGATCGCTTGAGCGATTTCTTCGGGTTGTGCGATTCGCCCGAGTGGATGTTTTGCACCGAAGCTCGCCATTGGACTCCGGAGGTCGGTCGGGTCGAGTTTGTTGCGCTCGAGCCCTTCTCGGAGCATCGGAGTCTCCACGGCGCCCGGAAGAACCGCATTGACGCGAATCCCTCGAGGCGCAAACTCGAGTGCAGCGGCCCGCGTCAAGGATGTGAGGGCGCCTTTTGTTGTTCCGTAGGCGAAGATCGACGTCGATGTAGCGATGGCGTGTACGGAGCTGACGTTGACAATCGCGCCATGACTGGCTTCGAGCAGCCCGACAAACTCGTGCATGAGCCAAAAGGGCGCCCGTAGATTGACCGCGAGAACACGTTCCCAATCCTCGAGTGTTGTTTCGGCGAGTGAGCTGCAAACCTGCAGTGCGGCGTTGTTCACGAGCGCATCGAGCCGGCCATTGTCCTTGGCGACTCGCTTTGCGAGGGCCGAAATATCCTCCGTATTGGCGAGATCCACGCGTTCTGAGCGATCGACGTCGTGGCAAGGATCGAGGTCGACTCCGATTGTCCGCCATCCGGCGGCGATGAAGGCCTCTGCCGTGGCCCGTCCTATGCCGCGGGCGGCGCCGGTGATAAGAGCGACGCGTTGACTTGAGTCAATGCGGCGGGTCACGGCGGTCTCCGAGCACGCGCAGAAGATTGGAGACGGTGCTCTCATGGACACGTTCCCAGGCCTCAGGGCTGCTGTTTGTGTTGTGCGGTGCGAGCAGTACGTTGCTCATCTCACGAAGTGGGCTGCTGTCCGGGAGCGGCTCGTTTTGAAAGACATCAAGGGCGGCACCGGCGATTTTCCCACTCTGGAGAGCCGCGGTGAGATCGGACTCGCAAACGATGGGTCCTCGGGCTGCATTGATAATGAAGGCAGTAGGTTTCATCCAGCTGAGTGTCTCGCGGCAGATCAAGTTCTCGCTACTCGGGTTGAGGTCGCAGTTGATGCTGACGATGTCGCTGTTACGTAGGAGGTACTCAAGATCTACAGACCTCATGCCGGTTGCATCCAGTGTCTCTTGCGGGATTTTACCCGTGTCGTGGCCGAGAATGTGGGCATCGAAGGCCGAAGCAAGCCGCGCGACACGTGTCCCGATGTTTCCGACGCCGATGATACCAAAGGTGCACTCGGAGAGCGCGAATCCGGGAAGTTTTCGCCAGATGCCATCTTTCATGGCACGGTCCATCGACGCAATATTTCTCGAGAACGCCAGCGCATAACCCATGACAGAATCAGCGACCGGGACGGTGAAGGCGTTGGGAGTGTTGCAAATTTTTACCCCATAACGCGCACAGGCCTCTTGATCGATCGAGTCGATCCCTGTCCCCCACTTGGAGATGACCTTGAGCTTGTCCGCACATTCCAGGACCTTGGCCGAAAATCGGTCGTCACCGCAGATGACTCCATCGATGTCAGGAATTAGGGTGAGCAACTCATCTTCGTCTGCACGTTCTTGAACTTCTTCAATAACAAGGTCGTATCCAGCATGTTCGATTCGCCCTCGGAATTTCTCGACGATGGGTAGAAAATAGGGGGCTGTGACAAGAATTTTTCCGCGTGCCATGGTTCTAGTTCTCTTCGGGGGGGGGGGGGGGGTGGGGTATGAAGGTTTTCCCGGGGTGCGGGAGAGGGGGGGGGGGGGGGGGGAGGGGGGGGAGTGGCCT
>CAYTFJ010000195.1:1773-3125 GCA_964437075.1 uncultured Nannocystaceae bacterium
GGGTGTCTGGGTGGGGGGTGCAAGAGGGGGGTGGGGTGGAAAGTTTTTTCTGGGGGTTGGGGTGGTGTGTGTGGGGGGGGGGGGGGGGGGATGTCGGTTATGAAGTTTTCCCGAGTGCCGACGAGAGAGGGGGGAGCGAGGAAGATGGGGGGATTGCAGCTTACGGGCAGCGGAGATGGGTAGCGTCCTGTTGCCCGCTTAGGTTGTCATGCCTGCGCCAAGATGGGTAGCGCCATGTCCGCTGTGGCGTTGATCCGGGGGGCTGACTTTGGTTAGCGAGTCAGTCTCTTGAATATGGTCGAATCAGTCCTCAAATTGTGAGAGCTCCTAGCCGTCTGACACGCCTTCTAGTTCAGCCAAAATTTTGGATGCGAAGGACCGACGGGACCGGGTTTCCGTTTGTCACCAAATCCTGTTTTCGCGTCGTTAACAGCGACTCCGCCATGATCCAGTCCGTCTCGAGATCGATGTCGACCGACTCCAGGGGGGGCGTCTGAAACATGCGAGGACGTGAGCCGATTCGTGACTCGTGGCGAAGAAAGCTATCCTCACTAAAGACGTAAAGGCATGAATTTTCTTCAAACCACGGCTCCAGATCCTGGGTTCGGATGAGGTCCCTGGGATCATGGTTCACGGGGTCTCCGTTTTCGCGATAAAACCGGGTTTGAATGCGGTTGACGCTGAACAAGGAATCGTAGCTCGGATTCTCTCGATAGGTTTCGGTCGCTGCCTGGATGGTCGCTGCGGTCAGCAGCGGATTTGTGGTGTGCGTCATCACGTAGATGGAGCCAGGCAGGGCTCGGATGTCATCTTCAAGCACGCTGTTCATGCTAACCATGTCTCCGCACAGATGTGGCGGTCGATCTCGAACGATAATTCGATCTCCGCTCGGTAGGCCCGCGTCCTGAAGCCTTTCCCGAGCGTCGGTATTGATGACGACTCGATCGATCGCCGGAGTCTCGAGTAGCGCGTCGAGGACCCAGCGAAAAAGTGGTTTTCCAGCGATGACACGAAAATTTTTCCCCGGCACCCGTTCGCTGTGTCCCTTCATCGGCAGCAGGGCAGTGATGCCTTCGCGATTAGATCGGAGCACTTTCGAGTTTTCCTTCGGGACGAGACTCCCGGTTGGTGAGGGTTCGCCTAGGGTAGTAGTATCGGTGTTTTCTGGCCTGTGAGAGCTTACGGTGCTCGTGGCAGCCCGTGTATGTCCCGATGTATTGGCACATTCGAAAGGCCAAGATACCCGCGGCATTGCGAAAGAAAGACCTCGCCTGGAATGCCGCGATCATATCGAAGAAGACCGCGCTGGCAAAGAAGACAAGGGCGTCGAAGAATCCAATATGGAGGCTCGA
>CAYTFJ010000196.1:0-2966 GCA_964437075.1 uncultured Nannocystaceae bacterium
GACGGCGACGGTTGTGGTATTTCCGGCCTAACGGATCCCGGCCCGGTGGCGATCGCGGTGGGACAGCCCGTTCATCACTTCACGGCCATGTCCCACACTGGCGATGAGATCAATATTTGTGAGTTCGCGGGGAAGCCGATGATGATCGACTATAGCGCTGGGTGGTGCCCACCTTGTCGTAGTACCGGTGGATGCATCGCTGGCGATGACGCAGAGTGCGACTCCTACTTTGGCGGCGACCCCCAGGGCTCCGAAATGGGACAGAAAATCCGCGCGAAGCTCAAGAATGGGGACGTTAACTGGGTGACGGTTCTTTTCGAGGGGACCACCGCCGGGGTGCCGTCGACGCTTGCCGACCTTGAAGCCTGGGATACGGAGTTCCCCCAGGACAATGTTTGGGTCGTCAACGATCCGAATGGTGCGACCGCGACTTGGATACCAGGAACGGGTATTCCACGCTTTGCCTCGGTCGATCCCAGCTTCAAATATACCGCCACCGGTACGGGTGAGCCGTGGTACATCATCGCAAATTAGGGCGGTTGGGTCCGGATGGCTGCGGCTTGGGTCTTTGCTAGATACGAAGTCCCAGGCTCAAGCGATATTCGGTGTGGGCAAGAAGCGGCACGGGGTGTCCAGGTATGGCGATTGCGATACTTACGCCATCAAGCACAAAGGCAACGCGTTTGCGTGGGCCATAAAGTTCGAAGCTAAGTGGCGAGAACTCGAGGTAGGGACCCGCGCTACCAGCGTCGTGGTTTGGGCTGGCTCCCGCGAGGATGGCCAGGCCAACAGCCAAGCGCTGGCGTAGGGTCACGCGGTCGAGCGGTAGGCGATGATAGATCCCGAGGTAGGGGTTGATAGACCCGTTGTTGATCTCAAGGAAGGTATGATCGAGCCACGCGCTGGCATCGAGGCCCAGAGCCAGCGCAAAACGCGGTCTGACGTAGTTGACCTCCAGCGAGGCTCCGAAGGCCAATCGGTTGAGGCTTCCGTGGGAACGGACTTCGGCGACCCAGCGTCGACAGCGAAGTGTACACACACCTTCAGGTATAGGCGCCGGCGAGTCATTTGAGGGCGTTGGGCTTCGCGGGATGCTCGGCCGTTCGACCGTGTCTGAGGGCGATGCGTCGGCGATTCGCACAAACGCCCAAAATCCGCTGCAGAGTCCTGCGAGTGCAGCGATCGAGTACCGAACTACACAAGACAAGAGTGGATCCGCGGAAGGGCGCGATCGTTTTAGCGCGCGTTTTCGAGAGCGACCCACCCCAACGAATACGGCAAGCAACATGAGCTTTTGGAGCGGGTCTGGGTCGCCCTCGCGAGTCATAGAGCATCCGATGACGCTAGGGTTGAAGAGAGAGGGGTCGGGCTCCGTATGGCACCAACGGTTGGCGGGGGAGCAGCCTTCGAGGCTGGTGAAGAGGCCATCGAGGAGTGTTGCGATGGCCTCTTTGTCACGCGCCATCGCGGCGTCGAGAAAATGTCGGCTGTCTCTTTCTGCCCATGATGCGCCTCGCCGAATTCGCGGGTCGTCGGAGGAGCAGTGATCGAGGCTGGAGAGATGGCTCGGGCCGTCACGGACGCTCTGATGTTCTTCGCGGACAAGCTCTGTCCCGTTGAGTACGACGGCGACTCGCCCATCTACGTCGCGGTAGGCGTGGGTATGAGCGTCTTGGATCGCGTGCAGCGCCCGCCCGAGATGAAAGCCAAGCAGGGAATACTCGACCTCCAACTGGCCCTCAAACGCGAGGTACTCTGGGACGGAGACCGTGGTTTCAAGGGCTCTCCAGGGGGAGCGGACGAATCCGATACGGCCATCGCATTTGCGAGCTCCGACTCGATGTAGGCACGGCACCGGTCGAGCGCCCGCCGGGTGCCCGCGGGCTCGTCTTCGTCGGTGGACCGAATGCAGTGGGCTTGCGAGATGAGATCCGAGTTGTGAACCTGGTTGAGCGCGAGAAGATCGATGGGATCGTTGCCCATAAGGTCGTTCCAACGGACCCCCGCTAGAATTGACGCGGCGACGAAGCCTGCACCTGGGGGGAGATCGAGTCCCAGGGCTGAGACCCGCTGGGCCTGGTCCTGGGTGAGCGGTAGAGCGAACAACAACGACTGTCCCGCCGGCCCCAAGGCCATGTTTTGAAGCGCCTGGAGGCTGATTTTTTCGTGACACGGATCGCTGATGGGGCTCCCGATCGTAAACGCTCGTGCGTCGTCGGCCACAAAGACCGACAGCATGGCAGCAATAGCCGCGCCCGCTAGACGGCGGCCGCGGTGGCGATGCTGTGTTTGTTGCGCTTGGATCGTGGATCCCATCGTGGGGCGAGTCCTCGGGGGCTCAGTTGTGGGTAAACTTTCGGTAGCGGATGCGCTTTGGGACGAGCGCATCGTCGCCGAGTCGTTTTTTCCGATCCTCTTCATATTCGGCGTAGTTGCCCTCGAACCACGTGGCGTGGGATTCTCCTTCGAAGGCGAGAATATGGGTGGCGATGCGATCGAGAAACCATCGATCGTGGCTGATCACGACGACGCAACCGGGAAAATCGAGCAAGGCGTCTTCAAGGTGCCGCAATGTGTCCACGTCGAGGTCGTTGGTGGGCTCATCGAGCAGAAGGAGGTTGCCTCCACGTTTCAGTAATTTTGCGAGATGGACTCGGTTGCGCTGCCCGCCGGACAGCGTGCCTACCGATTGTTGCTGCAATGCGCCGTTGAAGTTAAATCGACCGACATAAGCGCGAGAGTTAACCTCGACACCGTCGAGGACCAAGGTTTCTTGCCCCTCGGATATTTCTTGCCAGACACTCTTTTCGGGGTCCAGCGCGTCGCGTGATTGATCGACATAGGCGATGTCGACGGTTTCCCCGACGTGAAGCTCGCCTGAATCAGGCTTCTCGGATCCGGTGATCAAGCGAAAAGTTGTGGTTTTCCCCGAACCATTGGGGCCGATCACGCCCACGATACCACCG
>CAYTFJ010000197.1:0-2942 GCA_964437075.1 uncultured Nannocystaceae bacterium
CCAGGCGCCCATCTTCAACCGATTTCCCTCATCCACAGAATTTATGACACTCCCTAACGGTGCGATCCTCCCAGTGGAGAAGGGCCCTACCAACAAGTTCCTATGTGTCTACGATCTTCCCTAGGTCGCATATCTAAGCTGTGATCCCCATCGATTTCACGGGTACAGCCTACCGGACGTTCGCAGTTCGTAGCCGTAGCCGTAGCCGTACACCTCGAGTCCACAACACATCAACGGACGGCGGCGTATGCGTGCGACCTTCCACTTCTCGTTCGAGGCGTTACGGCAACAGGGAAGCGATGGCCTTCCGTCCAACGTATTGAGACCGAGACTCAAGGATTCGAAATGGGCTATACTGCTGCCGACGCTTGAGTTCCCCTCGAGCTGAATCCTTCCCTTCCACCGAGATTCCGACAGTCTCTCGCAAGGCCCGGCAATGATCCCGAAAAAACATGTATACGCCATATTTAGCTTGGCAGTCGTTGGCCAAGTTTTTGCCTGCGCTCCTGACGGCACACAAAACAGATGGCTGACGGGAAGCGAGACAACACAAGAAGAAGGCTCCAGTCACGGCGGCAGCGCTGAGACATTTTCGTCGAACGGCGACGACGGCACCGACGACGGCACCGACGACGGCACCGAATCGAACGACGGCACCGACAGCCCCAGCTCGATAAAGCTCGACGTCGGCGGCGGTGGCGGTGCCGGTGGCGGCGGTGGCGGTGGCGGCGGCGGCGACGGCGGCGGAGACTCCGACGACAGTTTTATCTGGATCGCCAACTCGGGTCAGGGCTCGGTTTCAAAGATCAATACACGCACCGGCATTGAAGAGGGCCGCTACTGGACCCACCCCACTCAAGACACAATCACGCCCCCCAATGAGGCTTTGTCCGACAGCAATCCGTCGCGGACCTCCGTCAACCTGCTCGGCGATGCCGCCGTGTCCAACAGAGGCCGCCCAAGCGCCACCGCCTTCGCGGCAACCACAGTCCGGTGCCACGACAACAACAGCAACGGCAGCATCGAGACATCGACGGGTGCGAACGACATCCTCGATTGGGACGACGAAGAATGCCGTCTTTGGCACCATACGTTTACCGACGCATCAACAGAGCATGCGAAAGGGCCTCGTCCCACTCAATGGGAGGGTGGAAAACTCGGCCCCGACACCAGTGAGCCGGACCCCAATCCGCGGCTCTGGGTGGGCTATGCAAAGGGCAACGGCGAGATTCAGTTCGTGCGCCTTGACGGTGAAAGCGGCACGGAGATCGATCGCGCAACCCTCGCCAGTTCCGGAGCCGATTTTCCAGCCTACGGTGGCGTCGTCAATCAAGACGGCGACCTGTGGTCCATCACAATGTCTCCGCCCCTCCTCCACCGCATCGATGCGGTGACCCTCGAAGTCACGACCTTCTCGCCCCCGGCGGACTCCAGCATGCCCGTGCAATTTTACGGACTCGCTATCGATGCCGGTGGCAACCCATGGATCACTGTGTTTAGCGGTAGGGTCGCTATTTTCGACGTTGCAGAAAATTCATGGACAATGCTCGCTATCCCCAAGGGACCAGGAGAGCCCTCGCCCCGACGCATGCGCGGCATTCAGATCGATCGCGATGGAAGCGCCTGGGCAGCCACAAATGGACCCTGTGGCCTCGTCAAACTCGATGTGGCCACTCGCTCAGTCATCAACCCCGACATCACGCTGTCGGGGTGTATCAACACCGTCGGTGTCAGCATCGACGTCGATGGCTACGTATGGTCGCCCGACCAAAATGCCAACCGCGCATTTAAGCTCGATCCAGACACGCTCGACGTCGCCGACGTCGTCGAGGGGCTCATTCAGCCCTACACCTATTCGGACATGACGGGCGCAGGACTTGCGCTGGTTGTGTTTCCACCCGAAGGCTGACTCGCTCACTCACCGGGGTACCTACGAGCGACCCATGACCCCTCTCCAAAGTGTGCTCATGGGTACATGAGGGCGGATCGCATTCAAACATCTTGTGGCCCCCTGGTTGACGTGGTTCCTCCGCGCTATTCAACAAGCCCATGCACTTCGCTCGACACAGTCTCATCAGTATGGCCCTGCTCATCGGTGGGCTACAGGCATCGCCCGCGCTCGCAGAATCTGTAAATGCTGGGCGACCCAGGAAAGGGTCGGCGACGGTTGCGATGAGCAAATTCAACCGTCCCTTCCTCCATTTCGAGCACAATGAGACTCGTTATCGTTCTGTTAACGCCTATCTCACCATGCTCGCCTCTCGATACACCTATTGGGACACCGTCAACGCATCATCACGTTCTCAATACCACCTAAAATGAAGGCGCGTCTTAAGACCTGGGGTTTCACCCGCGTCGACTTCATTGCCGATAACACCGTCGACACCCAGGGTTTTATCGCCCAGAATGACAAGATGATCCTGGTGGTATTCCGCGGTTCTGAAACCTTCCGTGGAGACATGATCGCCCCCATCGCCGCCTTCAAAGACTGGGTGCTTAGCGACGCCAACATCCGTCAGGTAGGCGGTGGCACAAAATACGGCACACGCTCGAGAATGCACCGGGGCTTCACTTGGGCAGCCTCAAATTCGATCATGAGCAAAGTAAAGGCGCTGATCGGTAAGAACAACACCAAGCCGGTCTTCGTCACAGGACACAGCCTCGGTGGAGCCGTAGCAACCCTCGTCGCCTACCAACTTCACAACAGCGGATACCCTGTTCGGGCTCTCTACGCCCACGCGACACCGCGAGTGGGCGATCTCAATTTTCGAGTTAAGTGGCTAAGCAACGGGCCCCCGGCCTACAGAACGGCCTATCACCGGGATCCCGTCCCCCAGTACCCGCTTAGTGTGCCTGCCCCCTTCGCTCCCTCGCCTTACATGGATATCCATTCGGAGCTTCGATTTATCCCCAAGACGGGATCGATCCTAAAGAACCCTAGC
>CAYTFJ010000198.1:0-2916 GCA_964437075.1 uncultured Nannocystaceae bacterium
TGGCGATGGCGATGGCGATGGCGATGGCGATGGCGATGGCGATGGCGATGGCGACACAGGATGTTCGATTGGCCTGGCATGCCCTGAGGACGATGCTCTCGTCGCCTGCTATGGTTTTGAGACTCAGGCCGTGGGTGCGGACGGATCGGGTGAGGAGAACAACGCGAGCGGCACTGCGGTCGGCACGTCATCCGGTCTAAAGGGACAGGCTCTGGAATGTGCGACGACCGAAGCCTTTTCGGCTCCCGACAGTCCGAGCCTCGACGTTAGCGAGGCATTGACCGTGGCGTTGTGGGCTCAAATTGATGCATACCCCACGGATGGTCGGGCTTCTTGGGTCGACAACTCAGGACAATACGCATTGATGATCGACAGCGAGACAGAGTTTTCGTGTCGTGTCGCCACGGAGAACGGCGCCTTTCGGGTCGCCGGGGAGACGGGGTTGCTGGGCCTCGATCGATGGGCGCACGTCGGCTGTACCTATGACGGTAACTTTCTGACTCTATTTGTGAACGGCTGGCCGGTAGGGGAGATCCCCGCCACGGGGGGGATCTTGGTGGAGAGTGACCAGCCGCTGGCGATCGGTAGCGACAGCCCTGATTTTGATGAGCGTTGTTCAGGACTTATCGACAACCTGCAGATCTACAGCCGAGCGCTTTCGGAGATGGAGATGATGAAAATCGCCACGCAAAATCAGCGGGCCGACGATGTTGCCGATGGCGTGGCGCCGGGTTCCTGAGCGAGTCGTCGGAATGCTCATTCCTCGAAAATTTTTGTCTTTTCCCTGACGTGATCAGCCAGACGCTTGTGCGGTTGCTACGCGGGCGCCGATTTGTTGCCGAGGCCGGCCACCACAAAATCTAGAAGCGATTCCACGGCATCGACGCGTGCACGCTCGGAAGGAAAGGTCAGTCCTCGTTCAAGTAGGAGTGTGGTGAATCCATGGACGACCGACCAGGCTTTGAGTTCGGCGCCTTCCCGATTGTGGGCAGGGATAATCTGCGCTTCAACCAATCCGTCGAGCGCTTTGCCAAGTACGGCATAGGGGCTCAGCACGGGATCACTTAGGGGCTGTTCATCGATGCTGGCCCCTTCTCGTTTTCCAAAGGTCAGACGAAACAGCTCTGGGTGCTCGACAGCGAAGTCGACATAGGCGCGGCCGGTCGCGCGGAACTGCTCGAGTGCCGGGTCTGACCTGCGTCGAGTCCGCTTCGCCTGGCTCTCCCGCATTTGTTCGGCAAGTCGTTCGAGTCCCAGTTGGCCCACCGCGGAGAGTAGGGCGGACTTGTCCTTGAAGTGGCGATAGGTCGCGTTCGGAGAGACCCCGACCGAACGCGCGACCCCTCTCAGACTGAAGCCGTCGGCACCGGCCTCCGCGATCGCCTGCGCCGCCGCCTGGACCAGCGCGTTGCGCAAGTCCCCGTGGTGGTAGGTCTGCTTCGGGCCGGCCATCATGATCATGTTGACACTGTATACATAAAGAGTAAAGTTGACATCGTGAACATTGAAGATGACTCCTCGATCAAGCCGGAAAACCCGGGCAATTTGAAATATATTTTGGTGCTGAGTCTGTCCCTTGTGGCGACTTCGTGTGCTGCAAGCCACACCGTTCGCACCTTGGACTCGGGGATTTCTGTGCATACGTTCCGGCGCGATTACACCAACGCCCACGTGGTCACCGACGGGGAGCATAGCTTCATGGTCGATGCTGGGTTTGAAACCAACGGCCCTCAGCTTGCTCGCGACATTCGAGAGGCTGGGTTAGATCCGGCAGCGTTGGGCGCCATCGTGCTCTCGCATGGTCATGCCGACCACGCAGGGGGCGCTCGCTACTTTCAGGATCAGTTCGGAACGCCGATTGTCGCGGCGCGTGCGGAACGAGCGATGCTGGCCAGCGGCGAAAACGATCGACTCTGCCCCACAGATCGAGCTGCGGAGCGTCGTTTGGAACAGGATCAATCGGCCATCTATACCCCTTTGCACGCGGACGTTTGGGTGGAAGAGGTCGTCCCACTGGCGGCACTCACCGGTATCGAGGGGCAAATTCGACTCGTGCCGGGTCACACCGCGGGGTCCTTGGTGGTCGTGGCCCACGAAGCCGCTTTCGTGGGCGACATGTTTCGCGGCACTCTCGTGGGAGAGGAGGCACACGAGCACTTCTATATGTGCGATCGAGAGGCAAACCTACGAGCCCTCGAGCTGTGGCTCGAGGGCCCAGGCGTGTCAACCGAGACGTTTTTTGTTGGCCACTTTGGTCCCATTTCTCGGCGCTCTGTGGAGCACAAATTGCTTGTAGACTGAGCTTGATCTCCTGTCTTCCGATAACCTGACGTAGAAGAAAAGTTCGCGAGGTGGCGAGGCAGGGGCCGGCGTTGCTCGTCAGTGATTCTTGCTATCGGACCAAGTTTTCCGAGATGGCTATGCCCAGATCGACGAAGACCTGGGCATAATTTTCGGCACAGACAGAGTACGAGCGGCCGTCAAAGGCCTCCGCGACCTCACGCATCCGCACAGGTGGCGGGGCGCTGGAGCGGGATTCGTCGCCTCCCTCTGTGCACCCAGGGCCGATACCGTAGTCGTCGACGAAATCGGGCAACCCCTGGGGTTCATCCGTATAAATCGCTACGCCGTTGTCATCAACGCCCACGATTTGAGTGATAATGATCTCCTGATGTGAATTGATCTCACGTTTCTCGGCGAGTATCGCCTTAAGCTGATCCGTGTATCGACTTGTGGGGTGCATGACGGCGACCGTTTTATCGAGTGTATCTTGGCCGTCGATGTCTTTGTCCTGGGTATGACACTCGCCGTATATCGCACCGAATTCTTGTGTGCAGCTGACCCCCGCATTCCAACACACCCCTAGCAGGCCGTGGACAAAGTCGGATTTCGCGTCGCACCTCGTCCACCAGCGCA
>CAYTFJ010000199.1:0-2569 GCA_964437075.1 uncultured Nannocystaceae bacterium
CCCAACGTGCAAATCAAGATCGCGGCGTAACTTTGCCCTCGATGATACCGAACCGTCGTCTATACTCGGCGCCCATCGGCTTCGAGACTTTGTCGACGGCCTGCTAGTGTTTGTCCTCGGGGAGCATGATCGTGCTGGCGACTCGGGCGATACGGGGGTCGTCGCTGTTCTGTAGGCTGCTGACGCTCGGAAGAGTGGCCGCGTAGCCCCGGTCGATACGGCTGAGCGCGCGCAGTGAATGGAGTCGTACCTCAAGAGCATCGTCGGCCAGCAGCGTGGAGAGAGGTACCTTCGCTTTGTCGACGCGAAGAATACCGAGGCTACGGGAGGCGATGGCCCGGAGGTTGGGATCGGAATCGCTTAGCGTTGCGATCAGCTCTGGCGCGAGTATGGCGCCATCTTTGCGATTCCCCACAGTGCGGGCGGCGGCGGTCCGTACTTCGAGGGAAGCATCGTGGAGACCCGCCGAAAGGCCGCGGTGGGCCGCTTTCGGGTCTGCCCACCGCAGACTCTCGATCAGGACCGTGCGGACCCTCGCGTCTGGCTCGGCGATGAGCAGGTCGGCGACGGCCTCGCTGTAGCGCCCATTTGTGCGATGGAGGGCATCGACAAGAGCGGCACGTGTGTAGCTGTTTTCAGCCGGAGCGCCGGATGCAAGGCGTGAAATCAAAAGAGGAGCGGCATCGGCGTCTCGGAGTTCGGGCGCGATCATTCGGCCAAAACCGGCTCGGGTCCGGGTCGCCTGTTTCTCCATGACGACGGTGTAGAACTCGGGACGTTCGTCGCGCAGGCGTATCACCTCGGCGGCGACCCAGGCTTGCCATGACGTAGCAGATGGTTCGTCGGTGACGGAAGGCAGAGCAAGTGTGGGTGCCTGTGATGCGCTGGCGGCTGTGGTCTCACTCGAGCGAAGGGCAGCACCTTCAGGACCGGCATCGCAGCCGCCCAGAGTCGCAAGGAGAACGAGAGAGAGCGAAAATCGGTAAGAATCCATGATCAGTTGTTCTCCAAGAGGTGCGCGCCGTCGTTCCAGTAGCTCAGGGCGGGGTCGGGGGTTCGCAGCACGTTCGACCCGCAGTGAACTTCGCCAAGGTTCATGTGGTAGCTGCTCCAGTCATCGATGTAGTGGGCCTCGATCCCGGCGGGGAACTTTGAGTTCATGTCGGCGATGATCGGATCACTGCTTTGGTCACCAATGTCGCTTCGCAGGTAGGGATCGGGGATAAATAATTTTGTGGCTTCACCGGCAAAGTTGGCGACGATGAGATTGACCGTGCCTGGGAACAGCGCTGCAGTTCGGCCGCCGCACTGTTGGGTTTCTTCAAAGAGCGACGGAATCTTGATGATGTCATCGTCCGTGAGCCCAGCTTCTGCTTTCATGACGGCGACGGCCTTGTCAATTCGGTCGGCTTGCAGCTCTTCGTTGAGAGCGACCAACGCGGCGTCATCGAGAATGGCGCCAACGGTGCTGTAGCCGTGGTCGCTATACTTTGGAATCGCGGTGTCGCGGTCCATCGCTTCGAGAATGGCCCAGCCGGAGGGAATGTCGGAGACCAAAAATTTGAAGCCCTTGTCAGAGCTGGGATCGGGGATCCACGACATAAACTCGTCGACGTGGCCGACACAAAGCCAGGTGGTGTCGATGGCAAAGGGGGCCTGGACGTCCTGAGACTTCAAAAAATCAGCCATCTCGGGACGGATGCCTTCGCCGTTGTCGAGACCGTAGTAGATACGGCCGTAGGGGTATTCAATATCGTTTACGGTGACGGGGGGAGTGGCCTCAAGGTTTCCAAAGGAGTCGTAGGTTGTCTCTTGACCCGCAGGTCCCCACGTTTGGACCGCAAAGTCGGCCCCGTAAAACTCGGCCTCGGGGACGACGTCGAGTGCGCGGTCTCGGATGGAGTCGATGACGACATTGAGCCGCTCTCCATCGTCGGCTACAGCGGTGGCAAATTCGATTTCGTCTTGGAGCCAGCGATCGTTGTTCGTGAACGTGGTGAACTGATCCTCGGAGAGGGCCGCGCGATATCCATCGAGAAAGAGGTCGTTGTCGCCGGTCTTGCAGGCGTAGACATGTTCGGCGGGCAATAGATGGTGATTCATGACCAATGGAGATGATGTGAGCGAAACCGTGCCAGTGTTTTTTTCGTTGCCCTCGGCATCCTCGAGAGTGAGCGTGAGCTCAGAGACGACATAATGTTTGCTAAACTCAATCTGAAAAATCTGCTCGCCCGGATCGGGCGTGAAACGGTATTCAGAAACGCCGGTGGTTCCATCGTGTCCGAGCACGGGTGCACCGTCTCGCCAAAAACGGAGAGTGTCGACTTCGCCTGAGAGGCGCATCACAAGAATGTCACCTTGCGCGGCGTTCGCTAGTTGAGAGGCCGTGATCGAAAAGTCTATGAGATCATTGTCGTCCGTGCCCGGAGCGTTCAACCAATCGTCTTTGCCATCGCCGTCATCGTCGTCCACGTTTGCCTTTCCGTGGATGTCGGCGAAGGTCCAAGCTGCGGGGGCGCCGTCGCCGTCGCCGTCGCCGTCGCCGTCGCCGTCGCCGTCGCCGTCGCCG
>CAYTFJ010000200.1:0-2510 GCA_964437075.1 uncultured Nannocystaceae bacterium
ACGGGGACGGGGACGGGGACGGGGACGGGGACGGGGACGGAGACGGAGACGGAGATGGCGATGGCGATGGCGATGGAGACGGCGATGGAGACGGCGATGGAGACGGCGACACGACGACGCTCATGGCAGGGCTGATCGAGCTGATTCAGTCCGATAATTGCAATGTGGTGGGCGGAAATTTCGCGTTGGACTCGGGGGGCGATGCCGAGGTCTCGCTTTGCGGATTGGAAGGCGCCGTCTATTGGGAGGCGGATCTTGACATCGATTGTGACGGCAAGGCGACGGACGAATGCAATGAGGGTACGGACCCTTGGTATTTACCGAGTACTTCGATGGGCCATCACATCGCGGCTTCCGAGCTTCCCTTTGTCGTGATTCCCCAGAAAACCCCGCTTTTCGATTATAGCGATCATGGGATCGAACTCGGGAGCGTCGTCGGGGTGCTCTACGACGGACAGCTCAAATTTGCGGCATTTGTCGACACGGGGCCCGCGGATATTATCGGGGAGGCATCCTATGCAATGGCGGAATTGTTTGGGATCAACCCAAATCCGGCAAACGGTGGAACCGATGGCCCTGTGACTTACATCGCCTTCTCAGGCGAGGATGCCATGATTCACGTGGACGACATCCTTGATCACGAGCTCGCCGTCGGTATTGGCCAGGCGCAGGCTTGGGATCTTTTGGACGAAAACTGAGACGCGATCGCTCCTATGTTGACGCCTGGGTTTGTTGTGACAGCCAGCTGTTCATGAATTGGGCGGAATTGTTCCACCCCTTGTGAATATTTCGTTCGATGGCCCGCTCGATAAGAGATCCAATGCCGAAGACTCGAACGTCGACACGAATCGTGGCTTCGCGCCGGCAGGCATGTTCGCCAAGAGGAACGACCACAAAATCTCCGCTTAGGTGAAGCTTATTTCCTAGGGCGGCGGTGGTGTGTTCGAGAAAAAATTTCTCCTTGTTTTTGTCAAAGCGTCCCTTTTCTTTGTAGCCCATCTTTCCCTTTATGAACTTTTGGATGCGAGGGGGAAGGTCGAGTTGTGGCTCGACTTCCATGTTTCGCCAATGCTCGCTGTCGTCATCCCGCAGGGTCTCGATTATCGGCTGTGAGAACCCGAGGCCCTCGGTGAGGAGCATTCGGGTGAAGTCCTCGTCGAGGTAGAGTTCCCAGTGACGCGCCGGGGTGCATTCAATTCGGTGTTCGATACGGACTGTGTGCATGCCTTGAGCATGCCAGTTGGTAGATCTCTCACAAGTGCGCGGGTGCACGGTGCATTCGATTGTGTGTCATGCGCAATGTGGTTGCGCTGTGGGCCCTCAAAACTGGCCACGTACCCCGAGCTCAAAGACTCCTCCTAGGCGGTACGGAAGCGGGGCAAAGTTCAAAAATTTGAAAAAGAAGAGGTCAACTTTTGCGTCGATCCGAAGGTCATCGAAGGGGCCGGAGCGCTTGATTTTGTAGCTGATCTTGTTGCCCGCCGTGACGTGTCCAAAGCGCGAGAGTTCTCGGTCGAGGCTCATATACTTGAGCGGGTCGATGTAGTGGGCCTTGTAGAAATAGGCCTCGCGCTGGTAATAGGCGCGTATTCCGGAACGAAGTTGGAACCTGCGGGTGAGGTCCATGCGATGCGTGACCTCGAATACGTGGCTCATGACCCACCATGAGTCGTTGTAGAATCGGTAGTCGAAGCGTAGAGAACTCGGTTTCTCGCGTTTGAGAGCGTGGATGATGGCGCCTTGAAGTCCATATCGTGTCCGCGAGCGGGGATGGCGCTCGAGTGGGCAGCTATCTGCGAAGATGCAAAGGCCCAGCTCCGGGTGAGGGCGACCGAGTTCAGGTCCACCTACGGGAACGTAGCGGTAAACGCTCGATTGTCGGCCCTCGTTGAACATGATGAAGGTGGTGAACCTGGAGTTTGTTCGCCGACCAAGGACTTGGCTAAGGCTGAGATTGAGGCTGTGGGTCTTGAGTGTGTCTTCGAAGTTATCATCGTCGGCGCGATAGATGGCGTTGTCGACGAAGCCGTAGCCGAGGGCCAGGTTGGTGTTACGCATAAAAAAGTCCCGGCTGATCGAGGCTGAAATCGTATGACTCGTCCAGTCGTTTTCATCGGAGAACTGATAGCCGATCCCTCCGGCCCATTGATCGTGCTCGACTCCGAGACCCACGGCGCCTTGGTGACGAGTTTCTCGCCATCGTCGGGTCGCGGCAGAGATCACGTCGACCGAGGCCGTTGAAATTGTGTCCACCAGGTAGCCCCCAGAGAAGGTAAGACCCAAGTCTGCCGGTGCGTACGTGATGTCGACTCTGGTGGTCGAGACGACGGTGTCATCGTTGTCGGCATAGATGCTTGAACGCGCCTCGACGTCACCGTCGTGTGCGATCGAGGACGGCGGTCGGGGCTGTTGCCGACTCGCTGTGGATGCGATGGGGCCTGAGTCGCCGTTCAGCCCGGGTTTGTCAGACAAACTGTGGATCTGGGACGGCTTCAGACAGGCAGTCGTCC